>NZ_FOHL01000029.1:0-1208 GCF_900111545.1 Oceanicella actignis
GCGCGGGTCTCGGCCCTCGCCCTGGCGCAGATGCGCGGCGCGGGCGAGGCGTTGATGAAAGCGGGGCTCCTCGTGCCGCATGGCAGCAGCACATGCATCGTCGCGGCGGACGATCTTGACGACACGCCCACGCCTGTCATCGCCCACCCCATCACCGGGCATCCGGGTCACCTGGGCAATTGGGCCTGGCAGGACGAGCGCGCGAGCGAGCGCCGCCGCGTCCATGCGTTGGACATGGCGGCAGCAGCTCGGCGAGTTGTCGCCAAGCTCGATTGTTCGCTCGAAAATGACGCGGTGCCGTATCTCGACGACGTGGCGCTGGATTTCGGGACGGCGCGGCTGCCAAGGCGTGCCGCTCGGGTGGGGATATGGGTGGCGCGGGGGCTGACCAGGCCGGAGGGTTTCGCGGCCTTCCGCGAACTCGTCCAGCGTCGGCCATCCGACGGTCTTCGCGTGGTCATCGTTCTCGACCCGCCGGGACGAATGCCCGTTCCGTTCGTCCGGGGTCACGAGCTCGTCGCGCTGGAGGATTTGGTCGAACACGAGGACGGGCTTGCAATTGCCCCCGAAATCCTTGCGGCACGGCTGCTCAAGGGCCCGTCGCACCAGGGGCCTGTCTGGGTCTCCGGCGATGGCGGCGTGCTGATTGTCCACGGCAAATGGCACGAGTTCACCGGCGGCAAGCAGAAGATCGCCGTCGCCATGCTGGCCGAGGCCTGGCTTGACGGCGACCCGGTCCTGCCGGTGGCCCGCATTCTCGAGGAAGCCGAATGCGGGCCTTCGGTGAAGAGATTGAAGGATCTCTTCGGAGGCCACCCGACATGGCGGGAGGTCATTCGGGAAAGCGGCTCCAATTGCTGGCTCGAAGTCTGACGCCGCACAATCCCGGCGATCCGGCCGCCCTTCGGGGCGGCCGTTTTCGTTTTCGGGCGCCTCAAGCCGCATTCCTCCCGTCCCCGCTCCCTCTGACCTCCTCATCTCCTCCCCGCGCATGCCCCAGTTTCCTTCGCAGGCATTCGGCCAAACGCGAAGGAGACGAAGATGTCAGTCACGCATCTCAATCAGGTCGAGCTGGCGGCTCGATGGAAGATCAGTCCGCGCACGCTGGAGCGCTGGCGTTGGAGCGGCGAAGGCCCCGCCTTCATCAAGATCGGCGGCCGGGTCGTGTACCGGCTCGAGGATGTCGAGGCCTACGAGGCGGGCCGGCA
>NZ_FOHL01000027.1:0-1376 GCF_900111545.1 Oceanicella actignis
GAAAAATGGGCTTCAGACACGAAAGCATACATCAAGTGGGAATGCCAGGATGCCTGACCCCCTCTCTGCAAAATTTCCAGACCTCAGGTTGCTTAGGTTCAGGACCCATTAATATGCTTGATGCGGTCCTGTTGGCGTGATTCAAGCTCCCAAACAGGTGGGGGCTTCATGACCAATCTTTTCTGGCTGACGGACGAACAGATGGAGCGGCTGAAGCCGTTCTTCCCCAAGAGCCATGGCAAGCCGAGGGTCGATGACCGGCGCGTTTTGAGCGGCATAATCTTCATCAATCGCAATGGGTTGCGGTGGTGCGACGCGCCCCGGGAGTATGGCCCGCCCAAGACGCTCTACAACCGGTGGAAGCGCTGGAGCGAGATGGGCGTGTTTGCCAGGATCTTCGAGGGACTGGCCTCGGAGGCGACAGATCAGAAGACGGTCATGATCGATGCGACGTATCTGAAAGCCCATCGCACGGCGTCGAGCCTGCGGTCGAAAAAGGGGGGCGTGGACGCCTGATTGGCAGAACCAAGGGCGGTATGAACACCAAGTTGCATGCCGTCACGGATGCCAGAGGCCGCCCACTCAAGTTCTTCATGACGGCCGGCCAGGTCAGCGATTACACCGGTGCGGCCGCGCTGCTGAGCAGCCTGCCTCGGGCGGACTGGCTGCTCGCCGATCGAGGCTATGATGCGGATTGGTTCCGCGACGCCCTGAAAGACAAGGGGATCACGCCCTGCATCCCGGGCCGGAAGTCCCGCGGAAAACCCGTCACATACGACAAGCGACGCTACAAAAGCCGCAACCGTATCGAGATCATGTTCGGCAGGCTCAAGGACTGGAGGCGCGTTGCGACCCGTTATGACAGGTGCCCAAAGGTCTTCCTCTCCGCCGTCGCCCTGGCTGCCACCGTAATGTTCTGGCTGTGAAACTCAATGAGTCCTGACCCTAATCTCGAAAACGAACGGTGATTCGTATTTAGTGTGCTGTGTGTTTGTACGGTTGCCTTAAGGTTGGTAACTTCCTTCGGCGATTGCGCTGTCGGCCCTCGCTGAGCGAGGATATCCTCCTCACCTTGCCTCAAACGAGAGTTTAACTTAAGGATTCGCCTATCCGCGAACAAGCGGATTGACAGGGGAATGCAGCGATGATCCGGCCATGTCCAGCGACGGGATGACCTTCGGGCGCGCGATCGCGAAGGCGCGCAAGGCGGCTGGTCTCAGCCAGAAGGAGCTCGCAGCGCGGGTGATGAAGGAAGAGGGCGGCGGGTCGATCTCGCCGCAGTATCTCAACGACATCGAGCACGACCGCCGCAGCCCCAGTTCCAGCCACCTGATTCGCGAGTTCTCCGGCATCCTGAACATACCGGAGGATTACCT
>NZ_FOHL01000025.1:0-1932 GCF_900111545.1 Oceanicella actignis
CCTCGGTCGCGACGGGATCGGGGCGCGTGTCTTCACTCATGGCGGAGGGTCTCCTTTGGGGTTTGAGGGTATGGATTGCGCGGGACGGCGCGCCGATGTGGCGAGCAAGGTCGGCCAGCGCCTGGCGGGTGGCGCCGACGGCATCGGCCAGCCCGGCCTCGACGGCGGCGGCCCCGCGAAACGTCGCCGCTTCCATGGCGCGGATGGCCTCTGGCGCGCGCCCGCGGTTGCGCGCGACGAGGGTCACGAGCTCGCCATGCAGCGCGTCCACATCGGCCTGGATCGCGGCATGGGCGGCCGGGTCGAGCGGCGCATGCGGATGGCCGTCGATCTTGCGCGCCCCGGCATGGATCAGCGTGTACTGCCGCCCGGCCATGGCATCGGCGGCGCTCTCGTCGACATGGAGCGCGACGACGCCGATGGAGCCCATCTCGCCGGTGCGGGTGACGTAAACGCGGCTCGCGGCCGAGGCGATGGCGCAGGCGGCCGAGAGCGCGGTCTCGGAGACCACGGCCCAGACCGGCTTGCCGGTCTCGGTGGCAAGGCGGCGGATGTCATCGACGAGATCGAAGAGCCCGCCCACCTCGCCGCCGGGGGAGTCGATCTCCATCAGCACGGCACGCACGGACGGATCGGCGAAGGCCTCCGCGAGCGTCGCCGCGAGGGCCTGGTAATCGGTGAGCCCCAGCGTCGCCGTCAGCCAGTCGCCGCGTGCCAGCATCGGCCCGAGGATCGGCACCACGGCGATACCGTCGCCGGACACGGTGTAACCCGGATCAGGCGCGGCCTGCGGCGGCAACCCGGCAGCTCCGGCTCCGGCCGGGCCGCTGCGGCAGAGCGCGGAGAGCGCCGTCCGGCCGAGCGCCAGCGGCCGACCGGCGAACCGCTCGGCAAGGGATGCGATGGTCATGGCGTCAGTCTTCCGTGGTTGCGGGCGGGGCGTCCGGGCTCGCGCCCGTCTGCCCGGCGCCGCCGAAGGCGAGCCCCAGCCGCCGCTCGCGCGCGCGATCGGCCGCGATCTCGGCATCGACCTGTTCGGCGTCATAGCCGCGTTCCGAGAGCGCCTGCGCCCGGCTCTTCAGCCCCGCCTCGATCTGCTCGATCTCGGCGCGGGCATCCTTCAGGGGATCGACCCAGTCCCATTTCGGGGGGAGCCAGGAACAGGCGAGATACGCGCTGCGCCGTCGGGTGTAACCGGGCATGTTCAGCGCGCCGGCCATCACCGCGCTGTCCATCCAGCGCGCCCAGACCGGGCGGCAAAGCTGGTAGACCATCACCGCGTGCTGGTAGGCCTCGACGCGGCGGCGGAACTCCAGAAGCGCCAGCCGCGAGTTCGAGTAGTTGGCCCGCACCATGTCGTTGGTGAGGTAGGCGTAAGGCACCCCGAGCGCGGCCGAGACCTGCAGGAGCGTGCGATACTGGAAGGGCTCGTAGGTCTGGCCCACATCCGCCGGCGCCGAGGTCTGGATTTCCTCGCCGGGGGCCAGCATCGTCACGCTGCCCGGCTGCAGATCGAGCACCCGGTCGCCGTCCTCTTCGCTCTCGGCGGTATCGAACGCCTCGGCCGGCGCCGGGGTGGTGATGAAGAGCGCGTGCATCGCCGCGACCTTCTTCCGGTCGAGCTCGGCATCGTCGTACTGGTCGAGCAGGAAGAGCTTGGCGACCGCCGGGGCGAAGCGCGACACGCCTCTCAGCTGCCCGGCATCGACCGGATCGACTACGTGGACAATCTCCGAGGCCGGGATGCGCACGGTCTCGCCGGCCAGCCCCGGATCGGTCACATCGCCCGGATGGCGGCGCAGGAAGTGGTAGGCCACGCGGTGGCCGATGGCATCGAACTCGATCCCCTGGCGGATCGCCCCGCCGCCGGGCAAGGGCTCGTTTCGGGTGAGCGGCAGCATCTCCGAGGGGATCATCTGCAATTGCAGCGGC
>NZ_FOHL01000023.1:0-3401 GCF_900111545.1 Oceanicella actignis
TTGGTTGCGGGGGCAGGATTTGAACCTGCGACCTTCAGGTTATGAGCCTGACGAGCTACCGGGCTGCTCCACCCCGCGGTGTCTGTGAAGAGAGAGGTTTGAGGATGCGCTCTGCAGGTCTGGCGGCGACCTACTCTCCCACGTCTTGAGACGCAGTACCATCGGCGCGACGGGTCTTAACTTCCGAGTTCGGGATGGGATCGGGTGTTTACCTCGCGCTTTGACCACCAGACCGGCGGAGCGCATCGAGCCACGAGCGTCTTTCGGGAAGAGGGGAGGGGCCGGATTTCGTCCGGCTTCCGGATCGGATCAAGCCGATCGAGCGATTAGTACCGGTCAACTGAACGCGTCGCCGCGCTTGCATCTCCGGCCTATCGACGTGGTGGTCTTCCACGGCTCTCATGCGAGACCTTGTTTTGAGGGGGGCTTCCCGCTTAGATGCCTTCAGCGGTTATCCTGTCCGGACATAGCTACCCTGCACTGCGGCTGGCGCCACAACAGGTCCACCAGTGGTCCGTCCACCCCGGTCCTCTCGTACTAGGGGCAGCTCCTCTCAAGTCTCGAACACCCACGGCAGATAGGGACCGAACTGTCTCACGACGTTCTAAACCCAGCTCACGTACCACTTTAATCGGCGAACAGCCGAACCCTTGGGACCTGCTCCAGCCCCAGGATGTGATGAGCCGACATCGAGGTGCCAAACGATGCCGTCGATATGGACTCTTGGGCATCATCAGCCTGTTATCCCCGGCGTACCTTTTATCCGTTGAGCGATGGCCCTTCCACATGGGACCACCGGATCACTATGGCCGACTTTCGTCTCTGCTCGACTTGTCAGTCTCGCAGTCAGGCGGGCTTCTGCCATTGCACTCGACGAGCGATTTCCGACCGCTCTGAGCCCACCATCGCGCGCCTCCGTTACTTTTTGGGAGGCGACCGCCCCAGTCAAACTACCCGCCACAGAGGGTCCCGGATCCGGATGACGGACCGCGGTTAGACATCAAGCGAATGAAGGGTGGTATCTCACTGGCGGCTCCACGGGAACTGGCGTCCCCGCTTCCAAGCCTCCCACCTATTCTGCACATCACGCGCCTGATGCCAGTCTGAAGCTGTAGTAAAGGTGCACGGGGTCTTTCCGTCTGACCGCGGGAACCCCGCATCTTCACGGGGAGTTCAATTTCGCTGAGTCTGCGTTGGAGACAGCGGGGAAGTCGTTACGCCATTCGTGCAGGTCGGAACTTACCCGACAAGGAATTTCGCTACCTTAGGACCGTTATAGTTACGGCCGCCGTTTACCGGGGCTTCATTTCGGAGCTTGCACCCCTCCATTTAACCTTCCGGCACCGGGCAGGCGTCAGACCCTATACGTCGCCTTGCGGCTTCGCAGAGCCCTGTGTTTTTAGTAAACAGTCGCCACCCCCTGGTCTGTGCCCCTCCCCCCTGGTTGCCCAGGAAGGAGGCCTCCTTCTCGCGAACTTACGGAGGCATTTTGCCGAGTTCCTTCAACGCAGTTCTCTCAAGCGCCTTGGTATTCTCTACCAGTCCACCTGTGTCGGTTTCGGGTACGGTCTGATGGAGGGCTATTTCCAGGAACCTCATGGCTGCCAGACCAATCCGATAAGGCCTGACAACGTCCGAGATCCGTCACATCCTCCTGGCCCAGGAATATTGACCTGGTTCCCATCGACTACGCCTTTCGGCCTCGCCTTAGGGGCCGGCTCACCCTGCTCAGATTAGCTTTAAGCAGGAACCCTTGGACTTTCGGCGGGAGTGTCTCTCACACTCCTTATCGCTACTCATGTCAGCATTCTCACTTCCATGCGCTCCAGGATAGGTCGCCCACACCCTTCGCCGCACATGGAACGCTCCGCTACCGCTCGTCCCGAAGGACGAACCCAAAGCTTCGGCTCGTGGCTTGAGCCCCGTTACATCTTCGCCGCAAGACAGCTTGACTAGACCAGTGAGCTGTTACGCTTTCTTTAAAGGATGGCTGCTTCTAAGCCAACCTCCTGGTTGTTTTGGCCGTCTCACATGCTTTCCCACTTAGCCACGAATTGGGGGCCTTAGCTGTTGGTCAGGGCTGTTTCCCTTTCCACGACGGACCTTAGCACCCGCCGTGTGTCTGCCGCATAGCGCTCCTCGGTATTCGGAGTTTGGTTAGGCTCAGTAAGTCTGTGGGACCCCATCACCCATCCAGTGCTCTACCCCCGAGGGCGTTCATGCGACGCTCTACCTAAATAGATTTCGCGGAGAACCAGCTATCTCCGAGTTTGATTGGCCTTTCACCCCTAGGCACAAGTCATCCCGATCCTTTTCAACGGATGTGGGTTCGGCCCTCCAGTGCGTGTTACCGCACCTTCAGCCTGCTCATGCCTAGATCACTCGGTTTCGGGTCTGATCCGCCGAACTGAACGCCCTGTTCAGACTCGCTTTCGCTGCGCCTACGCCTATCGGCTTAAGCTTGCTCGGCAGACCAAGTCGCTGACCCATTATACAAAAGGTACGCAGTCAGGCGCGAGGCCCTCCTGCTGTTTGTAGGCGTCCGGTTTCAGGATCTGTTTCACTCCCCTCGTCGGGGTGCTTTTCACCTTTCCCTCACGGTACTGGTTCGCTATCGGTCGACAAGGAGTACTTAGGCTTGGAGGGTGGTCCCCCCATTTTCAGACAGGATTTCACGTGTCCCGCCCTACTCTGACGGCGGTTCTCTTTACGGCTACGGGGCTGTCACCCGCTCTGGCCAAGCTTTCCAGCTTGTTCGCCTTCTTTGAACCGCACGGCCTGGTCCGCGTTCGCTCGCCGCTACTGACGGAGTCTCTATTGATGTCCTTTCCTCCGGGTACTTAGATGTTTCAGTTCCCCGGGTTCGCTCTTTGAAGCCTATGTATTCAGCCTCAAAGTACCTGCTTCGCTCGCCCATTGGCCGCTGGAAGCGGTCAATGGCCGAACGTCAGGTGGGTTGCCCCATTCGGAGATCCCGGGATCAAAGGGTGCTCTCGCCTCCCCCGGGCTTATCGCAGAGTGCCACGTCCTTCATCGCCTCTTGTCGCCAAGGCATCCACCAAACGCCCTTTTCGCGCTTGATCCGATCCGGAAGTCGAACGACGCCCTTTTGCGCGGGCCTCTCGCAAGGCCCTGCGTCGCCGCCCCTCCGGTCGATGTCCTCATTCCCGATCCCCCGCAACGGCCGTCGGCCAGGGCAGGGGACCCGGTCAGTGTTTTCTGACTTGGAAAGACCGCCTTCTCGGCCGCGCCCCAGAAGGGCCCGCCCGGAAGGCGTTCTCGTGTTTCTCTCTCTTCACGATGTCAAACCTCGAAGGCGATCCGCCTTCAAAAGGTCCTAACGAATGTCCGACGAGACCCCAGCCTGGTGGAGGCTGTCGGGATCGAACCGACGACCTCCT
>NZ_FOHL01000010.1:0-126276 GCF_900111545.1 Oceanicella actignis
GACGACTTCTTCGAGGGCATGTTCGCCACCGCCCTCGAAGAGGACGAGATCATCGCCCGCGTCCGCTTCCCCATCCCCGCCGCCGCCGACTACCAGAAGTTCGAGCAGCCCGCCTCGCGCTTCGCCCTCGTCGGCGTCTTCGTCGCCCGCTACGACGACCATGTCCGCGTCGCCGTCACCGGCGCATCGGAAAACGGCGTCTTCCGCTGGTCCGAGGCCGAACAGGCCCTGAGCGCCAGCTTCGCCCCCGAGGCCCTCGACGGCCTCGCCCTCAGCCCGGACGGCATGATCGAGGACATCCACGGAACCGCGGCATACCGCGCCCACCTCGCCGCCGTCCTCGCCAGACGCGCCGTCAAGAACGCAAGCTGAAACAAACGCGCCGGCGGGACAACATCCCGCCGGCGTCATCGCGCAGGCCGCGGAGGTTCCATGCCCCTTTCCATGAAACGAGAGGTCTTCGTGACCTGCGCCGTCACCGGCTCGGGGGCGACGCAGGATCGCAGCCCGCATGTGCCGCGCTCGCCCGAAGAGATCGCCCGCAGCGCCATCGCGGCCGCGCGCGCGGGCGCCGCGGTGGTCCACTGCCATGTGCGCGACCCGCGCACCGGCGCGCCCGCGCGCGACCGGGCGCTTTACCGCGAGGTGACCGAGCGCATCCGCGCCGCCGACGTCGACGTGGTGCTGAACCTGACGGCGGGCATGGGCGGCGATCTGTTCTTCGACGGGACCGAGGCGATGGACCGCATGTCGCCGCGCTCGGACATGGCGGGGGCGGCCGAGCGCGTGGCGCACATCCTCGAATGCCGGCCCGAGATCTGCACCCTGGACTGCGGCACGATGAACTTCGCCGAGTCCGATTACGTCATGGTCAACACGCCGGGCATGCTGCGCGACATGGCCCGCCGCATGACCGAGGCCGGCGTGCGCATCGAGATCGAGGCCTTCGACACGGGCCATCTGTGGTTCGCGCGCCAGCTGGTCGAGGAAGGGGCCATCCCCGAGCCGGTTCTGGCGCAGCTGTGCATGGGCGTGCCCTGGGGCGCGCCGGACGATCTGAACACCTTTCTCGCCATGGTCAACAACGTGCCGGCGGGCTGGACATGGTCGGCCTTCGCGCTGGGGCGCCACCAGATGCCCTATGTGGCGGCGGCCGTTCTGGCGGGGGGCAATGTGCGGGTGGGGCTTGAGGACAATCTCTGGCTCGAGCGCGGGGTCCTGGCCGATAACGCGCAGCTGGTCGAGCGCGCGGTAGGCATCATCGAGCGCATGGGCGCCCGGGTGATCGGCCCGGACGAGGTGCGCGCGCGCCTCGGTCTGACCAGGCGCGATCCGCTGTGACGCCGCCCGCCGCCACGGGCGCCGCGCCGGGGCGCGCGGCGATCATCGGCGCGGGGGTGATCGGCGCCGGCTGGGCGGCGCGCTTTGCGCTGAACGGCTGGGACGTGGCGGTGCATGACCCGAGCCCGAACGCCCCGCGCGCCATCGCGCGCTGCATGGAGAATGCGCGGGCCGCCTGGGGCGCGCTCTTCGATGCGCCGCTGCCGCCCGAGGGGCGCGTCGTCTTTGCGCGTTCCACCGCCGAGGCCGTCGAAGGCGCCGATTACGTGCAGGAGAGCGTGTCCGAATCGCTCGATCTCAAGCGCCGCATCTTCGCCGACATCCAGGCGGCCGCACCGGATGCGCCGCTCGGCTCCTCGACCTCGGGCTTCACCCCGAGCGACCTGCAGCGGGGGGCGCGGGCGCCGGGTTCGATCCTTGTCGCGCACCCCTTCAACCCGGTCTATCTGCTGCCGCTGGTCGAGACCGTGGGATCGGCGCAGACCGATCCGGCGCTCATGGACGCGGCGGAGGAAATCCTGCGCGGCCTTGGCATGTTCCCGCTGCGCCTGCGCAAGGAGATCGACGCGCATATCGCCGACCGCCTGCTCGAAGCCGTCTGGCGCGAGGCGCTCTGGCTCGTGCGCGACGGCGTCGCCACCACCGAAGAGATCGACGAGGCCATCCGTCTGGGCTTCGGCCTTCGCTGGGCGCAGATGGGGCTGTTCGAAACCTACCGCATCGCGGGGGGCGAGGCGGGGATGAGGCACTTCCTCGCCCAGTTCGGCCCCTGCCTCGCCCTGCCCTGGACCCGGCTGACCGACGTGCCGCCTTTCGACGAGCGCCTGGTCGAATTGATCGCCGCGCAATCCGACGCGCAGTCGGGCCGCTGGACGATCGCCGAGCTCGAACGCATCCGCGATTCCAATCTGACGGCGTTCCTGCGCGCCCTGCGCCGCGCGGATTGGGGGGCGGGAAAGCTGGTCGCGGCGCATGAAGGCAGGATGCGCGCGGTGGCGGCGGCGGATCGGTTCCGCGTCCCGGCGGGAGAGAACGGCGCGCCGGATCCCGGCTGGCCGCTGGCCATCGCAGCCAAGGCCCTTCGCGCCGCATTGGCCGGATGGGACGATGCGCCGGCCGAAAGGTGGACGGCGACGCAGAGCCTCGTCGAACAGAACCGAGCGCCCCGGCCTGCGGCGCTGGTCACGGCGCGATGCCGTCTTGAGCCGCAAAGCGGGGAGGCGTTGCAGGCCATCGTCGCCATCGTCGACGAGGACGGCCCTCTTGCGCGGGTCGAACAGACGCTGGTCCGCGAGCGCAGCTGACGCTGCGCGGGGGCTGCGCGCCCCCGCACCCCGCGCCCAAGGGGACGCACGCGCCCCCTTGGGGATCCCCCGTGGATATTTGCGGACAGATGAAGAAGGGTTTCGTTAACCGTCTCGCGGCATGATCGGGTTGCGGTACAGGCGGGGACGCCGATGACCGCGACAGGTGAAGTCGCCCGGTCCCGTTTGGGATCGGGCGCATTTCTTTTCAACTTCATCTGTCCGCAAATATCCTCGGGGGTGAACTGGCCGAAGGCCAGGAGGGGGCGGAAGCCCCCTTTTGCGCGCTCAACGGATGCCGTTCGCGGCCTGCAGCTCGCGAATGTAGCGCACGATCAGCTTCACTTCGCCCGGCGTCACGTCCGCGACCGGCGGCATGTCGCCGAAGGGCCAGTGATGCGCCCGCACACCATTTTGCGCAGCCAGCAGAAAGGCCAGGTCGCCATGGTGGCCCGGCGCATAGATCCGATGGACCAAGGGCGGCGCGATTCCGGCGCGGCCGGCCGCATTCTCTCCATGGCAGGTCGCGCAGCGGGCGTCGAAGGCTCGCTTGCCCATCTGCGCCTCGGACGACGGCGACTGCGGCAGGCGCACCTTCGCGAGGGGCGCGCCTTCGACCTCAGCCTTGGCGGCCGAGCCCTCGTCGCTTGGGCCCGACGCCTGCCAGATGACGACTCCGCCGACAAGCGCGGCGGCGAGCGCGGCTGGAATGAGCCTCATGAACCCCCCTGCGCAATGGCCTGAACGCTCCGCCCGAGGGGGCGGAGCGAGGGCAGGCTGCGCCATCCAGCCGCTGGAAGGTCAAGCGAAAACGGCCGCCGGGGCTCACACGAAGATGAAGTCCGACGCATCCAGCGATGCGGCGCCAACATCGAGAAGCGTGATCTCGGTCCCCGATGCGAGCGTCACCACCGCGCCATCCTCGCCATTCGCGATGGTCAGATCGTCGAAGCTCGCGCCCGCGATGCGGATCCGATCGAATCCATCGTCGAAATCGGCGATGACGTCGGATCCCTCGTTGGCGCGGCCGTTGAAGATGAACAGGTCCGCGCCCAGTCCGCCGTCAAGAAAATCGTCCCCGCGACCGCCATTGAGCCTGTCGGCGCCGCGCCCGCCCCCCAGCATGTCGCGCCCGCCGCCGCCGACCGCCAGATCCTGGCCGCGCCCGCCGTCCAGCATGTCGGCGCCGGCGCCGCCGAAGAGCTTGTCATTGCCCCCGCCGCCGGCAAGGGCGTCGGCCCCTCCGTTGCCGACCATCTTGTCGGCCGCATCGCCGCCCTGCACGAGGTCGTCATACGCGCTGCCCTTGAGCGTGACCGGCTTGAGGGGCGATACCGCTTCAAGATGGAACACCCCCGCGACCGCCTTGGTGGCGTCGATCGTCCAGGCGTATTGCGCGAACAGCGCATCGAGCTGCCCCGTGTCGTCAGGCGAATTGACGGCGTCGAGCGCGGCCACGAAGGTCGGCAAATCGAGCGAAATCCCGGTGATCTGGGCCTGAATCCCGTTCTCCTTGAAGGTCATGGAGGTGATCGTTCCGCCGGTTGGCTCGTCCGTGACGGGATCGAGGCTGAAGCCGGTCCCCAACGCGATCACCCGCGCATGCGTCGCGAGATTGACGGCGACGACCTTGGTCGCGCTGGACGATCGGACCTCCATGTCCGCGGCGAAACCGTCGCCATCGAAAAAACCGCGGTCGAACCAGAACCGGTCCGGTCCGAAATAGGTGATCTTCGCCATCCTCTTCGCTCCTCCTGCGCCGCTTCGCGCGGCCGGTTGCAATGCGCAGCATGAATCGCCGCGCGTTCGGCCTCATTGATCTGAATCAATCATCCATGCGTCGCGCCGGCCAGACCGCGCAGGCGCCGTTCAGACGAAGATGAAATCGCCCGCGTCGATGTCGTTCACGTCCACGCCCTGCAAGGTCACGGTCGTGCCGGTCTCGAGGGAGATGACGGTCTGCGTCGCGTCGCCCGCGATGGTCAGATCCTCGAAGCGCAGGCCGGCGCCGATGCGGATGTGATCGCGGCCGCTCTCGAAGTCGAAGATGAGGTCGTTGCCCTCATATCCGCGGCCGGCGAAAATGAACACGTCGCGCCCGGCGTCGCCGAACATGCGGTCGTCGCCCTCGCCGCCGCGGATGCGGTCGGAGCCCCTGCCGCCGCTGATCCAGTCGATGCCCGCGCCGCCCAGGATCAGGTCGCGCCCGTCCTCGCCGTAAAGCGTGTCGTCGCCGCCGCCGCCATAGACCTTGTCGGCGCGCGCCCCGCCGCGCAGCGTGTCGGCGCCGCCCTTGCCGAACAGCCGGTCCGAGGCCGCGCCGGCGCTCAGATCGTCGGCGAAGGGGCTGCCCTTGAACACAACTGGCCGCGTCTCGGCGATCTGGCCGAAGGTCACGCCCGAGGCCGGCCCCCTGGCGTCGCGCGCGTCCACCGTCCAGGGCTGCTGCTCGATGAACGGGTCGATCTGCCCCGCGTCGCGGCCCGTGGCGACGGCGTCGGCCAAGGCGGGGCCGAAGGCGGCCGCGTCCCAGTCCAGCTTGACGATCCTGGCCTGAAGCTGCCCGTTCTGGCGCAGCGCCACCTCGTGGATGGTTCCGTCGATCAGCGTGCCGTCCTGCGCATCATAGGCGAAGCCGGTTCCCTTGAGGACGATGCGCACCTCGGTCGCGGGGTTGCGCGCGATGATCCGCGTCTCGCTTGCCGAAAGGGTCTCGATCTCGGCGAAGCCGCGGGGCCATGCCGTGTAGGCGTCGCTCAGGATGCGGCCGTTGGGACCGTAATAGTTCAGCGTGGCCATGCGCCCCCCGTCCTTGGGCATGTCCGGGCGCCGCGCGCCCTCGATGACCCAAGGTTAACGCCGCGCGCCGCTTCGGATCAAGGCGCGTTCATCCGCGGCGGCGCGCCAGGTAGTTGGTGGTGACGAAGGCCTCGCAGCTTTCGCGATAGCGCGGCACGGGGACCGGGCCGAAGGGCGTGATGCGGAACAGATCGAAGCCGCGCGCGTCGAACAGCCGCCAGAAATCGCGAAACCATGTGCGCGTGTCGATGTTGCAGCCGCCGAACTCGAACTGCACCAGCCGCGCCGCGTCCAGCGCCGCGCCGAAGCCCTCGAGCGCGTCCAGCTCGTGCCCCTCGACGTCCAGCTTGACCAGATCCATCGGCGCGCGCCCCAGCTCCTCGATCCAGAAGCGCTCGAAGCGCATGACGCGCACGGGCTCTTCATGGGTGAAGCGCAGGCGCGCATGATCAAGGCCGCGGCGCGTCAGGCTGCCCAGCCCCGAGCCGGGCCGGTCGGCGTGCAGGGTCGCCTCGCCCTCGCGCGCGCCAAGGGCGAAGGGGTGCACGCGCAGGCGCGGCTCGTCCGCGAAGCGCGCGCCAAGGGCGGCGACGTTGACCGCCGCGGGCTCGAACACCTCGACCCGGGCCTCGGGAAAGGCGCGCAGCAGCGCGGCGGCGTATTCGCCCGCATTGCCGCCAACATCCACGCACAGCCGCGCCGTTCGCCCGCCCAGCAGGCGGCGCGCGGCGGCGACCTCGGCCGCGGCGGTGGCCGTGCCCCAGCCCTTGCCCTGAAGGCGGGCGCAGGCGCGCTCGGCGCGCGCGAACAGATCCTGAAGCGCCTTCATCTCTCCTCCCTCGCGCCTTGGGCGCGCGCGCAGCATGGCGCAGCCGGGCGGGCGCCGTCCAGCCCCGGCCTTGCGTCCGCCGGCCCCGGCGCGCTATGCCCGAACGGGCCGCAGACAACCGCCCCGCAGCCCACCGGGCCCCGCGCGGCACGACGCACAGGAGACCCGCCATGGACGCGCCGCACCAGCCCTCGCGCCCCGCCGAGCGCCCCGACACGCTCTCACGCCGCATCGAGCTGGCCGTCGAGCACGGCCTGTGGAGCGCGCGGCTGCTGACCTTTCTTGCGGTGCTGGCCAGCCTCGCGGCCTCGATCGCCATGTATTACATCACCATCGTCGATGCCGGGATGCTGTTCCATCACGTCCTGAGCTATGGCGACCCGGCCAAGCTGGCCGCCGAGCGCGCCGAGCTGCGCGCCGAGACGATCACCCATGTGGTCGAGGTGGTGGACGGGTTCCTTCTGGCGACGGTGCTGCTGATCTTCGCGCTCGGGCTTTACGAGCTCTTCATCAGCCCGCTCGATCCCGCGCGCGGCTCGCGCTTCTATTCCAAGGTGCTGGTGATCCGCGATCTGGACGATCTGAAGTCGCGGCTGGGCAAGGTCGTGGTGATGATCCTGATCGTGAAGCTGTTCGAAAGCGGTCTCGACATGAAGCTGACCACGCCGCTCGACCTCTTGACCTTCGCCGGGGCGGTGGCGCTGATCGGGGTGGCGCTTTACGTCTCGCACAGCCATGCGCTGCCGGGCGCGCATCGCGACTCGGAGCGCGGGCATTGACCCCCCCGCACCCGCGCGCGGCCGCGCAGCTGTTGCTTGTGCTGCTGACCTGCGCGGCGGCGTATCTGACCTTTCGCTTCCTCTTCAACGCCTCGGACAGCTTCCCCTTCAGCCAGGAGCTGCTGCTGGTCTTCATCGGCGCGGTGGCGACGGTTCTGATCACCGCCGCGCTCATCAACCGGCAGACCGAGCTCGAGCTGCGCAAGGAGGGGCAGGTTCTGCTGCTCGACCGCAAGTCGGGAGTGTATTTCGCGCTGATCGAGCATCTGGGCGAGATCGTCGAGAAGGGCCGCCTCGAGGAAGAGGCGCTGGCCGAGCTGCGCGTGCTCAATCACAAGCTGGCGATGGTGGCCGACGGCGACGTCATCCGCCATTTCGGCGAGGTGCTGAACCGGCTCGAGCGGGCGGTGCGCGACGGCGACATCTCGGATGACGAGCAGGACCGCATCATGCGCGCCGCGGCCGAGCTGACCTGGTGGATGCGCCGCGATCTTCTGGGCCGCTTCGTGGACGAGGATCCCGAGGCGGTGCTGCGCGCGATCCGCGCCAACAACGCCGGGCTGGAGAGCGCGGGCGGCTGAGCGGGCCTTGCGCCGCCGGTCGGCGCGCGCGCCACCGAACGCCCCCCCGAAAGCCCCCGCGAACGCGCCTTGCGCGGCGGCGGGCGACCAAGCGAAAGGGGCCGGAGCGTCGCCGCTCCGGCCCCTGGCGGCCGTTCCGCCTGACCGCGGTTCACTCGCGATTGCCGAGGAAGTGCAGCAGGAACATGAACATGTTGATGAAGTCCAGATAGAGCCGCAGCGCGCCCATGATCGAGGCCTTGCCCATCACGGCCTCGCCCTCGGCGCCCATCTGCGACATGCCCAGATACTCGTTCTTGATCTGCTGGGTGTCATAGGCCGTCAGCCCGGCGAAGATCAGCACGCCCACCACCGAGATGGCGAACTGCAGCGCCGACGAGACCAGGAAGATGTTCACGATCGAGGCCACGATCAGCCCGATCACGCCCATCACCAGGAACGTCCCGAAGCCGCTCAGGTCGCGCTTGGTGACGTAGCCGTAAAGGCTGAGCCCGCCGAAGGCGATCGCGGTCACGAAGAAGGTCTGCGCGATCGACACGCCGGTATAGACCGCGAAGATGAAGGACATCGACGCGCCCATCAGCGCCGCGAACCCCCAGAAGACGAGCTGCGCCGTCGCCTGGCTCATGCGGTTGATCGCCGCGCCGAAGGCGAAGACCACCAGCAGAGGCGCGAACATCACGACGTATTTCTGCGGCCCGCCGTAGATCGCGGCCAGAAGCGTCGGCGAGGTGCCGATGACGTAGGCCACGACGCCCGTGATCGCCATGGCCGCAGCCATGAGGCCGTAGACACGGTTCATGTAGGCGCGAAGGCCTTCGTCGATGGCCGCCGCGGCGCGGCTGCGCGCGACGGTCTGATAGTTGCTCATGCGTCTCACCCTGTTCGGTTCGTTGAGGCGTTGTTGAACTGCGCTGCGTGTTGCGTTTGCTGCGGGCGCAAGGCGCCCATGCATGTATATTGTCGCGCGCCCCCCGATCTTCAAGGGGCCGCGGCGAAAGGAGAGGCCGAAATGATCCGCGCGTTCCTGGCCCTGACGCCCCCGCCCGAGACGGCGCAGACCCTGGCCGAGCTGGCCGAGCGCATCGGCGAGGGGCGCCCCGTGCCGGCGGCCAACATGCACCTGACGCTGGCCTTTCTGGGCGACCGGCGCCCGGCCGAGCTCGAGGAGCTGGCGCTTGATCTGGACGGGCGCGCCCTGCCCGCCTTCGATCTGCGCATCGAGGGGCTGGGCGCGTTCGGCCCGCCCGCGCGCCCGCGCTCGGTGCATGCGCTCGCGCGGCCCGATCCGGCGCTGCGGCGGCTGCGGGCGGCGGCGCGCTCGGCCGCGGCCGCGATCGGCGCGCCGCTGGCGCAGGAGCGTTTCGTGCCGCATCTGACGCTGGCGCGGTTTTCGGCCTCGCGCCCGGCGGGGCCGGGGCTGGCGCGCTTTCTGGCGCAATCGGCGGGGCTGCGGCTGCCGCCTTTCCGCGTCGCGGCGTTCAGCCTGATGCGCTCGACGCTGAGCGCGGCCGGCGCGCGATATGACGAGATGGCCCGCTTCGCCCTGTCCCCGCCCGCGCATGGGGGCGAGGCGCTCGGCGAAGACGAGGGCTGACGCCGCGCGGCGCGCCTCAGGCGCGCCCGGCCGGAGCGTCCCAGAAGGGGCGGGCGGCTTCGGCGCGGGCGGCCTCAGGGTCGATGCCCAGATCGGCCAGCCGGGAGGCGTCGAGCCGCGCCAGCGCGCGGCGCTCGGCCGCCAGGCGCAGCATGAGCGCGGCGCGGCCGAGGGCGGCGCGCATGCCGCGCGAAAGCGAGAACCCCGGAGCGGCGAGCATGGAAGCGCGGTCTGCGGTGCGGATCATTGATCTTCTCCATCAACAATTGTGATGCTCACTGCTGTCGCATCACCGTGATTGATTTCGTAGCGCGCGCCGCGTATATTTGCCAAACGAATGTTGGTGACCCCTTTCATCACGGAATGAGATATGCGCCGCAATCTTGACCTGACCGCCCTGCGCAGCTTCGTCGCCGTCGTCGACGCGGGGGGCGTGACGCGCGCCGCCGCGCGGCTGAACCTGACGCAATCGGCCGTCTCGATGCAGATCAAGCGGCTCGAGGAAAGCGTGGGCCAGCCGCTGCTCGATCGTTCGGGGCGCGGCGTGACGCTGACCGGACAGGGCGAGCTGCTGCTGTCCTACGCGCGGCGCATGGTGGCGCTCAACGACGAGGCGTGGGGCCGCCTGACCGGCCAGGCCTATGAGGGCGAGGTGGTGCTGGGCGTGCCCTCGGACATCGTCTATCCCTCGCTGCCGGCGGCGCTTCAGCGCATCGCGCGCGAGTATCCGCGGGCCAAGGTGACGCTGGTCTCGTCCTACACGCGCCGCCTGCGCGAGCTGCTGGCGCGCGGCAAGGCCGACATCATCCTGACCACCGAGGGCGCCTGCGGGCCGGGAGGCGAGACGCTGGCGCGCTCGGCGCTGGTATGGGTCGGCGCGCCGGGCGGCGCGGCCTGGCGGGCGCGGCCGCTGCGTCTGGCGTTCGAGAACAACTGCATCTTCCGCGCGCCCGTGCAGGCGGCGCTGGACGCGGCCGGGATCGAGTGGGAGATGGCCGTGACCTCGGACAGCACCCGCACCATCGAGGCGACCGTGTCGGCCGATCTGGCGGTGCATGCGGCGGTGAGCGACAACATCCCCCCGTATTTCGAAGAGATCCGCCACGGCGGCGCCCTGCCCGACCTGCCCGAGACGCTGATCAACCTGTATCTTTCGCCCGCCGCGCGCGACAGCCTGACCGGCCGCGTCGCCCAGATCGTGCGCGAGGCCTACGCCGCCCGCCCCGGCCCGGCCATGGCCGCGGCCGAGTGAGCGCCCCGCGCCGGCGGCGCAGTCATAACCAACCCCGCGCCCGCGGCGCATTCATGCCCCCGCGCCCGCCGCGCACGCATAACCAACCCCGCGCCCGCGGCGCATTCATGACCCCGCGCCCGCGGCGCGGTCCGGCCAGCTCGCGCGGCCGTCGCCGCCCGCCGGGGGCCGCGGCGCGCAGGACGTCGCCCCGATCGGCGGCCCGGCGCCCCCGGCCGCCCCTTGCGGCCCCCGCGCCGGCCGGAGGCAAGACGCGGCGCCGGGCCGATGCCGGGCGGAACGCGGGGCGGGGCGCAAGACGGGGCGCCGCGCAGGAGGCGCCTCAGGGGATCAGCACCACCTTGCCCATCGCGCGGCGCGTGCGCAGCAGGTCCAGCGCCTCGTTCGCCTGCTCGAGCGGCAGGCGGTCCGAGACATGGGGGCGCAGCCGCCCTTCGAGCCGCCACGCGATCAGCTGCCGCGCCGAGCGCGCCACGCGCTCGGGGCGCAGCTTCGGATAGGCGCCCCACCAGAAGCCGATCACGGTCAGGTTCTTGACCAGCAGGATGTTGGCCGGGATCTGCGGAACCTCGCCCGAAGCGAAGCCGATCGGCAGAAGGCGCCCGTCGGGGCGGCAGGCGCGCATGGCGGCGCGGAACTGCTCGCCGCCGACGGGATCGTAGACCACGTCCGCGCCGCCCAGCGCCAGCGTCGCCTCGCGGATGTCCTCGGCGCTGGAATCGATCAGGTGATCGGCGCCGCGCGAGCGCGCCAGCGCCAGCTTCTCGGGGCCCGAGGCGCAGGCGATCACGCGCGCGCCCATCAGCTTGCCGACCTCGACCGCCGTCAGGCCGACCCCGCCCGCCGCGCCCAGAACCAGCAGCGTCTCGCCCGCGCGCAGCCCCGCCTTCCAGTCCAGCGCCATGTGCGAGGTGCCGTAGGCGACCAGGAAGGCCGCGGCCTCGTCCGAGGGGATGGCGTCGGGGACCTCGACGCAGGCGGCCGCGGGGGCCAGGACCGCCTCGGCGAAGCCGCCCCAGCCGCAGGCGGCGGCCACGCGCGCGCCAAGGGCGGGGCGCTCGACGCCCGGGCCCAGCGCCTCGACCACGCCGCAGACCTCGCCGCCCGGGGCGAAGGGCGGCTCGGGGCGCAGCTGATACTTTCCCTGGGTCATCAGCGTGTCGGCGAAGTTCACGCCGCAGGCCGCGACGCGGATGCGCACCTGGCCCGGTCCGGGCTCGGGCGCGGGCACGTCGTCAAGGCGCAGCCTTGCGCCGGGTTCGTGGATGCGCATGGCGCGCATGGGGCCTCCTCCGATTCCGTTTCGCCCGATTTCATGCCATGATGAAGCCCGCGCCGCCATGCCCCCGGCCGCCATGCCAGGGGCGCCGCGCTCGGATGTCCGCCGCAAGAGCCCGCAATGCCCGCACCCGCCCCCCTGCCCGCAGTCGCCGAGGCCTTCGCGCGCCAGGCCGAGGCCTGCGCGGCGCTGGGCTCGGACTTCACCGCGCGCCTGTGCGCCGCGCTGCCCGAGGCCCTGCCCGCCGACGCCGCCTTCGGGGCGCGCGTCCTGCGCTGGCCCGGCGACCCGTGGAAGGACGCGCTGGCGCTGCGCGTGTGCGGCGCGCTGCACGCCCTGGCGCGTTCGGGCGCCGCGCCCGAGCTGACCGAAGCCTGGCCGCCGCGGCTGCGCGCGGACCCGATCGCGGCGGCGGCGCGGGCGATCCGCGCGCATGACGCGCGGCTGCTGCCCTGGCTCGACAGCCCGCCGCAAACGAACGAGACGGCCCGCGCCTCGGCGCTCCTGGGCGGCGCGCTGCACCTTGCCGCGCAGCTGCGCATGCCGCTCGAGATCCTCGAGCTCGGCGCCTCGGCGGGGTTGAACATGGCCTTCGACCTTTATCGGCACGAGCTGGGCGAGGCCGGCGCCTGGGGCGACGCGCGCGCGCCGGTGCGCCTGTCATGCGCATGGCGGGGACCGCCCCCGCCGCTGGACGCGCCGCTCGAGATCGCCGCGCGGGCGGGCGTCGATCTGCGCCCCGCCGATCCGGCCCGGCCCGAGGATCGCGAGCGGCTGCTGGCCTATGTCTGGCCCGACCAGGCCGAGCGGCTGGCGCGCGCCGAGGCGGCGCTGGACTTCGCCGCCGCGCAGCCCTGGCGGGTCGAGAAAGGCGAGGCGGCCGCGTGGCTTGACGCGCGGCTGAACGCGCCGCCCGCGCCGGGACGCGCGCGCGTGGTCATGCACAGCATCGTCTGGCCCTACCTGCCGCCCGACAGCCGGGCGCGCATCCGCGCCGCCATGGCCCGCGCCGGCGCGCGCGCCGCGCCCGATGCGCCGCTGGCCTGGCTGCGCATGGAGCCGGACGACGTTCCGGGCTCGGCGGCGCTGACGCTGCGCGTATGGCCGGACGGGCGCAGCCGCGTGCTCGGGCGCGCGGATTTTCACGGCCGCTGGGTCGCGTGGGAAGGGGGCGCGTAGCACGGGGGCGCGTGGGACGAGGTCGCGCGGGACGGGGTCGCGTGGGACGGGGCGCCGGAGCGACGGCTTGTCCATGACGGCCCAAGGCATGGCGGCGCGCGGACAAGGCAAGGCCATTCGCCGGCGTGAGGGGCCGGCCAGCGCCGCATCCCGCGCGCGGGGCGGAAAGCCTGGCGCCGCCGCCTCCCGGCGCCGATGCCAACCGGCATCCCCGCGCGGCGCGCAAAGGGGCGCCCCGCTCCGCCCGCCACGCCAAGCGGCATGCCCGCGCGCCAGGGGAGGAGCGGTCGATCATCTCGTCCGCGGCGGCGTTGATGGCCGGCATGCCCGCGCGCGAGGGGAAGAGCGGCGAGAAAAGGCATGCCGCGCGTGCGCAAAAGGGTGTGGCCGGCGCATGCGCGCGCGTTGCGCCGTGCAGCCCCCGACCCGCGCCGCATTTCCGCACGCCCGCATCCTCGCCGCCGGGCGTGCGCGATCGCGCCGGCCGCGCAAGGCAGCCCTTGCCGCGACGCAGCATTTGGGCCATATGCCGGGGCAACTCCATCAGACGGCGGCGCGGCCGGGCCGGCGACGGCCGCCCGGGCGCGCGCTCTTTCAAAGGCGCATCCATGGACCTTCGCAACATCGCCATCATCGCCCATGTCGATCATGGCAAGACCACCCTCGTGGACGAGCTGCTCAGGCAGTCAGGAGCCTTCCGCGAGAACCAGGCCACCGCCGAGCGCGCCATGGACTCGAACGATCTCGAGCGCGAGCGCGGCATCACCATCCTGGCCAAGTGCACCTCGGTCGAGTGGAAGGGCGCGCGCATCAACATCGTCGACACGCCCGGCCACGCCGATTTCGGCGGCGAGGTCGAGCGCATCCTGTCCATGGTCGACGGCGTGGTGCTGCTGGTGGACGCGGCCGAGGGGCCGATGCCGCAGACCAAGTTCGTGCTCTCCAAGGCGCTGCGCCTGGGGCTGCGGCCGATCGTGGTGGTCAACAAGGTCGACAAGCCCGACGCCGACCCCGACCGCGTGCACGACCAGGTGTTCGACCTGTTCGCCGCGCTCGACGCCGACGAACATCAGCTCGACTTTCCCATGCTCTACGCCTCGGGGCGCGCGGGCTGGGCGGATCCGACGCTGGACGGCCCGCGCAAGGATCTGACGGCGCTCTTCGACCTGATCCTGTCGCATGTGCCCGCCCCCGCGCAGGCCGCGCGCGCGCACGAGCCCTTCGCCATGCTGGCCACCACGCTCGAGGCCGACCCCTTCCTCGGCCGCCTGCTGACCGGCCGCATCGAGAGCGGCGCGCTCGCGCCGGGCGCGCAGGTCAAGGCGCTGAGCCGCGACGGGGTCGAGCTCGAACGCTTCCGCGTCTCCAAGATCCTGGCCTTCCGCGGCCTCTCGCGCCAGCCGGTCGAGCGCGCCGAGGCCGGCGACATCGTGGCCCTTGCCGGCATGTCGAAGGCGACGGTGGCCGACACCATCTGCGCGCCCGAGATCATGCGCGCCCTGCCCGCCCAGCCCATCGATCCGCCGACCATCTCGGTCACCTTCGGCATCAACGACAGCCCCCTGGCCGGGCGCGACGGCGACAAGGTGCAGTCGCGCGTGATCCGCGAGCGGCTGATGAAGGAGGCCGAGCGCAACGTGGCCATCCGCGTCTCGGACACCGCCGACCGCGACGCCTTCGAGGTGGCCGGCCGCGGCGAGCTGCAGATGGGCGTGCTGATCGAGACCATGCGCCGCGAGGGCTTCGAGCTGTCGGTCTCGCGCCCGCGGGTGATCCTGCGCGAAGAGAATGGCGTGCGCCTCGAGCCGATCGAGGAGGTCACCGTGGACGTGGACGAGGAATTCGCCGGCGCGGTGGTCGAGAAGCTGTCCCAGCGCAAGGCCGAGATGACCGAGATGCGCCCCTCGGGCGGCGGCAAGACGCGCATCGTCTTCCTTGCGCCCTCGCGCGGGCTGATCGGCTATCACGGCGAGTTCCTGACCGACACGCGCGGCACCGGCGTCCTGAACCGGGTGTTCCACTCCTGGGCGCCCTACAAGGGGCCGATCCCCGGGCGGCGCAACGGGGTTCTGATCTCGATGGAGCAGGGCGAAAGCGTGGCCTATGCGCTGTTCAACCTCGAGGATCGCGGGCGGCTTTTCATCGGCCCGGGCGAGGCCGTCTATCAGGGCATGATCATCGGCGAGCACTCGCGCGGCGGCGATCTCGAGGTGAACCCGCTCAAGGGGAAGAAGCTGACCAACATTCGCGCCTCGGGCAAAGACGAGGCGGTGACGCTGACCCCGCCCAAGCGCCTGACGCTGGAAGAGGCGATCGCCTATATCGAGAACGACGAGCTGGTCGAGGTCACGCCGAACGCCATTCGGCTGCGCAAAAGGCACCTGGACCCGCATGAGCGCAAGCGTCACGCGAGAAGCGAGCAGGCCGCGGGCTGAACTTTCGCATTTCGCATTGCATTTTGCAAAATCCTCTCTGGATTGCATTTTGCGCCGGGGCTACAATGCTCCGGCGTATTTCGTGTTCAGGATAGAGATCGCACAAGCAATGAGGCGCGGCCGTCGAACACCCGCCAGTTGCGCGCAGGCACGATCCGAAACGCGAAAAAATGCGCGCATTGCGGGCAATCGCGAAAGTTGGCACGATGATTGCAACATACTCGGCGCAGGCCGCACAGGCCGCAGTCTTCGCCTTGAACGCAGGGAGCGTGAGCATATGAAACACCCCGTTGACGTGCATGTCGGCAAGCGCGTGCGCCATCGCCGCTGGATGGTGGGCATGACCCAGCAGCAGCTTGGCGAGAAGGTCGGCATCAAGTTCCAGCAGATCCAGAAATACGAGACCGGCATGAACCGCATCAGCGCTTCGCGGCTGTGGGACATCGCCCGCGCGCTCGGGGTTCCGGTCAGCTTCTTCTTCGAAGGGCTCGAGGAAGGCGAGGCCGCGGCGCCCGCCCAGACCGCGGCGCAGACCCGCGGCGACCTGCTGGCCGACAAGGAGGCGCTCGAGCTGGTGCGCTCCTACTACGCCATCCCCGAAGAGCAGCGCCGCCGCCTGTTCGACCTGGCCCGCGTGCTGTCGGACGCCGCCTGACCGGCCGGGCCGGACGCAGGGACGGCGCCGGGGCCGGAAGCGCGCGAAGGCGCGCCCCACGGCGCCGACGCCCTGCGCCCGGCGGCCCCGGCGCGGCCCGACCGCGCCCCGACGACGCCCGACGACGCCCCGACCCCGCCCCGATCCGATCCGCGCGGCCCGCGCCGGCGTCGATCGGCAGGCGGGCGGGTCCGCGCTCGGGCCTCGGCTCCGTCAGCCCCGCTTCCCGGCTCTCTTTCGCCATCCTATCCGGCCATCGCCCGCCGGCCCGCAAGGCATGAGGCCAGACCGCCCCACGCCCGACCACCACACGCGACCGCCACGCCCGACCGCCACGCGCGACCACCGCGCCCGACCACCGGGCGGGCCCCGTCCGCGACGCGCGCCGAGCAACGCCCGGACAGGTCGGAGGGCGCCGCCCGAAGGATGCGCCCCTGCGCCCCCGCGCGCCCGCTTGCACTCGCGCCGCGCCGACGGCCGCGCCGGATGCCGCCGCATGTCGCCCCCACCGCCCGCGGCAGCGGACCCGCCGGGCCGGGACGGCGCCGCCCGGCCTCGCCCTGCCCCCCCGCGCGCCAGGCCTCGCGCGGGGCGACGGCCCCCGAGCCGCCGGGCCTGCCCCTCGCTCATCGCCGCCCCCGCCCGGCGGAACCGCCGCGCCGGGCCATTGTGAGCGCCGCGCGCTCGGGCTATGGCTTGGCCCACCCCGCCCAGGAGCCGCGCCATGCCTCGATCGCCCCTTTCGCCCTATCTTCCGCCCGAGACCGACCCCGAAAGCGACCTCGCCGTCGCGCATCTTCTGGCCGACGCGGCGCGCGGGCCGGCGCTGAGGCATTTCCGCGCGCCGGACCTGGCCGCCGACGACAAGTCGGGCGGCGGCGCCTACGACCCCGTCACCGCCGCCGACCGCGAGGCCGAAACCGCCATGCGCCAGCTTCTGGCCCGCCTGCGCCCGCGCGACGGCATACTGGGCGAAGAGCACGGCGCGGCGGCGGGCGCCTCGAGCCGGCGCTGGGTGCTCGACCCCATCGACGGCACGCGCGCCTATGTGATCGGGGCGGCCAGCTGGGGCGTGCTCGTCGCGCTCGAAGAGAACGGCGCGCCGGCGCTGGGGGTGATCGACCAGCCCTATGTGGACGAACGCTTCTGGGGCGATGGCGCGCGCACCTGGCATCGCCGCGGCGCCGAAGGCGCGACGCGCGCGCTGGCCGTCTCGGGGGTGCGGGATCTGGCCCGCGCGCGGCTTTGCACCACCTTTCCCGAGGTCGGAACCCCCGCCGAGCGCGCAGCCTTCGAGGCGGTGCGCGACAAGGCGCGGCTGACGCGCTACGGGCTCGACTGCATGGCCTATGCCCTTCTGGCGGCGGGGCATGTGGATCTGGTGATCGAGGCGGGGCTCAAGCCTTACGACGTGCAGGCGCTGGTCCCGGTGCTGCGCGGCGCGGGCGCGACGGTCAGCGGCTGGCGCGGCGACGACGCCCCGGGCGCCGAGGGACGGGTCCTGGCCGCGGCCACGCCCGAGCTGCATCGCGCGGCGCTGGCGCTGATGCAGGCCGCGCTCTGAACGCGCCCGGCCCTGCCCTCGCGCGGGCGCCCGCGCGAGGAACCCGATGGCCGCTCGCCCCCGCCCGCGCGGACGCCGAGGCGCCGGGCGCTCAGAACCCCGCCGCGTTCAGGAACGCCTGCATGGCGTGCCAGGCGTGCAGGCCCGGCGCGCGGTCGAACGGCTCCATCAGCACTTCGTGCCGGGCGCCGTTCAGACGCTCGATCCGGGCGCCGCTGCGCTCGACGCACAATTCGACCGCCTCGGGCGAGACGACCTTTTCCTCGGAACCGAGCAGCGCCAGGAAAGGCGTGTCGGGGACCGGCGCGCGGCGGATGAAGGCCATCTCGCGAAAGGCCGCATGCGCCCAGCGCATGGTCGGCGCGGTCACGCCCAGCTCGGGCCGGGCGCGCAGATGGGCGCGCATCCATTCGTAGTGCTCGGGGCACGAGGTCAGCACGTTGCCCTCGAAGGGCTCGCGCAGGACATAGGGCGTGTCGGGGTCCTGACCGGGCGCCGGCGCCAGCCCCAGCCCCAGCCGCACCGCCGCCGCGGCCATCAGCCGCCCGGCGAGGGCCGCCGGCAGGCTCAGATTCAAGCCCCACATGGGCGCGCTGAAGATCGCCGCGCGCGGCGCGAGCGCCCCGCGCATGATCGCGCGCATGGCCACCGCGCCGCCCATCGAATGGGCCAGCGCGAAGCGCGGCGCGCGGTCGGCGGCCACGGGCGCCCAGGCCAGCAGGGCGGCGAGGTCGCGCTGATACAGGTCGAAATGGGCCACGTCGCCCAGCATCCCCACGCCGGGCGTGCGCTCGGACAGCCCCTGCCCGCGCCAGTCGGCGCTGGCGACCGAGAACCCGGCCCCGAGCAGGCGGGCGATGACGCGGCCGTATTTCTCGAGATACTCGGTGCGCCCATGCAGCACCAGCGCCAGGCCGCGCCCGTTTCCGCGCCAATAGGCGGCGCGCAGCCGCGCGCCGGCCGATTCGATGCGCTCGCAGCGCAAGGGGGGCGGCGCCTGGGCCAGATCGGCGAAGAAAGGCGCCGCCTCGGCCATCAGCCCAGCACCGAACCCAGCGCCATGGCCTTGGACATGTCGCCGTCCACCGACAGCTTGCCCGCCATGAAGGCCGAGGTGGGATTGAGATCGCCCGAAACCATGGCCTTGAAGGTCTCGGCGTCGGCGCGGATGGTGCAGTCGGCGTCCGAGTCGTCGATGCTCACCTCGCCGCCCTCGATGCGCACGGCGCCCTCGCCCTCGATCTCGAACTTGACGGAACCGTCGAAGCTGCCGTCGCCCAGCTTTTCGCGCAGCGCCGCGACGGCGGCGTTCAGAGTGTCGCTCATGGTCAATTCTCCCGGAGCCTTACCGCCGGACACCGCGCCCGGCTCTCGCTTTCGCGCTCCATGGCGCTAAACTATCACCTGCGATGAGGAAGCAAAGCGACACCCTGCGTCACCCAGGTCATCCCGCGCGCCCGCAAGCGCAGACCGATGCGCATGCCGGCGCGCATGCCGGCGCGCGCCCCGGCCCCGCGGCCCGCCCGCCGGGGCGCGGCCGGGCGCGTCTGGCGCGGGCGCTGGCGGCGGCGCTTGTCTGCGCGCCGGCGGCCGTCTGCGCGACGGGCGCGCGCGCGCAGGACGCCGCCGCGCCCGATGCGCCCCGGGCCGCGCCGCCCGCCTTGAGCGCGCCCGCCGCGCCCTTTCCCCCGCCCCCCTCTCCGGCCGAACGGCAGGCGGCGGCGCGCGCCCAGGCGCAGGCGCTGCTCGACCGCATGGCCGCCGCTCCCGAGGAGGAGGCCGCGCGAATCGCCCGCCGCGTGGCGCGGATGTGGTCGCGCTCGGGCTCGGACACGGCGGATCTGCTGCTGCTGCGCGGACGCAGGGCGCTGGAGTCCGGCGCGCCCGACCGCGCCGCCGAGCATCTGTCGGCGCTGGTCGAGATCGCCCCCGACTTCGCCGAGGCCTGGCACAGCCGCGCCGCGGCCTGGTTCGCGCTGGACCGGCCCGGCCTCGCGCTGGCGGACCTCGAGCGCGCGCTGGCGCTCGAGCCGCGCCACTGGGGCGCGCTGGCGGGCCTTGGCGCGACGCTCGAGCAGATCGGGCGCCTGCCCGAGGCGCTGGCCGCCTATCGCGCCTCGCTCGCCGTCAACCCCGCCCAGCCCGACATCCGCGAAGCCGCCCGGCGCCTTGCGCCGCAGGTCGAGGGCCTGGCCCTCTGACCGCCGGCGGGGCTTGACACGCGCCCGCGCGGGGCGCGATCAGGCCCCCGGCGGCGCCGCCGCAGCGCAGACAGCGAAAGGACCGCTCCATGGCCCAGGACGCCGCCCGCGCCCCGATCGGACATCCGCGCGATTCGACCGTGACGGCGGTGCTCGGCCCGACGAACACCGGCAAGACCCACTACGCCATCGAACGCATGCTGGGCCATGAGAGCGGCGTCATCGGCCTGCCGCTGCGCCTTCTGGCGCGCGAGGTCTACGACCGCGTCGTGGCGCTGCGCGGCCCCTCGGCGGCGGCGCTGCTGACGGGCGAGGAGAAGATCGTGCCGCCGCGCGCGCGCTACTGGATCTGCACGGTCGAGGCGATGCCCGTCGGCCAGGGGCACGATTTCCTGGCGGTGGACGAGATCCAGCTGTGCGCCGACCCGGACCGGGGCCACATCTTCACCGACCGGCTGCTCAACGCGCGCGGCATGCGCGAGACGCTGTTCCTGGGCTCGGAGACCATGCGCGAGCGCATCCGCGAGCTGATCCCGCGCGCGCGCTTCCTGCGCCGCGAGCGCTTCTCGCGGCTGAGCTATGCGGGCGCGCGCAAGCTCAGCCGCCTGCCGCCGCGCTCGGCGGTGGTGGCCTTCTCGGCCGAGAGCGTCTACGCCATCGCCGAGCTGATGCGCCGCCAGAAGGGCGGCGTGGCGGTGGTGCTGGGCGCGCTGAGCCCGCGCACGCGCAACGCGCAGGTGGCGCTGTATCAGAACGGCGACGTCGAGCACCTGGTCGCCACCGACGCCATCGGCATGGGGCTGAACCTGGACCTGGGCCACGTCGCCTTCGCCGGGCTGAGCAAGTTCGACGGCGCGCGCCACCGCCAGCTGACCGCGCCCGAGCTGGCGCAGATCGCCGGGCGCGCGGGGCGGCATGTGAACGACGGCAGCTTCGGCGTCACGGCCGAGGCCGCCCCGCTCGAGCCCGAGCTGGTCGAGGCCATCGAATCGCACCGATTCGCGCCGGTGCGGCGGCTGAACTGGCGCAACTCGCGGCTGGATTTCGGCTCGGTCCCGGCGCTTTTGGCCGCGCTCGAGCGCGCGCCCGAGCTGCCCGGCCTGACCCGCGCGCGCGAGGCGGACGACCTGCGCACGCTGCGCCTTCTGTGGGAGGATCCGCAGATCCGCGACATGGCGCGCGGCCCGGCCATGGTGCGGCTTCTGTGGGAGGTGTGCCAGCTGCCCGACTTCCGCAAGACCTCCGAGGCCGAGCACGCGCGCCTGGCGGCGCGAATTTACCGGTTCCTCGCATCGGACAAGGCTTGTATATCCTCCGACTGGATGGAAAGCCGGGTCAGGTCGGTGGACCGCGCCGATGGCGACATCGACGCGCTGTCGCGGCGCCTGGCCTACATCCGCACCTGGACCTACGTCGCCAACCGGCGCGGCTGGGTCGAGGACGCGGCGCGCTGGCGCGAGACGGCGCGCGAGGTCGAGGACCGTCTGTCCGACGCGCTGCACGCGCGGCTGACGCAAAGATTCGTCGACCGCCGCACATCGGTTCTGATGCGGCGGTTGAAGCAGAAGGAGAGCCTGGTGGCTGAAGTGAACGACAAGGGTGAGGTGACGGCCGAGGGGCATGCGCTGGGCCGTCTCGACGGGTTCCGCTTCACCCCCGACCCCGAGGCGCGCGGCGACGAGGCGCGGACCCTGCGCGCGGCCTCGAACCAGGCGCTGCAATCCGAGTTCTCGCGCCGGGCCGATCGCTTCTACAACGCGCCCGACACCGAGATCGACCTGACCGAACAGGGCGGGCTGATGTGGGGCGAGCACGCGGTGGGCCGGCTGGTCAAGGGCGCCGATCCGCTCTCGCCGGGGGTGGCAGCCTTCGTCGACGAGATGGCCGGCGACGACGTGCGCCTGAAGGTCGAGCGCCGGCTGACCCACTGGATCAACCGCCGCGTCAACGCGCTGTTCGAGCCGCTCGTCAAGATGCGCGACGACGAGGCCCTGACCGGCCTTGCGCGCGGCGTAGCCTTCCAGCTCGTCGAGGCGCTGGGCGTCATCCCGCGCCCGCGCATCGCCCAGGACGTCAAGAGCCTGGACCAGGAGGGGCGCGCCCAGCTGCGCAAGCACGGCGTGCGCTTCGGCCAGCACACGGTCTTCATGCCCGCGTTGCTCAAGCCCGCGCCCACGCGCCTGCGGCTGATCCTGTGGGGGCTGTGGGAAGAGCACGAGGAATTCGCTCCCGCGCCGCCGCCGGGCCTTGTGACGATCCCGGCCCAGCCCGGCCTGCCCGACGATTTCTACCCCCGCGCGGGGTATCGCCTGGCCGGATCGCGCGCCATCCGCATTGACATGCTCGAGCGCCTCGCCGACATGATCCGCGCCCTCGACGCGCGCGCCGGCTTCGAGGCGACCGCCGACATGCTCTCGATCACCGGCTGCACGCTCGATCAGTTCGCCGAGCTGATGGAAGGCCTCGGCTACAAGGCCGAGAAGCGCGAGCGGCCCAAGCCCGCCCCCGCCCGCGCCCCGAAGGCGGCCGACGGCGCGGCCGAGAGCGCCGCGACGCAGGAGGCGGCCGAAGCCCCCGCCGCAGAAGCCCCCGCGGCGGAAACGCCCGACGCGCAAGGCGCCGACGCGCAGGCCGCCCAGGCGCCCGCCCAGGCCGAGGCGTCCGAGGCGCCCGAGTCGGCGGCCGACGCCCCGCAGACGGCGCCGGATTCCGCCGCCCCCGCAGCCGAGGCGAAGAGCGAAGCGCCGGCGCCCGAGGCCGAGGCCGAGGCGACGGATGGGACCGATGCCCCGGCCGAGGACGCCCCGACCCAGGTCGAGATGCAGACCTACTACGTCTTCACCTGGGCCCCGCGCCCGCGCCGCGAAGGCGGCCGAGGCCGCCGCGCCGAGGGCGCGCGCCCCGCTCAGGGCCGCCGCGCGGCCGAAGGCGGCAAGGGGCGCGACGACGCCAGGCCCAAGGGCAAGCCGCGCGGCAAGCCCAAGCCCAAGGGCAAGGGCGCCCCGCGCGACGAGGCGCCGCGCCAGTTCGCCGCGCGCCCGCCCCGCCAGGACAAGCCGGTCGATCCCGACAGCCCCTTCGCCGCCCTTCTGGCGCTGAAGGACAAGATCTGACGCCATGGCGCGCCCGCCCGCAGCGCCCGACGAGGACGCGCGGGCGGGTCTGCGCGTGGACAAGTGGCTCTGGCATGCGCGCATCTTCCGCACCCGCACCCTGGCCGCGCGCTTCGTCGGGCAGACGGGTCTGCGCATCAACGGCGCCCGAATCGCCCGCCCCGCCGCGCTGGTGCGCCCCGGCGACGTGCTGACCGCCGCTCTGGGCGAGCGCGTTCTTGTCCTGCGGGTCCTGGCGCTGGGCGCGCGGCGCGGCCCGGCGCCCGAGGCGCGGCTGCTCTACGAGGACCTGTCCCCGCCCCGCCCCGCGCGCGAGGAGCCCGCCGGCGCCCCGCCCGCCCGCGATCCCGGCGCCGGCCGGCCGACCGGGCGCGAGCGCCGCGCGCTCGACCGCCTGCGCGGCCGCGGCCCGCTGAACGACTGAGCGCCCCTTGAAACCCCTTGCGCCCGGGCATAGAACCCCCTGACCGAACCCGCAGCCTGACGAGGATCCCAGCGATGACCTATGTCGTGACCGAGAACTGCATCCGGTGCGTCTATACCGACTGCGTCGAGGTCTGCCCCGTCGATTGTTTCTACGTCGGCGAGAACATGCTGGTGATCCATCCCGACGAGTGCATCGACTGCGGCGTGTGCGAGCCCGAATGCCCGGCCGAGGCGATCTCGCCCGACACCGAGCCGGGCATGGAGAAATGGGTCGAGTTCAACCGCAAATACGCCGAGCTCTGGCCCAACATCGTCACCAAGCGCGACCCCTATCCCGACGCCGAGAAATATGACGGCGAGCCCGGCAAGCTCGAGAAGTATTTCTCCGAGAAGCCCGGCGTCGGCGACTGACGCCCGACGCATCCGCCCGCGCGCCCATGCGGCGCAAGCCCCGCCCCCGCGCGAATCGGCGCGGGCGCGCAGGGTATGGGAATCGGGTGGATTTTGTGTTATAAGATTGTCACAGCACGAAACGCATGCGCCCCCGTCGGGGTCCTTCCCGGCGGGACGGCGTGCTTGGCGCGCGAGTGACTCCCTCGCGCGTCGGAAGGGCCTTCCTCCCCTTCCCCGCATCCGGCATGCGACCAAAAAGGATAGCGATCGCAGATGAGCAAAACCGCCAAGAAGCCCGAATTCCGCCCCAACGATTACGTCGTCTACCCCGCCCATGGCGTCGGCAAGATCGTCAGCATCGAGGAGCAGGAAGTCGCGGGCATGAAGCTCGAACTGTTCGTCATCTCGTTCGAGAAGGACAAGATGACGCTTCGCGTCCCCACCGCGAAGGCCGGCTCGATCGGCATGCGCACGCTCAGCTCGCCCGACATCGTCGAGCGCGCGCTCGAGACCCTCAAGGGCCGCGCCCGCGTCAAGCGCGCCATGTGGTCGCGCCGCGCGCAGGAATACGAGCAGAAGATCAACTCGGGCGATCTGATCTCGATCGCCGAGGTGGTGCGCGACCTGCATCGCGCCGAGGATCAGCCCGATCAGTCCTATTCCGAGCGCCAGCTTTACGAAGCCGCGCTCGAGCGGCTGACGCGCGAGCTGGCGGCCGTCCAGGCGATCGACGAAGCCGCCGCCGCCGCGCGCGTGGACGAGATGCTGACCCAGCGCGCCGCCTGAGCGCGCTCCGAGCGCAACGCGAAGGGCCTGCCACGCAAGCGGCAGGCCCTTTTCGCATGGCCGCGGGGGCCGCGCCCTTTTCATGGCCGTGGGCGGCCGAGTCGGCGCGCGGCCCGCCGCGCGGCCCAGGCTCAGCCTTCGGCGGCCAGCCGGCGCGCCTCTTCGATCGCCTCAGGGCGCAGACCGCGCACCGCGGTCAGGCGCGCGTTGAGCTGCGCAAGGCCTTCTTCGTCCAGCGCGCCCAGCTGGGCGAAGGTGCGGATGCCCAGCGCCGCAAGCTCTTCCTGAAGTTTCGGGCCGATGCCCTTGATTCGCTTCAGATCGTCGGCGGGCTTGCCCTGGGCTGCGACGACGCCGAACAGGTCGGCTTCGGGCGCGCCCTCGGGGTCCGCGGCAGGCGGCGCGGCGGGCGCGGCGGCGGGCTGCGCATCGTCGCGCGGGGCTTCGGGGCGCGGGGCGTCGTCGCAAGCGGCCTGGTCGCGGGCCGCCTCCTCGCGCGGGGCCTCGACAGGCGCGGCCTCGTCGCGGGCGGCCGGTTCGGCCGGCTCGGCCACGATCACGGCATCCTCGACTGCCTCATCGGCGGCCTTCTCTTCAGCCGCCCTGGCGAAGGGCGTCTGGCCGGGCGCCAGGGTCAGGCTCCACATGGCGCCGAACCGCCAGGGAACGCCGAAGAACGGGGCCATGGGCGAAAAGCTGAGGACGTATTCGAGGGCGGTCTCGTCATCCCTCTTGGTCAGAGAGACGCCGAAGGGCGCATCGAAGGTCATGGCGCACTCCTGAGGATCAAATCCATGTTGCATTGCACGCAAGATACGCGTGCGCATTGTGCATTGCAACATCGGATGCGCCGGCGACGCGACGCCCGCCGCGTCGCCGGCCCCGCGCCTCAGACCGCCTTGCGCAGCTTGCGCCCCTTTTCGGCGCCGGCATAGCCGTAATGCTCGGCCAGGCGCGTCAGGGCGATCTTGAGCACCACCTTGCCCGAGCGCGCCGACCAGCCCATGCGCCGCTCGGTCGCCTCGAGCCCCTCGAGGAAGCAGCACGCGCGCAGCGCCACGTCGTTCAGCCCCGGCCCCAGCGCTTCGAGCGCGCGGGCCAGGCGCTCGCGCGCGCCCATCGGCCCCTCGGAAGGTCCGCGAAGGCGCGACACGCCGCCCTCGTCCACCGGCGCCAGCAGGCGCGTCCAGTCCTGCGCCACGCGCGGGCCAAGCTGGGCCAGCTCGAAATCCTCGCGCAGCTTCTCGCCGGCGGCGACCTCGGCCGAGGTCAGGAAGGGCTTGCCGTCCGGTCCCTTGCGCTTGGCCAGCCAGCCCAGCGGGGTTTCGCCGAGATTGACGCGGCGGCGCACCGATTCGCCGTTCTCGGGAAACAGGCGCTCGCCCTCGACGGCGTGCTGGCGCGCGAAGGGCGAGGCGGCCTCGGCCATCTCGCGCGCCTCGGCGCCGCGACGGCGCCTTTCGCCCTCTTCGGCGATGATGCGCTTGAGCCAGGCGCGGCCGACGGCGCTGATCTCGTAGCAGGCCATGTTGGGGCTCGAGGTGGTGGCCACGATCCACTCGCGCGCGGCGAAGGCCTTGGCGTAGGCGACGGACAGGCGCGCCAGGGTGACGAGCCCGTCCTTGCCCTTGCGGAACACGCAGGCGGTTTCGGCGCCCCGGGCAAGGGCGAGGAAGGCGCCGGGCTCGCACAGACGGCGCAGGATGCGCTTGGCCTCGCGGACGATCTCCTTGTCGCCAGGGGCGCCGACGGCGGGACGGGAGGGGCGAGAATGGGTCAACGCGGTCTCCATGGACGAATCATGCGCTGAGGCATGCGCGCGAAGCCAGGCCGAGGCGTCCTCGAGCAGGGCGTCCGCAAGCGGATCGTCCCGGCGCTGCTCCACGCGCCGGACGGCGCGCATGATGGTTGAGGGTTGGCAGTCCTGCTGCGCCGCAAGCCCCCGCATCGAGACGCCCAGAACCACATGCGCCAGGTAGAGGGCGGCGTCGGTCACGCGCCGATCGTCGGCGTCGGCGTGCAGGACCGACATGGCGGCGCGGCGGCACTGTTCGAGCTGGTCTGCGATGCGCGTCATTTTTTTCGCCTTTTCGGGGAACTTTAGGCAATTTTCAAGCTATGGTTGAATTATGAACATTGAGTTAAGTCGCAAAAATGTTTGGTGATTCGCAGCAAATCCTTACAAATTATTAATTTAATTGGATTTTCACGCAGCGCGCGCTACAACCCATGGTTGCGCAACACCCGGAATCACGCGCCAAGATGAACGCCGTCACGAAACGCAAGCCACGGAGACGGCCATGTCCTTCGCCTACTTCCCCGCCCAGGCCTTCGCCACCGCCGCCCCCGCCATCCCGCCCAAGGGCGCGGAGCCCGCGCCGACGCCGCGCATCCCCCCCGCCCATGCCCTGCGCGGCCTGCGCCGCCCGCGCATCCTGGCCCGCGCCGCGCGCGCGGCCGCGGCGGGCTATGCGCGCAAGCGCGACCTGCCGCGGCTGCTGCCGGGCTTCTCGCCGCGCGATCCGTCGGAACTGATGGGCAAGCTGCGCCAGGTCGAGGCCGAATGCGAAAAGGCCCGCCGCGCCAAGGCGACGGGCTATTGCGCCGTGCGTCATGTCGGCATTCTGGCCGCGCTGATCGCCGAGGCCGCCGCCCCGACCCGCACGCTCCGCGCCTGAGGGCGCGGAGCCGGCCCGCTCAGGTGAAGCTGTCGGGCTCGGAAGCCTTGCGCTGGGCGACATAGGCCTCCAGCGCCTCGCGGGTCGCCGGATCGATCGCCGGGGCCTCGTATTCGGCCAGCATGCGCTTCCAGCGCGCCTCGGCCAGCGCGGCGCTGTCGCGCGCGCCTTCCTCGGCCCAGGTCTCGAAGGGCTTGTAGTCCAGGACCTCGGTGCGCCAGAAGGCGGTCTGGAAATTCGCCTGGGTGTGCGCGCAGCCCAGATAATGCCCGCCGGGACCGACCTCGCGGATCGCGTCCATGGCCTGGGCGCCTTCGGACATGTCCACGCCCTCGGCCAGGCTGTGCAGCACGCCCAGCTGATCGGCGTCGAGCACGAACTTCTCGTAGGACGCGACCAGCCCGCCCTCGAGCCAGCCGCAGGCGTGCAGCATGAAGTTGACGCCGCCCAGCAGCGCCGCGTTCAGGGTGTTGGCGGTCTCGTAGGCGGCCTGCGCGTCGGGCAGCTTGGACCCGCACAGCCCCCCGCCCGAGCGGAAGGGCAGCCCCAGGCGCCGCGCCAGCTGGCCCGCGCCGAACAGGATCTTGGACGCCTCGGGCGTGCCGAAGGTGGGCGCGCCCGAATTCATGTCGATCGAGGTCACGAAGGCGCCGAAGATCACCGGGGCGCCAGGCCGGATCAGCTGCGAATACGCCACGCCCGCCAGCACCTCGGCCAGCACCTGCGTCAGCGTTCCGGCCACCGAGACCGGCGCCATGGCCCCGCCGACGATGAAGGGCGAGATGATGCAGGCCTGATTCGCCCGCGCATAGACCTCGAGCGCGCCCATCATCGTCGCGTCGAAGGTCAGCGGCGAGTTGATGTTGATGAGCGAGGTCATGACCGTGTCCAGCTCGCCCTCGGGCTTGCCGAACAGGATCTCGCACATGCGCACCGAATCCTCGGCGCGCGAGGGCTCGGTGACCGAGCCCATGAAGGGCTTGTCGCTGAGCGTCATGTGCGCCAGCAGCATGTCGAGATGGCGCTTGTTGACCGGCACGTCGGTCGGCTCGCACAGCGTGCCGCCCGAATGGTGCACCCACCTGGACATGTAGCCCAGCTTCACGAAGTTGCGGAAATCCTCGATCGTGGCGTAGCGGCGGCCCTTTTCGTTGCAGCGCACGAAGGGCGGGCCGTAGACCGGCGCCAGCACCAGGTTGCGCCCGCCGATGGTCACGTCGCGCTCGGGGTTGCGGGCGCGCTGGACGAAGCTGCCGGGCGCGGTGGCGCACAGCTGCCGCGCCAGCCCGCGCGGGATGCGCACGCGCTCGCCGTCGATGTCGGCGCCGGCCGCGCGCCAGCGCTCGAGCGCGGCGGGGTTGTCCACGAAATTGACGCCGATTTCCTCGAGCACCGTCTCGGCGTTGCGCTCGATGATCTCCAGCGCCTCTTCGTCCAGGATCTCGAAATTCGGAATCCTGCGCTCGATGAAGCGCGCGGCCTCGATCCGGCGCGCGGTGCGCGCGGCCCGGCGCGCCGCGCCGCCTCCGCCGCGCGCCCTGCGCCGTCCCGCGCCCGCGGCCTCGTCCCGAAGTTCCGTCATGTCATCCATCCATATGTGCGCCGTCAGCGTTGGCACGAACATACCCCGCCCGTCCGCGGCCGAGCCCACGAATGCGGCCCGCCGCGCGCCGGTTGCGACATGTCGGGCGCATCCGGCGCGCATTGGCCGCGCAACGGGGGCCGCGCAACGGGGGCCGCGCGCCGGGGGCGGCCCCGGGGGTCGCGCCGGGGGCGCTGGGGGACCCTTCGGGGGCGCTTCGGGGCCGGGCCCGCGGCGCTCGCGCAGACGCGCGCCGCGCCCCGGCGCGCGCGGATCTTGCGCGCGCGCGCCGCTCGGGCTACGCAGCGCCATGACCCAGGCACATGATCTCATCCTCATCGTCGATTTCGGCAGCCAGGTGACGCAGCTCATCGCCCGCCGGCTGCGCGAAAGCGGCGTGTATTGCGAAATCCATCCGTTCAACAAGCTGGACGACGACGCGCTGCGCCGCCTTGCGCCCAAGGGGGTGATCCTGTCGGGCGGCCCCGATTCGGTCACCCGCCCCGGCAGCCCCCGCGCCCCCGAGGCGCTGTGGACGCTGGGCGTGCCGGTTCTGGGCATCTGCTACGGCCAGCAGGTCATGGTCGCGCAGCTGGGCGGCAAGGTCGAACCGGGCGCCGAGCGCGAATTCGGCCGCGCCTTCGTCACCATCAAGGCCGAGGATCCGCTGCTGCACGGCCTGGCGCCCGTGGGCGGGCGCGAAGAGGTGTGGATGTCGCATGGCGACCGCGTCGTCGCCCTGCCCGAGGGCTTCGGCGTGATCGGCTCGTCCTCGGGCGCGCCCTACGCCATCATCGCCGACCCCGAGCGCCGCTTCTACGGCGTCCAGTTCCACCCCGAGGTGCACCACACCCCCAACGGCGCGCGGCTGCTGCGCAACTTCACCCACGAGGTGTGCGGCCTGAAGGGCGACTGGACCATGGCCGCCTATCGCGACGAGGCGATCGAGAAGATTCGCGCCCAGGTCGGCGACGGCAAGGTCATCTGCGGGCTGTCGGGCGGGGTCGATTCGTCGGTCGCGGCGGTGCTGATCCACGAGGCGATCGGCGATCAGCTGACCTGCGTCTTCGTCGACACCGGGCTGATGCGCATGGGCGAGGCGGACGAGGTGGTGAGCCTGTTCCGCGACCACTACAACATCCCCCTCATCCACGCCGACGAATCCGAACTGTTCCTGTCCGCGCTCGAGGGCGTCAGCGACCCCGAAGAGAAGCGCAAGACCATCGGGCGCCTGTTCGTCGAGGTGTTCGAGAAGCACGCGCGCGAGGTCGGGGGCGCGAAGTTCCTGGCCCAAGGCACGCTCTACCCCGACGTGATCGAATCGGTCAGCGTCACCGGCGGCCCCTCGGTCACCATCAAGTCGCACCACAATGTCGGCGGCCTGCCCGAGCGCATGAACCTGCAGCTGGTCGAGCCGCTGCGCGACCTGTTCAAGGACGAGGTCCGGGCGCTGGGCCGCGAGCTTGGCCTGCCGCCCGCCTTCGTCGGGCGCCATCCCTTCCCCGGTCCGGGGCTGGCCATCCGCTGCCCGGGCGAGATCACCCGCGACAAGCTCGAGATCCTGCGCAAGGCCGACGCGATCTATCTGGACCAGATCCGCCGGCACGGCCTGTATGACGAGATCTGGCAGGCCTTCGCCGTGCTGCTGCCCGTGCGCACCGTGGGGGTGATGGGCGACGGGCGCACCTATGACTATGCCTGCGCGCTGCGCGCGGTCACCTCGGTGGACGGGATGACGGCGGACTACTACCCCTTCAGCCACGACTTCCTGTCCGAGACCGCCACGCGCATCATCAACGAGGTCGAGGGCGTCAACCGCGTCACCTACGACATCACCTCGAAGCCGCCGGGCACGATCGAGTGGGAATGAGCCCGTCGGGCGAGACGGCGCGAGGCGGCCTGCGGCGTGGCTTGAAGCCCATGCCGCAGGCCTTTGTTTTGGATTGAACAAGAAAGACGGCTCGACGCGCCGCCGCCCCATGCGACGCGCTCCTGAAGGGCGCGCGCCTTGGCTCCGCCGCGCGAGGAACGCGCCCCAAGGCGCCGGCGCTTCACGTCTTCTTGCCGCGCGAGACCGCCCGCCGCCGCGCCGCCCCGGGCGATGCCCCGCAGGGCGCGCGCCCCGGCTCCGCCGCGCGAGGAACGCGCCCCAAGGCGCCGGCGCTTCACGTCCTTTTCCCGCCGCAGCGGCCCGCGCCCGCCCGCCGCGCCGCCGCCCCCGGCCCAGCGCGCCGCGCGGATATCTCGCGCGCAACGGGCGAATCGCGCTCTTATCGACCGAGGATGCGCGGCGCCTCTTGCGCCGCCGCGAAAATGGAGGATCGACATGCATCTGGGCGCCGTCCGGCTGCGCGAAGCCGCGATCGAGCTGCGCGGCAGCTACTGGTTCATCCCCGCGGCGCTGGTTCTGGGCGCGGCGGCGCTGTCGCTTCTGCTCGGATGGGCCGACCGCCACCCGCGCGTGGCCGAGCTTGTGCCCGAGGGGCTGTTCAGCGCCCGCCCCGAGGATGCGCGCGCCACGCTCGGGGTCATCGCCTCGGCCGCCATCGGCGTGGCGGGCGTGGCCTTCTCGATCACCATCGTCGCGGTCACCTTCGCCTCGGGGCAGCACGGACCGCGGCTGATCGGCAATTTCATGCGCGATCGGGGCGCGCAGTGGAGCCTCGGCATCCTGATGGCCGCCTTCGTCTACGCCCTGATGACGCTGCGCGCCGTCGAAGGCGCGGGCCCGGAGAATGGCGGGCACGCCTTCGTGCCCCAGATCTCGATCGGGGCGGCGCTGCTGCTGTCGCTGCTTTCGGTCGGCACGACGATCTACTTCTTCCACCACATCCCCGACACGATCGACATCGCCAATCTGGTGGCGGCGCTGGGGCGGCGGCTGTGCGCGCGCGTCGTCCGGCCCGACCTGCCCGCGCCCGAAAGCACGCGCGGCCTGCGGCCCGAACGCACCCTTCCCGCCTGGGAGGTCACGGCCGCGCAGCCCGGCTATGTCCGCGCCGTCGATCCCGAGGGAATCGCCCGCATCGCGCTGGACTGCGCGGCGCGCGTGACGCTGCTTGCGCCGCCGGGCAGCTTCGTCTCGGCCATCGAGCCCGCCTTTCGCGTCGAGGGCGCGCCGCCCTCGGACGAGCTGGCCGATGCGCTGCGCAAGACCATCGCCATCGGCGAGGGCAAGACCGAAGAGCAGAACACCCTGTTCCTGGTCGAGCAGCTGGTCGAGGTGGCCGCGCGCGCGCTCTCGCCCGGCGTCAACGATCCCTTCACCGCGGTTTACTGCATGAACTGGCTGCACGCGGCGCTGATCGCCCGGCTCGAGGCCGGCGCCGCGGCCTGCGACCAGGAAGAGGGCCTGGTCGTTCTGCCGCAGCTGTCCTGGCCCGCGCTGCTGTCGGCCTCGCTGGGCGCGTGCCTGCCCTATGCGCGCCCCGATCCCATCGCCTCGGCCGCGCTGGGCAAGCTGCTTGACCGTCTCGAGGCCTGCACCGAGGGAGAGGACCGCGCCGCCGTCGCGCGCCTCGTGCGCGAGCTTGCCCGCGCCGAGCCGCGCCGCGGCGCCTGATCCGCCCCCTTGGCGGGGGCTGGCGCGGCGCGCGGAAATTGCGGCGATTTTCTCTCGATCGGGTCTTGCAAAGCCCTGAGTCGCCGTATAGATACCCGGCTCACGGAGGGTGTATAGCTCAGTTGGTAGAGCAGCTGACTCTTAATCAGCGGGTCCAAGGTTCGAGTCCTTGTACACCCACCACCAGGTTTCGGCCCCGTCGCGCAGGCGACGGGGCCTTTTCATTTTGCGCGCTGCGGCCCGATGCGGCCCCGGCGCCGGCGGCGCGGGCCCCCGCCCCGCAGCCCCGCCCCGCAGCCCGCGCCCCCGCCCGGACCGACGCGAAAAACCCCGGACGCGCGAGGCGTCCGGGGTCCGCGCCGCCGGCGGGCGACGGCATGGCGCTGCGCGGGGCGCGTCAGCCCAGCTGCTTCTCCAGCTCGGGCACGGCCTCGAACAGGTCGGCGACCAGGCCGTAATCGGCGACCTGGAAGATCGGCGCCTCTTCGTCCTTGTTGATCGCGACGATGACCTTCGAGTCCTTCATGCCCGCCAGGTGCTGGATCGCCCCCGAGATGCCCACGGCGATGTAGAGCTCGGGCGCGACCACCTTGCCGGTCTGGCCGACCTGCCAGTCGTTGGGCGCGTAGCCCGAGTCGACCGCCGCGCGCGAGGCGCCGACCGCCGCGCCCAGCTTGTCGGCGAGGCGCTCGATGATCTTGAAGTTCTCGGCCGAACCGACGCCGCGGCCGCCCGAAATGACGATCCGCGCCGAGGTCAGCTCGGGCCGGTCGCTGGCCGCCAGCTTGTCCTCGACCCACTCCGACAGGCCGGGATCGGCGGCGGCGGGGGCGGTCTCGATCGGCGCGGGGGCCTGCTCGCCGGCGGCGTCGAAGCTGGCGCCGCGGATGGTCATGACCTTCTTGGGGTCGGCGCTGCGCACCACCTGCATGGCGTTGCCGGCGTAGATCGGGCGCTCGAACTCGTCCGGGCCCTTCACGGCGGTGACGTCCGACAGCACCATCACGTCGAGCAGCGCCGCGACGCGCGGCGCGACGCTCTTGCCCATGCTGGCCGAGGGGAACAGGATGTGCTCGTAGGCGTCGGCCAGCGAGCGCACCAGCTCGGCCATCGGCTCGGCCAGCTGATGGGCGTAGGCGTCGCCCTCGACATGGATCACCTTCTTGACGCCGTCGAGCCTGGCGGCCGCCTCGGCGGCGGGGCCGGCGTCCTTGCCGGCGACGAGCACATGCACGTCCCCGCCGATGGCCTTGGCGGCCGAGACGGTCTTGGCGGTGACGTCGTTCAGCGACGCGTTGTCATGGTCGGCGACGATCAGGACGGCCATCAGAGCACCCCCGCTTCATTCTTCAGCTTCGACACAAGCTCGGCCACGTCGGCCACCTTGACGCCCGCCTTGCGCGCGGGCGGCTCCGAGGTCGAGACCACCGTCAGGCGCGGCGAGACGTCCACGCCGTAATCGGCGGGCGTCTTGACCTCGAGCGGCTTCTTCTTCGCCTTCATGATGTTGGGCAGCGAGGCGTAGCGCGGCTCGTTCAGCCGCAGGTCGGCGGTGACGATGGCGGGCAGCTTGACCTTGACGGTCTGCAGGCCGCCGTCGACCTCGCGCGTGACGACGGCATGGTCGCCCTCGATCTTCAGCTCCGAGGCGAAGGTCGCCTGCGGCCAGCCCAGCAGCGCGGCCAGCATCTGGCCGGTGGCGTTCATGTCGTTGTCGATGGCCTGCTTGCCGGCGATGACCAGGCCCGGCTGCTCTTCCTCGACCACGGCCTTGAGCAGCTTGGCCACGGCCAGCGGCTCGATGTCCTGGGTCACGTCCTCGGCCGCCTCGATCAGGATCGCGCGGTCGGCGCCCATGGCCAGCGCGGTGCGCAGCGTCTCCTGCGCCTGCTTGACGCCGATCGAGACCGCCACGACCTCGGTCGCCACGCCCTTTTCCTTGAGGCGGATGGCCTCCTCGACGGCGATCTCGTCGAACGGGTTCATCGACATCTTCACGTTCGCAAGATCGACCCCGGAGCCGTCCGCCTTGACGCGGACTTTCACGTTGTAGTCGATCACGCGTTTGACGGGCACGAGCACCTTCATCTCAGCGTTTCTCCTCGTTGCGCGCGGCGGGGGCGCCGCGCAAGAAAACGTCCCCTCCCTCTACCCCGGCGCGCGCGCCGGGACGAGGCGAAAAACGACCGCGCCGCGCCGAAATCGCCGCGCGGGGCTGCGGGGCGAACCTGACGTTGACGTTCGCGTAAGTCAAGAGCCGCCCCAAGCCGCGGCAGCCTGCCGCACCCGCGCCCCTCAGCGGTTCGCGCCCGGAACCCACAGCACGTCGCGCGCGCCGTTCTCGTTGGCGACGCGCGCGGCGACGAAGAACCAGTCGCTCAGCCGGTTGAGGTAGCGGATGGCGGCGGGGTTGACCTCTTCGCGCGCGGCCAGCGCCACGGCGCGCCGTTCGGCCCGGCGCGCGACGGTGCGGCACAGATGCAGATGCGCCGCCAGCGCCGAGCCGCCCGGCAGCACGAAGCTGCGCAGCGGCGCGAGGGCGGCGTTCATGGCGTCGATCTCGGCCTCGAGCCGCCGGGCCTGCGAGTCGGCCATGCGCAGCGGCGGATGCTCGGCCTCGGCCTCGTCCGGGCGGGGCGGGCGGCACAGATCGGCGCCCAGATCGAACAGGTCGTTCTGGATTCGCGCCAGCGCCGCGTCCATCTCGCCCTCGGCGTGCAGGCGCGCCAGGCCGAGGGCGGCGTTGGCCTCGTCCACCGCGCCGTAGGCCTCGACGCGCAGATCGTCCTTGGCGCGGCGCGAGCCGTCGCCCAGCGCCGTGTCGCCCTTGTCGCCGGTGCGGGTGTAGATTCGGTTCAGAACGACCATGGATCCCCCTTCGCTCGGCGCCGCGGCGGGCGCCTCAGTAGCCGTGGCGCGCCAGCCAGACCGTGGCCACGATCAGCCCGATCGAGACCAGCTGCATCAGCAGCCGCAGCCGCATCATGCGGTTTGCGTTGCGCTTGTGAAAGGCGCCGCCGCGCGCGAAGGATCCCGCGCCGAAGATGACGATCCCCAGCGTGATCAGGCACGAGACGACGGCGAACAGAAGAAACAGCTTGGACATGGCCGAGGACATAGCGCGCCGCGCCGCCTTCGGCCAGACTCCGTCGCTCAGATCCGCGCCAGCAGCGCGTCGCGCAGGCGCGTGGGCGCGGCGCGGCGCAGGCCCTCGGCGATCCAGCTGGCGCGGGTGACGAGCACGCGCGCGGGCGGTCTGCGCGCCTCGAGCGCGCGCGCCAGGGCGCGGCAATAGGCCTCGGGCGAGGCGCCCAGGAAGCCCGGCGGGCCGTCCTCGGGCGCGCGCAGGCGCGGCAGCAGCTCGGCCTCGTATTCCGCGCGCCGGGCCGAGGCGCGCCAGTCGATCCAGCGCTCGAAGCGGGGCGCGGACTTGCGCCGGATCATCGAGGGGATCGGCCCCGGCTGGATCAGCGTCACATGCACGCCGGTCCCGCGCATCTCGAGCCGCAGCGATTCAGTCAGCCCCTCGAGCGCGAACTTGGTCGCCACGTAGGCGCCGCGGTGGCGCGCCCCGACCAGCCCCAGCACGGACGAGACGTTGACGATGCGCCCGCCCCCCGCCGCGCGCATCAGCGCGATGGCGCGGCGCGTCAGGTCGTGCACGCCGAACAGGTTCGTCTCGAAGATCTCGCGCAGCGCCGCGCGCGGCACGTCCTCGACCGCGCCGGGCAGCGCGAAGGCGCCGTTGTTGACCAGCGCGTCCAGCCGCCCGCCGGTCAGCGCGCGCAGCGCCTCGGGCGCGCGGGCGACCGACGCTTCGTCGGCGTAGTCGAGCGCGAAGCTCTCGAAGCCCTCGTCGCGGCGCGCGCGCGCGTCCGCCTCGGCGCGGCAGGTGGCGATCACGCGCCAGCCGCGCGCGCGCAGATGCCGCGCCGCCGCCAGCCCCAGCCCCGAGGAGCAGCCGGTGATGAGCGCCACGCGCCGCGGGTCGGCGCCCGGCTCTTGTCCGGCTTCATGTCCGGGCGCCCCATGGGGCGCCGCGGCGGCCGAGGCCCCGCGCGCCCCGTCCGCAGGCGATTCGGCCGGCCTCCCGCTCACCTTCTGGGCCCCGCGCCCTTCGGTCCGTCCGCCCGCCCGGCGCCTGGCATCGGTCATCGCCGCCCCCCTTCGTCTGCCATTCCGCCGACGATCCGCACCCTCGCCGACGCCGCGAGAAGGCCCGCCGGGCGCGCGCCTGTCAATCCGCCCTCGCGCCGCCCGCGCGCGCCGCCCCGCCGCGCAGCGGGCGCTGGACCGCGCCGCGCGGCCGCTGTATCACCGGCCCATGGCAGACAGCATCGACACCGACGACATCGGCCCGGGCCCCGGCGCGGGCGGCGCGATCATCGCCGAACCCCTGCGCCGCGCGCTTGGGGATCGGTATCTTCAATACGCCCTCTCGACCATCATGCACCGCGCGCTTCCCGACGCGCGCGACGGGCTCAAGCCCGTGCACCGGCGCCTGTTGTGGGCCATGCGGCTGCTCAAGCTGGACCCGGCGCAGGGCTTCAAGAAGTCGGCCCGCGTGGTGGGCGACGTCATCGGCAAGTATCACCCCCATGGCGACCAGGCGGTGTATGACGCGCTGGTGCGCCTGGCGCAGGACTTCGCCGTGCGCTACCCGCTGATCGACGGGCAGGGCAATTTCGGCAATATCGACGGCGACAACGCCGCGGCCATGCGCTACACCGAATCGCGCCTGACCGCCGTCGCGGCCGAGCTGCTCGACGGGCTGGACGAGGACGCGGTCGATTTCCGCCCCACCTATGACGGCGAGGACGAAGAGCCCGAGGTTCTGCCCGGCGCCTTCCCGAACCTGCTGGCCAACGGCGCCTCGGGCATCGCGGTGGGCATGGCGACCTCGATCCCGCCGCACAACGCGGCCGAGGTGATCGACGCCGCGCTGCACCTCATCGCCCATCCCGACGCCTCGGTCGAGGATCTGCTGCGCCATGTCCCGGGCCCCGACTTTCCCACCGGCGGCGTGCTGGTCGAGCCGCGCGAGTCGATCGTCGAGGCCTACCGCACCGGCCGCGGCGGCTTCCGGCTGCGCGCGAGCTGGCGCGTCGAGGATCTGGGCCGCGGCCAATGGCGCGTGGTGGTGGACGAAATCCCCTACCAGGTGCAGAAATCGCGCCTGATCGAGAAGATCGCCGAGCTCATCAACGCGCGCAAGATCCCGATCCTGGCCGATGTGCGCGACGAATCCGCCGAGGACGTGCGCCTCGTGCTCGAGCCGCGCTCGCGCAACGTCGATCCGGCCGTGCTGATGGAGACGCTGTTCCGCCTGACGGATCTCGAGGTGCGCGTTCCGCTCAACATGAACGTGCTGATCGACGGGCGCACGCCCAGGGTGTGCTCGCTGTCCGAGGTGCTGCGCGCCTTCCTCGACCACCAGCGCGAGGTGCTGGTCCGGCGCTCGCGCCACCGGCTCGAGCGCATCGCGCGCCGGCTCGAGGTGCTGGCCGGCTACATCATCGCCTATCTCGACCTCGACCGCGTGATCGAGATCATCCGCACCGAGGACGACCCCAAGGCGGCGCTGATGGCCGAGGACTGGTCCGCCGCCGCGGGCGCCGAGGCGGCGGCGCTGGACTTTGCGCGCCGGCCCGGCGGGCTGCACCTGACCGAGACGCAGGCCGAGGCGATCTTGAACATGCGCCTGCGCGCGCTGCGCAAGCTCGAGGAAATGGAGCTGCGCGCCGAGCGCGACGCGCTGAGCGCCGAGCGCGCCGAGCTCGAGGCCCTGCTGGCCTCGGAAGAGGCGCAATGGGCGCGCGTGGCCGGCAAGCTGCGCGAGGTGCGCGCGCGCTTCGGCGCGCCCGAGGAGCTGCGCGCCGTGACCTTCGCCGAGGACCTGGCCGCGCTCAAGGCCCGCCATGGCGCCGAATGGCCCCAGGGCGCGCGCCGCACGGGCTTCGCCGACGCGCCCAAGGTCGAGGAGGTGCCTCTCGAGGCCATGATCGAGCGCGAGCCGATCACCGTGGTGTGCTCGCGCAACGGCTGGATCCGCGCGATGAAGGGGCACAACCCGCTCGACGCCGAGGTCAAGTTCAAGGATGGCGACGGCCCGCGCTTCGCCTTCCATGCCGAGACCACCGACCGCATCCTGCTGTTTGCCACGAACGGGCGCTTCTACACCATCTCGGCGGCCAACCTGCCCGGCGGGCGCGGCATGGGCGAGCCGGTGCGCCTGATGGTCGATCTGCCCAATGACGAGGACCTGGTCGCCATATTCCCGCACCGCCCGGGCATGGCGCGGCTTCTGGCCTCGAGCGCGGGGGACGGCTTCGTGGTGGACGAGGCCGAGCTGCTGGCCCAGACCCGCGCCGGCAAGCAGGCCCTGAACCTGCGCGAGGGCGTGCGCGCGGCGGTGTGCCGGCCCGCCGTCGGCGATCACGTCGCCGTGGTGGGCGAGAACCGCAAGCTGCTGGTCTTCGCGCTGGACGAGCTGCCGCGCATGAGCCGCGGCAAGGGCGTGCGGCTGCAGAAATACAAGGATGGCGGGCTGAGCGACGCCATGGTCTTCGCGATCGACCAGGGCCTGCGCTGGTTCGACGGCGGCGGGCGCGTGCGCACCGTGGCGCGGCCCGAGCTGGACGAATGGATGGGCAAGCGCGGCGGCGCGGGGCGCATGGCGCCGCGCGGCTTCCCGCGCGACAACCGCTTCCCGCCCGAGGGCGCCGAGCCGCCGGCCAAGGGCTGACGAGGCCGCGATCGGGCCGGCCCCGCGGCCGGGGCGACGGCGCCCCGCGACCATCCCGGCCCGTTCCGCGTCCGCCCCCCGCGCGCCTGCGCGCCCGCCTCCGCGGCGCCGGTCAGGCGCGCGGCGGCGACGGGCGATCAAACCGGCGACCGGGAGGGCGATCGGGAGGGGCGATCAGGCGGGGCGATCAGGCGGGCGGGCGCTCGGAAGGGCCGGCGGTCAGAAGATCGTGTAGCCGCCGTCGATCACGAAGCACTGGCCGGTGTGATAGCCGGAAAGGTCGCTCATCAGATAGCCGGCCACGCCGCCGTAATCGTCGGGCCGGCCGAAGCGGCGCATGGGGATGCGCGGCAGCACGTTGCGCACGAATTTCTCGTTGGCGAACAGGCCCGCGGTCATCTCGCTTTCGGCATAGCCGGGCAGGATGGCGTTGACGGTGATGCCATGGCGGGCCAGCTCGACCGCCAGCGCGCGCACCAGCGCGTTCACCGCGCCCTTCGAGGCGCCGTAATGCTCGTTCCACGCCGCGCCCTCGATCGAGGCCACGGACGAGGTCGCCACCAGCCGGCCGAAGGCGTCGCCGGCCTTGGCGCGCTCGATCATGTGGCGCGCGGCGACCTGGAAGCAGGCGGCCACGCCGTCGACATTCGCCGCCATCAGCGCGCGCCATTCGTCCGGGGTGCGCTCGATCGAGGGCTTGGGCTGGCCCGACACCCCGGCATTGGCGAACATCCCGTCCACGCGCCCGAAGCGCGACAGCGTGCGCGCGAAGGCGTCGGCGATCGAGGCGCGGTCGGTCACGTCGCAATGCTCGGCCGCGACGGCGCCCGCGCCCAGCGCGCGCAGCTCTTCTTCGGCATGGCGGTTCTTCTCGGGGTTGCGCCCCCAGATCGACACGGCGCAGCCCATGCGCGCCAGCGTGCGGGCCATGCCCAGACCCAGCCCGCCATTGCCGCCGGTGACCACGGCCACCCGGCCCTCGAGATCGAAAGGATTGCTCATGCTCGCACGTTCCCAGCCCTTGCGCCCGGCCCCGCGCGCGGCGCGCGCGGGCGCCCCGGCGTCACCCTCACAGGCCGCTTGAGTTCAGCGGCCGCCAACCCTAGCCTCGCCTTCAAGCCGGCGTCAAACAGGGCTCTGCGCCGCGCGGCGGAGCCCGACGACAAGCCCGGGCCGCAGCCGGCGCGGCCCGCGCGCAAGGAGGAGAACGCCCGTGACGCGCCGCATCAGCGCCCCCCGATCCGCGACCCAGGCCGCGCCCCTTTCGGCACCCGGATTCGCGCCCCTTTCCGCCGCCCTGCCCGCCCGCGCGGCGGCGCCCTCTTCGGCGCCCTCTTCGGGGGCCGCGCGATGAGCGCCCCGCGCGAGGCCGAGCCGCTGATCGTGCGGCGCAAGGACGGCGTGGCGACCGTCATCCTCAACCGTCCGCAGGCGATGAACGCGCTCTCTCGCGCGCTGCGCATCGCGCTGGCGCGCGCCATGGCCGAGCTGTCGGCCGACGACGAGGTGCGCGCCGTCATCCTGACCGGCGCGGGCGAGCGCGCCTTCTGCGCCGGGCTCGACCTCAAGGAGCTGGGCGCCGATCCCGAGGCCATCGCCGCCGCCAACCCCGATTCGGCCGCCGAGGACCCCGCCCTGGCCGTCGGCCGCTGCCCCAAGCCGGTGATCGGCGCGATCAATGGCGTGGCCATCACCGGCGGGTTCGAGCTGGCGCTGGCCTGCGACATCCTCATCGCCTCGCGCAATGCGCGCTTCGCCGACACCCATGCGCGGGTCGGCATCATGCCCGGCTGGGGGCTGAGCCAGAAGCTGCCGCGCATCATCGGCCCCTCGCGCGCGAAGGAGATGTCCTTCACCGGCGCCTTCATCGGCGCCGACCGCGCGTTGCAATGGGGGCTGGTGAACCATGTCTGCGCGCCCGAGGCGCTGCTGCCCGAGGCCGAGCGCATGGCCGCCGAGATCGCCCAGGCCGATCCCGAGTTCATCATGGCCTACAAGGCGCTGATCGACGACGGCTATGCGCGCACCCTGGCCGAGGGGCTGGCGCTCGAGGCCGAGCGCTCGCGCCCCTGGAACGCCGCCCAGACGCCCGAGAAGCTCGAGGCGCGCCGCGCCGCCGTCATCGCCCGGGGCCGCGCGCAGCTGTGAGCCGTGGGGGCCGGGCGCGCCGCGCCCGACGCCCCCGAGGCGCCGCCCCGGACGCCCGCGGCCCCCGATGCGCGGACCAGGCCGCCTCGCGCCCATCGCAAGGAGCATCCCATGACCGAAGCCGCCTATATCTACGACGCCATCCGCACCCCGCGCTCGCGCGGCAAGGCGGACGGCGCGCTCAACGAGGTCAAGCCCATCGACCTGGTGGTGACGCTGCTGCGCGAGATGCAGGCGCGCCACGATCTGGACACCGCGCGGGTGGACGACGTGATGCTGGGCTGCGTCACCCCCGTGCGCGAGCAGGGCGCCGTGCTGCCCAAGATCGCGCTGCAAAAGGCCGGCTGGGCGCAGAACGTGGCCGGCGCGCAGGTCAACCGCTTCTGCGCCTCGGGGCTGGACACGGTCAACACCGCCGCCGCCAAGGTCGCCAGCGGCTGGGAGGACCTGGTCTGCGCCGGCGGCTATGAAAGCATGAGCCGCGTGCCCATGGGCTCGGACGGCGGCCCCTTCGCCGAGGACCCCGAGACCAACATCCGCACCGGCTTCGTTCCGCAGGGCGTGGGCGCGGACCTGATCGCCACCATCGAGGGCTTCGACCGCGACGCGGTGGACGCCTTCGCCATGCGCTCGCAAAAGCTGGCCGCCCATGCGCGCGACAGCGGCTGGTTCGACCGCTCGGTCGTGCCGGTGCGCGACGAGAACGGGCTGGTCATCCTCGAGCGCGACGACTTCATCAAGCCCGACACCGACATGCAGAAGCTGGGCGCGCTCAAGCCAAGCTTCGCCGGCCCCGGCGCCATGGGCTACGACCTGATCGCGCTGGCCAAGTATCCCGAGGTCGAGCGCATCGAGCATGTCCACACGCCGGGCAATTCGTCGGGGATCGTGGACGGCGCCTCGCTGGTCATGATCGGCAACGAGCGCGCGGGCAGGGAGCTGGGCCTGACGCCGCGCGGGCGCGTGGTCTCGGTGGCGCTGACGGCGACCGAGCCGACCATCATGCTGACCGGCCCCGGCCCCGCCGCGAAGAAGGCGCTGGCCAAGGCGGGGCTGGGCATGGACGACATCGACCTGGTCGAGATCAACGAGGCCTTCGCCTCGGTCGCGCTGAAGCTGCAGCGCGACCTCGACGTGCCGGACGAGAAGCTGAACGTCGTCGGCGGCGCCATCGCCATGGGCCACCCGCTGGGCGCGACGGGCGGGTGCCTGGTCTCGACCATGCTCGACGAGCTCGAGCGCCGGCGCCTCAAGCGCGCGCTGATCTGCATGTGCGTGGGCGGCGGCATGGGCATCGCCACGATCATCGAAAGGGTCTGATCATGCCGTTCCATTACGAGAAGGACGCCGACGGCGTCGTCGTGGTGACCATGGACATGGACGGCCAGTCGGCCAACACGATGAACGCCCAGTTCCGCGAGCTGATGGCGCAGACCATGGACCGGCTCGAGGCCGAGCAGGGCCTGACCGGGGTGGTGATCGCCTCGGCCAAGAAGACCTTCTTCGCGGGGGGCGATCTGAACGCGCTGCTGGCGGTCGAGACGGCCGACGAGACCTATTTCCGCTACGTCGAGGAGAACAAGGCCTTCCTGCGCCGGCTCGAGCGGCTGGCCGTTCCGGTCGTCGCCGCCATCAACGGCGCCGCGCTGGGCGGCGGATACGAGATCGCGCTGGCCTGCAACCGGCGCATCTGCGTCGACGATCCGGCCGCCGTCACCGGCGTGCCCGAGGTCACGCTGGGCCTTCTGCCGGGCGCGGGAGGCGTGGTGCGCATCACCGCGCTGCTGGGGCTTGAGAAGGCGCTGCCCGTGCTGCTCGAGGGCAAGCCCCACGCCCCCGCCCGCGCGCTCGAGCTGGGCATGATCGACCAGATCGTCCCCGACCGCGAGTCGCTGATCCCCGCCGCCAAGGCCTGGATCAGGGCCAATCCCGACGCCCATGTCCAGCCCTGGGACCGCAAGGGCTTCCGCTATCCGGGCGGCGACGCCGACGCGCCGAACGTGCGCATGACCGCGACCGTCGCCCCGACGCTGCTGATAAGGAAGACCCGCGGCCTGTCGCCGGCGCCCGAAAGGATCCTGGACCTGGCGGTGAACTCGATGCGCATGGGCTTCGACAGCGCCCTGCGCGCGGAAAGCCGGGCCTTTTGCAAGCTGGTCGTCTCGCGCGAGGCGAAGGCGGCGATCTCGACCTTCTTCTTCGGCATGAACGCGCTCAAATCGGGCCGCTTCCGCCCCGAGGGGCCGCGCTGGCGCGCGCGCTCGGCGGCGGTGATCGGGGCGGGCATGATGGGCGCGGGCATCGCCTACGCCCATGCCGAGCGCGGGCTGGAAACCGCGCTGCGCGACGTCTCGGACGAGGCCGCCCGCGCCGGCAAGGCCCGCGCCGGCGCCATCGCCGAGGCGCGCGCGAAGAAGGGCCGCCTGAGCGCCGCCGAGGCCGAGGCGCTGACGGCGCGCATCCGCCCCACCGCGCAGGACGACTTCGCCGGGGCGGACGTGATCGTCGAGGCGGTGTTCGAAGACCTGGCGCTGAAGGAGAAGGTCATCGCCGACACCTTCCCCCTTCTGTCCGAGGAGGGGATCTACGGCACCAACACCTCGACCCTGCCCGTCTCGATCCTGGCCGAGGCCTGCCCGGACCCCGCGCGCTTCATCGGCATCCACTTCTTCTCGCCGGTCGAGAAGATGCAGCTCGTCGAGCTGATCGCGGGCGAGAAGACCTCGGCCGAGACGATCCGCAAGGCCTGGGACTATGTGCGCCAGATCGGCCGCATCCCCATCGTGGTCAACGACTCGCGCGGGTTCTTCACCAGCCGCGTCTTCGGAACCTATCTGGACGAGGGCATGGCGCTGCTGCGCGACGGCATGGCGCCCGCCGCCATCGAGCGCGCCGCGTGGAAGATCGGCATGCCGGTCGGCCCGCTCCAGGTCCATGACGAGGTCTCGCTCGAGCTGACGATGAAGGTCCACGCCACGCACAAGGCGCTGGACGCGCGGCTGGGGGTCGAGAACGGCTTTCCCGCCGACAACGCCGCCACGCTGGCCGTGGCCGGCCCCATGGTCGAGATGGGGCGCCTTGGCCGCAAGGCGGGCGCGGGGTTCTACGACTACGGCCCCGAGGGCCGGCGCCTGTGGCCGGGGCTGGCGCAGTTCGCGCAGGGGCCGGGCGCGTCCATGCGCGACGCCGAGGACCGGCTCTTGTGGCGCCAGGCCATCGAGGCGCTGCGCTGCCTCGACGAGGGGGTCCTGCGCTCGCAGGTCGAGGGCGACATCGGCTCGATCATGGCCATAGGCTTTCCGCACCACACCGGCGGGGCGCTGCGCTTCATCCGCGGCATGGGGCCCGAGGCCTTCAAGGCCCGCGCCGACCAGCTCGCCGACGCCTGGGGCGAGCGCTTCCGCGTGTCCGAGCGCGCCCTCGCCCGGCTGCGCGACGACGGCCGCGCCGCCGCCTGACCCTTCCGCCGCAAGGAGATTGCCATGCTCAGACGCCGCATCTACGAGCCCGAGCACGAGATGTTCCGCGACTCGGTCCGCAAATGGGCCGAGGCCGAGGTCTTTCCCCATTCCGAGAAATGGCGCGAAGACGGCATGGTCAGCCGCGAGGTCTGGCGCTCGGCCGGCGCCAACGGCTTTCTGTGCATGTATGCCGACGAGAAATACGGCGGCGCGGGGGTCGACGACTTCCGCTACGACATGATCCTGACCGAAGAGGTCGGCCCGCGCGAGCCGGGGCTGTTCATCCCGCTGCACAACCGCATCGTCGGCCCCTATCTGCAGCGCTTCGGAACCGAGGACCAGCGCGACCGCTACATGCCCGGCGTGGTCTCGGGCGAGACGATCCTGGCCATCGCCATGACCGAGCCCGGCGCGGGCTCGGACCTGGCGGGCATCCGCACCCGGGCCGAGGACAGGGGCGATCACTGGGTGCTGAACGGCGCCAAGACCTACATCTCGAACGGGCATCTGGCCGATCTGATCGTGGTCGCGGCGCGCACCGACCCCGCCCGGCCCCACGCCATCGGCCTGTTCCTGGTCGAATCGGGCTATCCCGGCTTTCGCCGCGGGCGGCGGCTGCGCAAGCTGGGGCTGCGCAGCCAGGACACCGCCGAGCTGTTCTTCGACGACGTCAAGGTGCCGAAGGAGAACGTCATCGGCGACCCGGCCGGGGGCTTCAAGCTGATGATGACCAACCTTGCCGAAGAGCGCATCACCGGCGCGGTCGGCTACATGGCCAAGGCCCAGCGCGCCTTCGACATCACGCTCGACTGGGTGCAGGAGCGCCGCGCCTTCGGCAAGCCCATCGGCGCCTTCCAGAACACCCGCTTCAAGATGGCCGAGATGCGCACCAGGATCGACGCCGCCCAGGCCTTCGTGGACCACTGCGCCATGGAGCATGTCGCCGGCCGGCTGACGGCCGAGCAGGCGGCGCAGGCCAAGCTTCTGTCCTCGGAGGTCGAGTGCGACGTGGCCGACGAATGCCTGCAGCTGCATGGCGGCGCGGGCTACATGGAGGAATACGAGATCTGCCGCATCTATGCCGACGCGCGCGTCAGCCGCATCTATGCCGGCACGTCCGAGATCATGAAGGAGATCATCGCCCGCGGCCTTGGCCTTGACGAGCGGAGGCGCAACTGATGGCCGCCCCCGCCCCTTCCCGCGGCCCGCTCGAGGGGCTGCGCGTGGTCGAGATGGCGGGTCTCGGCCCCTGCCCGCTGGCCGGGCAGCTGCTGGCCGATCTGGGCGCCGAGGTGATCGTGATCGAGCGCGCCTCGGGCGGGCCGCGGCCGCATGACGTGAACAACCGCGGCAAGCGCTCGGCGGCGCTGAACCTCAAGACCCCCGAGGGCGTCGAGGCGGCGCTGCGTCTGATCGACCGCGCCGACGCGCTGATCGAGGGCTTCCGCCCCGGCGTGATGGAGAAGCTGGGCCTCGGCCCCGAGATCTGCCATGCGCGCAATCCCGCGCTGGTCTACGGGCGCATGACCGGCTGGGGGCAGAGCGGCCCGCTGGCGCGCACGGCCGGGCATGACATCAACTATCTGGCGCTGACCGGCGCGCTCTGGATGATGGGCGAGCGCGACCGCCCGCCAACGCCGCCGCTGAACCTGGTGGCCGATTACGGCGGCGGCGCGATGTTCCTGCTGCTGGGCGTTCTGGCGGCGCTGTGGGAGCGCGGGCGCTCGGGCCGCGGCCAGGTGGTGGATGCGGCGATGGTGGACGGTGTGTCGGCCTTCGGCGGCATCTTCCGCATGATGTCGGCGCTGGGCGCCTGGCGAGAGGAACGGCAGGCCAATCTGCTGGACGGCGGCGCCCCCTTCTACCGCTGCTACGAGACCAGGGACGGCAAGTATCTGGCCGTCGGCCCGCTCGAGCCGCAGTTCTTCGCCCAGCTGCTCGAACGCGCGGGGCTGCCGGCGGCGCATCTGGCCGACCAGAACGACCGCGCCAAATGGCCCGAGCGCACGCGCCTTTACGCCGAGGTCTTCCGCAGCCGCACCCGCGACGAGTGGGAGCGGATCTTCGCCGGCTCGGACGCCTGCGTGGCGCCGGTGCTGGCGCCCTCCGAGGCGCCGGCCCATCCGCACAACGCCGCGCGCGGCGCGCATGTCGAGGTCGAGGGCGTGCTTCAGGCCGCCCCCGCCCCGCGCTTCGACCGCACCCCGGCGCCCGCCCCGCGCCCGCCCGCCCCGGCCGGCGCCGACACCGAAGCGGTTCTGCGCGAGGCCGGGCTGGACGACGCCGCCATCGACGCGCTGCGCCAGGCGGGCGCGCTGACCTGAGCGCAAGGCGGCGCGGCGGTGCGGGCGTGGCCGCGGCATGATCGCTCGGGGGCCGGCCTCGGCCCTCGTCGCCGCGCCGGCGCGGACGCGCCGGGGTTAGGGCCCGCGCGCATCGGGCCGCCCGCGCCGGCGAACCTGCCCGCGCATCGGGCGCGGGCGCGGCGGCCGCGTCGGCGCCGTGCTGCGGGAGCCCCTGTTTCGCCGCCATGACCCGGCCGCCTTCGGCCTGCGCCCGGCCGCCCGCTCCGGCGCCGGCGCCGGCAGGATCAGCCGCGCGGCGCGATGCCGTGAAAGTCGCGCAGCGCCGCGATCATGGGCATGTGCCGCTCGGGCGCGGGCGCGGCGCCGCGTCGGCGCCATCCTGCGGGAGCCCCTGTTTCGCCGCCATGACCCGGCCGCCTTCGGCCTGCGCCCGGCCGCCCGCTCCGGCACCGGCGCCGGCAGGATCAGCCGCGCGGCGCGATGCCGTGAAAGTCGCGCAGCGCCGCGATCATGGGCATGTGCCGCTCGGGCGCGGGCGCGGCGCCGCGTCGGCGCCGTCCTGCGGGAGCCCCTTTTTCGCCGCCATGACCCGGCCGCCTTCGACGTGCGCCCGGCCGCCCGCCCCGGCGCCGACGCCGGCAGGATCAGCCGCGCGGCGCGATGCCGTGAAAGTCGCGCAGCGCCGCGATCATGGGCATGTGCCGCTCGGGCGCGGGCGCGGCGCCGCTGACCCACAGATAGAGATCCTGGTCGTTCTCGGCCATCAGCGCCTCGAGCGCGTCGAGATCGCACGCGGCCCGGCCCTCGGCCACCGCGTCGGCGAAGGGGCCGAGGATCAGGTCCATCTCCTTGGTTCCGCGCCGCCAGCAGCGCAGCCGCAGCCGCTTGAGCCGCATCGCCGCGCCCTCGTCCGCCAAGGCGCCGTCGCGCTCGTGTCCCGTCATGTGTCCCTCGCTTCCTCGTCCCATAGCCGGGCCGCGCCGCGCACGCCCGATCCGTCGCCATGCATGTTTCGCCTTATGGCCGTTTCGAACACGTCCGAAAAGACGTGAGGCCGCGTCGCCTCGCTCAGCCGCGCCTCGATGTCGGGCAGGTTCGACAGCCCCCCGCCCAGGACCACCGCCTCGGGGTCGAGCACGTTCACGATCAGCGCCAGCGCCCGGCCCGCCCGGTCGAACCAGCGATCGAGCGCGGCGCGGGCGTCCTCGTCGCCCGCCTCGGCCAGCGCCGCGATCTCGGCCGCGTCCGGGCCCTCGCCCTCGGCCGCCCCGACGGCGCGGGCGAAATCGGCCGCCAGCCCCGGCCCCGACAGCCACGTCTCGATGCAGCCGCGCCGGCCGCACCAGCAGCGCGGCGGGTCCAGCTCGTCGGCGCGCGGGGCGGGAAGGGGGATGTGCCCCCACTCGCCCGCGACGCCGTTGCGCCCGCGCAGCGCGCGCCCCGCGATCACGATCCCCGCGCCAACGCCGGTGCCCAGGATCGCGCCGAACACGCTGCGCGCCCCCGCGCCCGCCCCATCGGCGGCCTCGGACAGCGCGAAGCAGTCGGCGTCGTTGGCCACGCGCACGGGCCGGCCCAGCGCCTGCGCCAGATCGCGCGCCAGGGGGCGGCCCAGCATCCACACCGCGTTGCCGTTGCGCGCCAGCCCGGTGGCCGGCGAGAGCGAGCCCGGCGCGCCCACGCCCGCGCGCGGCGCGCGCACCCCCGCGCGCGCCTCGAGCGCGGCGGCCAGATCGGCCATCGCGCGCAGGCAGGCCGCGTAGTCATGGCGCGGGGTGGGCGCGCGCATGCGCGCAAGCTCGCGCCCGTCGGGGGTCATCAGAACCCCCTCGATCTTCGTGCCGCCGAAGTCGAGGCCAAGGCGGGGCGCGTCGTCCGCGCCGCTCATGCCGCCGCCGGGCGATCGGGACGGGCGGCGCGCATCAGCCCCGCGCCGTCGCCAGCTTGCGCAGGCGCTTCTCCAGATGGGCCAGCCGGTCGCCCAGCCGCCCATGCTCGGCGCGGATGGCGCGCAGCTCGTCCAGCAGCGCGGCCTCTTCGACCGAGGGCGCATCGGGGCCCTCGTCGGCGGGCGCCGGGCCCTCGCCGCGGCCGGTCAGCAGCCAGCCCAGCGACACGTTCAGCAAACCGGCCAGCACCTCGAGCCGATTCGCGCGCGGCTCCGAGCGGTCGTCCTCCCAGTTGCGCAGCGTGGCGGGGCGCACGCCAAGCCGCGCGGCCAGCTGCGCCTGGCTCAGACCGGCGGCCATGCGCGCGGCGGCCAGGCGGTCTCCGAGGGTGGCGGCCTCTTCGCCATACCATTCCTGCGGGTCGGTCATCGGGCTTCCTCCTCGTGATTTCGTGGCTGTGGCGCCGCCGGCCCCGAGGGCGCGAAAAACGCCTCGGCCGCGGCGAAGGTCGCGGCGGCCAGGGCCTCGGGGCGCTCGCCGCGCAGGCGGGCGGTCTCCTGGGCGATCCAGACCAGGTTCGCCGGCTCGTTGCGCGCGCGGCGCGGGCCGCCCGCGTCGGTCCGGGGCATGGAGCGCGGGAACAGATAGGGCGCATCGGTCTCGAGCATCAGCCGCCCGGCGGGAATGCGGCCGATCAGGCGCACGAGCTCGGCGTTGCGGCGTTCGTCGCAGATCCAGCCCGTGACGCCGAAGCTCAGCCCCAGCTCGAGGCAGGTTTCGAGCAGCGCCTCGCCGCCGGTGAAGCAATGGAGCGTCGCGCGCGGCAGATCCCGGCCCATCGCGGCGAGCATCCGGCAGAACAGCGCCTCGGCGCCGCGCTGGTGCAGGAACAGCGGCAGCCCCAGATCGGCCGCCAGGCGCAGCTGCGCCTCGAAGGCGCGGATCTGCGCGTCGCGCGGGGCGTAGGCGCGCTCGAGATCCAGCCCGCACTCGCCCACCGCGCGCACCTCGGGGCGGGCCAGCAGCGCGCGCACAAGCGGGGCGTCCTCGTCCCAGCGCTCGGCATGGTGGGGATGGACGCCGGCGGTCGAGACGAAGCCGAGGCGCGCGGCCAGATCCGCCGAGGCCGCCGAGCCGGGCCCGTCCACGCCGGTCAGTGCCATGCGCGTCACCCCCGCCCTTTCCGCGCGCGCCACGACCTGATCGCGGTCGCGGTCGAAATGCGGCTTGGCCAGGTTCACGCCGATGTCGAACAGCTCCATGACGCGCAGCCTAGTCATGCGCGCGCAGGGCGCAAGGGGCGCGGCGACGCAGGCGCGCAGCCCTCGGGCCCCTGCCCCGGGCCGGTCCTGGCGCGCCGCGCCGCGCTGCGGCCGGGGGGCGGCCGGCGCTGCGGCTCCGGGGGCGCCGGAGCGCGGCCGCCCCGGCCTGGCCCGATGCGCCGCGCAAGGCCGCGCCGCCGCGCACGGGGCGGGCCGCGGGGCCGCGCAGCCTTCGCGCCGTTGCGCGCCAAGGGCCGCGCAGCGACGCCCCCGCGGCCGGTCAGGGCCCCCGCCCCGGCCGGTCCGGGCGCGCGGCCCACCGCGGCGGTCGGGGCGCACGGCTCTCGCCGCGGCCCCGGCGAAAACGGCGCGCCGCCCTCGCCGCCGGGTCGAGGGGCGACCCCTCGGAGCGGTCGGGGCGCAGGCGGGGCGCGCGCCTTGACGCCCGCTCGCGGGGCGGCGCGCAAGATCCGGGTGGCGGGGGCGGCGCGCGGGGCGCATGGTCGCCGCACGCAAAGGGTATCAACCATGGAGCCGACATGCGCATCACCAACCGCGCCTGGGCCGAGCTGGCGCTCTTGTCGCTGATCTGGGGCGCCTCCTTTCTGACCATCGCGCTGGCGTTGCGGGCGACGGGGCCGTTCACGGCGGTCTTCTGGCGCGCGTGCCTGGGCGCGGGGGCGCTGTGGGCCGCGGCGCTGGCGATGCGGCTCGGCGTTCCGCGCGACCTGCGTTTCTGGGGCGCATGCGCGGTCATGGGGCTGCTGAACAACGTCGTTCCCTTCACGCTGATGGCCTGGGGGCAGACCAGCATCGAGAGCGGCCTGACGGCGATTCTCAACGCGACGACGGCGGTGTTCGGCGTGCTGACCGCGGCGGCCTTCCTGCGCGACGAGCGCCTGACCGCGCCGCGCGCCGCGGGGGTGGCGCTGGGCCTTGCGGGCGTCGCCGCGATCGTCGGACCCGAGGCGCTGGGCGCGTTCGACATCCGCTCGCTGGGGCAGCTGGCGGTGCTGGGCGGGGCGCTGAGCTATGCGCTCGCCTCGGTGTGGGGGCGCGCGCGGCTGGGCGGGCGCCCGCCCGTGGTGGCGGCGGCGGGCATGACCAGCGCGGCGACGCTGATGATGGCGCCGCTCATGCTGCTCGTCGAAGGGCCGCCGCGGCTGGATCTGGGCGCCGCGGCATGGGGCGCGATCCTGTATTACGCGCTGATCGGCACGGCGCTGGCCTATCTGCTCTATTACCGCATCCTGGCCATGGCGGGCGCCGCGAACCTGATGCTGGTGACGCTGATGATCCCGCCGACCGCGATCGTGCTGGGGCGCGTCGTGCTGGACGAGCGCCTGGCCCCCTCGGCCTATCTGGGCTTCGCGCTGATCGCGCTGGGGCTCATCGCGATCGACGGCCGGGCCGCGGCGGCGCTGCGGCGCGCGCGCAGGCCCGCCCCGCGCGCCGCGCCGCCGACCAGGGGCCGCCCCGACCGGCCCTGAGCCGCCGCGCGGCGCGTGCGGCATCCGGTCCGCGCCGGCCTCGCCCAGCGCGCGCGCCCCGAGGACGGGCGCGCCGCTTGCCGGCCGCGCGCGACGCCGCGCCCGGCCCGCCCGGCCAAGGACGGCGCAAGGACGGCGCCCCGCCCGATCCGGCGCCCGATCGCCCCCCGGCCCGTCCCCGCCCCGCGCATCGCCGCGCGGAGGGCGCCATGGCCGGCAAGTCGCCCGCCCTCTCGCGCTTCGCCTTGCCGCGCGCGCGCGGCGGGCGTAGAGAGTGCGCGGACGCAACCAAGGAGCCTTCACGATGGCCTTTCTCGCCGACAGCCTCTCCCGCGTGAAACCCTCGCAGACCATCGCGGTCACCAACAAGGCGCGCGAGCTCAGGGCGGCCGGGCGCGACGTCATCGGCCTTGGCGCGGGCGAGCCCGATTTCGACACGCCCGACAACGTCAAGGCCGCCGCCAAGGCCGCCATCGACGCGGGGCACACCAAATACACCGCGGTCGACGGCATCCCCGAGCTCAAGGAGGCCATCTGCGCCAAGTTCAAGCGCGAGAACGGGCTCGACTACGCGCCCGCCCAGGTGTCGGTCGGGGCGGGCGGCAAGCAGGTGCTCTACAACGCCCTCATGGCCACGCTCAACCCGGGCGACGAGGTCATCATCCCCGCGCCCTACTGGGTCAGCTATCCCGACATGGTTCTGCTGGCGGGCGGCGCGCCGGTGATCGTCGAGGCCACGCTCGAGAACCGCTTCAAGATCACCCCCGAGCAGCTCGAGGCGGCGATCACGCCGAAGACCAAGTGGTTCATCTTCAACTCGCCCTCGAACCCCTCGGGCGCGGGCTATTCGCGCGACGAGCTAAAGGGCCTGACCGAGGTGCTCATGCGCCATCCCCATGTCTGGGTGATGACCGACGACATGTATGAGCACATCGCCTACCCGCCCTTCGAGTTCTGCACCCCCGCGCAGGTCGAGCCGGGGCTTTACGAGCGCACGCTGACCTGCAACGGCGTCTCGAAGGCCTATGCGATGACCGGCTGGCGCATCGGCTACGCCGCCGGCCCGGTCGAGCTGATCGCGGCCATGCGCAAGCTGCAGTCGCAAAGCACCTCGAACCCCTGCTCGATCTCGCAATGGGCGGCGGTCGAGGCGCTGAACGGCCCGCAGGACTTCCTGGCCGAGCGGCGCGAGGCCTTCCGCCGCCGGCGCGATCTGGTGGTGCGGATGCTCAACGAGGCCGAGGGCGTCGAGTGCCCCACCCCCGAGGGCGCGTTCTACGTCTATCCCTCGATCAAGGGCTGCATCGGCAAGACCGCCCCCTCGGGCAAGAAGATCGCCACGGACGAGGACTTCGCCGCCGAGCTGCTCGAGACCGAGGGCGTGGCGGTGGTGTTCGGCGCGGCCTTCGGATTGTCGTCGAACTTCCGCGTCTCCTACGCCACCTCGGACGAGCTGCTCGAGGAAGCCTGCCGGCGCATCCAGCGCTTCTGCGCCGCGCTGCGCTGAGGCCGCGCGCGGGGGGAGAGGCTGCGCGAGCCCTCGGCCCCGCGCGCCCCCGTCCCCGTGCGGCGCCCGGCCCGGCGGCGCGCGCCGTCGGGCCGGCACGCCCCCCCCCGTTCCCGCGCGAACCGCGCCCGTTGTCCCCTCTGCGCCCCGCCGGTAACGTCATGACCGCGCGCAGCGAAATCCCACGGAGGGGACAGCGGATGGAACGACCCAGCCTGACCGTCGGCATCGAGGAGGAATACCTGATCGTCGACCGCGAGACGCGCGATCTGGTCGCCCGTCCCGATCCGGCCTTCATGCAGGCCTGCGAGCGGCGCCTGGGCAAGCGCGTGACGGTCGAGTTCCTGCAATGCCAGGTCGAGGTCGGCACCGCCCCGCACGCCACCGTCCCCGAAGCGGCGGATGAGCTGCGCGCCCTGCGCGCCGCCGTCGCCCAGACGGCGGCCGAGTTCGGCTATGCGCCCATCGCCGCCTCGTCCCACCCCTTCGCCCGCTGGCGCGATCAGACCCACACCCGCAAGGAGCGCTACGACGCCCTGCGCGCCGATCTGGGCCAGACCGTGCGCCGGCTGCTGATCTGCGGGTGCCATGTGCATGTCGGCGTCGAGGACGAGGACCTGCGCATCGACCTGATGAACCAGGCGGCGTATTTCCTGCCCCATCTTCTGGCGCTCAGCTGCTCGTCCCCGTTCTGGGAGGGCGAGGACACCGGCCTGGCCAGCTACCGGCTGACGGTGTTCGACGCCCTGCCCCGCACCGGGCTGCCCGATCCGCTCGGCTCGTATTCGGAATACCGGCGCCTGACCGACCAGCTGGTGCGCTCGGGCTGCATCGAGGACGCGACGCGCATCTGGTGGGACATCCGGCCCTCGGACCGCTTCCCCACGCTCGAGCAGCGGGTCACGGACGTGTGCTCGCTGGCGCGCGACGCAGCGACGGTGGCCGCGCTCTATCAGAGCCTTCTGGCCTATCTGTTCCGCCTGCGCACGCGCAACCAGCGCTGGCGGCTGTATCCGCACACGCTGATCCGCGAAAACCGCTGGCGCGCCCAGCGCTACGGCGTCTCGGGCGAGCTGGTCGATCACGGGCGCGCGCGCCTTGCCCCCATGGCCGACCTGGTCGAGGAGCTGATCGACATGCTCGGCCCCGACGCCGAGGCGCTGGGCTGCGCGGCCGAGCTGCGCCATGCGCGCGCCATCGCCGCGCAGGGCGTGTCGGCCGACCGGCAGCGGCGCGTGCACGCCGCCGCGCTCGAGGCCGGCGCCGATCCGGCCGAAGCCATGCGCGCGGTCGTCGATTCGCTGATCGAGGAATTCGCCGCAGGCTGAGCTTGGCGATCCCCCGCCCGCCGCGCTAACCTTTTGCGCAACGAAACGAAGACGCAGGGGGAAACGCCATGAACGCGCAAACGCCGCGCGCCTATCCGCCCATGCCCAGGGTGCGGCCGCTGAGCTGGGCCGACATCCGCGACGCGGTGGCCAGGGGGCTGGACGATTTCCGCGCCGCGCCGCTCTACGGGCTGTTCTTCGGCGGCATCTTCGCCGCGGGCGGGCTGTTGATGCTGGCCTTCCTGACGCGGCTCGAGATGCCGTGGATGATCCTGTTCCTCGGGGTCGGCTTCCCGCTGATCGGACCCTTCGCCGCGGTCGGGCTTTACGAGGTCAGCCGCCGGCGCGAGCTGGGCCTGCCGCTGAGCTGGCGCGCCGTTCTGGGGGTGGTCTTCGCCCAGAGCCGGCGCGAGCTGGGCTGGATGGCCTTCGTGACGCTCTTCATCTTCTGGGTGTGGATCTATCAGGTGCGGCTCTTGCTGGCGCTGTTCCTGGGGGGCAAGTCCTTCTCCTCGCTGGACGAGTTCCTGACCGTCGTCGCGACCACCCCCGAGGGGCTGGGCTTTCTGGCGGTGGGCACGCTCGACGGCGCCTTTCTGGCGACGGTGCTGTTCTCGGCCACGGTGACGGCGATTCCGCTGCTTCTGGACCGCGAGCGCGACTTCATCACGGCGCTCATCGTCAGCTTCCAGACGGTTTTCCGCTCGCCCGTGGTGATGATCGGCTGGGCGTGGATCGTGACCGCCGCGGTGATGCTCTCGATGCTGCCGGCCTTTCTGGGGCTGGTGGTGACGCTGCCGGTGCTGGGCCATGCGACCTGGCATCTTTACCGCCGCGCGGTCGAGCCCGACGAGGCCCCCACGCAGGACGCCGCCCAGGACGCCGCCGGCGCGCCCCCGGGCGCGGGCGACGCCGACGCGCTGCGCGGGCCGGCCTGAGGCGCAGAAAATGGCGCGGCGACCCTTGAGATCGCCGCGCCTGCCTTTGAATGCGGAACTGAAATCAATTTCAACCAAGAGGGACCGGCGCGCCCCCCGACGCACGCCTTGTCAAATCAGGCGCCGCGGCTTTCGCCGCTCCGGTCGGGATCCCGTGGGATCCGTCGATGCCGGCGGCTTCCCCTCCGCCGGTCTTCTCCCCCCATGCGATTGCGTCATCAACGATTCCGAAACTATCGATTCGTCGTGACAGGATCGTGACGTTGCGTCGGGCGGGCGCGAAAAAACGCCGAAGCGGCTGAACCGCCTTCCGAGCCGCCCCGCGAATCGCGCCCGAAGCGCCTCCGCGCCGGCCTCAGCCGCGCCCGGCCGCCGCGCGCCCCGCGGCCCGGCCCGAGAAGATGCACCCGCCCAGGAACGTGCCCTCGAGCGCCCGCGCGCCATGCAGCCCGCCGCCGCCGAAGCCCGCCGCCTCGCCCGCCGCGAACAGCCCCGGCGCCGGAGCGCCGTCGGCGCCCAGGGCGCGCGCCTGCAGGTCGGTCTCGATCCCGCCCAGGGTCTTGCGGGTCAGGATGTTGAGCCGCACCGCGATCAGCGGGCCGTTCGCCGGGTCGAGCAGCTTGTGCGGCGGCGCGGTGCGGATCAGCCGATCGCCGCGATAGCGGCGCGCGTTGCGGATGGCCATGATCTGCGCGTCCTTGCAGAAGGGGTTGTCGAGCTGCGCGTCGCGCGCGGCGATCTGCTCGAGCATGTCGGCCGGGTCCAGCAGATCCTCGCCCGTCATGGCGTTCATCGCCTCGATCAGCGCGCGCGGATCCTCGCGCACGATGAAATCGGCGCCCTTCTCCTTGAAGGCCTCGACCGGCCCCGGCGCGCGCCGCCCGACCGCGCGCCGCGCGACCATGCGCCAGCTGCGCCCGGTCAGGTCGGGGTTCTGCTCGGACCCCGACAGGGCGAATTCCTTGCGGATGATCTTCTGCGTCAGCACGAACCAGGAATGATCGCGCCCCGTGCGCAGGATCCGCTCGAGCGTGCCCAGCGTGTCGAAGCCGGGCAGATACGGCGCCTCGAGCCGCCGGCCGAAGGCGTCGAACCACATCGAGGACGGCCCCGGCAGGATGCGGATCCCGTGCGCGGGCCAGATGGGGGCCCAGTTGCGCACGCCCTCGACATAGTGCCACATGCGATCGCGGTTGATCAGGCGCGCCCCGGCGGCGGCGGCGATCTCGATCCCGCGCCCGTCCACATGCGCCGGCACGCCCGACAGCATCGCGCGCGGCGCGGGGCCCAGGCGCTCGGGCCACAGGGCGCGGACCTTCTCGAGATCGCCGCCCACCCCGCCCGAGGCCAGGATCACGGCCTCGGCCTCGACGGCGAAGGCGCCCAGCTCGCGCCGGTTCGTCGGCGCGCCGCGCGGGGCCTCGTCCGGGGCCAGGATCGCCCCCTGCGCGCCCGCCGCGGCGCCCGCGCGCATGACGATCTCGTCGACGCGGCGGCGGAACAGCAGGCGCAGCCGCCCGGCCTCTTGCTGCGCGCGCAGCCGCCGCTCCAGCGCCTCGACCAGCGCCGGGCCCGTGCCCCAGGCGACGTGAAAGCGCGGGACCGAATTGCCCGGCCCCGAAGCGTCATGCCCCCCGCGCTCGGCCCAGCCCACGACGGGAAAGAACCGCACGCCGCGCTCGCGCAGCCAGGCGCGCTTTTCGCCGGCGGCGAAGTCCACATAGGCCTCGGCCCAGGCGCGCGGCCAACGGTCCTCGGGGCGGTGGAAGCCCGCCGTGCCGAGCCAGTCGCGCAGCGCCAGATCGCGGCTGTCGCGCACGCCCATGCGCCGCTGCTCGGGGCTGTCGACCAGGAACAGGCCGCCGAACGACCAGAAGGCCTGCCCGCCCAGGCTCTGCGGCCCCTCCTGATCCAGAAGGATCACCTTGCGCCCGGCCTCGGCCGCCTCGGCCGCGGCGGTCATGCCCGCAAGCCCCGCGCCGATCACCAGCACATCCGCCCGTTCCGTTTCCATGCGCTCCTCCGCCCTCGCGCCGGTCCCGACGCCGGCTTCGGCGCAAGCGTGCCCCGTCGCCGCGCAGCCCGCAAGACGCCGCGCGGCGCGCGCGGCCGGCCCCCGCCGAAGCGCCGCCGGGGCGGCCTTCAGCCTGGCGGGGGACGGCGGCCCTGCTCGGCGCGGCGGGCGCGGCGCGCGGCGCGCGCGGTCCACAGCCGCAGCGCCGGGCGCAGGGCGTCGCCCAGCCGGCCGAGCGCCGCCAGCTCGGCGCCGACGAAGACCTCGGCCCTGCCCCGCGCCATCCCGCGCAGCAAGGCGCGCGCGACCTCTTCGGCCGAGCGCACCCGCGCCGCGCCCGACAGCGCCGCCAGCTCGGGCGGCTTGAGCGGCCGTTCCGCCGCCAGTTGCGGCGTGTCCGTGTCGGGCGGATGGCAGATGGTGACACCGACGCCGAAGGGCGCGCATTCGGCGCGCAGCGTCTCGGCAAGCCCGCGCAGCGCGAACTTGGTCGGCCCGTAAGCCGCGTAGCCCGGCACCCCCACGAGCCCCGCGCCCGACCCGACCAGCCCCGCCGCGCCGCGCCTGCGCGCGCGCATTCCCGCAAGCGCCGGGCGCAGCAGGTTGAGCGCGCCGAAATAGTTCACCTCCATCAAGGCGCGGAACGCCTCGGGCGGCAGCGCCTCGAAACGGCCCGGCAAGGTCGCGCCCGCCGACAGGATCAGCGTCTCGACCGGCCCGAATTCGCCCTCGGCCTCGCGCAGCGCTCGCGCCGCCGCCTCGGCGTCGGTCACGTCCAGCGGCGCGACGCGCACCCGCGCGCCCGGCGCGGCGCGGCGCACGCGCTCGGCGGCGGCGCTCAGCCGCGCCGGGTCGCGGGCGGCCAGGGTCACCGGCGCGCCCCGCCGCGCCAGAAGCTCGGCCGCGGCAAGGCCGATGCCGCTCGATCCGCCCGAGACGAAGGCGTGGCCGTCGGTCAGGCGCCTGGGGGACATGCGCTCCTCCATCGCAGTTGCGGGCGCGCCAGGGCGCCGGCCGCGCCAGTGGGCGCCGCGGCGGGCGCGCATGTCAACGGCGGGCCGGGGGGCGATCTTGCGTCGCGGGATCGGGGCGCTCGAGATCGGGGGCCCGAGAGCGCGTCGGTTCGGGGCCGAACTGAAATTGAAAATCATTCTCATTCATCTTGACGCGACGCCGTCCGCGCGCCTAGATGAGAACGGCTCGCAAGAAGGAGAACCGCGCATGACCCACCGACGCCCGGCGCAAGCCGCCAACGCCCGCGCCGCCGCGCCGACCCGGCGGGGCCTGCTGGCCGGCGCCGCCGCGCTGGCGCTGGCGGCGGCCGCGCCGCTGCGCGCGCAGGACAAGCCGCGCGTCGTCTGCACCACCTCGATGCTGGGCGACATGATGCGCAACCTGGCCGGCGGCCGGGCCGAGGTCCGGGCGCTCATGGGCCCGGGGATCGACCCGCATTCCTACCGGCAGACGCGCTCGGACGTGGCGCTGATGCTGCGCGCCGATCTGATGGTGTGGCACGGGCTGTGGCTCGAGGCGCAGATGGACGACTTCCTGCGCGAGCTGGCCCGGCGCAAGCCCGCCGCCGCGCTGGCCGAATCCCTGCCGCGCGCGCTGCTGCGCCCGCATGATTCCTACCCCGACCGCTGGGACCCGCATGTGTGGATGGACCCGGCCCTGTGGGCGCGCCTGCTGACGCCGGCGGCGGCGCTGCTTGCGCGCATCGACCCCGAGGGCGCCGACGCCTTCGCCGCCGCGGCCGAGCGGCACGGCGCCGAGATGGCCGCCCTCGACGCCTATGCGCGCGAGACCCTGGCCACCGTCCCGCCCGAGCGGCGCGTGCTGATCACGGCGCATGACGCCTTCGGCTATTTCGGCCGCGCCTATGGCTTCGAGGTGATGGGCGTGCAGGGCATGTCCACCGAGTCCGAGGCCGGCCTGCAGCGCATCCGCCAGCTGGTGGACGTGCTGGTCTCGCGCCGCGTGGGCGCGGTGTTCGTGGAAAGCTCGGTCTCCGAGCGCAATCTGCGCGCGCTGATCGAGGGCGCGGCCGCGCGCGGGCACGAGGTGCGCGTGGGGGCCGAGCTCTACTCGGACGCCATGGGGCCCGAGGGCAGCTACGAGGGCACGTATCTGGGCATGATCGATCACAACGTGACCGCCATCGCCCGCGCGCTGGGCGGACGGGCGCCGGCGCGCGGCATGCGCGGGCTTCTGCGCGAGGCGCAAACATGAGCGCCGCCTGCGAAGCCGCCGCGGCGGCCGGACCCGCCCGGCTTGCGCGCGATGCCGCGGCGGGCGCGGCCGAGAAGGCCGGGACGGCGACCATGGCGCGCGCCCCCGCCCAGGGCATGAGCGTGCGCGGTCTGAGCGTCAGCTACGGGCGCACCCCGGCGATCATGGACGTGGACGCCGATTTTCCCCTCGGCGCCATGACCGCCATCATCGGTCCCAACGGCGCGGGCAAGTCGACTCTGCTCAAGGCGGCGCTCGGGCTTGTGCCGCGGCTGACGGGCGAGGTGCGCGTCCTGGGTCGCCCGCTCGAGCGCGCGCGCGACCTGATCGCCTATGTGCCGCAACGCGCCTCGGTGGATTGGGAGTTCCCCGCCCGCGTCATCGACGTGGCGTTGATGGGGCTTTACCGGCGCAAGGGGCTGTGGCGCCTGTTCGACCGGAACGACCGCCGCCGGGCGATGGAATGCCTGGCCATGGTGGGGATGGAGAGCTTCGCCCGGCGCCAGATTGGCGAGCTGTCGGGCGGCCAGCAGCAGCGCGTGTTCATCGCCCGCGCCCTGGCGCAGGACGCGCAGGCCTATCTGCTGGACGAGCCCTTCGCCGGCGTCGACGCGGCGACCGAGCGCGCCATCGTCGCGGTTCTGCGCCAGCTGCGCGACGCCGGGCGGGCGGTGGTCTGCGTGCATCATGATCTGAGCACCGCGCCGGTCTATTTCGACCGGGCGCTGCTGCTCAACCGCGTGGTCGTGGCGCAGGGCCCGACGGCCGAGACGCTGACCCCGCGCAACCTGCGGCTGGCCTATGGAGGCCGGCTCGAGACCGCGGCGACGCCATGACCCGCGCGGCCGGGTCCCGCCGCGCGCCGCAGGACCCTTCCGGGCGCCTCCACCCGGCGGCCAGGCTCCCCGCGCGCCGCCCTGCGCCCGAACTCGCTGCGCGCCGCCCCGCCATGCGCCGCCGCCCGCCCCGCCCCGCCGCGCCAAGCAGCGCGGCCTGCCCTATCGCGCGCCGCCACGCGCCCTGCCCCGCCGCGCGCTGCAGCGCGCCTCGTCCCGTTGCGCCCTGTTGCGCGCCCTGCCCCGCCGCGCGCTGCCCCGTTGCGCCAAGCGGCGCCTCCTCCCCCGTCGCGCGCCGCCACGCGCCCTGCCCCGCCGCGCGCCGCCGCGCGCCTTGCCCCGTCGCGCGCCGCCGCGCGTCCTGCGCCGCCGGACCCCGCCCTGCCGCCGGTTCCGCCGCGCGCCGAGGCGCCGGCGTGTCGCGGCGATGGTTCGCGCCCGATCGCGCCTCGTCGGCTCCCGCCCCGTCTGGTCCTGCGCCGTCCGGTCCCGCGCCATCCGCTTCCGCCGCGCCCCACGCCGGCGCCGTTCGCGCCCCGGCGGGGCAGGCGCGGACCGCGGGCGGGCAAGGCGCCGGGGGGGCGCGGCGCGCCGGAGCGGCGGGCAAAGGCGCGCGGGGCTGTGCCGCGCGAAGCAGGATCTCGTGATCATGGACCCGATGAGCGAATTCCTGCGCGCCCTGACCTTGAACGCCGGCTACAACGCCGCGCTGGTCGCCGTCGGCGCGGCGCTGCTGGGCGGCGCGGCGGGCGGCGCGGCGGGAACCTTCGTGGGCCTCAGGCGGCGCGCCCTGGCCACCGACGCGGCGGCCCATGCCACGCTGCCGGGGGTGGCGGCGGCGTTCATGCTGATGGCGTGGCTGGGCGGCGACGGGCGCTGGCTGCCGGGGCTGCTGGCGGGCTCGGCGCTGAGCGCGGCGCTGGGCATGTGGCTGGCCGACCGCATGGCCGCGCGCACGCGCTTGCCCGAGGACGCGGCCATCGGCGCGATCCTGTCCACCTTCTACGGGCTGGGCGTGGTGCTGCTGACGGTGATCCAGGGCATGAACGCGGGCAAGGCGGCGGGGCTGTCGGGCTTTCTGCTGGGGCAGACGGCGGGCATGCTGCGCGCCGAGGCGCTGACCATCGCCGCGGCGGGCGCGCTGGCCGGACTGATCGCCTTTGCGCTGCGCACGCCGATGACGCTGGTCTGCTTCGATCCGGGCCATGCGGCGGCGATGGGCGTGCCGGTGCGCGCGGTGGATCTGGCGATCATGGGCCTTGCGGTCGGCGTGACGGTGATCGGGCTCAAGATCGTGGGGCTGGTGCTGGTGGTGGCCTTGCTGATCGTGCCGCCGGCGGCGGCGCGCTTCTGGACCGACCGGGTCGAAGCGATGACGGCGCTCGCCGCCCTGATGGGCGCGGCGGCGGGGTGGATCGGCGCGGCGCTGTCGGCCTCGGCGCAGGACATGCCCGCGGGGGCGCTCATCGTGCTGACGGCGTTCGGGCTTTTCGCGCTGTCCATGCTGGCGGCGCCGAGGCGCGGCGCGCTGGCCGCGCTGGCCGCAAGGCGGGCGGTGCGGCGGCGCATGTTGCTGCGCCAGGGCCTGGCCGCCCTGGCGCGCGGCGCCGCCCCGGGCGACGCGGCGCAGCTTCGCGCGCTGCGCCGGGCCGGCATGATCGGTCCCGACGGCGCGCCCACCGCGCGCGGGCTTGCGGCCGCCGCCGAGGTGGCGCGCGACATGCGCCGACGCAGCTTTCTGCGCGGGGGCTACGCGCTGGATGCGGGGCTGACCGAGTTCCTGACGCGCGACGACGGGCTGACCCCGCTCGAGCGCATGCTGGCGCCCGACCAGCTGGCGGCGCTGGACGCGGCCATGGCAAGCGGCGGAGAGGCGCCATGATCGATTCCCTGATCGCCGAGATCTCGAGCCCGGAATTCGTGCAGCTGAGCCTGCCGCCCATGGTCATCGGCGCGCTGGCGGCGATGAGCTGCGCCCTGCCCGGCAACTTTCTGCTGCTGCGCCGGCAGTCGATGCTGGCCGATGCGGTCTCGCATGTGGCGCTGCCCGGCATCGTCGCCGCCTTCCTGCTGACCGGCTCGATGGCCGGCGGAACGATGATGCTGGGCGCGGGCGCGGCGGCCCTTGTCGCGGCGGGCATGATCGAGGCGGTGCGGCGCGTGGGCCGGCTCGAGCCCGGGGCGGCCATGGGCGTGGTGTTCACGGCCATGTTCGCGCTGGGGGTGCTGATGCTCGAGCGCACGGGCGCCTCGGGCGTGCATCTGGACGTCGAGCACGCGCTTTACGGCAATCTCGAAAGCCTGATCTGGTTCGACGCGACGGGCTGGAGCTCGGCGGCCGATCCGCGCGCCCTGGCGGGGCTGCCGGCGCCGCTGTGGCGGCTGGCGGCGGCGCTGGCGGCGATGGCGGCGCTGACGCGGCTGTTCTGGAAGGAGCTGACCATCTCGACCTTCGACCCCGGCCATGCGCAGGTCATCGGCGTGCCGGTGCGCGCGCTGAGCCTGGGCCTGACGGGCGCGACCGCGGCGGCGGCGGTGGCGGCCTTCGACGCGGTGGGCTCGATCCTGGTCATCGCCATGTTCATCTGCCCGCCCGCGGCGGCGCGGCTGTGCGCGAACACGCTGTCGCGGCAGGTCTGGCTGAGCATGCTGTTCGCGGCGCTGTCGGCGCTGGTCGGCTATGTGCTGGCGGGCTACGGGCCGCTGTGGCTGGGGGCGCGCGGCTCGGTCAGCGCGGCGGGGATGATCGCGGTGGTCTCGGGGCTGATCCTGGCGCTGGCCTGCGTGGCGGGGCCGGCGCGGCGGCGCGCGGGCGGGGCGCTCGGCGCCGAGGGAAGATGAGGGCGCGGGCGGCGGCGATTCCCGCCAAGTCAAGGGCTTGACCGTCCGAGCGACTCGGCCTAGCGTGCCCTCAGCGATTGGCCGAGCCAGTCCGACAGGGAAGAGACGACATCCGGAAAACCGGTGCGTGAAAGCGGGCGCCGCCCCACGGCGCTCGCGATTTCCTGCGCGCATTCGCCGGGCGCGGCGGGCTTTGGCCTTGATTTCGCCGCCGCGCGCGCCCAGACACGAGACGGGCGGCGCCGGCGCCGCTCTTGGCTGGACAAACTCAGGACGACCGACCCCATGACCTCCACCCTTCGCATCGCGCTCGCCGCGGCGGCCCTGGCCGCAGCCGCCCCCGCCTGGTCGCAGACCGCCGCGCCCCAGCCGGCCCCCCAGCCCGCCGCGCCGCCGGCGGCGCAGGCCGAGGCGCCCAGGACCGCCCCGGCCGCCCCGCGCGAGGTCGAGGTGGCGCGGCATGGCGACTGGCGCGTGGTCTGCGTGCCCGAGGGCAAGCCCTGCGTGATGCTGCAGGACGGCTTCAACGCCCAGGGGCAGAAGATCATGCAGGTGCGCATCCGCAAGATCCCGCCCCAGCAGACCCAGGCCGGCACGGTCGAGGCGGCCATGCAGGTGGCGGTGCCGCTGGGCGTGCTGCTGCCCGCGGGCGTGCGCATCCAGATCGACCGCGACAAGCCCCTGGTCGCCGGCTACACCATCTGCGACCGCGGCGGGTGCATCCTGCAGCAGCCGGCGCCGAACCGCCTGATCGCGGCCATGAAGAAGGGCGCCAAGGCCACCTTCACCATCGTCGCCCCGCCCAACCGCGAGATCCCGGTGGATATCTCGCTCACCGGCTTCACCGCGGCGTGGAACGCGCTCGAGCCCTGACGCGCCCGCGCCCGGCGCGGTTGACTTGCCGGGCCGGGCGGCGTATCTGACGCGGGAATCCCCGGAAGCCAACGCTTCCGGTCCCCGCCATGCGCGGGGATCGCCGCCGGCCAGCGCGTTGCGCCCGCCGGCGCGAAACCGCTTGCCGACGGCCCCGGGGCCGCGGCGCACCGCAACGTTCGCCTCAAGGAGGGGCGCCGATGTTCGAGAGCCTTTCAGAGCGCCTTTCGGGCGTGTTCGACAAGCTCACCAGGCAGGGCGCGCTGACCGAGGCCGACGTCTCGGCGGCGCTGCGCGAGGTGCGCGTGGCGCTGCTCGAGGCGGACGTGTCGCTGCCCGTGGCGCGCGACTTCATCCGCCAGGTGCAGGCCAAGGCCGCCGGCCAGGCGGTCACGCGCTCGGTCACGCCGGGCCAGCAGGTGGTCAAGATCGTCCATGACGAGCTGGTGGCCATGCTGGCGGGCGACGAGGGCGAGATCGGCGCCCTGCGCATCGACAGCCCGCCCGCGCCGGTGCTGATGGTCGGCCTTCAGGGCTCGGGCAAGACGACCACCACCGCCAAGCTCGCCCGCCGCCTGAAGGAGAAGGATTGCAAGAAGGTCCTGATGGCCTCGCTCGACACGCGCCGCCCCGCGGCGATGGAGCAGCTGGCCGTGCTGGGCGCGCAGATCGGGGTGGACGTGCTGCCCATCGTGCCCGGCGAAACGCCGGTGCAGATCGCCCGGCGCGCGCGCCAGCAGGCCATGCTGGGGGGCTACGACGTCTACCTGCTCGACACCGCCGGGCGCCTGTCCATCGACGACGAGCTCATGGCCGAGGTCGCGGCCGTGCGCGACGAGGTCAAGCCGCGCGAGACGCTGCTGGTCGTCGACGGCCTGACCGGCCAGGACGCGGTGCACACGGCCGAGAATTTCGACCGCCGCATCGGCGTCACCGGCGTCGTGCTGACGCGCATGGACGGCGACGGGCGCGGCGGCGCGGCGCTGTCGATGCGCGCCGTCACCGGCAAGCCGATCAAGTTCGTCGGCCTGGGCGAGAAGATGGACGCGCTCGAGGAATTCCACCCCGAGCGCGTGGCCGGCCGCATCCTGGGCATGGGCGACATCGTCAGCCTGGTCGAGAAGGCGCAGGAGACGATCGAGCAGGAAGAGGCCGAGCGCATGATGAAGCGGTTCCGTCAGGGCCGCTTCGACATGAACGACCTCAAGACCCAGCTCGAGCAGATGCTGCGCATGGGCGGCGTCGGCGGCCTGATGTCCATGCTGCCGGGCATGGGCAAGATGCAGAAGCAGCTGGACGCCGCGGGCCTCGACGACAAGGTGCTGCGGCGCCAGATCGCCATCATCCAGTCCATGACCAAGGCCGAGCGCCGCAACCCCCAGATCATGCAGGCCAGCCGCAAGAAGCGCGTGGCCAGGGGCTGCGGGCTTGAGGTCTCGGACGTCAACAAGCTTCTGAAGATGCACCGCCAGATGGCGGACATGATGAAGAAAATGGGCAAGATGGGCAAGATGGGCAAGAAGGGCCTGCTGCGCGGCGGCCTTGGCGCGCTGCTGGGCAAGGGCGCGCCGGCGCCCGACGCGGCGGGCCTTCCGCCCGGCCTGGCGCCCGGCGCGACGCCCCCGGGCCTGCCGGGCGGGCTGCCCGGTCTGGGCGGCGGGGCGCTGCCGCCGGGCCTTGCGGGCCTGACGCGCGGAGCGGGCAAGAAGAAATGAGCGAAATGCAGAACGACGCCGCCCGCGCGCAGCAGCTTCTGGCCGCCTACCGCGCCGACATCGACAATCTGGACGCGATCCTGGTCTACACCCTGGCCCAGCGCTTCAAGGCGACCAAGGCGGTCGGGCGGCTCAAGGCCGAGCACGACCTGCCCCCCGCCGACCCCGCCCGCGAAGAGCGCCAGATCGCCCGCCTGCAGAAGCTGGCGCAGGACGCCGACCTGGACCCCGAATTCGCGAAGAAGTTCCTGAGCTTCATCATTCAGGAAGTCATTCGCCACCACGAGCAGATGCAGAAATAGGGCCTCGGCCCGCCACCGGTCATCCAAGGAGACACGACAATGGCCATCAAGATCCGCCTCGCCCGCGCGGGCTCGAAGAAGCGTCCCTTCTACCGCGTCGTCGCCGCCGACAGCCGCGCGCCGCGCGACGGCCGCTTCATCGAGAAGCTGGGCACCTACAACCCGCTCCTGCCCAAGGACAGCGAGGACCGCGTCAAGCTGAACGTCGAGCGCATCATGGAGTGGATCTCCAAGGGCGCGCAGCCGACCGACCGCGTCTCGCGCTTCCTCGAGGCGGCGGGCGCCATCGAGAAGAAGCAGCGCGCCAACCTCAAGAAGGGCCAGCCGGGCAAGAAGGCGCAGGAGCGCGCCGCCGCCCGCGCCGAGAAGGCCGCCGCCGCCGCCGAGGCTTCGGCCGAGTAAGCCCCGCGCGCCCGCGGCGCAAGGAGGCGGCGCATGGACGTCTTTCCCGACGATTTCCGCGCCCGGCTCGCCGAGCTGATGCGGCTGCGCCGGGACGTTCGCCGCTTCCGCCCCGACCCGGCGCCGGCCGAGGTCATCGAGGCCATGCTCGCGGCCGCGCGCCTCGCGCCCTCGGTCGGGCTGTCCGAGCCGTGGCGCTTCGTCCACGTCGCCAGCGAAGCGGCCCGCGCCGCGGCGCTGGCGAATTTCCAGCAGGCCAACGCCCGCGCGCTCGCCGGATATTCGGGCGAGCGCGCGCGCCTTTACGCCGGGCTCAAGCTGTCGGGCATGCGCGAGGCGCCCGTGCAGCTGGCCGTCTTCTGCGACGACAGCACGCCCAAGGGCGCGGGTCTGGGCGCCGCCACCATGCCCGAGACGCGCCGCTACTCGGTGGTGGCGGCGGTGACGAACATGTGGCTGACGGCGCGCGCCGCGGGGCTGGGCATGGGCTGGGTCTCGATCCTGGACCCCGAGCGGCTGGCGCGCGATCTGGACGTGCCCGCCGACTGGTCGCTGGTGGCCTATCTGTGCATCGGCTGGCCCGAAGAGAACCTGGAAGAACCCGAGCTTGAACGCGCGGGCTGGGAGTCGCGCGCCCCCGCGCCGCCCCGCCCGCTGGTCCGCTGACCGCGCCGGTCCCCGCCGCGCGCGGGGCCGCCCCGCAAGGAGACGACGCCCATGACCGCATCCAAGGCGCATGACGACGCCCCCGCCGGACATGTCTGCGTCGGCGCCGTGGCCGGCGCCTATGGCGTGCGCGGCGAGGTGCGGCTCAAATCCTTCTGCGCCGAGCCCGCCGCCATCGCCGACTATGCGCCGCTGGTCGCCGCCGACGGACGCAGCTTTTCGGTCACGCTGATCCGGCCGCTCAAGGACGGCTACGCCGCGCGCCTGTCGGGCGTGAGCACGCGCGAGCAGGCCGAGGCGCTGCGCGGGCTGCGCCTTTACGCCCCGCGCGAGCGGCTGCCCTCGTTGCCCGAGGACGAATTCTACCACGCCGACCTCATCGGGCTCGAGGTGGTCAGCGTCGGCGGCGCCCCCCTTGGGCGGGTGATCGCGGTGCATGACCACGGCGCGGGCGACATTCTCGAGATCGCCGGGCCGGGGCTGACGCACACCGCCCTTCTGCCCTTCACCCGCGAGGCGGCGCCGACGGTGGATCTTGCCGCCGGGCGCATCGTGGCCGACCCGCCCGAGGGCGTCTTCCCCGCCCGCGGCGACGACGCGGACGCCGCCCCCGGGGCCGACGACGCGGGCGCTGGCGGCGACGCGCCCGACGCGCCCGGCGCGCGCGACGCGCCCGACGGGGGCGACGGGGCATGAAGGCGCCCGCCCCCGGCGTCTGGACCGCGCGGGTGCTGACGCTGTTTCCGCAGATGTTCCCCGGCCCGCTCGGCATGTCGCTGACCGGCCGGGCGCTGGAGCGCGGCCTGTGGGCGCTCGAGCCCATCGACATCCGCGACTTCGCCTTCGACCGCCACCGCTCGGTGGACGCGCCGCCGGCGGGGGGCGGGCCGGGCATGGTCATGCGTCCCGACGTGGTGGCCGCGGCCATCGACCACGCCGATGCGGGGCTGTCGCGCGAAGAATGGCCGATCATCTACCTGTCGCCGCGCGGGCGGCGCTTCGATCAGGCCATGGCGCGGCGCCTTGCGGCCTGCCGGGGCGCGACGCTGCTTTGCGGCCGTTTCGAGGGCGTGGACCAGCGCGTTCTGGACGCGCGCGGCGTCGAGGAGGTGTCGCTGGGCGATTTCGTGCTGACGGGCGGAGAAATTCCCGCCATGGCATTGATCGACGCCACGGTTCGGCTTATACCCCGCGTTCTCGGGAACGCCGAGTCGACGCAGGAGGAATCGTTCTCTTCCGGTCTGCTCGAACACCCGCAGTATACGAGGCCGACGGAATGGGAAGGCCGCGCGATACCGGAGGTGCTCCTCTCCGGCCATCACGCGAAGATCGCCGCCTGGCGGCGCGCCCAGTCCGAACGCCTGACCAAGGAACGTCGTCCCGACCTCTGGCGGGCCCTGTCGGAAGGCAGCGCGGACCCGGAAGGAGAGGCAGAGCTCTCGGACGCGAAAACCTCCGCCGCGACAGGCGGGCAGAAGAAGGACGAACGCTGATGAACCTGCTTCAGCAGATCGAGGCCGAGCACATCAAGGAGCTTGGCAAGGACATCCCCGATTTCGCCCCGGGCGACACGGTGCGCGTGGGCTTCAAGGTGACCGAGGGCAACCGCACCCGCGTCCAGAACTACGAGGGCGTGTGCATCGCGCGCAATGGCGGCTCGGGCCTGGGCGCGTCCTTCACCGTGCGCAAGATCTCGTTCGGCGAGGGCGTCGAGCGCGTGTTCCCGCTGCACTCGCCGCTGATCGACAGCATCACCGTGGTGCGCCGCGGCAAGGTGCGCCGCGCCAAGCTCTACTATCTGCGCGCGCGCCGCGGCAAATCGGCCCGCATCGCCGAGCGCAGCAACTACAAGCCCAAGGAAGACTGAGCCTTCCAGGGCATGGCGGCGCCCGCGCGGCGCCCGTCTTCGCGGCGCCCCCTGCGGGCGCCGCGCGCGTTTCGAGCGGCGTTTGGGGTGCGCGCGTTTAGCGCTGCGCGCGTTCCGGGCCGCAGGCGTTCAGGGCCGCGCGCGTTCGGGGCTGCGCCGGCGCTGGAGACCGGGCGCTTGGGGCTGCGCGCGTTTGGGGCTGCGTTCGGGGCCGCACGCGTTTGGGGCTACGCTCAAGCCGAGCGGCGTGCGCACTGGGCTGCGCGCCAGTCAGGCCGCGGGCGTGCGGGGCCGCGCGTCATGGGCTGCGCCGGCGCCGGGCCGCAGGCGTTCGGGGCCGCGCCGACGCTCGGCTGCGTGCGTTGCAGGCGGCGCAGGGTCCCGGCCGCGGGCGTGCGGAGCGGCGCAGGGTCCGAGCCGCGCGGGCGCGCCTTCGGGACCGGGGCGACGGGCGCTTTCCGGGGGCCGCCGCGCGCCTTGCGGGGCCGAAGCCTTGCGCCGCGGCGCGCCGCGTCCCTCCCCGCCGCCTGACCCGCGCCATCAGGGCCGGACGCCCCCGGCGGCGCTCAGATCGGCAGGGCCAGGGTGTTCTTGACCTCGCGCAGGGCGAAGTTCGACTGCACATGGCTCACATGCGGCAGGTGCAGGATCGAGACCTTGACCACCTGCTCGTATTCCTTCACCGAGCGCACCAGCACGCGCAGGATGTAGTCGTTCTCGCCCGCCAGCGAGTAGCATTGCAGGATCTCGGGAAGGCGCCGGGCGGCTTCCTCGAAGGCGTTGAGCGCCTCTTCGTCGTGATGCGTCAGCCGCACCAGGCAGAAGACCGACACCTCGAAGCCCAGCGCGTCGGGGTCCAGCAGCACGGCGCGGCCGCGGATGACGCCGGCCTCCTCCATCTGCTTGATGCGCCGCCAGCAGGGGGTGTGCGACAGGCCCACGCGCTCGCCCACCTCGGCCACGGTCAGCGCCGGCTCGCTCTGGAGCACGCGCAGGATGCGCAGATCGGCGTCGTCGAGGGTGCGCGGCGCGGCGCGGCGCGGGGCGCTCATGGCCCCGCGCTCCGGGGCGGGGTGGGCCGGTGGGTCATGGCGCGTCTCCTGGCGCGGCGAGGGACAGGCCGTCGGGCTTGGCGTCCAGAATGCACCCGCCCCGGCGCGCAGGCAAGCGCCGGGGCGCGCCGTCACTGGGCGGCGATGCGGCTTTGGTCGGGCGCCGCCTCGGGGCCGGGCGCGGCGGGGCTGCGCAGCGCCTCGAGCAGGCGCGCGCGCGCCGCCTCGGCCTTGCGCATGGCTTCGGCCTTGACCGGACCGAAGCCGCGGATCTGCTGGGGCAGCGCCAGCAGCGCGCGCGCCGTCTCGGCGGTCTCGGGACGCAGGGCGCCGAGCGCGGTCTCGACATCCTCTTCGAAGCGGGCGATGAGCCGACGCTCGGCGCGGCGCTCCTCGGAGCGGCCGAAGGGGTCGAGCGGCGTGCCGCGCAGCGCCTTGCCGTGGCGCAGCAGCTTCAGCAACGGGCGCAGCCACGGACCGAAGACGCGCTTCTTCGGGCGCCCGTTCGCATCCGTCCCGCCCAGGAAGGGCGGCGCAAGATTGTAGCTGAGCGTGACTTCGCCGTCGAAACGGGCCTTGAGCCCCGCGATCCAGCCCTGGTCGGACAAGAGCCGCGCCACCTCGTATTCGTCCTTGTAGGCCAGCACCTTGGCGTAGGACACCGCCGCCGCGCGCGTCAGCGAGCCGGGCGCGTCGGGGTCCATGCCCAGGGCCTGCTCGGCGGCGCGCACGCGCTCGACCAGCGCGCGCCAGCGCCGCGCCAGGCGCTTGCCCTGATAGGCGGTCAGATGCGCCTCGCGATGGGCGACGATCTGCGCGAGGGTCATGTCCTCGAGCGCCGGCGGCGCGTCCTCGGGGCGCAGGAGCTCCTTCATCTTCTCGGGCCGCGCGGCCAGCAGCCGCCCCCAGTCGAAGGCCGCCTTGTTGGCCTCGACGGCGACGCCGTTGAGCTCGATCGCCGCCATGATCGCGTCGAGCGAGATCGGCGCCCAGCCCGACTGCCAGGCATGCCCGAGCATCATCACATTGGCGGCGATGGCGTCGCCCGCCGTCGCCTCGGCCGCGGCGCGGAAGTCGAGGAAGGCCGAGTCGGGCGTCAGCGTCTTGCGCAGCGAAGCCAGCACCGCATGGGCCTTGAAGTCGAAATCGCGGTTGCGCACGAAATCGGCCACGGGCGTGAGCGCGGTGTTGACCACGCCATGGGTGCGTTCGGGGTCGCACAGGCCCCGCGCCTCGGCCGAGGCGGCGACCACGTCGTCGGCCGCGATCATCAGATCCGCCGCCCCCGGCACGATGCGCGGCGCAGCCACGTCCTCGGCCCGCCGGCCGATGCGCACATGGCTGAGCACCGCCCCGCCCTTCTGCGCCAGCCCCGCCATGTCCAGCAGCATCGCCGCCTTGCCGTCCAGATGCGCCGCCATGCCCAGGATCGCGCCGATGGTCAGCACGCCCGTGCCGCCGACGCCGGCGATGGCGATGTTCCAGGGCTCGTCCACGTCGCGGATCGCGGGCATGGGCAGATCGGCGACCTCGGCCGGGCCGGCGCCGCCGCGGCTTTTCTTCAGCTCGGCGCCCTCGAGCGTGACGAAGGAGGGGCAGAAGCCCTTCACGCACGAATAGTCCTTGTTGCAGGTGGACTGGTTGATGGTCCGCTTGCGGCCCATCGGGGTCTCGAGCGGCTCGATCGAGACGCAGTTGGACTGGATCGAGCAATCGCCGCAGCCCTCGCAGACCTCGGGGTTGATGAAGACGCGCTTTTTGGGGTCCTCCATCAGCCCGCGCTTGCGCCGGCGGCGCTTCTCGGCCGCGCAGGTCTGCACGTAGACGATGGCCGACACGCCCGGAACCTCGCGGATCTCGCGCTGGAGGCGGTCGAACTCGTCGCGGTGCAGCACCGTCACGCCGGGGGCGAGATCGGACGCGCCCTCGTAGGTCTCGGGCGCGTCCGAGACCAGATAGATGGGCGCCACCCCCTCGTCATGCAGAAGGCGCGTGACCTTGGCCGGGGTCAGCGGCCCGTCCACCACCTGCCCGCCCGTCATCGCCACGGCGTCGTTGTAGAGGATCTTGTAGGTGACGTTGACCCCCGCGGCCACCGCCTGGCGGATGGCCAGATGGCCCGAGTGGAAGAAGGTGCCGTCGCCCAGATTGACGAAGCGGTGCTTTTCCTCGGTGAAGGGGGCGATGCCGATCCAGGGCACGCCCTCGCCGCCCATCTGGGTGAAGGTCTCGGTGTTGCGGTCCATCCAGGTGACCATGTAGTGGCAGCCGATGCCGGCCATGGCCTTCGAGCCCTCGGGCACCTTGGTCGAGGTGTTGTGCGGGCAGCCCGAGCAATAGAAGGGCGTGCGCGCCACGGGGGCCTCGTGGGCGCGGGCGCGGGCGGCGCGGGCCTGCAACGCGCTCAGCCGCTCGGCGATGCGGGCCTTGAGCCCCTCGTCCAGCTCGAGCCGCGCGATGCGCGCGCCGATGACGTTGGCCGCGTCCTCGACGGTCAGCGCCTTGGAATGGCTCAGGATCGCGTGGTCGTGGTGGTCGAACTTGCCGATGATCCTGGGCCGCACGTCGGCGCGCCAGTTGAACAGCTGCTGCTTGATCTGGTTCTCGATGATCTCGCGCCGCTCTTCCAGGATCACCACCTCGTCCAGCCCCTCGGCGAAATGGCGGATGCCGTGCGGCTCCAGCGGCCAGGGCATGCGCACCTTGTAAAGCCGCAGGCCGATGGCGCGGGCCTCGTCCTCGCCGATCCCGAGCTCGCGCAGGGCCTGGCGCGCGTCCTCATAGGCCTTGCCCGAGGCGACGATGCCCAAGCGCGCGCCCGGCGCGTCGATGATCGTCTCGTCCAGGCGGTTGGCGCGCGCGAAGGCCAGCGCGGCGTAGCCCTTGTATTCCTGCAGCCGCAGGTCCTGCTCGAGCGGCGGGTCGGGCCAGCGCAGGTTGAGCCCGCCCGGGGGCATCTCGAAATCCTCGGGAATGACGAATTCGCGCCGCTCCTGCGACAGGTCCACGATCGAGCTGGTCTCGACCGTGTCGGCGATCACCTTGAAGCCCACCCAGCAGCCCGACCAGCGCGACATGGCGACGCCGAGCAGGCCGTATTCAAGGAATTCATGCACCGAAGAGGGGTAGATCATCGGCATCAGGGCCGACATGAAGGCGTGGTCCGACTGGTGCGGAATGGTCGAGGACTTGCACGTATGGTCGTCGCCCGCGATGCACAGCACGCCGCCATGGGGGGCCGTGCCGGCGGCGTTGGCATGCTTGAAGACGTCGCCGCAGCGGTCCACGCCCGGCCCCTTGCCATACCAGATGCCCAGCACCCCGTCCTTCTTCGCCCCGGGCGACAGGTGCAGCTGCTGCGAGCCCCAGACGGCGGTCGCGGCCAGCTCTTCGTTCACGCCGGGTTGGAAATGGATGTCGAGCGGCGCCAGGTGCTTGCGCGCCTTCGCCAGCTGCTGGTCGTAGCCCCCCAGCGGCGAGCCGCGATAGCCCGAGATGAAGGCCCCGGTGTTGAGCCCCGCCGCGCGGTCGCGGCGCATCTGGGCGATGGGCAGGCGCACCAGCGCCTGCGTGCCGCTCATGAAGACCTGGCCGCTTTCGGCGGCGTATTTGTCGTCGAGCGTGATGGGCGCGTTCATTCGCAATTCTCCCTGCATGGCGCTTCGGCGGCGCCGCGGCGCCGACCTGTCCTTGCGTCAATCATAGCGCAAGGGCGCGAGGCTGGATTTGCGCAAACAGGGCAGCGATTGCGACCTTGCGCAACGTCATCCCATGATGTGGTATTTTTCTGGGTTTCCATCCTATCTTTCGCCATGTTGCGGCGCACAATATTTCGTATCGACGGAAACCGCGCCATCGCCCGCTTGACCGGCCGGCCGACCCGGCCAAGCATGAGCGCGCCGCCGCCCTGGCAAGGAGCCCGCATGACCGCCCCAGTTCAGCCCTCGCCGCAGGCGCGAATCGCGCCGAACCCGCCCCCGCCCCCGCCCGCGCCGCCGCCGCCGCTCATGGCGCTCGAGGGCGCCGAGCTGGCGCGGCGCCTCGTCTCGGGCCAGGTCTCGGCCGAGGCGGCGATGGAGGCGGCGCTCGAGCAGATCGGCCGGCTCAACGGCGCGTGGAACGCGATCGTCTCGCTGCGCCCGGCCGAAGAGCTTCTGGCCGAGGCGCGCGCCGCCGACCGGCGCCGCGCCCGCAATGGACCCGACGGGCCGCTGCATGGCGTGCCCATGGCGATCAAGGATCTGGCCGATGCGGCGGGCCTGCCGACAAGCCGCGGCTCGCCGCTGCTGGCGGGCGCGGTGGCGGGGCGCGACGGGCTGCTGGCGGCGCGGCTGCGCAAGGCGGGCGCGATCTTCGTGGGCAAGACGAACACGCCCGAATGGGGCCTGGGCTCGCAAACCTACAACGGCGTGCACGGGGCGACGGGCTGCGCTTGGGATCCGGCGCGCACGGCGGGCGGCTCGTCGGGCGGGGCGGCGGCGGCGCTGGCGCTGCGCATGCTGCCGCTGGCCGACGGCAGCGACATGATGGGCTCGCTGCGCAATCCGGCGGCGTTCAACAACGTCTACGGGCTGCGGCCCTCGATGGGGCGCGTGCCCGACCCGGACGCGCCCGAGCTGTTCTTCGCCCAGCTGGCCACCGAGGGCCCCATGGGGCGCACGCCGCGGGACATGGCGCTGCTGATGGACGTGATCGCGGGGCCGCATCCGGGCGCGCCGCTGTCGCTGCCCGCGCAGCGGGGGGGCTATCTTGGCGCGCTCGGGCGGCCGGCGCGGGGGGCGCGAATCGGCTGGATCGGCGATTGGGACGGGCGCTATGCGCTTGAGCCCGGCGTGGCCGAGCTGTGCGAATCGGCCTTGGGCGAGATCGAGCGCATGGGCTGCCGCGCGACGCCGGTCCGACCCGACTTCGACCCCGAGCGACTGTGGCGCGCATGGCTCGACCTGCGCAGCTTCTTCGTGTCGGCCAGGCTGGCGCCGCTGGCGGCCGATCCGCTCAAGCGCGCCGCGCTCAAGCCCGAGGCGCTGTGGGAGGTCGAGCGCGGCGCGGCGCTGACGGCCGAGCGCCTTCAGGCGGCGGCGCAGGCGCGCTCGGACTGGTTCCGCGCGCTGATGGCGCTGTTCGCGCGCTTCGACGCGCTGGCGCTGCCGGCGGCGCAGGTCTTCCCCTTCGACATCCGCACCCCCTGGCCCGAGCGCATCGGCGCGCGCGCCATGCAGACCTATCACCAGTGGATGGAGGTCGTGGTTCCGGGCAGCATGTCGCCCTGCCCCTCGGTCGCCGTGCCGGCGGGGTTCGACGCCCGCGGCCTGCCCATGGGGCTGCAGCTGATCTTTCCGCCGCGCGCGGACCTGGCGGCGCTGCGCTTCGCCGACGCGTATGAGCGCGCGCGCGCCATGTCCGCCCGCCTGCCGCCGCAGCTGGCGCCATGAGCGTCGCCGAGGGTCCCCCGCACCCGCCCGCCGGCGCGGCGGCCGAGCGCGACCCGGGCGAGAACGCCCGCGGCGCGGCGCTGATGGTCGCCGCCATGGCCGGTTTCGCGGCCAACGACGCGATCATGAAGGGCGTGCTCGAATCGCTGCCGCTGTTCCAGGCGGTGTTCCTGCGGGGGCTGATGGGCACGGCGCTGATGGCGCTGGCGGCCTGGCGGCTGGGGGCGCTGCGCCTGCCGCGCGGGCGCGACGCGCGGCTGATGGCCTGGCGCACCGCGGCCGAGGCGGGCGCGACGGCGTTCTACCTGACCGCGCTCATGCGCATGCCGCTGGCCAACGCGACGGCGATCCTCCAGGCGATGCCGCTGACGGTGACCTTCGCGGCGGCGCTGTTTCTGGGCGCGCCCGTGGGCTGGCGGCGGTGGAGCGCCATCGCCGCGGGGTTCGTCGGCGTGCTGGTCATTCTTCGCCCCGGCCCCGAGGGCTTCGGCGCCGGCTCGCTCTGGGTCCTGGCGGCGGTGGCGTGCATGACCGCGCGCGACCTGCTCAGCCGCAGCCTGTCGCCCGCCCTGCCCTCGGCCACGGCGACGCTGTGGACCATGGCGGCGCTGACGCTGCTGGCCGCGCCGGCGGCGGCCGCGCAGGGCTGGGCGCCGGTGACGCCGGCGCTGGCGCTGCGGCTGGCGGCGGCGGCCTGCCTGATCCTGGTCGGCTTCGGCTGCGTCATCGCGGCCATGCGGGTGGGCGACGTCGCCGCCGTGGCGCCGTTTCGCTACGTGATTCTGGTCTTCGCGATGATTCTGGGCGCGGTCTTCTATGGCGAGCGCCCCGACGCGCCGATGCTGCTGGGCGCGGCCATCGTGATCGGCGCGGGCCTTTACACCCTGCGCCGCGAGCGCATCCGCGCGGAGGACTGAGCCCCGCCGGGCGAGAATCGAGAAAGGCGGGCTCCGGCCCGCCTTTGCAAGAACTCCGTCCCCGTCCGACTTCGCCGGATTGTCTTGGTGGAGCCGAGGGGGATCGAACCCCTGACCTTCGCATTGCGAACGCGACGCTCTCCCAGCTGAGCTACGGCCCCGTTGCGGCGTCTGATAAGCAGTCCGCGGGGGGGTGTCAAGCGCCATCGCGCAGCCTCGGCTTGAAGGATGCGGCCGCGCCCGCTAGGTCTGTGGCCAGCGCCGGCGAAGGGCCGCGCGCGGCGGAGAAAATCGGGGCGACATGCATTCCTTGGCGACGATTCTGCTGATGATCCTCAACCTCGCGTGGTGGATCGTCATCATCCAGGCGGTGATGAGCTGGCTCATCAATTTCGACGTCATCAATCTGCGCCAGCCGCTGGTCTATCAGATCTGGTCGGGCCTGAACCGCATCACCGAGCCGGTCTACCGCCGCATCCGCGCGGTGATTCCGCCCATGGGCGGGCTGGACCTGTCGCCCGTCATCGTGCTGATCGGCATCATGGCGCTGCAGGTGATCATCGCCAACAACCTGCTGCACGCCTACTGAGCGCCATGAGCGCGCGGCGCCCATGGCGGCGTGACGCGGGCGGGCTGACGCTGTTCGTTCGGCTGACCCCGCGCGGCGGCCGCGACCGGATCGAGGGCGTGCGCCTTGACGCCGACGGCCGCCCGACGCTGAGCGCGCGCGTCGCCGCCCCGCCCGCCGAGGGCGCGGCCAACGCCGCGCTGACGGCCCTGCTGGCCAAGGCGCTTGGCGTGCCGCGCGGCGCGGTGCGCATCGAGCGCGGCGCCCAGGCGCGGGTCAAGCAGGTGGCCGTCGAGGGCGACCCCGACGCGCTCGAGGCCGCGCTTGCGCGCCTCGTCGGCTGATCGGGGCGGGGCGGCGGCCCCCGCCATTGCCGCGGCCGCCCGGGCGCCCTAATCAGCCCCCAGCCCCCGACGCCGCGCGCAAACACGGAGCCCGCCATGACCCGAGATCCGCTCGCCGACATTCCCGACGACGCCCCGATCCTTGTGACGGGCGCGGCGGGGTTCATCGGCTATTTCCTGGCGCTGCGCCTGCTCGAGGCGGGCAAGACGGTGGTCGGGCTCGACAACCTCAACCCCTATTACGACGTGCAGCTCAAGACCGACCGCCTGGCGCAGCTGCGCGAGCGGCCGCGATTCGCCTTCCACCAGGCCGACATCGCCGACCGCGACGCGCTGCGCGCGGTCTTCGACGCGCACGAGCCGCCCTTCGTGGTCAACCTGGCGGCGCAGGCGGGGGTGCGCCACTCGATCGACAATCCGCACGCCTACGCCGAATCGAACCTGACCGGCTTTCTCAACGTGCTCGAAGAGTGCCGCCGCACGCAGGTGCGCCACCTGGTCTACGCCTCGTCCAGCTCGGTCTATGGCGGCAACGTCAAGGCGCCCTTCTCGGTGCGCGACAGCGTCGATCACCCGGTCAGCCTCTACGCCGCGACCAAGAAGGCCAACGAGCTGATGGCCCATGCCTATGCCGACCTTTACGGGCTGCCCGCCACGGGTCTGCGCTTCTTCACCGTCTACGGGCCGTGGGGGCGGCCGGACATGGCGTATTTCAAGTTCGCCAAGGCGATCTTCGAGGGCCGCCCCATCCAGATCTACAACAATGGCGAGATGGAGCGCGACTTCACCTATGTGGACGACATCGTCGAGGGGGTCGCGCGGCTGATTCCGCACATCGCCCGTCCGAACCCCGATTTCGACCGCATGAACCCCGATCCCGGCTCGAGCTGGGCGCCGCACCGGGTCTACAACATCGGCAACCGCCGCAAGGAGCGGCTGATGGACATGGTCCGCATCCTTGAAGAGGCGGCCGGGCGCGAGGCGATCAAGCAGTTCCTGCCCATGCAGCCGGGCGACGTGCGCTCGACCTGGGCGGACGTGACCGAGCTTGAGCGCGAGGTCGGCTTCCTCCCCGACACGCCGCTCGAGGTCGGGCTGCGCCGCTTCGTCGACTGGTATCGGGCGCGCTACGCGGTCTGAGCGCCCCCGCCCGGCGCGCTCGCGGCGCGGCCGGTCGGCGGCGGCCGGCTAGTCTGGGGCGGCGGGCGGATCCGCGGCCGGCGCGAAGGCGGCAAGCTCGGGGCTGAGCGCGCCGCCCGTCGCCGGCAGGCCGTCCAGCTCGAGCCAGGCATGGGCGGTCAGCGCGCCGTCGGCGCCGCGCAGAGCCCCAAGGCGCAGCTCGGCGTCGCGCCCCAGCGATTCGAGCCACATCTTGCCCGCCAGCGCCTGCACCAGGCAATCGGCCCGCCAGGGCGCGCGCCGCGCCGCCGCCGCCAGCGCCCAGCGCATCTCGTCCGCCGTCGGGGCGCCGGCGCGGGGGCGGCCCGGCGCGCGAGCGGGCCGGCGCAGGCGGCGCAGCACGGCGGGGGCGTCCATGCGCGCATGCATCATCCGCGCCTGCGCCAGCCGCGCCCAGGCGGTGCAGAACAGGCGCAGCTCGCGCGCCGTGGGGGGGAAGCGGCGCGCGCGCCTCATCGCCCGGACGAGCCGGCCGCGCGGGCCGGCGCCGGCGCGCCGCAAGCGCCGCCGCCGGTCGCTGGCGGGGTCCGGGCGTCCGGCGCGCCGGACGGCTGGGCGGCGCCGCCGCGCCCTGGCCGCGGCGGCGCACCTTCGCGCGCATCGCCCTCGGCCGGACGCGGGTTCGCTTCGTCGCCCGGCCGGTCCGAGGCTTCGGCGCCGCCGGACCCCGGCGCCTGCGCCGCGCCTTCGCCCGAGACGCCCCCGACCGAGCGCGGGTTCGTTTCATCGCCCGACCGGTCCGGGGCCTTGGCATCGCCGGACCCCGGCGCCTGCGCGGCGCCTTCGGCCTCGACCTCGGCCGGGCGCGGGCTCGCGTCGTCGCCCCGCCGGTCCGAGGCTTCGGCGGCGTCGCCCGGATGCGCGCGCCGCGCGGGCGCCTCGTCCAGTCCCGCCGGCGCCTCGGCCGCGGCCATGCGGCCCAGAAAGCCATGCGCGGCCATCTGCGCGCGCGGGCCCGCGGCGGCCAGGCGCCCCTCCTCGATCACGGCGATGCGATCGACCCACGCCACCGAGGACAGCCGATGCGCGACGACGAGGATGGTCGTCTCGGCCCGCAGCGCGGCCAGGCGCCCGACGATGCGCGCCTCGTCCAACGGGTTCATCGCCGAGGTCGCCTCGTCCAGCGCAAGAAAGCGCGGGCGGCGCAGGATCGCGCGCGCCAGGCAGATGCGCTGGCGCTCGCCCGCAGACAGACGATCGCCCCGGTCGCCCACCTCGGCGTCCAGCCCGCCCATGGCGCGGGCGCGCTCGGCGAAGCCGACCAGCTCGAGCGCACGCCACATCGCCGCCTCGTCGGCCTCGGCGGCGCCCATGGCCAGATTGGCGCGCAGCGTGTCCGGCGCCAGGAAATCGTCGCGGCTGACCAGCGCCACCTGCGCGCGCCAGGCGGCCAGGTCCGATTCGGCCAGCGGCGCGCCATCGACCAGCACCTGCCCGGCGCTCGGCGCCATCAGACCGCACATGAGGTCGGCGAGAGTCGTCTTGCCCGCGCCCGACAGGCCCACCAGCGCCGTCGCCGTGCCCGCGGGCAGGTCCAGCGTCACGTCGCGCAGCGCCGGCGTCTGCGCGCCCGGATGCGTGTGCGACAGCGCGCGCACGCTCACCCGCGCGGGGCCGCGCGCGCGCGCCAGCGCGGCGGCGGGGCCGCGCGGCTCGGCGGCGGCGGCGAAGTCGCGCACCTGGCGCTCGTATTCGGCGAAGGCGGCGGCGACCGAGATCAGCTCCTGCAGCAGCTCATGCGCCGACATCAGCCGCGGCAGAAGGCGCATGAACAGGACCGCCATCAGCGCGCCCTCGCCCGCCGTCATGCCCGAATGCGCCGCGATCCACAGGATCGCCGCCAGCGCCGTCGCGCCGCCCGCCTGATGCGCCAGATCCGAGCGCAGCCCCAGCCGCCGCACCCGCCGCGCCATCTGCGCCTGCCGGCGCGAGGCGTCCTCGAACGCGGCCGATCCGGTTGCGCCCTGCGCGCCGGGCCGCGCCAGGAAGCGATCGAGCTTCAGATTGTCCAGATACCGCGCCACATGGTCGTAGAGCCGCGCCGTGCGGCGGAAGACGTCGCGGCTGCCGCGCGCGATCAGGCGGTCGATCCATAGCATCGGCAGCGCCAGCGCCCCGGCCACGCCCGCCGCCGCCAGCACCACGCGCGGCTCGACCGTCAGCGCCAGCGCGCCCGCCGTCAGCGCCACGCAGCACGCCACGGCAAGGCGCATGGCCACGTCCGCGCCATGGGCCAGCTCGTTCGGGGCCATGGTCAGCGCATGGTGCAGGTCTGCCCGCCGCGCGCCCTGGACCTGGGGCCAGCGCGCGCCGGCCACCGCGCGGTAAAGGCGCATGCGCAGCTTGTGCATCAGCCCGGCCATGATGCGTGCGGCAAGCTCGCCATACAGATACGCCGCGCCCGCCCGCGCCAGCACCGCGGCCAGGAACAACGCCAGCAGCGCCTCGAAGCCCGGCGCGGCGCCCAGCGCGCGCTCGAGCCAGCCGAAGGGGCCGCCCACGGCCGCGCCCTCGAGCCCGCCTTGCGCCAGCAGGCCGCCAAGGCTGAGCAGCCCGAGCCCCTCGGTCGCCGTGACCAGCGCAAGCAGAACGAGCGCCGGCGCGATGCGCCGACGCTCGAGCGTCCAGAGGATCCGGGCGAAGCGGAGAATGGTCATGCCGTCGCGCGGCGCGGGGCCGCGGCGCGAGCGTGCGTCAGGAGCACTTCGCCGTGCTGCCCAGCGCCGCGTAGCCGCAGGCGTCGCCCGGGTTCTTGGGCTTGCCGTTGCCCTGAGTCGCGGCCTTGACCTCGACCTTGGTCAGCCTGGGGGCCTGCCACGCCTGCTTCTCGTTCATGTCCTGTCCTCGCAATGCCTACGCCAATGTCTTTGCGCTCGGGCGCAAGATAGCACCCTGCGGCGATGAATGAAAGCGCCCAGAAGCCGGCGCGCGGCCCGGCTCGGGCCGTTCAGATCGCGCCGAGGGCGCGCAGAATGCTGAAATCCTGGTGAACGAAGCGTTCAGCGCGCCGGCGCAGCGCCGCCATGGCCGGCGAGGCCGCCGCCCCTCCTTGCCCCGGCGGTTGCGCGTCGCCCAGCGCCGCGATCAGCGAATCGACGTCCTCGTCCGCGCCGCCCAGCGCCGCGCCGGCAAGGCGCATGCCCTCGGCGTCGAGCTCGACCGCGCCGCCGATGGCCGGCGCGGCCAGCGCCCGCGGCCCGCCCCGCCCGTCGGCCCGCGCGGCCAATGCGGCGTTGACCGCCCGCGCGCGCGGCGGCGCGGCCGGCGGCTCTTCGGGCGCGGGGGCGAGGTCGCCCGAGGACAAGAGCGCCGCCGCCGCCCGCCGCGCGGCCTCGAGCGTCATGCCCAGCCGCTCGGCGAGCGCGCCCAGCCGCGCCGGGCCGTCGGCGCGCAGCGCCTCGAGCATCGGCCCGTGCACGCGCCGCGACAGCGCCGCCGAGCCCAGCAGCCCCTCGACCCGCCCCGGCGGCGCCCCGGCCGGCCCCCGCGCCGCAAGGCGCAGCGCCGCCGGATCGGCCCTGCGCCCGCCGGGCTTGACGAACAGATCCGCACGCCGCAGGCGGCGCGCAAGGATGTCGCCCAGCTCTTCGGCCGCCGGGCCGCCCTGCGGGATGCGCGCCGCGATCAGGGCCTGCTGCTCGGGGGTGAAATCGAGATCGCGCAGCAGACGCGCCGGGTCGGCCGGCGCCGCCAGCCGCAGTCCCGCCCGTTCAAGCCGCGCGCACAGCCGCTCCACCCCCTCGGGCGCGGCCGGGCGGCGGAACCAGCGCCGGGCGGCCAGCTCGGGCGGCAGGGCGCGCAGCTCGGCCATCTGGGCGTCGAACCCGCCATAGCCGCGAAACAGCGCGTGGCTGAGCGCAAGCGCCTCTTCCAGACGCGCGAGCGCCTGCGCGGCGCGCGCGGCCTCGGAGGCCCCGGGATCCGTCCGCGCCCAGCACAGGCGGGCCAGCTGGCGCAGGGGCAGCTCCTCGGCCGCGCCGGGAAGGACCTCGTGCGTCAGCATCAACGCGCCGCCCGGCGCCAGCGCCCGCGCCGCCAGCGCGATCAGGGCCTCGCGCGCGGCCTCGTCCAGCTCCTCCCAGCATTCGGGAACCGCGATCAGGTCGAGCGCGCCGGGACCGAGCGCCGCCTCGGCCTCGCGCCAGCCGGAATGCACGCGCGCGCCCGACGCGGCGGCCAGCGCGCGCGCGTCCGCGGCCTCGTCCTCGCGCAGGACAAGGCCGTGCGCCTCGACGCCGCAGGCGGACAGGATGGCGGGCGTCACGCCGCGCCCGCAATCGACATGCAGCGCCCGGCGCAGCGGCCGGAACGGCGCGCCGGCCAGGGTCAGCGCGGCCTCGAGGCGCGCGGGCTCGGCCATCGGCAGATGCGCCCAGTGCGAGGCCGCGCCCGCGACATGCGGCGGCGCGCTCATGGGCGCGCGCGGCCCGGAGGCGGCGTGATGAAGGCGCTTGCGGTCATGTCCATCCGTTGCGGCGGGCCTGCGGTTGTGCGACGACCATTACGCAAGCCGCCCGCGCCCGGCAAGCCGGGCCGGCCGCCCGGGCCGCGGACGAGCGCCGAGGATGCCATGACCGAGCCCCCCGAGCAGAACCCCGAGCAGAGCCCCGAGCGGAACCCCGACCGCAAGGCCCGAAGGAGCGCCGCTCGGCATTCCGCCCCCTATTCCCCCCCCGATTCCCCCCCCGATTCCCCCCGGCCCTTGACCGGCGGCCCCGATCCGGGCCCCACCGATCCGGCGCCCGCCCGTCTTCTGAGCGCGCACGGCCTGGTCTTCGCCTGCCCCTTCGACGTGCCCGGCATGGCCCCGGCGCCGCCCGGAGCGCGGGCCGACGTGACCGCGCGCCTCGGGGCGGTTGCGCCCGCGGCGCTGGCGCGCGCGCCGCTGGCGGGCGATTGCCGCATTCTGGGGCCGGGCCGGGTCGCCATCGAGGACGCGGCCTTCCGCGCCCTGATCGAGGAGGGCGCGCGCATCACCATCGACCCCTCGCCCGCCGCCGGCCCCGGCGCGGGGGCGGGTTTCGGCCCGCAGGCGGCGCGGCTGCTGCTGGGCTACGGCGCCAGCGCGGTGCTGCTGCACCAGCGCGGCGGGCTGCCGCTGCACGCGGCCGCCGTCGCCCTGCCTCGGGGCGCGGCGCTGTTGCTGGGCCCGGCGGGGGCGGGCAAGTCGACCCTGGCCGCGGCGCTGGGCGGGATGGGATTCGCCATGCTGGCCGACGATCTGACCGCGCTCGATGACCGCGCGCCGGGCGGGCCGCTGGTTCAGCCCGCCATCGGCACGGTCAAGCTCTGGCCCGACAGCGCCAGGGCCCTGGGCGGCCCGGGCGCGCGCGTGCCGGTCGAGGGCATGTCCAAGCAGATCCTGCGCACGCGCGAGAACGCGCCGGCGCCGGCGGCGCTGCGGGCGATCGTCGTCCTCGACTGGCTGCATCCGCCCGAGGCCGCCCCCGAGACCAGCGAGATGAACCGCATCGAAGCCCTCGACGCCCTGCGCGGCGCGATCCAGCGCCCGGCTCTGGCGCGCGCGCTTGGGCGCGAGGGCGAGATCCTGGCGCGGCTGGCGGCCCTGGCCGGCCGCATCCCGGCGCTGCGCCTTGCGCGCCCGCGCCGCTACGGCGCGATGCCCGAGGTTGCAAAGCTGATCGCGGACTGCATCATCGGCGACGCGTCCTGACGCCCGCCCCCGGGGGCGGCGGCGCGGGCGCAGGCGAGGGGCGCGGCCCCTGACGCGAAAGGAGGGCCGATGATCTTCGACGATGCGGAAAACACGCTCTTGCGCCGCGCTCGGGGCGTGCTCGAAGCGCGCATGAGCGCGGACGAGCTGGTGCTGCTGGCCGCGGATGGGCGCGTCTATCTGGACCTTGACCGCATCGGCGCCGAGATCTGGGAGCGCCTGGCCAGGCCGATGCGCCCGGCCGATCTGGCGCGGGACCTTGCGCGCGATTTCGACGCGGCGCCCGAGCGCATCGCCGCGGACATCGGTCCCTTTCTGGCCGAGCTGGTCGCCGAGGGCGCGCTCGAGCTGATCGCAGGCCCCTTGCCGGCCGCGGATGCGGGCGAGGTGGGCGAAGGCGCGGCGGATCGGGGCGCAAGCGATCAGGGCGCGGCGGGCCGGCCCATGGCGGATGCGGGCGGCGCGGATGAGGGCGGCGCGGACGCGGGCGCGGCGGCGCACGAGCCCGGCGCGGATGCGGGCGGCGCCGACCGGGGCGACGCGGATACGGGCGACTCGAATGGGCCCCCCGGCCGCGCATGAGCGGCCCGACCGAGGATCCCGACGCGTTCGAGCGTGCGCAGCGCTGGTTCGCCGGCGCCTTCGACCCGCGCGGACGCGCCGATCTGCTCGAGGCGGCGATGCGCGCCATGCGCGCCGCCCCGCCCGTCGCTGACGCCCCGGGCCTGCGCTGGCGCGAAGCCGCGCCCAGCCCCTTCCTGCGCGTGGCCGCGGCGGCGGCCGGGGCCGATCCCGCGCCGATGATGACCGCCGCCCCCGCGCCCGATGGCGGGCCCGCCCTGTTCGCCGCCGGCGACGCGACGCTGTTCGCCCCGGAGTTCGACCAGGCGTTCGACCCTGGTTTCGCCCCAGGGTTCGGCCAGACGCTCGTCCCGGGTTTCCGCCCGACCGATCCGGCCCGCGATGCGGGCACCGCGCCTCGGGCCGCGCGCGACCTGCGGCGCCTGGCGGCGCTGGCCGCCGCCGGCCGGCTGGACGAGGCCGAGGGCGTGTTCGCCGCGCTCATGCACGATCCCCGGCGCCCGGCGCTGACGCTGCTGCGCGATCGCTGGGGCCACGGGCCGCTCTGGATCGCGCGGCTGGCGGGGGGCGCGACGCTGTTCGCCAGCTCGCCCCACATGCTGCTGGCGGCGCCGGGGGTCTCGCGCACGCCCGATTTCGCCGCCTGCGCGCTGTTCCTGGCCGCGCGCCAGCCGGGGCCCGAGCACGCCTACTTCGCCGACATCGCCCAGGCGCCGCCGGGCGCGGCGCTGCGCCTTGGGCCCGAGGGCGAATCGCGCCGCGCCGTCGCCCCGCTGGGCCCCGATCCGGCGCTTGGCGGGCGCCCGGCGGACGAGATCGCGCAGGCCGTGGCCGAGCGCGCGCGCGCGGCCACGCTGGCGCGCGCGCCCGGATCGGGGCCGACGGCGATGATGCTGTCGGGCGGGCTCGATTCGGCGCTGATCGCGGCGCATCTGGCCGCGCGCGGCCCGGTCGAGGCGTTCGCCTCGGTTCTGGGCCCCGGCGCGGACCCCGCCCTGACCGACGAGCGCGCCCATCAACGCGCGCTGGCGCACGCCCTGCCCGGGCTGCGCCTGCACGAGACGCCGGCGGGCGATCTGGACCTGCTGGCGCCCTCGGCGCATTGGTGGCGGCAGGCGGCCTCGCCGAACCCGGACGTGATGCACGCGACGCAGCTGCTGCTGGCGCAGGCGGCCGCGGATCTGGGCGCGCATGCGCTGTTCAGCGGCTTCGGCGGCGATTTCGCGCTGTCCTCGCATGGCGAGCCGGCCTTGTTCGAGTTCCTGGTCACCGGCCGCTGGCGCGCCCTGGCGCCCGAGCTGGCGCGCCGGCGCGCGGCGGGCGGACGCTGGCGCAACATCCTGCTGGGCGGCTTCGTCAAGCCGCTGCCGATTTACGAGGCCTGGCGGCGCCTGCGCCCGGACGCCGCCGCGCGCGAGCTGCCGGCCATCTTGCGCACGGATCCGGCCATCGCCGCGCGCCTGGCGCAGACCGGGTGCAGCGCGCATCTGCGCTATCATCGCACCGTCGCCGCCGAAGAGGCCGCGGCGCTGGCCGCCCTGCCGGCCTGGACGGGGCAGGCGCATGACCTGCCGGGCGGTCGGCGCATCGCGCAGCGCCTGCCGCTTCTGGACGCGCGGCTGCTGCGCGCCGTGCTGGCCGCGCCCGTCTCGCTCAAGCTGGGGCGCGGGCCGGACGGCCGATGGCGCAACCGCGCGCTCATCCGCGCGCTGCTGCGCCCCCTGGTTCCGCCCGCCATCGCCGAGCGCGAGGACAAGGACCTGTTCCAGCCCGATTTCGGGCGCCTGATGCGCGCCGCCCTGCCCCGCATCCGCGCCGACGCGCCCGAGCTGGCGCGCAGCGAGATCTGGCGCGCGCTGATCGACGCCGAGCGCTGGCGGGCCGCGCTGGACGAGGCCGGGCGCGCGCCCGATGCGGCGCTGCTGTCGCTGGCGCATCCCATCCTGCTGCCCTGGCAGCTGGGCGACTTCCTGCGCCGCACGGGCGCGCCCTGACGCGGCGGCGCGCGCCCCGCCGCGCAGGATGGCCGGGCCGCGCGCCCGCTTGGGCGCGGGCTCGCCGCACGCCCGGCCGCGCGCCTACAGGCCGCGCCGCTGGCGCAGCGCGGCGGTGATGGTGCCGTCGTCCAGGTAGTCCAGCTCGCCCCCGACCGGGACGCCCTGCGCCAGCGAGGTGACGGCGCTCAGCCCCTCGAGCTGCGCGGCGATGTAATGCGCCGTGGTCTGCCCGTCCATGGTCGCGGGCAGGGCCAGGATCACCTCGCGCACCGCGCCCTCGCGCACGCGCCGCGCGAGGTCCGGGATGCGCAGCTCGTCCGGCCCGATCCCGTCAAGCGCCGACAGCACGCCGCCCAGGACGTGATAGCGGCCGGCATAGGCGCCCGAGCGCTCCATCGCCCACAGATCCGAGACGTCCTCGACCACGCAGATCAGCCCCGCGTCGCGGCGCGGATCGGCGCAGATGGCGCAGCGCTCGGCCGTGGCCAGCGCGCCGCACTCGGCGCAGGGGCGCACCGTGCGCGCGACCTCGGCCATGGTCTGCGCCAGCGGCGCCATGAGCGACTCGCGCCGCTTGAGCAGATGCAGCGCCGCGCGCCGCGCCGAACGCGGGCCCAGCCCGGGCAGCCTGGCCAGCATCTCGATCAGCCGATCGACGCCCTCGCCCCCCAGGCCCGGCGCGCCCCCGGGGCGATTCCCAATCTCGTCGCTCATGCGCCCTCCGCTGCGCCCGCGCCCGGCCCGTCGGGCGGCGCGGGGTCAATCCTCATTGAACTGGAGCCTGTGGAGCTCGGCGTAAAGCCCCCCGCGCGCGATCAGCTCTTCATGGCGGCCCTGCTCGACCACGCGCCCGCGGTCCAGCGCCACGATCAGATCCGCGTCGCGCACCGTGGACAGGCGGTGGGCGATGACGAAGGTCGTGCGCCCCGCCGCCAGCCGGTCGAGCGCGGCGCGCACCAGCGCCTCGGATTCGGCGTCGAGCGCCGAGGTCGCCTCGTCCAGCAGCAGGATCGGCGCGTCGCGCAAGATGGCGCGGGCGATGGTCAGGCGCTGGCGCTCGCCGCCCGAGAACCGCCCCCCGCGCGGGCCCGCCATGGTCTCGTAGCCCTCGGGCAGCGCCTCGATGAAGTCGGCGGCGTTGGCGGCGCGGGCGGCGGCGCGGATCTCGTCCATGCTCGCGCCCGGGCGGCCGAAGGCGATGTTGCGCGCCACGGTGTCGTCGAAGATGACCGGCTCCTGGCTGACCACGGCGATCTGGTCGCGCAGGCTGTCCAGCGTCACGTCGCGCACGTCGCGCCCGTCGATCAGCACGCGCCCCTCGGTGGCGTCGTAAAGGCGCGGGATGAGGTTGAAGATCGTGCTCTTGCCCGCGCCCGAGCGCCCCACCAGCGCCACGCGCGCGCCCGCCGGCACGGTCAGGTTCACCTCGCTGAGCGCGCGCGAGCCGTCCTCGTAGACGAAGCCGACATTCTCGAAGCGGATCTCGCCGCGCGCGCGCGGCAGGGGCTCGGCGCCGGGGCGGTCGGCGATGGTCGGGCGGGCGTCCAGCAGCTCGTAGATGCGCTCGGCCGCCGCCGCGCCCTGCAGCACCTGGGCATAGAGATTGCCGAAGGCGCGCAGCGGCTGCCCCGCGATGAGAAAGGCCGAGACGAAGGCCATGAAGTCGCCGATGGTGTTGCGCCCCTCGGCGATGCGCATGCCGATGACGTAGAACACCACCGCCAGCCCGATGCCGGCCAGCGCCTCGAGCGCGGGATCGATGCGCGCGCGCTGGTCGGCGGCCTTGACCTTGAGCTTGCGCAGCGTCTCGAAGCTTTCGCCCGCGCGGCGGGTCAGGTAGTCCTCGAGCCGGTAGGTCTTGGCCAGGCGGATGCCGCCCAGCCCCTCGTTGACGCGGGCGGTCATCTGCCCCGCCTCCTGCTGCGAGCGGCGCGCGATGCGCCGCAGCCGCCGCCCGATCGCGGCGATGGGCGCGGCGGCGATGGGCAGCGCCGCCAGGGCGTAGAGCGTCAGCTCCCAGTCGATCCAGAGCAGCGAGGCCAGCAGCCCGACCACCGTCAGCCCGTCGCGCACCAGCGAGGTGATCAGGCTTTCGAGCGCCGAGCGCACATAGGACACATCGACGGTGAAGCGGCTGGCCGTGGCGGCCGGCGCCTCGCGATCGAGGCGCGCAAGGTCGGCGCGCACCAGCGTCGCATACATGGCGCGCTGCATGTCGGCCTCGATCTCGGCCAGCACCGAGTTGGTCAGCATGCGATGCGCGTATAGCGCCCCCGACTTGAGCAGCACCGCCGCCACCACCACCAGCGGGGCCATGGCGATGATCTCGCGCGAGCGGCGCTCGAACCCGTCGAGCGCCCACTGGATCACCACCGGATAGGTCGCCGTCGCGCCCGCCACCATGGCGATGAGCGCCAGGTTCAGCGCCAGCCGCCCGCGCCGCGGCGCCAGCCAGTCGCGCCACAGCCGGCGCAGGATGGGCCACACCCGCGCCTCGGCCCGCGCCGTGTCCTGCGTCTTTTCGCCCGCCATGCCTTGCTCCTGCGCCGATCGCGCCCGACCCTTGATGCCCCGGCCCGCGCCCGCGGCCCGTCCCGCCCTGCGGGCGGCGCCGCGCCCGCGCGCGGGGCCTGCGGGCCGTCGCCGCCGACCGCCGCGGCGCCCGGATGCGGCGCCCGCGCCGGGTCCTGCGGCCGGACGGGTTCCGCGCGCCTTGCCGCGGGCGCCGAAAATGGCCTAGCTGGAGCGCGAACGCCAGACCCGCAATGCGAAAGGCCCGTCATGTCGCTCCGTTTCGGCAGAGAATTCGTCGCCATTCCCGGCCCCTCGGTCATTCCCGACCGCGTTCTGGCGGCCATGCACCGCCCCGCCCCGAACATCTACGAGGGCGAGATCATCGCCCTGACCGAAAGCGTGCTGGCCGATCTGGCCGAGCTGGCGCGCACGCGCCAGGCGCGCCCCGTGATCTATGTGGCCAACGGGCATGGCGCGTGGGAGGCGGCGATCGCCAACCTTTTCTCGCGCGGCGAGCGGGCGCTGGTCCTCGACGCCGGCCGCTTCGCCGCCGGTTGGGGCGAGATGGCCGCGCGCATGGGCGTCGAGGTCGAGCTGATCGCCACGGACGGCCGGCGCGCGGTCGATCCCCAGGCGCTCGAGGACCGGCTGCGCGCGGACAAGGAGCGGCGCATCAAGGCGGTGCTGACCGTGCAGGTGGACACCGCGTCCTCGGCGCTGAACGACGTCGCGGCGCTGCGCGCGGCGATAGACGCGGCGGGGCATCCGGCGCTGCTTTGCGTGGACTGCATCGCCTGCCTGGGCTCGATCCCCTTCGAGATGGACGCCTGGGGCGTGGACGTGATGGTGGGCGCCGGGCAGAAGGGGCTGATGACCCCGCCGGGGCTGGGATTCGTCTGGGTCGGCCCGCGCGCCTGGGCCGCGCAGGGCGATCTGGTCACCCAATACTGGGACTGGCGCGCGCGCGCCGAGCCCGAGCTCTTCTACCAACGCTTCTGCGGCACCTGCCCCACCCATCACCTGTTCGCCCTGCGCGAGGCGCTGACCATGCTCTTGCGCGAAGAGGGGCTCGAGGCCGCCTGGCGGCGCCATCGCGCGCTGGCCGAGGCGGTGCGCGCCTGCGTGGCAGGATGGGCCGAGGGCGGCGCGCTCGAGTTCAACGTGCTGGCGCCCGAGCAGCGCTCGGACGTGGTGACGACGATCCTCGCCCGCGGGGTGGACGCCGAGGCCATGCGCCTGCGCGCCCATCGCGAGCTGGGGCTGGTGCTGGGGGTGGGGCTGGGGCCCTTCGCCGGGCAGGCCTTCCGCATCGGCCATATGGGGCACCTGAACCCGCCCATGATCCTCGGGGCGCTGGGCGCGGCCGAGGCGGCGCTGATCGCCCAGGGCGCGCCGCTGCGCAGCGGCCTGGCGGCGGCGGCCGAGACCATCGCGCGCCACATGGACAAGGACGGCCGCTGACGCGCGGCCCCGCGCCGGGGCGTGACGAGGGCCGCCGGTCGGGTCGATGGGGGCCGTCGATGGGGGGCGGGGCGGGCCGCCAAGGCTGGCGCGGCTTCACGCAAGGGCCGACCCGGAGGCGGCCCGGCCTCGGGCGGCTGGGCGGCGGCGCGGCGCAGGGGCGCCGTTCCCGACCGGCCACGACCGACGCCGCCGGCCGCTTTCGTCATCCCCCGACGCCCCCGAACGCGCCCCGGCGCCGCTCCGCCGCCGGTCCCGCGCCGCGCCGGGCGAGGCGGGCCGGCGGCGCCGCGTTCAGCCCAGCGCCTTGTCGCAGCGCCCGCACACGCCCGGATGGGCGTGCCGGCCGACATCGGGCAGGATCTTCCAGCAGCGCAGGCACTTGTCGCCCTCGGCGCGGCGCGGCTCGACGGCGACGCCGGGGACGTCGGGCAGGCGGAAGGCGTCGGCCGGCCCCTCGCCGGGAACGAGCTCGATCCCGGAGGTGATGCAGACCTCGGCGAAATCGAGCGATTCCAGCAACGCCGCCAGGTCATTGTCGGCCACATGCACCCGCGGCGCCGCCTCGAGGCTGGCGCCGATGCGCTTCTCGCGCCGCTCGACCTCGAGCGCGCCGGTCACCGCGCGCCGCGCCGCGCGCACCCGCGCCCAGCGCGCGGCCAGGGCCTCGTCGCGCGGCAGGGGCGCGTCGGGGAAGTCGCGCAGATGCACCGAGTCGTCCTCGGAGGGGAAGCGCGCCAGCCAGACCTCTTCCATGGTGAAGCACAGGATCGGCGCCAGCCACGTGACCAGCCGGTGGAACAGCAGGTCGAGCGTGGTGCGGCAGGCGCGCCGGCGCAGGCTGTCCGGCGCATCGCAATAGAGCGCGTCCTTGCGGATGTCGAAGTAGAAGGCCGACAGATCGACCGTGCAGAAGTGGAACAGCTTCTGGAACACGGTCGAGAAGGCGTAGGCCTCGTAGCCCGCGCGCACCTCCTCGTCCAGCTCGGCCAGGCGGTGCAGCACGTAGCGCTCGAGCTCGGGCATCTCGGCGGGGTCCACGCGCTCGGCCTCGTCGAAGCCGTCGAGCGCGCCGAGCATGAAGCGCATGGTGTTGCGCAGGCGCCGGTAGCTGTCGGCGGCGTTCTTGAGGATCTCGGGCCCGATGCGCAGATCGGCCGAGTAGTCGGACTGCGCCACCCACAGCCGCAGGATGTCGGCGCCATACTGGTTGATCACGTCCTCGGGCGCCACGGTGTTGCCGAGCGACTTGGACATCTTCATGCCCTTCTCGTCCAGCGTGAAGCCGTGGGTCAGCACCCCCTTGTAGGGCGCGCGCCCGACGGTGCCGCAGGCCTGCAGCAGCGAGGACTGGAACCAGCCGCGATGCTGGTCGGTGCCCTCGAGGTAAAGATCCGCCGGCCAGACGCCGTCGGGGCGGTCGCGCAGCACGAAGGCGTGGGTCGAGCCCGAGTCGAACCACACGTCGAGGATGTCCTCGACCTTTTCCCACTCGTCGGGGTTCACGCCCTCGACGCCGCCGAGGAAGCGCTCCTTGGCGTCGTCGCGGAACCAGGCGTCGGCGCCCTCGGCGCGGAAGGCGGCGGCGATGCGGGCGTTGACCTCGGGGTTGCGCAGCAGCTCGACCTCGCCCGAGGGCAGGCGGCGCATGAAGCAGGTCAGCGGCACGCCCCAGGCGCGCTGGCGCGACAGCACCCAGTCGGGGCGCGTCTCGATCATCGCGCGCAGGCGGTTGCGGCCCGTCTCGGGGCGGAAGCGCACCAGCCGGTCGATCGAGGCCAGGGCGCGCTGGCGGATGGTGTCGCCCAGCTCGCCCTTGCCGTCGTCCAGCGGGCGGTCGATGGCCACGAACCATTGCGGCGTGTTGCGGAAGATCAGCGGCGCCTTCGAGCGCCAGGAATGCGGGTAGGAATGCGTCACCCGCCCGCGCGCCACCATCGCGCCCTGCGCGGCCAGCGCCTCGATCACGCGGCGGTTGGCGTCGCCCTCGCGCCCCTTCTGGTCGAAGATCACGGCGCCGCCGAACAGCGGCATGTCGGCGCGCAGCGTGCCGTCCTCTTCGACGTTGTGGGTCATGGGCAGGCCGTGGCGCAGGCCCAGAAGGTAGTCGTCGGCGCCGTGGCTGGGCGCGGTATGCACGAAGCCCGTGCCGGCGTCGTCGGTGACGTGCTCGCCCGGCAGCATGGGCACGTCGTAGTCCCACTCGCCCGCCGCGCCGGGGGCGCCGCGCAGCGGATGCGCGCAGACCATCCCGGCCAGCTCGTCGGCCGCGACCGCGCGCAGCCGCGTCCAGGCGCCGGCGCGCGCGGCGCGCATGGTCTCTTCGGCCAGCGCATCGGCCAGCAGCAGCAGATCGCCCGCCCTGACCCAGTTGTCCTGCGGCGCCTCGTCCACCCGGTAAAGCCCGTATTCCACCGACGGGTTGTAGGCCACCGCCCGGTTCGAGGGGATGGTCCAGGGCGTGGTGGTCCAGATCACCGCCGCCGCGCCCGCCGCGTCCTCGCGCGCGCCGCGCGCGACGGGAAAGCGCACCCAGACCGCGGGGCTGACATGGTCGTGATACTCGACCTCGGCCTCGGCCAGGGCGGTCTTCTCGACCACCGACCACATGACCGGCTTCGAGCCCTGGTAGAGCGCGCCGTTCATGACGAACTTCATGAACTCCTCGGCGATGACCGCCTCGGCCTCGAAATCCATGGTCAGATAGGGGTCGTCCCACTTGCCGGCGACGCCGAGGCGCTTGAACTCCTCGCGCTGGATCTCGACCCACTGCATGGCGAACTTGCGGCACTCGGCGCGGAACTCGTTGACCGGCGCCTCGTCCTTGTTCATGCCCGCGGCGCGGTAGCGCTCTTCGATCTTCCACTCGATGGGCAGGCCGTGGCAGTCCCAGCCGGGCACGTAGCGCGCGTCGCGGCCCATCATCTGCTGCGAGCGCACGACGAAATCCTTGAGCACCTTGTTCAGCGCGTGCCCGATATGCAGATGGCCGTTGGCGTAGGGCGGGCCGTCATGCAGCACGAAGGGCTGGCGGCCCTTCTTTTCGCGCAGGCGGTCGTAGATGCGCAGCCGCTCCCAGCGGGCCAGCCATTCGGGCTCGCGCCTGGGCAGGCCGGCGCGCATGGGAAAGTCGGTGCGGGGCAGGAACAGGGTGGACTTGTAGTCGGGCGCCGCGGGGCTTGCGTCGTCTGCGCACATCTTGATCGTCCGTCGTCATGAAGGGGGGCTGAGGCCTTGCCGTCTTCCGGCAAGGGCGGCGCGCGTCTCGCATGCGCCTTGTCCCGGCTCTCCCGATCGATCAGGAGGCCGGGCGGATAATTCGGACGGCCAGGGCCGGATCGCGCGTGTGAAGCTGGCTCATGCGCGCGCTTATAGACCCGCGCGGGCGCGCTTGCAAAGCCCCGCCGCGCCCCTTCGCGCCCCGGTTGATCGCGCCGCCCGCCGGCCATGGACTTGCCGCGCGATCCGGGTAAAAAGGGCCGCGAAACGAAACGGAGCGCAGAGCATGGATTACGCCGCCGTCGCCGCGACGCTGAACCGCCTGGCCGCCGAGGCCGGGCGGATCGTGATGCAGGTCTACGAAGGCCCCGAATTCGAGGTCGCGCTGAAGGCCGACGACAGCCCCGTCACCATCGCCGACGAGCGCGCCGACGCGCATATCCGCGCCGGGCTGCGCGACGCCTTTCCCGACATCCCCGTCGTCACCGAGGAGCTGACCGAGAGCCACGCGCTGAGCGCCGAGCGGTTCTTCATCGTCGATCCGCTCGACGGCACGAAGGAATTCGTCAAGCGCCGCGGCGAGTTCACCGTCAACATCGCCCTGGTCGAGAACGGCGCGCCCACGCGCGGCGTCGTCTACGCGCCGGCGCTCGACCGCATGTTCTACGTCGACGCCCAGGGCCGCGCCGTCGAGGCGCGCCCCGCGCAGGGCCTTGCGCGCGAGATCTCGGTCGCCGCGCCCGACAACGCGGCGCTGCGCGTGGTGGCGTCCAAGTCGCACCGCGACGCGGCCACCGACGAATACATCGCCCGCTACGCGGTGAAGGATTTCGTCTCGGCGGGCTCGTCGCTGAAGTTCTGCCTGGTGGCGGCGGGCGAGGCCGACCTTTACCCGCGCCTCGGCCGCACCATGGAGTGGGACACCGCCGCCGGCCACGCCGTGGCCGCCGCCGCCGGCGCCAGGGTCGACCGGCTGGACGGAAGCGGCCCGCTCGCCTACGGCAAGCCGGGCTACGAGAACCCCTTCTTCATCTGCTACGCCCCGGGGGTGGAGGTGAAGCCGCTGTGACGCGCGTCTCGATCGTCATTCCCGCCCGCCACGCCTCGTCGCGCTTTCCGGGCAAGCCGCTGCAGCCGCTGCGCGGCGCCGGCGGCAAGGCCAAGCCGCTGATCCGCCGCAGCTGGGAGGCGGCGATGCAGGTGCGCGGCGCGACCGAGGTCGTCGTCGCCACCGACGACGCGCGCATCGCCGAGGCGGCGCGCGGCTTCGGGGCGCGCGTGGCCATGACCCCCGCCGACTGCCGCAACGGCACCGAGCGCTGCGCCGCCGCCCTCGGGCAGCTGGCCGCGCCCGACATCGTCGTCAACCTTCAGGGCGACGCGCCGCTGACCCCGCCCTGGTTCGTCGAGGCGCTGATCGCGGCCATGCTGCGCTCGGGCGCCGAGGCCGCCACCCCGGTGCTGCGCTGCGACGCGGCCGCCCATCGCAGCTTTCTCGAGGACCGCATGGCCGGGCGCGTGGGCGGCACCACCGCCGTTTTCGACCGGGCGATGAACGCGCTCTACTTCTCCAAGCAGGTCATTCCCTGGACCGGGCGCAGCTTTGCGCCGGACGAGCGCATTCCCGTCTTCCATCATGTGGGCTGTTACGCCTACACTCCTGACGCGCTGCGCCGATACGCCGCCTGGCCCGAGGGCGAGCTGGAACGGTGCGAGGGGCTCGAGCAGCTTCGTTTTCTCGAGAACGGCGCGCGCATGCTGTGCGTCGAAGTCGAATCCCGCGGCCGCGTATTCTGGGAGCTGAACAACCCCGCGGACGTCGAGCGCGTCGAGCGCGCGCTGGCGCAAGCCGGGATCGAATGATTTCGCCCCGCGCCCGGCGCAGGGGGCCATGCGGCCGCGGCCGCGCAATTTGGAGCACGAGATGCGCAAGCGAGTGACCAAGGCGATCTTTCCCGTCGCGGGACTGGGCACGCGGTTTTTGCCGGCGACCAAGGCCATCCCCAAGGAGGTGCTGCCGCTGGTGGACAAGCCGCTGATCCAGTATGCGATCGACGAGGCGCGCGCGGCCGGGATCGAGGAGTTCATCTTCGTCACCGCCCGGGGCAAGTCGGCGCTCGAGGACTATTTCGACACCGCCCCCGAACTTGAGCGCACGCTGCGCCTGAAGAAGAAATACGACCTTCTGGCCGAGGTCGAGAAATCGAACATGGACAGCGGCGCCATCGCCTATGTGCGCCAGACCGAGGCGCGGGGCCTTGGCCATGCGGTGTGGTGCGCGCGCCGCCTGATCGCCGACGAGCCCGTGGCCGTGCTGCTGCCCGACGACGTGATCGACGCCCCCGGCGCGCCCTGCCTGCGGCAGATGGTGGACGCCCATCGCGAGACCGGCGGCTGCATGGTCGCGGCGATGGAGGTCGAGGGCGCGGCCATCTCGGCCTATGGCGTTCTGGACGTCGAATCGCGCGACGGACGGCTGGCGCGGGTGCGCTCGATGGTCGAAAAGCCCGCGCCCGAGCGCGCGCCCTCGAACCTGGCGGTGATCGGCCGCTACATCCTGACGCCCTCGGTGCTCGACATCCTCAACGAACAGCGCGTGGGCGCGGGCGGCGAGATCCAGCTGACCGACGCCATCGCCGCCGAGGCGCTGCGCGGCGGGCGGGTGCATGGCTTCATGTTCGAGGGGCGGCGCTACGATTGCGGCTCGAAGCTGGGCTTCCTGCAGGCCACGGTCGCCTTCGGCCTGGCGCGCCCCGAATTCCGCGACGAGCTGACCGCCTTCCTGCGCGACGGCGTCGCGCGCGCCGACGCGGCCGAGTGACGCCATGGCGCGGATCCTGGTGACGGGCGGCGCCGGCTATATCGGCGCGCATGCCTGCAAGGCCCTGCGCGCGGCCGGCCACGAGCCGGTGGCGCTGGACGATCTGCGCACGGGCTGGCGCGAGGCGGTGCGCTTCGGCCCGCTGATCGAGGCGGATCTGAACGATCTCGACGCCACCCGCGCGGCGCTGGCGCAGGCGCGGCCGGACGCGGTCATGCACTTCGCCGCGCTCTCGAATGTGGGCGAATCCGTGCGCAGCCCGGGTCTTTACTGGCGCAACAACGTCGGCGGCTCGCTCAACCTGCTCGAAGCGATGGTCGAGACGGGGGTGCGCGCGATCGTCTTCTCCTCGACCGCGGCCACCTATGGCGAGCCGGATGTGGAGCTGATCGACGAGGACCAGCCCCAGCGCCCCATCAACCCCTACGGCGCGTCCAAGCTGGCGGTCGAGCGGATGCTGGACGACTTCGAGGCCGCCCACGGGCTGCGCACGGCGGCGCTGCGCTATTTCAACGTGGCCGGCGCCGATCCCGAGGCCGAGATCGGCGAACGCCATCAGCCCGAGACCCATCTGATCCCGCTGGTGCTGGACGCGGCCGCCGGCGCGCGCGAGGCGCTGTCGATCTTCGGGCGCGACTACGACACGCCCGACGGCACCTGCGTGCGCGACTACGTGCATGTGTGGGACCTGATCGAGGCGCATCTGCTGGCGCTCGAGCGGCTGATGGGCGGCGCGCGGGGCATCCGGCTCAATCTGGGCGTCGGGCGCGGCCACTCGGTGCGCGAGGTGATCGAGGCCGCCGAGCGCGTGCTGGGCCGCCGCGTGCCGGTGCGCGACGCGCCGCGCCGGCCGGGCGATCCGTCGCGGCTGGTGTGCGACGGATCGCGCGCGCGCGCCGAGCTGGGCTGGGAGCCGCGCCTGTCCACGCTCGAGCGCATGATTGCCGACGCCTGGCGCTGGCGCTGCTCGGGGGGCTTCGGCCCTTGACCGCCGGGCCTTCGACCGCGGGGGCGGCGGCGCGCCGCCGCGCGCGACGCGCGAACACGCATTCACGCTGATGGGGACGACATGACCGCAGGGACAGGCGCAGAACAAAGGGTGGTGCAGGTCGCGAATGTGCGCATCGGCAACGCGCTGCCCTTGGCGGTGCTGGCCGGGCCGTGCCAGCTCGAATCTCTCGACCACGCGCTGATGATCGCCGAGCGCATGGCCCGCATCTGCGACGATGCGGGGCTGGGCTACGTGTTCAAGGCCAGCTTCGACAAGGCCAACCGCACCTCGCTTTCGGGCAGGCGCGGCGTGGGGATGGAGGCCGGGCTCGAGATCCTGGCCGCGGTGCGCGCGCGCATCGGCTGCCCGGTGGTGACCGACGTGCACCTGCCCGACCAGTGCGCGCCCGCGGCCGAGGCGGTGGACATGCTGCAGATCCCCGCCTTCCTGTGCCGCCAGACCGACCTTCTGATCGCGGCGGGGCGCACGGGCCGCGCCGTCAACGTCAAGAAGGGCCAGTTCCTGGCGCCGTGGGACATGCCCAACGTGGCCGCCAAGATCGCCGCCACCGGCAACGAGAACATCCTGCTGTGCGAGCGCGGAACCTCGTTCGGCTACAACACCCTCGTCACCGACATGCGCGCCCTGCCCCAGATGGCGGCGACGGGCTATCCGGTGGTGTTCGACGCCACCCATTCGGTGCAGCAGCCCGGCGGGCTGGGCGGCGCCTCGGGCGGGCAGCGCGAGTTCGCGCCCGTGCTGGCGCGCGCGGCCGTCGCCGTCGGCGTCGCGGCGGTGTTCGTCGAAACGCACGAGAACCCCGACGCCGCGCCCTCGGACGGGCCGAACATGATCCCGCTCGCGCGCATGCCCGAGCTGATCGCCGACCTCGCGGCCTTCGACCGCATGGCCAAGGAGCGGCCGATCCCGCGCCCCTGAACCCCGTCCCTCGATCCCGTCCCTCGATCCCGCCGCCCATTCGCGCAGGAGCCGCCATGACCGACTCATCCCCTCGCCCCCGCCCCGAGGTCGCGCGCAACACCTGGGACGAGCTGCGCGAGCCCATGATCGACCCCGCCGGGTTTCGGGAATACGACGTGCGCTGGCGCTATCCCGACCAGATCAACCTGCCGGGGCTGCAGCTGCTGGGGCTGGGAATCGGCACGCAGATGCACGAAGCGGGCCTGGCGCCGCGCATCGTCGTCGCCAACGATTACCGCAGCTACTCGCTGGCGGTGAAGCAGGCGCTCAGCATCGGGCTGATGCAGGCGGGGGTCGAGGTGCTGGACATCGGCCCCGCCGTCACGCCCATGGCCTATTTCGCCCAGTTCCACCTGGACGCGCCCGCCGTGGCCATGGTCACGGCCAGCCACAACCCCAACGGCTGGACCGGGGTCAAGATGGGCTTCGACCGCCCCCTGACCCACGGCCCCGAAGAGATGGCGCGCCTGCGGCGGATCGTTCTCGAGGGTCAGGGCGTCGAGCGGCCGGGCGGGCGGCTGACGCGGGTCGACGGGCTGCGCGAGGCGTATCTGGACGATCTGACCGCCGGCCTGCGCCTGACGCGGCCGCTCAAGGTGGTGTGCGCCTGCGGCAACGGCACGGCCTCGGCCTTCGCGCCCGAGGCGCTGCGGCGCATCGGCGCGCAGGTGATCGAGCGCCACTGCACGCTCGACTACGACTTTCCCAACTACAACCCCAACCCCGAGGCGCTCGAGATGCTGCGCGACATGGCCGCCGCCGTGCGCGAAAGCGGCGCCGACCTGGCGCTGGGCTTCGACGGCGACGGCGACCGCTGCGGCGTGGTCGACGACGAGGGCGAAGAGATCTTCGCCGACAAGGTGGGCGTGCTGCTGGCGCGCGAATTCGCCCGCGCGCATCCGGGCGCGGTGTTCGTGGCGGACGTGAAGTCGACGGGCCTTTTCGTCTCGGATCCCGAGCTGCGCGAGCTGGGCGCGCGCGCCGAGTATTGGAAGACCGGCCACAGCCACATGAAGCGCCGCGTGCGCGAGCTGGGCGCGCTGGCGGGGTTCGAGAAATCGGGCCACTACTTCATCGCCGACCCCATCGGCCGCGGCTATGACTGCGGCCTGCGCGCGGCGATCGAGATCTGCCGCATGCTCGACCGTCGCCCCGACGCGTCGATGTCCGATCTGCGCCGCTCGCTGCCGCGCACCTGGAGCACGCCGACCATGTCGCCCTTCTGCCCGGACGAGGTCAAATACGACGTGGTCGCGCGCGTGCGCGCGAGGCTCGAGGCCCTGGCCGCGTCGGGCGGCGCGCTGGGCGGGCGGCGCATCGCCGACATCGTGTCGGTGAACGGCGCGCGGGCCATGCTCGAGAACGGCGCCTGGGCGCTGGTGCGGGCCTCGTCGAACACGCCGAACCTGGTGGTGGTGTGCGAAAGCCCCGACAGCGAGGACGAGATGCGCGCGATCTTCGCCGATCTGGACGCGATCCTGGCCGAGCAGCCCGAGATCGGCGACTACGACCAGAAGATCTGAGCGCCGCCGCCGGCGCGCATTGCGGAGGAAACGACATGGCGCTGATGGTGATCGCCGGCGCAAGCCGCGGGATCGGGCTTGAGCTGGCGCGGCAGGCCGCCGCGCGCGGCGACGAGGTGCTGGCCTGCGCGCGCCGCCCCGACGCGGCGCCCGCGCTTGCGGCGCTGTGCGAGCGGTCGGGGGGGCGGGTGCGCGCGGCGGCGCTGGACGTGACGGACCCCGATTCGTGCGATCGCGCGGCGCGCGAGCTGGGCGCGCGTCAGGCGGATCTTCTGGTGTGCAATGCGGGCGTGTTCATCGGGCGCGGCGGGCTGGACGATCCGGCGCTCGACGCCCGGGCCTGGCGCGAGACGCTGATCACCAACGTCGCCGGGCCCTTCTTCGTCGTGCGGGCCTTTCGCGCGCGCATGCGCCGCCCCGGCGGGAAGATCGCGGTGATCGGCTCGCGCATGGGCTCGAGCGCGGCGGCGTCGGGCGACGCCTACGCCTATCGCGCGTCGAAGGCGGCGGCGGCGAACCTGGCGCTGAACCTGTCGCGCGAGCTGGCGCCCGAGGGGCTGGCCGTGGGCGTGTGGCATCCCGGCTGGGTGGCGACCGAGATGGGCGGCCCGCGCGCGGCGCTGACGCCCGAGCGCAGCGCGCGCGATCTGCTGGCGCGCTTCGACGCGCTCACCCTGGCGCGCACCGGCCTGTTCGAGGATCACGAAGGGCGGCTGATTCCGTTCTGAGGGGCCATGGGGGATATGCGTGCGGGGCGTTTGCGGGGCGGGGCGCCGCGCCCGCCCCGGCGCCCGGCTCAGGCGTGGCCGCCCTCGCTGGACAGCAGGGCCGGGTCGACGCCGATGCGCCGCATGGCCGCTTCCCATTTGCGCGCGTCGTCGGGATCGAAGATGAGGTCGTGATCGGCCGGGCATTCCAGCCACCCGTTCTGCGCCAGCTCGGCCTCGAGCTGCCCCGGCCCCCAGCCCGCATAGCCCAGCGCCAGCAGCGCCTCGCGCGGGCCGCCGCCATTGGCCAGGCTTTCCAGGATCTCGACGCTGGCGGTCAGGCAAAGCCCGCCCGACAGCTCGCGCGTGCCCTCGGGCAGGCGCATGTCGTCGCTGTGCAGCACGAAGCCGCGGCCCATCTCGACCGGACCGCCGAAATGCACCTTCAGATCGCGCGTGCGCGGCCCCGGCGCGATGCGCAGCTGCTTGAGCAGCGAGGCGAACTTCAGATCCGGCGCGGGCTTGTTGACGATCAGGCCCATGGCGCCGTCCTCGTTATGCGCGCACATGTAGATGACCGCGTGCGAAAAGCGCGGATCGGCCAGGCAGGGCATGGCCAGAAGCATCCGGCCCTCCAGACTGTCGGCGCCCGAGCGGGCCGTGGCGCTTGCGGGCGCGGCGGGATCATGCGGGTTCGTGTTCATGCCCTTGATGATGGGGTCGCGCACGCCCGCAATCAATGGTCAACGCTTGTGCGCGCGAAAATTGCCGCCCCATGCGCCCATCCCGAACGCCCGTGCGGCGCGGCTTCGCGCCCGCTCCCCGGACCGACGGCCAGGGCGGCGCGGCTTCGCGCCGGCTTCGGGCGCCGCGCCTGAGCACCCGCAAGGCTTGGGCTCGACGCTCCCGCGCCGGCCGCCCATGGGCGCAGCCGCGGCGCCTGTCGCGGCGCTGTCTCGCCGCGCGCCCGCTCGGGCGGCAACCGCTCGCCGCCCCGCGGTCGCGGCCGACGCGGGAACGGCGCCGCCTGCTCCCGCCGTCGGAGGCCGCACGCTTGGCGTTCATGGCCTCATAGAGCGTTGGGGCTCCCCCCTGCCCGCGCGCCGTCGGCCGCCTCACGGCCCCTGCGGCCGCTGCCCGTCCCGAAGGCGCCCCCTTGGGCGGGCGGCGCAAGATCGCTCCCGCGCGCGCCCGCCGACCGCCCCGCGCACCACCCCGCTCGCCGCCCCGCTCACTTCATTGTGCGCGCGGCGCCCTCGCGATCGGCGGCGCAGCGCGCTATCTCTGTCGCATGAGAACGCGACGTCCGCCCCGCTCCGCCCCAGGATCCGCCCCTTGGCTCATGGCCCGCGCCGCGCGCCTCGCGCTCGGGCTGGCCGTCGCCGCGATGGCCGCCGCCGCGCTGCCGCCCCCCGCCGCCCGCGCCGAGCAGGGCGCGCCCGCGACGCTGCGCCTTGTGCCCGCGGGGCGCACGGCCGACGGCCGACCCATGGCGGCGCTGCTGATGGATCTGGCCGATGGGTGGAAGACCTACTGGCGCGCGCCGGGCGAGGCGGGCGTGCCGCCGCGCATCGACTGGAGCGGGTCCGAGAACCTGGCCCGCGCCGAGGCCCTGTGGCCGCGGCCCGACGCGTTCGAGAGCTTCGGCATGCTCACGCTGGGCTACAAGCACGCGATGACCCTGCCCCTGGCGCTGGCGCCCGAGCGCGCGGACAGGCCCATGCGGCTGCGCATGCGGATCGATTACGGCGTGTGCTCGGATATCTGCATGCCCGGCAGCGCCGAGCTGTCGCTCGAGCTGCCCGCGGGCGGCGCGCCGGCCCCCGAGGCCGTGGCCGCGCGGTTGTCGGCGGCGCTGGCCGACGGGCCGCAGGACGCCGCGCGCGCGGGCGTCGCCATGGCGCGCTGCGCCCTCGAGGGCGCGGGCGGCGAGCGGCGCCTGACCGCGCTGCTGCGCCTGCCCGCCGCGATGCGCGCGCATGCGCCGGCCGTGGTCGTCGAGGGCCCCGAGGGCGTGTGGTTCGACCCGCCGCGCGTCAGCCCCGCCGCCGAGGGAATCGAGATCGCCGCCGACGCCTTGCTGGACGATCCGGCGCTGTGGGTGGCGCGCTCGGCGGTGCGGGTGACGGTGCTGGCGGGCTCGGGCTTTTTCGAGCTGACGGGCTGCCCGGCGGGCTGAGCGGCGAACCAGGACGAGGACCGGGACCAGGACGGGGACCGAACCGCGCGCCTGCCCGGCCGCGGCAACAAAATTGCCGCACCCGGCGATTTCGTGACGCAATATTGCGCAATATTCTTGCAAACGCGGCCGCCCCGCGCTATCCCTTGTGCATCGCAGCATTCCAACGCGGCGCCTCGCCGCCCAAGGGCCGCCACCCATGTCAGGAGAGACCGACATGCTCGACAACCTGCCCCGCGGCACGATCTGCATCGAGGATCTCGAGATCGGCATGTCGCGCCACCTGCGCAAGACGGTGACCGATCGCGACATCGAGCTGTTCGCCGAGGTCTCGACCGACCGCAACCCCGTGCATCTGGACGAGTCCTACGCGCAGGACACCATCTTCGGCGGGCGCATCGCCCATGGCATGCTGACGGCGGGCCTGATCTCGGCCGTGATCGGCGAGCAGCTGCCCGGCCACGGCACCGTCTACATGGGCCAGACGCTCAAGTTCCTGGCCCCCGTGCGCCCCGGCGACACGGTCGAGGCGCGCGTCACCGTCCTTGCCATCGACCATGCGCGGCGCCGCGTCACCCTTGATTGCGTCTGCCGCGTGGGCGATACGGTCGTGCTGAAGGGAGAGGCGCTGGTGCTGGCGCCGTCCCGCAAGTTCGACTGAAGCGGCGGGCTCGCCCCGCCCCGGCGGGGGATTTCATGCGCATCATCCGCGGCCTCGAGCAGGTTCGGCCCGAAGATCGCGGCGCCTCGACGGCGCTGGGCAATTTCGACGGCGTGCATCTGGGCCACCAGGCGGTCATCGACCTGGCGCGCGCGCCCGACGCGCCGCTGGGCGTGATCACCTTCGAGCCCCACCCGCGCGAGTTCTTCGCCCCCGACGCGCCGCCCTTTCGCCTGATGAACGCGGCCGCGCGCGCCCATCGGCTCGAGAAGCTGGGCGTCGAGCGCCTGTTCGAGCTGCGCTTCGACGCCGCCCTTGCCGCGCTGAGCGCCGAGGAGTTCGCGCGCAAGGTGCTGGCCGAGGCTCTGGGCGTGAAGCGGGTGGTGGTCGGGGCCGATTTCCGCTTCGGCAAGGGCCGCGCGGGCGACGCCGAAACCCTGCGCCGGCTGGGCGACGAGCTGGGCTTCGAGGTGCGCGCCGCGGGGCTGGTGCGCGGCCCTGCGGGCGAAGAGATCTCGTCGACCGCCATCCGCCGCGCCCTGCTCGAGGGCCGCCCCGAGGATGCGCGCCGCATGCTGGGCCACTGGCACCGCATCGACGGCGAGGTGCGCCACGGCGACAAGCGCGGGCGCGAGCTGGGCTTTCCCACGGCGAACCTGTCGCTCGAAAGGCTGCTGGTTCCGCGCCATGGCGTCTATGCGGTGCTGGTCGAGGTGCTGGACGGCCCGTTCCGGGGCGTCCGGCAGGGCGCGGCCAGCATCGGCGTGCGCCCGACCTTCGGCATCAACGCGCCCAATCTCGAGGTGCATCTGCTGGATTTCTCGGGCGATCTTTACGGCGCGCAGATCTCGGTGGCGCTGGTCTCGTTCATCCGCCCCGAAGAGAAGTTCGACGATGTGGAGGCGCTGATCGCCCGCATGCGCGAGGACTGCGCCGAGGCGCGCCGCCGCCTTGCCGCGGCAAGCGTCGCCGCAAGCTGAGGCGAGCGCGTCCGAACGGGGGCCGCAAGCCCTCTGGACCTGCGGCGCGCGTTGTGCTCGTTTGCCGCCCATGACCGCAGAACGCCCCTCGCCCGCCGCGCCCGACGCCGAACCCTTCTGGCGCACGACGCCGCTTGCGCGCATGACGCGCGCGCAGTGGGGATCGCTGTGCGACGGCTGCGGGCGCTGCTGCCTGCTCAAGCTCGAGGATGAAGACGACGGGACCGTCGCCTACGCCAACGTCCATTGCCGCCTGTTCGACCCCGAAACCCGCCGCTGCGGCGCCTATGCGCGGCGCAAGGCGCTGGTGTCCGGCTGCGTGATCCTTTCGCCCCAGACCATCGACGAGATCAAGGACTGGATGCCCGCGACCTGCGCCTATCGGCTTCTGGCCGAGGGCAAGCCGCTGTTCGACTGGCACCCGCTGATCTCGGGCGATCCCGAATCGGTGCGCCGGGCGGGCGTGGCGGTGCAGGGCTCGGCGCCCGAATACGAGGTGGACGAAGACGATCTGCCCGACCACCTGATCGAAGGAATGCTGTGATGTGGTTCAGCTCCGACAACGCGGCCCCCGCGGCCCCCGCCGTGCTCGAGGCCCTGGCCCGCGCCAACGAAGGCCCCGCCGGCTCTTACGGCGCCGATCCGTGGACCGCGCGCGCCACGGCCCTTGTGCGCGAGATCTTCGAGGCGCCCGAGGCCGTCGTCCTGCCGGTGGTCACGGGCACCGCGGCCAACAGCCTGGCGCTGGCCACGCTGTGCCCGCCCTGGGCGGCCATCTGCTGCCACGAACACGCCCATGTGCAGGAGGACGAGTGCGGCGCGCCGATCTTCTACACGGGCGGCGCGACGCTGTGGCTGATCCCCGGCGCGCATGCGCGCATCGACCCCGAGGCGCTCGAGCGGCGGCTGGCGCAGGCCTGCCATGCGGGCGTGCACAACGTGCAGCGCGGCGCGGTGACGGTGACGCAGGCGACCGAGCTGGGCACGCTCTACCGCCCGGCGGATCTGCGCCGCATCGCCGACATCGCCGGCGCGTGGGATCTGCCGCTGCACATGGACGGCGCGCGCTTCGCCAACGCGGCGGCGCGGCTGGGCGTCAGCCCCGCCGAGCTGACCTGGAAGGCGGGGGTTCAGGCGCTGTCGCTGGGCGCGACGAAGAACGGCGCGCTGGGGGTCGAGGCGGTCGTCTTCTTCGGCGAAGAGGCCGAGCGCCGCGGCTGGGAGTTCGAGCTGCGGCGCAAGCGCGGCGGCCACCTTCTGTCCAAGATGCGCTACGCCTCGGCGCAGCTGGCCGCCTGGCTGGAAGACGGGCTGTGGCTCGAGCTTGCCGCCCGCGCCAACGCGGCGGCCGACCGCCTGGCCGAGGGGCTGCGCGCCTCGGGGCTGGCGCAGATCCCGCATCCGGTCGAGGCGAACATGGTCTTTCCGACCCTTCCGCGCGCGGTGCATGCGCGGCTGCAGGCGGCGGGGGCGCGCTACTATCCCTGGCCGCACGAACCCGCCCCCGACGGCCCCGATGACGAGCCCATCGGCTGCCGCCTGGTCTGCGCGTGGAACACCGCCGACGAGGACATCGACGCCTTTCTGGCCGCCCTGCGCGGGTGAGGCGGCCCATGGCGCGCGAACGCCCCGGCCTCTCGGCCTTCATCATCGCCAAGAACGAGGCCGCGCGCCTGCCTCGCGCCATCGAGGCCCTGCGCGGCCTGGCGGACGAGGTGGTGGTGGTCGATTCGGGCTCGACCGACGGCACGCCCGAACTGGCCGAGCGGCTGGGCGCGCGCGTCTTCGTGCGCGACTGGCGCGGCTACGGCCCGCAAAAGCGCTTCGCCGAAGAGCAATGCCGCCATGACTGGCTGCTCAACGTCGACGCGGACGAGGTGGTCACCCCCGAGCTGGCCGAAGAGATCCGCCGCGTGGTGCGCGAAGAGCCGCCCTCGGCCTGGAAGGTGCGCATCCTCAACGTCTATCCGGGCGACGCGCGCCCGCGCCCGCTGGCCAACGACTACAACGTCGTGCGCCTTTACCATGTCGAGGCCGGGCGCTACCGCGACCACCCGCTCTTCGACCGGGTCGAGACCCTGGCGCCGCCGCGCCAGCTCAGGGGCGCGCTGTGGCACTATCCGTTCCTGACCTGGCACGCGCTGATCCAGAAGCAGAACGCCTACACCACCTTCCAGGCCCAGGCGGCGCGGCGCCGGCCCCTGTGGCTGCTCAAGGCCCGCCTGGCGGTCGAGTTCCCCTACGTCTTCCTCAAGACCTATCTGCTGCGCGGCCATGCGCTGGGCGGCTGGAAAGGCTTCGCCTTCTCGGTCGCGCTGGCGCATGCGCGCTTCCTGCGCATCGTCAAGCTGATCGAACGCGAAGAGAGCGCCGATTAACCGCGCGTAAGAAAAGCCGCCCTACCCTGCGAATCGGATGCCGCGCCCCGCGCGGCCCGGGGTGCGACGGAGGATCGACATGGCGGCGCTGGTCAAAAGCGAAACCGGCTTCGACGAGGATTTCGAGGCGCAGGAGGCCCTGGCGCGCAAGGCCCTCGACCTTGCCCACGCAAGGCGGCTGCCCCCCACGCCGCGCGTCTTCGAGGTGCTCTATGGCTATGTGCGCGGCGAGCCCGAAGGGTTGCGCAACGCCGTCGGCGCGCTGCTGGAACGCGACGAATCCCCCGCATTGTCGGCGATCGAGCGCATCTATGAAGAGCATCTCGCCCTTGGCGCGGCCCCCGTGCGGCTGTTGTCGCTGGGCCAGACGCTGGACGGCGAAATGGGCGAGGTGGTCGAACGCCTGGCGCGGCGCGAGACCGAGGATGCGCGCTTCATGGGCGCCCTCACCCGCATCCGCGAAGGGGTGAACCTGCTTTCGCGCGCCTCGACCGTGCGCGAGGCCGCCGAGTCGCTGATCGAGGTCACCGGCGCCCACGCCGCGCAAACCAGCGATCTGACCTCCCAGCTTCGCGCCGCCCGGCGAAAGATCGAGGATCTGTCGCGCGATCTGAAGGATCTGCGCGAAGCGGCCTATCTGGACCATCTGACCCAGCTCCCGAACCGCCGGCGGCTGGACGCCGTGCTCGAGGCCGAAATCGCCGCGGCGCCCGAACGCGGCCCGCTGTGCTTCGCGCTGGCCGACATCGACCGCTTCAAGCAGCTCAACGACCGATACGGACACGCCGTGGGCGACTCGGTGCTCAAGGAATTCGCCCGCATCCTCAAGCTCAACCTCAAGGGAAAGGACACGCCGGCCCGCTTCGGCGGCGAGGAATTCGCCATGGTCCTGCCGGCGACCAACCTGATGGGCGCGCGCCACATCGCCGAAAAGATCCGGCAGGAGCTGGCGGCGAAAAGCTTCGTCGTCGCCGAAACCCGCGAACGCCTCGGGACGGTGACCGTGTCGGTGGGCGTCACGCAGCTTCGCGAAGGCGAGGACGCCGCCGCGCTGATCAAGCGCGCCGACGAGCTGCTCTACAAGGCGAAGGAAGCCGGACGCAACCGCGTGGCGAGCGCCGCCTGAGGGCCGCGCCCCGGCTGGGGCGCGGCGCCCGCTTCAGCCGTCGAGGAAGCTGCGCAGCTTGCGGCTGCGGCTGGGATGCTTGAGCTTGCGCAGCGCCTTGGCCTCGATCTGGCGAATGCGCTCGCGCGTCACCGAGAATTGCTGACCGACTTCCTCGAGCGTGTGATCGGTGTTCATGCCGATGCCGAAGCGCATGCGCAGCACGCGCTCCTCGCGCGGGGTCAGAGAGGCCAGAACGCGCGTCGTCGTGTCCTTGAGGTTGGCCTGGATCGCGGCGTCCAGCGGCAGGATCGCGTTCTTGTCCTCGATGAAATCGCCCAGCTGCGAGTCCTCCTCGTCGCCGATCGGGGTCTCGAGCGAGATCGGCTCCTTGGCGATCTTCATCACCTTGCGCACCTTCTCGAGCGGCATCTGCAGCTTGGCCGCCAGCTCTTCGGGCGTGGGCTCGCGCCCGATCTCGTGCAGCATCTGCCGGCTGGTGCGCACCAGCTTGTTGATGGTCTCGATCATGTGCACGGGAATGCGGATCGTGCGCGCCTGATCCGCGATCGAGCGCGTGATCGCCTGGCGGATCCACCACGTCGCATAGGTCGAGAACTTGTAGCCGCGCCGATACTCGAACTTGTCCACCGCCTTCATCAGGCCGATGTTGCCCTCCTGGATCAGGTCCAGGAACTGAAGGCCGCGGTTGGTGTATTTCTTGGCGATCGAGATGACCAGCCGCAGGTTCGCCTCGACCATCTCCTTCTTGGCGATGCGCGCTTCCTTCTCGCCCTTCTGCACGGTCTGGACGATGCGGCGGAACTCGGGAATGTCCACCCCCACATGGCGCCCAATCTCGCCGATCTCGCGGCGCACGGCCTCGATGCGGTCGCGGTTGCGCTCGACGAACTGCGCCCAGCCCTTGCCCTTGAGCGTGGCGACGCGGTCGATCCAGCCCGGATCGAGCTCGGAGTTGCGGTATTCCTCGATGAAGGCCTTGCGGTCGATCTTGGCCGCGTCCGCCATCTTGATCAGCGAGCCTTCCAGCGTCATCAGCCGGCGGTTGATGCCGTAAAGCTGGTCGACCAGCGCCTCGATGCGGTTGTTGTGCAGGTGCAGCTCGTTGACCAGCTGCACGATCTCGGCGCGCAGGCGCTGGTATTCCCGCTCCTGCTGGGGGGTGAAGGTCTTCTGCTCGGACAGAGCGGCCGAGATGCGCTGCACCTGCATCTCGTGCAGGCGCTTGTAGTCCTCGGCGATGCGGTCGAGCGTTTCGAGCACGCGCGGCTTGAGCTGCGCCTCCATCGCCGCCAGCGACAGATTCGCGCGCTCGTCCTCGTCCTCCTCGTCGTCGTCGCCCGACGCCGCGGCGGGCGCGGCGGCGCCCTCGGCGGGCGCGGCGTCGACGTCCTCTTCCTCGTCCTCCTCCATATGCGCGCCGAAGGTGGACTCAAGGTCGATGACGTCGCGCAGAAGGATCTTCTCCTCCAGCAGCTCGTCGCGCCAGATGGTGATGGCCTGGAAGGTCAGCGGGCTTTCGCAAAGCCCCGCGATCATGGTCGAGCGGCCGGCCTCGATGCGCTTGGCGATGGCGATCTCGCCCTCGCGCGACAGCAGCTCGACCGAGCCCATCTCGCGCAGATACATGCGCACGGGGTCGTCCGTGCGGTCGAGCGTCTCGGAGGGCGTCGCGGCGACGGCCACCTCGCCGCCCTTCTCCTCCTCCTCCTCGGCCTCCGCCTCTTCCTCCTCGACGACGTTCACGCCCATCTCGGACAGCAGCGCCATCACGTCCTCGATCTGCTCGGAGGAGACCTGCTCGGGCGGGAGCACGCGGTTGAGCTCGTCGATCGTGATGAAGCCCTTCGCCTTGGCGGCGGCGATCATCTTCTTCACCGCCGCCTGGCTCAGGTCGAGCATCGGGCCTTCGGCGTCGTCCTGATCTTCGGGCTTGTCGTTTTCGGTGTCCTTGGCCGCCATGTACGTCTCCGCTTGGCCGACCGTTCCGCCAGGCTGCCGCCCGGGAACGGCCCGCGATTGAGATCCCGAGTCCGTCAGACCGGGATATATAGGTGATTCGCGATTCGAATCACGCCCCGTCGGGCCGATTTTTTCGCCGCTTCCTCGCCCAGATTCGCGATTCGTGCAATGCGCGCAGCTGCGCGCGCAGCGCCTCTTCGTTCTCGTCGCCCAGCGCCTCGGCGCCCGGCGCGGGGCGGGCGGCGCGCTCGCGCTCCTGCGCGGCCTGCGCCAGGCGGCGCATCAGCAGATCGAACGCGCCTTCGGCGCCAAGGTCGCGCCGCGCCGCCTCGATCTCGGCCGCCTGCGCCTGCCGCGCCAGGTGAATGGCCAGCGCCTCGCGCAGCACCGCCTCGGCCCGGGCGCGCGGGGCGCCGCGCGCCAGCGCCGGCGTCAGCGGCGCGACGCCCTGCGCCAGAAGCGCGTGCGGATCGCGCCCCAGCCGCCGCGCCACGCCCGCGCGCAGGATGTCGGGGGCTTCGGCCTCGGGCGCCTCGAGGGCGGGGCCCAGCTCGGCCAGGATCGCATCGCGCACCGCCTCGAATTCGGGCGTCTCGAAGCGCAGCACGTCGAGCTCGGCCTCGAAGGTCTCGGCCAGCGGCGGGTGGTTGAGCACGCCCAGAAGCAGCGCCGCCTCGCGCCAGCGCGCGGGCGAGGCGCCGGCGCGCGAGGCCAGCTGCGAGGCGCGCAGCTGCGCCGAGGGCCCCGCCTCGCGCCGGGCCGCGTCCTTCCAGCCGCCGCGCCGGGCGCCGAAGCCGCCGCGCCGCCCCCCCGGCGCGCGCCCCCAATCCTCGCGCGGTTCGGCGGCGGGCGGCGGGTCGTCCTCGGGCGCGCGGGATCGGCGCGCCGGGCGGCCGAAGAGCGCATCGCGCCGCTCGCGCAGCGCGTCGGCGTAGTGCCCGCGCAAGCCGCGGTCGGGGATGCGCGCAAGCGCCTCGGACAGGCGCTTGTCCAGCGCCGCGCGGCGCTCGGGCGCGTCGAACACCCTGCCCTCGATCTCGCGCCGCCACAGCATCTCGACCAGCGGCAGCGCCTCGGCGATCAGCCGCTCGAGCGCCTCGGGCCCCGAATCGCGCAGGAAGTCGTCGGGGTCCTTGCCCTCGGGCAGCAGGCAGAATCGCAGCGTCTTTCCCGGCTCGAGCAGCGGCAGCGCCAGGTCGACCAGCCGCCGCGCCGCCCGCAGCCCCGCCGCGTCGCCGTCGAGCATGATGACCGGCTCGTCCGCCAGCCGCCACATCAGCCGCAGCTGGCGCTCGGTCACCGCCGTGCCCAGGGGCGCCACGGCCGCCTCGAACCCCGCCAGGACCAGGGCGATGACGTCCATGTAGCCCTCGGCCACCAGCAGCCGCCCGGCGCGGCCCGCGGCCTCGCGCGCGGGGCCGATGTTGTAGAGCGTGCTTCCCTTGTCGAAAAGCGGCGTGTCCGGGCTGTTGAGATACTTGGCCCGCGCGTCCTCGCGCAGCGCCCGCCCGCCGAAGGCGATGCAGCGCCCGCGCGCGTCGCGGATGGGAAACATGACGCGCCCGCGGAACCGATCATAGGGCGCCGAGCCGTCGTCGGGGCGGATCGCCATGCCCGATTCCACGATCAGTTCCTGCGAAACGCCCTTGTTCGTCAGATGCGCGAGCAGCGCGCCGCGGTCGTCGGGCGCGAATCCGATCCCGAAGCGCTCGATCGCGGCCTCGTCCAGGCCGCGGCGGCGAAGGTATTCGCGCGCCTGCGCGCCGCGCGCCCCGCGCAGCTGCATGCGCATGAACCGGGCCGACAGCTCCATCACCTCGACCAGCGTCTTGCGCCGGTCCTCGCGGCGGGCGGCCTCGGGATCGCGCGTGGGCATGGTCATCCCCGCCTCGGCGGCCAGAAGCTCGACCGCCTCGATGAAGGACAGGTTCTCGCTCTCCATCACGAAGCCGATGGCATCGCCCTTCGCCTGGCAGCCGAAGCAGTAGTAGAAGCCCTTGCGGTCGTCGACGTGGAACGAGGCGGTGCGCTCCTGGTGGAAGGGGCACGGCGCCCACCAGTCGCCGCGGGCGGGATTGGACTTGCGCCGATCCCACGCGACCTTGCGCCCGACGACGTCGGACAGGCTCACGCGCGTGCGCAGCTCATCGAGGAAACCGGGCGGCAGGGACATGCGGGGACTATCGCGCGCGGGAGCCGATTCTCCAAGCGGCGCTCAGGTCCAATGCGGAAGATCGCCGCCCGGCAGCGCCGCGCGCGCGCGCAGGGGCGCGTCATAGGGCCGCCCGGCGGCGTCGCAAAAGGCGATCACCGCCCCCTCGTCGCCAAGCAGGATGTCGAGCACGAAGCCCAGGAATTCGGGATCGGCCGCGCGCGCGCGCACGGTGTCCGCATCGGCGCCGGCGGCGGCCAGAAAGGCCCCCAGCCGGTCCGGGTCCGACGCCATCCATGCCAGCGCCTCAAGCGCCAACGCCTCGGCCGCGTCTCGGTTCATGCCAGGTTCCTCCGATGTTCTCGCGATCTCGACCGGTGGCCGAAACCCTTCGTTAACGCTTATATCGTGAAGTGAGCGGAAGCGGAGCGTCGCCGCGCTTCGCAAATCTCGATCGCCGCCCGGCGCGGGCGCCGATTTCGTGTGCGGGAGAAAATGCATGAGCGGACGAATCCTCGTCGTCGACGACGTGGCGACCAACCGCATGCTGCTCGCCGCGCGCCTGGGCGCAGACTATTATGACGTCACCACCGCCGCCAACGGCCGCGACGCGCTCGAGATCTGCGCGCGCGAGGCGCCGGATCTGGTGCTGCTGGACGTGGTCATGCCCGAGCTCGACGGGTTCGAGGTGTGCCGCCGCATCAAGAGCGATCCGCAGCTGCACCACATCCCTGTGGTGATGATCACCGCCCTCAACGAGCCCGAGGAGCGGGTGCGCGGGCTCGAGGCCGGGGCGGACGACTTCCTGACCAAGCCTGTGAACGAGCTTGAGCTGAACGCGCGCGTGCGCAACCTGCTGCGCATGAAGATGATGATCGACGAGATGCGCCTGCGCGTCGAGACGACCCAGTCGCTGGGGCTGGAAGCCGTCCGGGCCGAGCTGGACGTGGATGTTTCGGGGGCCAATGTGATGATCGTCGCGGCGGAGCCCGACAGCGCGCGCCGGCGCGCCGACATCCTGCGCAAGGCGCTGGACGTGCGCGTGCGCATTCCGCCCAACGACCGCGAGGCGCTGACCATGGCCGAAGCCGCGCCCCCCGACGCGTTCCTGATCGACCGCCGCCTGCCTGCCGGCGGCGACGGGCTGCGGCTGGTTTCGGCCCTGCGCTCGCGCCAGTCGACGCGCGCAAGCGCGATCGTGCTGGTCGCGCCCGAAGGCGACGCGGCCTCGGCCGCCAAGGGCCTGGACCTTGGCGCCGGCGACTATCTGTTCGAGCCCGTCGACGCGGCCGAGCTTGTCGCGCGCATGCGCTCGCAGCTGCGGCGTAAGCGCTATGCGGACGAGCTGCGCGACACGCTGCTCGACGGCCTGCGCCTTGCGGTGACCGACCCGCTGACGGGGCTGTTCAACCGGCGCTACGCGGCCACGCACCTGCAAGGGCTGATCAGAAACGCGCGCGACGGCGAGCTTGGCGTGATGATGATGGACATCGACCGCTTCAAGCAGGTGAACGACACCTACGGCCACGCCGCCGGCGACGCGGTGCTGCGCGAGTTCGCGCGCCGGCTGAAGGCCAATGTGCGCGGCGCGGATCTGACGGCGCGCCTTGGCGGCGAGGAGTTCCTGGTCGCCATGCCCGATGCGCGCCGCGAAGCCGTGGCCGCGGCGGCCGAGCGCGTGCGCGCGGCCATCCAGGAACCTCCGTTCGACATCGGCGATCGCGAGATCCCGGTCACCGTGTCCATCGGCGTGGCGATGTATGCGCCCGGCGACGGGGCCGAAAGCCTGATCGAGGCGGCCGACGCGGCGCTTTACGCCAGCAAGAACGGCGGGCGCAACCGCGTCACCTTTCGCGACGCCGCCTGAGCGGGGCGCCCCGGCGCCCCTCAATGCGCCTCGGCCCAGCTCCGCCCCACCCCGGCATCGACCTTGAGCGGCGTCGACATGGCCACCGCCGGCTCGGGCGCGCCCTCCATCACCGCGCGCATGACCTCGATCAGGCGCGGGGCTTCGTCCTCGGGGCATTCGAACAGCAGCTCGTCATGCACCTGCAGCAGCATGCGCGCGCGCAGATCGGCCTCGCGCAGCGCGGCGGGGGCGCGGATCATGGCGCGGCGGATGACGTCGGCGGCCGAGCCCTGGATGGGCGCGTTGATGGCCGCGCGCTGCTGAAAGCCCGCGCGCGGGCCGCGGGCGTTGATCTCGGGCGTGTGGATGCGCCGCCCGAAGATGGTGCGCACGAAGCCGTCGCGCCGCGCCTCTTCGACGGTGCGGTCCATGTAGACGCGGATCTCGGGGAACTTCTGGAAGTAGGCGTCGATGAAGGCCCTGGCCTCGTCGCGCGAGATGCCCAGCTGATTGGCCAGGCCGAAGGGCGAGATGCCGTAGATCACGCCGAAATTGATGGCCTTGGCGCGTCGGCGCACCATGGGGTCCATGCCCTCGACGGGCACGCCGAAGACCTCGGACGCGGTCATGGCGTGAATGTCCATTCCCTTTCGGAAGGCGTCCTTCAGCGCCGGCACGTCGGCGATGTGCGCCAGGATGCGCAGCTCGATCTGCGAGTAGTCGAGCGAGACGATGACCGAGCCCTCCTCGGCCACGAAGGCCTCGCGGATGGCGCGGCCGGCCTCGGTGCGCACCGGAATGTTCTGCAGGTTCGGATCGGTCGAGGCCAGGCGCCCCGTCGTCGTCGCCGCCAGCGAGAAGCTGGTGTGCACGCGCCCCGTCTCGGGGTTCACATGGCCCGGCAGCGCGTCGGTGTAGGTGGATTTGAGCTTGGCCAGCTGGCGCCAGTCCAGCACCCGCGCGGCCAGCTCGTTGCCCTCGGCGGCCAGGGTCTCGAGCACGTCGGCGGGTGTGGACCAGGCGCCGGACTTGCCCTTCTTGCCGCCGGGCAGGCCCATCTTCTCGAACAGGATCTCGCCCAGCTGGCGCGGCGAGCCGACGTTGAAGCTCTGCCCCGCCAGGGCGTGGATCTCGGCCTCGAGCTCGGCCATGCGGGCCGCGAACTCGTTCGACAGGCGGTTGAGGCGCGGCACGTCGACCTTGACGCCGGTCATCTCCATCTGCGCCAGCACCGGCACGAGGGGCCGCTCGAGCGTCTCGTAGACCGTGGCCAGCCCCTCGCGCGGCAGCCGCCCGCGCAGGGCGTCGCGCAGGCGCCAGGTCACGTCCGCGTCCTCGGCGGCGTAGGGCGCGGCCTTGTCCAGCGGCACGCGGTCGAAGGTGATCGCCGACTTGCCCGAGCCGATCAGCTCCTTGATGCCCAGCGGCTCATGCCCCAGATGCAGGTGCGACAGCTCGTCCATGCCATGCCCGTGCAGCCCCGCGTCGAGCGCGTAGCTGATGAGCATGGTGTCCTCGTGGCAGATGACCGGCGCGCCGTGGCGGGCCAGCACCTTCATGTCATACTTGATGTTGTGCCCGATCTTGAGCACCGCCGGATCGGCCAGGGTCGGCGCCAGCATGCGCAGCGCCTCGTCGCGGTCCATCTGGCCCGGCGCGGGCTTGCGGGCGCCCAGCAGGTCGCCGTCGCCCTCGACATGGCGGAAGGGGACGTAGCACGCGCGCCCGGGCGCGACGCAGATCGACAGGCCCACCAGATCGGCGCGCATCTCGTCCAGCGAGGTGGTCTCGACGTCGATCGCCGCCTCGCCGCGCTCGTTCATCATCTCGATCCAGCGCGCCAGCGCCGCGGCGTCGCGCACCACCTCGTAGCCGTCGCGATCGATGGCGGCGGGCGGATCGGCCTGCGCGGCGTCGGCCCCGGCGTCGGACCCGGTCTCGGCGGGGCGCGGCGCAGGCGCGGCGGGCGGCTCGACGCCCAGCGTCCGGGCCGCGCGGCGCAGAAGGGTGCGGAACTCCATTCGCGACAGGAAGTCGAGCAGCGCCTGCGGATCGGGCTTGCGCAGGGCCAGCTCCTCGAGCGGCAGGGGCGGCGGCACGTCGCGGGCCAGCTCGACCAGGCGGCGCGACATGCGGATGCGCTCGGCGTTCTCGAGCAGGGTCTGGCGGCGCTTGGGCTGGGGAATGTCCTGCGCGTGGGCGAGGAGGTTCTCCAGATCGCCGTATTCCCGGATCAGCTTCGCCGCGGTCTTGACGCCGATGCCCGGCGCGCCCGGCACGTTGTCGACCGGATCGCCCGCCAGCGCCTGCACGTCCACCACGCGCTCGGGCGGGACGCCGAAGCGGGCCTCGACCTCTTCGGGGCCGATGACCTGGTTCTTCATCCCGTCGACGAGGCGCACGCGCTCGTCCACCAGCTGCATCAGGTCCTTGTCGGAGGAAATGATGGTGACCTTGGCCCCCGCCTCGCGCGCGAGGCGGGCGTAGGTGGCGATGATGTCGTCCGCCTCCCAGCCCTCGGCCTCGATGACGGGCAGGTTGTAGGCGCGCGCCGCCTCGCGCACGAGCGGGAACTGGGGGACCAGATCCTCGGGCGGCGGCGGGCGGTTGGCCTTGTATTCGGGAAAGATGTCGTTGCGGAAGGTCTTGCCCGGATGATCGAAGATCACCGCCGCATGCGTCACGGGGCAGCCCGAGGCGTCGCCATCGGCGGCGCGCTCGGCGATCATCTTCTGGATCATGTTGCAAAAGCCGGCCACCGCGCCGACGGGCAGCCCGTCGGAGCGGCGCGTGAGCGGCGGCAGCGCGTGATAGGCGCGGAAGATGAAGCCCGAGCCGTCCACCAGCTCCAGATGGTCGCCGGGGCCCAGGGGGCGGCCCTGCCCGCTCACCGGCTCAGCCCTTGTCCGCGGGGCCGCCCCTGAGGACGAACTTCTTGTCGCAATATCCGCATTCGACATAGCCCTTGTCCTCGGGGATCGTCATCCACACGCGCGGATGGCCCAGCGGGCCGGCGCCGCCGTCGCAGCTGACGCGGGTCGTCTCGACGATCTCGACTTCGGGGGCTTCGATGGGCATGGCGTGTCCTCGTGCGGTTGCGGGGCTCGGCGCGAGCCCGTGCGGATGGCGGCGCGCGCGCTCCGGCGGCTGCGCGCGCGCATGATAGCGATGCGCGCGTGCGCGGCAAGCGCCCGCGGCGCGGTTGAACGCTTGGCCCGGCGGGCGTATCAACGCGGGGCCGACCGCCGGGCGCATCGACGCCGGGCCGCACGCCCCGCAGCCGCCATGGAGCCGCATAGCATGACCTCGCCCGCCGCCCCGGACGCCGCACCAGACGCCGCCATTTCCGTGCGCGGCCTGCGCAAGGTCTATCGCGGCGGCAAGGAGGCGCTGCGCGGCATCGATCTGGACGTGCCGCGGGGGGCGATCTTCGGGCTTCTGGGGCCGAACGGCGCCGGCAAGTCGACCTTCATCAACATTCTGGCGGGGCTGACGATCAAGACCGCCGGGCAGGTGCGCATCTGGGGCTTCGATCAGGACCGCAACCCGCGCCAGTCGCGCGCCGCCATCGGGGTGGTGCCGCAGGAGCTGAACATCGACCCCTTCTTCACGCCGCGCGCCGCGCTCGAGGTGCAGGCCGGGCTTTACGGCGTGCCGCGCGCGCGCCGGCGCACCGACGAGATCCTGGCCAAGGTCGGTCTGGCGGACAAGGCCGAAGCCTATGCCCGCACGCTTTCGGGCGGCATGCGGCGGCGGCTGCTGGTGGCCAAGGCGCTGGTGCACGATCCGGCGGTTCTGGTTCTGGACGAGCCGACGGCGGGCGTGGACATCGAGCTGCGGCGCATGCTCTGGGACTATGTGCGCGAGCTGAACGCGCGCGGGGTGACGATCATCCTGACCACGCACTACCTCGAGGAGGCCGAGGAGATGTGCGACCGCATCGCCGTCATCGGCGACGGGCGCCTGATCGCCTGCGACGACAAGGCGGCGCTGCTCTCGCGGCTGGACGAGCGCGTTCTGGCCGTGCGGATCGAGCCGGAGGAGGCGCGCGCGCAGGCCGCCCGTCTGGACCTGCCCGGCGGCGCGCGCGCGCATCTGCGCGCGGACGGCTGGCTCGAGATCGCCTATCGGCGCGGCGCGACCGATCCGGGCGCGCTGATCGCGCGCATCGAACGCGCGCAGGGCCGGATCGTGGACCTGTCCACGCGCGAACCCGATCTTGAGGACGTGTTCATGAGCCTTCTGCGCGAGGCGGGCGCGGCGCGCGACCGCGCCGGCTGAGACGCCCGCGCGGACCGATTCTCGCCGCGCCTGCGCGTTCGCCGCCCCGCGCCTGATGCCGCGATCGCGGCGAGGGCCTCGGCATCCGCGCGAAGGGCGCGAAACGGCGCCCCCGAAGCCGCCGCCGGGGTTCAAATGGACTCTGGGGTGATGAATTGTTATCATTCACCGGTGGTAAATCGTCCGTTTCGCATTATTGGGGGTGCGGACGGGTTTTCAGAGTGATCAGCGTATCATGCGCCGGGCGTTCGCGTTCTGCTGCCGGCGCTGGGGGAGAAATGGCCATGAACGGCATGTTGAAGCGGCTTAGCCGCAGGCGGGCGGAATTCGCGCGCGACGAAAGCGGCGCGATCACCGCCCTGATGGTGCTTCTGTTTCTGGGAATCATCGTCGCCACCGGCGCGGCCATCGACATCGCCCGGCAGGAGGCCGAGCGCGCCGATCTTCAGGCCGCGCTCGACCGCGGCGTGCTGGCGGCGACCTCGCTCAATCAGGAGGTCCCCAAGGAGGAGCTCGACGAGCTGATCGACGAATATGTCGAGCTGCGCAACTTGAAGAAGACCGACGCGACCGTGACGGTGGACCCCAAGATCTCGATCAACGAGCGCGACGTCGCGGCCAAGGCCTACTTCCCGGTGAACACGACCTTCCTGCGCTTCGTCGGCCTGTCCGACATGATGGTGGGCGCGGATTCGCGCGCGGTGCAGAGCGTGACGAACGTCGAGATCTCGCTCGTGCTCGACATCTCGGGCTCGATGCGCTTCGACGAGCGCGTTCTGGACCTGATCCCGGCGGCGCAGAACTTCATCAACGTGGTCACCCAGTCGGGCGCGAACCGGAACGTCACGGTCAACCTCATCCGCTATGCCGGCCAGACCAACCCCGGACCGTGGATGTTCGAGAAGCTGGGCGGCAAGAAGGACGCGGTGTGGAGCCACGACAACTCCCATTGCTTCTATATGGACACCTCGTCCGACGGCGACTTCTCGCATGCCGACCTGCCGCGCCGGCAGGACCGGCAGCAGGTGCCGCATTTCATGTATTGGGCCATCGCCAAGGACTGGATGAAATGGGGCTGGTGCCCCTCGGACGAGATGCAGATCCGCTACCTCGTCAACGACTACGCCACGCTTGTGAACGAGATCGACAAGATCCGTCCGGGCGGCAAGAACGGCGACGAAGGCAATCTGCATGACGGCACGGGCACCTACAACGCCATGAAATGGGCGGTGGCGCTGCTCAACCCCTCGTCGCAGGGCATCGTGCACCAGATGGTGCTCGACGGCCTGGTGGACCCCGCCTATGACGGGCGCCCGGCCGCCTGGAACGCCGAGGACACGAAGAAGTTCATCGTCCTCATGACGGACGGCAAGATCACCGAGCAATACGATCCGCGGGAAAAGAACGACAAGGCGAAGGTCGAGCTCATGGCCGAGAAGGCGGTGCTCGAGACCGACCAGCTGTCGGCGGACCGGCTGTTCGGCCGCTCGACCGGGGTGAGCTATTTCTACAACCAGTGTCAGCTTGCCAAGGATCACGGGGTGACGGTGTTCACCATCGCCTTCATGACCCCCTACAAGGACGAGATGGAGAACTGCGCCTCGACCAAGGCGCATTTCTACGAGGCTGACCAGCTGAACATCGGGCAGGTCTTCAGCCACATCGCGACGACGATCCAGCGCCTGCGGCTGATCATGTGAGGGCGGCCGCGCCGGCGGGCGCCGGCGCGGTTCAGAACGGGCGCCAGAGCTTCTTGCGCGCCAGGCTGGTCAGGTCCGAAAGCAGATAGTCCGGCTGATCGGCGCCGGACAGGGATTCGAGCAGCGCCTCGCGCTCTTCCTCGCCGCCGGCGGGCGCGCCGGGGCCGAAGCCGCGATCGGCCCAGCGGGCGAACAGCGCCGCGTCCACGTCGTTGCGCTCGAGAATGCGCGCGCGCTGCTCTTCGCCCAGATCCTCGGCGCGCAGGACGCGGCGGCGGCCGACATTCTGCGGCGTGACTGCGTCATCCACCCCCAGCTCGCGCGAGATGGTGCCCACGACCTCGTCGCAGCGCTTGTGGCCGCCCACGAAGTGGAACCCGCGCAGCGCGTCGTCCAGAAAGGCGAAGCGCGCGCGCGAGGACATGGCGTAGATGCGCGGATAGCCGATCTCGAAATAGCGCATGAGCAGAAAGCGGCTGATCGGGTTGCGCCGCTGCGCCGCCAGCCAGTCGTCGAAAGGCGGCGGGGCGGGCTGGCCGTGATCCAGGTGCCGCGAGACGCGGTAGTTGTAGAAGGACAGCAGATAGCCGACCGGATCGCGCAGCAGCACCGATTCGCGCAGCTCGCGCCCGGGAAAGAAGCGCCGCATCGACCGCGCCAGCGAATGGCCCGACATCACCCGCACCCGCGCCGCGCGCTCGGGGTCGATGCGCGCGCGGTTGCCCAGCACGTCGCGCAGCGGATTGTTCCAGCGCGGGGCGATCATGAACCCCTCGCCCAGGGTGCGGTCGAAGTGCCGCTCGACCGTGGTGCCCGCGCATTTGGGCACATGCACGAAGAAATGGATGGGTTCGGACATCGGGCTTCCTTCCGGACTCCGCCCCGGCGGCGCTGCGCCTTGGCGATAGCGCAACCGCGCGCCGCGCGCAACGCGCCGGCCCGGTGGACGGGCGCGCCCCAAGCGGCTATCGAGCGAAGGGTCCCCGCGCGGCGCGGCCCGCCGCAAGCGTTGAGGAGAGACGCAGATGGCCTATGAATACGACCCCCAGAACATCTTCGCGCGCATCCTGCGCGGCGAGATCCCGTGCTCGAAGGTGCTCGAGACCGAGCACTCGCTGGCCTTTCGGGACATCAACCCGCAGGCGCCCACCCATGTGCTGGTGATCCCCAAGGGCCCCTATGTGAACTACGACCATTTCGCCGCCGAGGCGTCCGAGGCCGAGATCGTGGACTTTGTGCGCGCCGTGGGCCAGGTGGCGCGCGAGCTGGGCTGCGCGCAGGCGGCGGGCGGGAACGGCTACCGCATCCTGTCGAACGCCGGCCCCGACGCCCATCAGGAGGTGCCCCACCTGCATGTTCACCTGTTCGCCGGGCGCTTCCTGGGGCGGATGATCCGCGTGCCCGACTGAGCGGCCGCGCCGGCGTCGCCCAGCAGCAGCGGCGGCGCCAGCTCGCGCAGCAGCTTGCGGCGCATGGCGCGGGCGAAGTCGCCATGGTCGCGCGCGGTCTCGACGAAGGCGTCGGGGCCGCGGATGACCTCGGCGCGGTAATACTCGGCCAGGCCCTGCGGATCGTCGCCGATGACCAGGGCGTTGACGGTGACGCCGCCGAAGTCGAAGGCCTTGTAGGCGCTCGAGGGGCCGAAGCCGGCGTTGTTGATCCCGTCCGAGGCGATGTCGAGGGTGCGCCGCGCGCAAGGCGGCGCGCGCCGCAGCAGCACCGCCCCGACGCCAAGCGCATGACCGAGCGCGGTGGGAAACTCGGTCTGCGAGCGCGGATGGGCCAGAACGCGCGCGGCCAGGGCGTCGGCGTCGGCGGGCGCGCGCATCAGCGTCCAGCCGGCGACCATGGCGGCGCGGTCGCGGCCCGACCACTCGTAGATCGCCAGCGCGACCGGCCCCTGGCCCGGGGCGAACATGGCCGCGCGCACCGCCTCGTCGCGCAGCGCCGCGGCCAGCCCGCGCGATTGCAGCGCGTATTCCTCGGCGTCGACGCTCGAGGACACGTCCATCGCCAGCGCCAGGGCCAGGCGGCACGCTTCCTGCCCCCCCGCCTGCCCCGCCGCCTGCGATGCCGCCGGCGACGCCGCCGCAAGCAGCGCCGCCGAGGCCCAGCGGATCAGGCGCCGCGCGCGCTCACCACGTCCCGACATTGGGCATGCTGACCCAGGGCTCGGCCGGCTCCTTGGCGCCGCCGGCCTGCAGCAGCTCGATCGAGATGCCGTCCGGGCTCTTGACGAAGGCCATGCGCCCGTCGCGCGGCGGCCGGTTGATGGTCACGCCGCCTTCCTGCAGGCGCGCGCACATGGCGTAGATGTCCTCGACCTCGAAGGCCAGATGGCCGAAATTGCGGCCGGTGGAATACACCTCGTCCGAGCCCCAGTTGTAGGTCAGCTCGACCGCCACGTCGTGCTGGCCGGGCGCGGCCAGAAAGACCAGCGTGAAGCGGCCGGCCTCGTTCTCGATGCGGCGGATCTCCTCCAGCCCCAGAAGGTCGCAATAGAAGCGCTTCGACTCTTCGATGTCGCGCACGCGCACCATGGCGTGCAGGTAGCGGATCTTCATTCTCTTCTCCTCTTTCGCGCGGCCCCTGCGCGGCGTTGCCCGGCGGGCGGATGTGCATTATGCCTTGGCCCGACACGCGGCAGCCACCGAGCGGAACACGACATGCCCCTGACGCCCGAACAACAGGCCCAGATCGACGCGGCGCGCGCGCGCCCGAACCAGACGCTGCGCGCCGTGGCGCCGGGGCTCGAGGCAAGGCTGTATCAGGCCACGCCCGTGCTTGACCACGGCTTCGTGCGGGTGGTCGACTACATGGGCGACGACGCGGCGATCGTCCAGGCGGCGCGGGTCAGCTACGGCGCGGGCACGCGCAAGGCGCGCGACGATGCGGGGCTGATCCGCTACCTGATGCGGCACTGGCACTCGACGCCCTTCGAGATGTGCGAGATCAAGCTGCATGTGAAGCTGCCGATCTTCGTCGCGCGCCAGTGGATCCGCCACCGCACGGCGAACGTGAACGAATACTCGGCGCGCTATTCGGTGATGGACCGCGAGTTCTACATCCCCGCCCCCGAGCACCTGGCGGCGCAGGCGGCGACGAACCGGCAGGGGCGGGGCGAGGCGCTCGAGGGCGAGGAGGCCGCCGAGGTGCTGCGCCTGCTGCGCGAGGACGCGGCGCGCTGCTACGAGGATTACGAGCGCATGCTCAACCAGACCATCGACGGCCGCGTCCTGGACCCGGCGCGCAAGGGGCTGGCGCGCGAGCTGGCGCGGATGAACCTGACGCAGAACATCTACACGCAGTGGTATTGGAAGACCGATCTTCACAACCTGTTCCATTTCCTGCGCCTGCGCGCCGACCCCCACGCCCAGCACGAGATCCGCGTCTATGCCGAAGCGATCTGCGACATCGTGCGCGACTGGGTGCCGCTGGCCTGGGCCGCCTTCGAGGAATACCGCCTGCACGGGGCGCAGTTCTCGCGCACCGGCATGGCGTGCCTGCGCCGCATGCTGGCGGGCGAGCGGGTGACGCAGGAGAATTCCGGCATGAGCCCCGGCGAGTGGCGCGAGTTCCGCGCCGCGCTCGATCCCGAAGGGCGCCTGCCCTGAGCCGCGCCGCGCCGATGGCGTCCACGCGCCCCGAGATCTGCGCGGGCCTTCAGGGCGGGCTCGGCAACCAGCTGTTCCAGTATGCGGCGGGGCGGGCGCTGGCCGCGCGGCTCGGGGCCGAGCTCAGCGTGCATCCGCGCGCGCGCGGCGCGGCGGGCATCAAGGCGGTGGGCCTGGCCGAGTTGGGCCTGACGCCGCGCATGCGCACGGGCCATGGAGGGCCGCTGCGGCGCGCGGCGCTGAACCTGGCCAAGCCGATCGCCCGCGCGCTGGGACGCGACGTGGTCAAGACGCCGCCGGGCTGGCGCGGCCGCATCCATCGCGAGCGCGGCTTCGCCTACGATCCCGTCTTCGAGACGCTGCAGGGCAGCTGGTATCTGGCCGGGTATTTCCAGTCCTGGCGCTATTTCGCCGCCATCGCCGACGAGCTGCGCGCCGATCTGCGCGCCGGCGCCGAAGCCGCCCTGCCCCGCGACGCCGAGCTGCCGGATCTGAGCGGCGACAGCGTCTCGGTGCATCTGCGCCTTGGCGACTACGCCGACCCGGCCAATGCGCGCATCCACGGCGTCCTGCCGGCCGAGTATTTCGCCGCCGCCTGCGCGCGCATCCGCGAGGCGCGCCCCGACGCGCGCTTCTTCCTCTTCTCGGACCAGCCGCGAGAGGCGCGCGCGCGCCTGTCGGGGCTGGACCTGACCGTGGTCGAGGGCGGCTCGCGCGCGGCCGACCTGGCGCTGATGGCGCGCTGCCGGCACCATGTCATCGCCAACTCGACCTTCAGCTGGTGGGGCGCGTGGATGGGGCCGGGCGGGATCACCGTCGCGCCGCGCCAATGGTTCGCGCCCGAGAAGCAGGCGGGCATGGACCTGTCCGACCTGTTCCCCGAAGGGTGGATCCGTGTCTGACCGCGCGCAGCCCTTCGACGCCTGGCTGATCAACCTGGACCGCGACTCGGGCCGCCTTGCGCACATGCGCGCCGAGCTTGCCGCCGCCGGCATCGCCTGGCGGCGCTTTGCGGCGCTGACCCCCGACGCGATTCCGCCCGCGCTGCGCCCGGCCTTCTTCGACGAGGCCGGCGCGCCCCACGCCCCCCTGCGCCCGGGCGAGATCGCCTGCTACGCCTCGCATCTGAGCGTCATGGCCCTGATCGCCGAAAGCGGCCGCCCGGGCCTGGTGATGGAGGACGACCTGCGCCTCGCTCCCGGCTTCGCCGAGCTCGCCCGGCTTCTTGCCGCGGCGCCGGCCGACTGGGGCTTTCTGCGCCTGAGCAACGCGCCCAAGACCGCATGCCGCGAGGTCGCGCGCGACGGCACCCTGGCGCTGGTCGAGTGCTGGCGCGTGCCCAACAACGCCGGCGCCTATCTGGTCAACCCCGCCGCCGCGCGCCGCTTCATCGCGGCGTATCCGCGCCGCCTGCGCCCGATCGACGAGGACATGCGCCGCGTGTGGGAGCATGGCTGCGTCTCCTACGTCGCCCTGCCCCGCCTGACCGAGCTCAACATCTTCGAATCGAGCATCGACGCCGCCGGCGCGCGCGGCGACGCCCCCGCACGTCGGCGCTTCGAGGCCGCGCGCAGACGGCTCGGCGGCGAACCCGCCTGGCGCTGGCAGCTGCGCCGATGGGGCCTGGCGGGCGCGGCGCGCGCCATGGGGCGCGGAATCGCGCTGAGTCTGCGCAAGCGCGTCAGCGGTCGCCGAGCGCGGCCCGAAGATTACCTCCTGCGCCGCTGAGGGCGCGCGCATCCGCATCGCGAACACCGCTTATCCATTTGTTTTTTCGTCCATTTCTACCTTTCGCGCAGAAAATCGGCGACGGGCCGAAATTTCCTGTTGCAGCCGACCGCGGACCTCCATATACACCGCGCTCACCGGCGGCGAGGACGCGGCAGCGACCGACCCGGCGGACCGGCCCAAGGGGCCACGCTCTTTGACATTATGACTGGAAGGGATATGCGGACGGCTGGGTTGTTTCGACGACCGGACGTCTGGATATCGGCCTCTAGGGCTGGCTTTTGGCTGGCTCGATGATGAGGTGTCAGCTTCACGCTTGGCGGCTCGGGTTTTCCGTGAGGGGACTTGAGCATGTCGAGAGTGACGATGTGCAGAGGTTCGAACGTCAAGGACGTCGCTGAGCGACGTTTCAACTTGAGAGTTTGATCCTGGCTCAGAACGAACGCTGGCGGCAGGCCTAACACATGCAAGTCGAGCGGGCCCTTCGGGGTCAGCGGCGGACGGGTGAGTAACGCGTGGGAACGTGCCTTTCGGTTCGGAATAGCCCCGG
>NZ_FOHL01000016.1:0-9247 GCF_900111545.1 Oceanicella actignis
TCAGTTGACCGGTACTAATCGCTCGATCGGCTTGATCCGATCCGGAAGCCGGACGAAATCCGGCCCCTCCCCTCTTCCCGAAAGACGCTCGTGGCTCGATGCGCTCCGCCGGTCTGGTGGTCAAAGCGCGAGGTAAACACCCGATCCCATCCCGAACTCGGAAGTTAAGACCCGTCGCGCCGATGGTACTGCGTCTCAAGACGTGGGAGAGTAGGTCGCCGCCAGACCTGCAGAGCGCATCCTCAAACCTCTCTCTTCACAGACACCGCGGGGTGGAGCAGCCCGGTAGCTCGTCAGGCTCATAACCTGAAGGTCGCAGGTTCAAATCCTGCCCCCGCAACCAATATCCTACGCGTTCCCAAACGCTTACGCGCCGCCCTCCGGGGCGGCGTTTGCGTTTCCAACGCCCGTGGAAGCACTGTGGAAGCAAGAGGGCGCGAAGTCCTTCATATCGCCTCGAAAATCGGTGTCGTCGATGTTCTTTGCTTCCAGTTCCGCTCTACAGGGATCATCGCATCGATACCGGCCGGGATCCCGCTGCCAAAGGCGAGCTCTCGAACATCGACCGCGACTACATCCAGTACCGGCCTCTCTTCGGTCATGAGCACGAACTGGGTGATCCTTCCTGGCGGGCAGTCCCTCGAGGCCGGGTAAACGAGCACGAGTCGCTTGCAGCGGTAGCGACCGGCGTAGGCGTTCATCTGATACGCGTCGCCGCTCGAGACGCCGGAGTTCGCTTCGCCGAGATCGAGGCGCTTCCACTTTGCGTCGAGGACGGCGACCGTCTCATCTCCGCTCTGAATGGCGATGTCGGGGCGCAGCTGGAAGCCCGCCGTCGCGAGGTTCTTCACAGGGCTCTGGAGCCTGACGGAAAGGCGACCACCATGCTGCGTCTGAAAGGCGTGCCGGATGCGCAGTCCCAGTACCGTCTCGAAGAGCTTCTCCATGTTGAACAGCAGCGCTGAACCAGCTGCGTCGCCGATGCGAACATCCGGGTACAAGCCTGACAACAGCCGGTGGGCCCGCGCAAACACCGGCTCCCAGTTCCGGATGGTCCGATCAAACCGCAGTGCGCCGACGCCGCGAACCGTAACCCGACGATCGCTCACCTCGTCGAAGCGATGGAGAAGCGCCGCGACCATCGCCCGCGTCCTCGGGCTCAGAGCGAACCCGAGGAGGATTCGCAGGACGCTCTTCAGCGATTGATTGTATAGGTTGTCGATCATGCGCTCGTCGAAGCGGCAGAGCAGATGAGAACGATCGAAGGCGTTCGCGCGCAGGTGCTCGGTGAGCTCGATCCGTCCGCGGATGGCATTGAGGTTCTCCGTTCTCTCCGTGTACCGGGCAATGGCCCCGCCTCGGAGGGCGGATTTCACCTGGCTGCAGAAATCCTCGATGAAGACGTCCAGGAGGTGGCTGTGCTGTTGCCCGAGGCCGGCCTCGCCTACGCGCTTCGATCCGAGCTCTCCAGCACGAGCAAGCATGGCCACTAGAAGGCCCCGCATGTCTTCGCTGCTGTCGCTGCTATGGTCGATCTTTGGAAGTATCTCGATCGCCAGCTGCTCGGTTTGCAGGACTCCGCAGAACGGCCCGAACTTCAATGACCGATGGCCCCAAGTGAGGACCCCGGATGGCAGACGTTCGGCGAGTTTCGCGATCCCTTCTGCCTCGAGCTCGCTGATCTCGCCGGCTGGGCCGATGCTGACGCCCTCCCTCTCTCGGAAAATCAGGCACCTCATTCCGGTGGCTCGTAGATCTTCCGGATTGCGTCCGGGGTGATGTCGTCTTCCCGAATGATCTCGAACGCCTCCCCGTCCCCGATTTCGGTCGGGTCCGCCTTTGGAAACAGCACGGCAGCACTCTGCGTGAGCGCCCGGACCAATTGCAGCTCCTCCTCCACGGCCTGATCGGCGAGGACGTATCGGATCTGACGCCAGTCGTCGTAGAACGCCTCTTGCAGGAACGGCAGTATCTCCCGCGCAAACACACGGCGCAGCTCGTCGAAGGACTTCACGTGGTAAAAGTAGCTGTGGCCGAGGGTCTGGTCGCGATGCAGCAAGCGGGACAGGCGGTCATTCATGACCCGCAGAAGCTCACGCAGGTCGATCGGATTGCCCTCACCGTCATCAATCGGTCCCAGGAGCTCCGGTTTTGGCGTGAGTTCCTCGAACCGGAATCGGCGCCGTAATGCGCTGTCGAGCAGGGCGATCGAGCGGTCCGCAGTGTTCATGGTGCCGATCACGTCGACATTCGCGGGCACACCAAAACGCTCGCCGGAGTAGGGGAGCGTCACTTCCAGGCCCTTGCAGCTCGCCAAGCGGTTTCCCGAGGCATCTATGCGGATGCGCTTGTCCACCTCGAGAAGCGTGATGAGTTCGCCGAAGATCTTGGCGACGTTTCCACGATTGATTTCGTCGATGAAGAGGGCGAACCGCTTGTCCGGCGCGCGCCGGGCCCGATCGCAGAGCCGCTTCAACACTCCCGGCCGCACCTCGTAGGTGACGACCCCGTTCTCCGTGACCGGGCGAATGCCCTCGACGAAGTCCTCGTACGCGTAGCTCTGATGGAACGTCACGAACTCGAAGCGATCGCCGGCCTCGTCCCGGTATCGCGGCAGGTAATCGTTCTTGAGGCGATAGGTCTTCCCGGTGCCTGGCGGGCCGTAGAGAATGAGGTTCAGGGGCGGCGCGAGTTTCTTTGGAGATGCATCCCCAGACCCGGCGTCGTCTTCCTGCGTAGTGCCGTCCGGTCCGATCTGTGGCAGCGCCTTCCATAGGCGCTCCAGGCTGCGGGCAGCCTTTGCCTTGATCTCGATTCCGGAAGACTGCGGGTTCCATTCCTGGTCGGGTTCGCGACTTTGCAGCTCTTCAAGAGGGACAATTTCGTCCGTCGTTGCATCGCGGACGGAGTCGAATGCGACGTCAACGAAACGCGTCGTCTCGCCGGCATCGGCGCGGGCCTGTTCCCAGTGCTCCGCTTCATAGGGCGCGCGCGTGATCTTTCCGACGGCCACGACGCCTTTCGGAGGAATGCCGGTGCGGATCAGAAAGACGCGGTCACCCTCGCGCGGCTTGCTAGAGCTGCAGCGCCATCGGTTGTCGGCCTTCTCTCCACTGATCGTCGCGGCGCGGTCGGCCGCGAGTGTGTCCCAGGTCCATCTGGAGGGGTTCCAGCTGAGGAGCCAATTCTTCGTCTGGTTTTTCCACTGGGACTCGAACTCTTCCTGATAGAAATCGATGTCCGCGCAATGCTCTTTTTCAAGTCGGCGACGCAGATTGAGCAACGCGCGGTCGATCTCGACAGTGCTCCACTTCTTGATCTCCTTCTCCGGCGTGTCTCCGAAACCGGCAAGGATCAGGCGCTTGTCCCGCTCCGAACTGATCCTCTCGAAGGTATCAGGGAACAGCAGGTGTGGCAGGATGTGGATCAGCTGTCTGTGCCGCGCCTCAGGAAGTCCACTCAGCCAGCCAGAGAACGCCCACGGATCCGAACCGATCTGCTCGCGCTCGGAGCCATCGCGAGCCTTGAAATCCCGCAAGGCGCCGATGAGAAAAACCAGCTCGCGCCACCGGTGCGTGTTGTAGGCAGTCCCGGCGGAGCCGATGCCTCCGAGAACGCCGTCTGCCAGGAGTGGGTGGGTCGCGTTCAGGTCCTCGCCCGACCACGACCAGATCTCCAGTACGTTCTCGCGCTTCTTTGCGGCGCCGACGTTCGACGGGAAGAGCAGCGTCAGCCAGAGGCTCTCCGCCATCAGCCTGCGGCAATCAGGGGAGCCTTCCGAAAGCTGCACCTTCAATTTCGAGAGAAAGTCGCCTTCACCTGCGTCGAGATTCCTTACGAAACGTTGATCAAGCTCGCCGAGCAGATCAGTCGTCCAGAGGTTTCCGCCTTCCGACAATACTGACCCGTCTGCGAGAAAGCAGTTGTCTTTCCACGTCGCGGCAGCGTCGTATATCGGAGCAACGTGGTGATTTGGATTGAAGCGAGACAATTGCCCTCTTTCCCGATTTCTTCAACGTCGCGCTCGACGCATCAGCTCTCATTCCCGAAGAGGGATGCTTGCCGTTGATCCGCAGATGCTGACTGATATCGAACAGGCTTGCTGAGCTTCTTGATCTGCCCGTCCGTCATGCCCCGTTTCAGCCAGGCGTTCACTTGCGCTTTCTCCAACTCCAGACGCGTAGCGATATCCTCGACGTTCATAGGGGCGTCATCGGTTAGCCTCCGCAAGCACTGGAGAAACAGGCTGTAGAATTCGCTCGCAGGTTCCGACGAGCTGTCCTCTGCGTCGACGGTCGCAACAGGATCGGTCGAGGGTGGCGCATCTGCAGTTCCGTCATCACTCCCTGCCGAAGCGGCCATCTTGTGTGGAGTGGCGGCTTCAGAGGGGGCTTGCTCCGTCTCGGATTGCTGCAGCAGCGGGAGTGATGTCTCTTCGGGTGCCGTATCCCTGCCGTTGACCGTCTCCCATAGGCTTGAAAGGGCCGGCAAATCTCGAGGGAACCAGCGCGCTCCCTTTTGGACGAGCGCAGCGTTGCCGGACGCAGGATCGTCCTTATGCTGCACCCAGAGCGGTACCCATCCGCTTTTCAGGTCTTCCGTCGCACCGCTCCAGGTGCCTCCCTTGTCGGGCGCGCTGTTCACTACAACGGCAGCATCGGACAAACAGTAGATATACTTGTTCCGCGCCATCGCATTGCCGACGTTGAATCTCGCCTCCGGGTTGAAAGGGGAGATCAAGACCAGGTCGCCGGCGCGCAGATACTTGCGATATTTGGCCGATGTCGCTGCCCGCAGAAGACTGTCGGCCAGCACTCCGACTGATGTGCCCTCATTCTCGAGGGCGCCGAGCATCGCGCGCTCGTCGACACCGCGTGCACCGCCAGAAATTACCGAGAATCCTTGGTCGGCTGCGGATTGCGCAAGGCGCGTTGAGAACTCGAGGTCGGCTTCGTCGGCATCACGGGATCCCACCACCGCGACGCCGCCTTTGTTGAGAAGCGCTCTGTTGCCACAACCGAAGAGAACTGGAGGAGCGTCGAGGCGTAGTTTGCGCTTGAGCCTCTCCGGATAATCGTGTTCGGATCGAGTGATTATCCAAATTCCAGCCCGTGACCATTTTTCCAAAGCAAAGCCTAGTAATGCGCCGCGATTTAGCAGGCTGGCGACCCGGTGCAACGTGATCTTATTGTCTACCCAGCCGGAAAGAAGGGATCTCGGATCCCCCTTGAGAAGATTCGCCGGCTCCAACTCGTGGTCCTTCAACCAACGTGCGAGCTTCCCCCATTCCTTGACCGACAGTGGCTTGGCATCTGCGTCGCCCTTGCCGAGGTGGACAGTGAGAAGAATGACCGCTTGTGCTTGGGGGGAAAGGCTCATTCTAAGCCCCAATGCTGGAGGTGGTGAGGGCGAAAGGCCAAACTGGACCGCTGCCGGCGTGGCGTAAGAGAGCGGCTACTATGGTTAGGGTCCATGCCGAATCTACCACGTCGTCTACTAGCAGGACAGGTTCTCTTGGCACCGTCCCGTCAATCTTGAATGCTCCATCGAGGTTTCGGCACTGATGAAACCTGTTTTGCTGGAACTTCTGTGGCTCGTTTTCCTTCACCTTCTTTATAACCGGTTTGAACGGCACTCCCAGTGCTTCTGCAAGGCGGCGGGCGAAGTCTGGAACGAGAGTGGGATTATTCAGCGAGGGCACGCAGGTCACCCAGGCAGGTCTTGGCGTGGGCCGCCAGCGCTCATTCAGCATTTCCACGACTGCATGCACTAGCTCGTCGCGAAAGCGGCCATTGTGCTTGTCCTCGGCGACCAACTGTCCCCAACCGGCATCGCCCCATCGCGAAAGGATGCGGCCTGTTTCGGCGCGTAGCTTGGTGGGCAGGTTGCCTCTGAGGCCATATATCGGAAAAGCGTCTTTGGCGACCTGCTTATTGCATTCCAATTCTAGTTCCGCGTGACGAAGGTATCGCGCCGCTGAGATTGCCATCTCCCGCGTGAATTGGGGGTCTACAATCGGTCGCCCTAGGCATCGGTCGCATTTTCCGCATGGTTGGGGATCTTCGTCATCCAGCGCTTTGGAAAGGAACTCCATCAAGCAGCCGTCCGTTGCAACGTAGCGCTGCACTTCTTGCCATTCTGTCTCGCGCTGTCCCGTCAAGCGCTCGATTTTCTCGTGGTCCATTCGATAGGGCACGGGTGTGCGCTGCCATGTTGAGCCTGACTTGAGGACCGGCGCCGGGTTCTCCACAGAAAGGAACTTCAGCACCTGCTCAATCTGGCCACGCCGAAGGTTGACGGCCTTTTCAAGCTGCAGGACGCTGAGGCCATCACTTTCCTCAAGCGCCTCCAGAATGGCACCGATCCACTTGTCCTTGGGGAATGCGCTTTTCCGGAAGTAATCATGGATGTGCGAGTCTTCCTCGCCCGACATCAGCACACCGATTGCATGGTCTATGGCGCGGCCGGCACGACCCACCTGCTGGTAATATGCGATGATGGAGCCAGGTGCTTGGTAGTGTACGACGAATCCGAGATCAGGTTTATCGTAGCCCATTCCGAGCGCGGTCGTTGCGACCAGAGCCTTTATTTCGTTGTTGAGCAGTTTGCGCTCGAGATGCTGCCGGTACGCATCCGAGTCTTCGAATCCATCGGCAACAACGCCGCTGAAGTAGGCTCGGGCATTGATCCCATGCGACTGCAGCCAGTCTGCCACCTGCTTCGCGTCGCGCTTCGTAAGCGTGTAGACGATCCCGGTTCCAGGTAACGCTCCTATATGCTCTGCGAGCCACGCCAAACGCGCGGCTTGGGTTGGCAATTGAACGGTTTGCAGGGCGAGGGTGCTGCGCATCAAGCTTCCACGCTGGATGCCGATGTCACCAAGCTGGTTCCGAACGTCCTCGACCACGCGATTGTTCGCTGTTGCGGTGGTGCCGAGGATCGGAACGTTCGCCGGCATGCGTCGCAGGATGTTTGCGAGGCGGCGATAGTCAGGTCGGAAATCGTGTCCCCAGTCGGAGATGCAATGGGCCTCGTCCACCACGAGGAGACCAATCCGCTCTGCGATCGGCAGCAGAACCTTTTCGACGAACTCATCATTCGCGAGGCGCTCGGGCGACACCAGGAGTGCATCTACTTCGTTCCTCCGAACGGCGCGCTCGATTGCAGGCCAATCCGCTCTGTTGGTCGAGTTGATTGTGTAAGCGCGGATTCCGAGTCGCTCCGCGGCTTCGATCTGGTTGCGCATCAAAGCGATGAGCGGGGACACGATGAGGGTTGGTCCGCGTCCGCTGTCGCGAAGGATGCTTGTCGCGATGAAGTAGACAGAGCTCTTGCCCCAGCCGGTCCGCTGGACAACAAGCAAACGTTCTCTTCGGTTCACCAGCGCATCAATGGCTTCCCACTGTCCTTCGCGGAACTCCGCGGTTCCTTCTCCCAAGGCGATCCTGAGGAGTTTAAGAGCAGCCGTACGATCAGTCACGCCTTCGTCGTCCTTCCGAGTCTGGGAGCGTGCCCGTTGCACGCTTCGCTGTTGATTCCCTTAAGTATAAGGCGTAACAATTCACGCATCCGCGAACAAGCGGATTGACAGGGAGAAGCAGCGATGATCCGGCCATGTCTGCCGACGGGATGACCTTAGGGCGCGCGATCGCGAAGGCCCGCAAGGAACTCGGTCTCAGCCAGAAGGAGCTCGCGGCGCGGGTGATGAAGGAGGAGGGGGGCGGACCGATCTCTCCGCAATATCTCAACGACATCGAGCACGACCGCCGCAGCCCCAGTTCCAGCCACCTGATTCGCGAGTTCTCCGGCATCCTGAACATACCGGAGGATTACCTCTTCGCGCTGGCGGGGCGGCTGCCGGACGATCTGCGCCGGGAAGCCTCGGATCCCGAGAAGGTGGTCAGGGCCTTCGCGAACTTCAGGAAGACGCTTAAGGAGTGAGGGCGGGGCCATGGTGCGGATGATCCCGGACAACACCGGGCGCTTTCCGCGGCGCCCCTACTTTGAAGCACGCGAGCTCGACGCCGAATGCGAACGGCTGATCCGGGAGTTCCTGCTCTCCCACAAGAAGAAGGTCGCCTATCCGGTCAGCACCGATGACCTGACGGTGCTCGTCGAGGCGCATGTCGAGGATCTCGACACCTATGCCGACCTTTCCGGCTACGGCGACGATGTCGAAGGGGTGACCGAGTTCTTCGCCGACCGGATGCCAAGGGTGGCGATCTCGGAGCGCATTTCGGCCGATGATCGGCGCGAGAACCGCTTCAGAACAACGCTCACCCACGAATTCGGCCACGTGAAGTTCCATGGGCCGCTCTGGGCCGAGAAATTCGCGACCGGCGACCTGCTCGACCGCGATCCGAACGCCAACAAGGCCATCTCCAGGCGTGACAACATCCTCGGCGCGCCGCAGAGCGACTGGATGGAATGGCAGGCCGGATACATCAGCGGCGCGATCCTGATGCCGGCCACGCCGTTGCGGCGCCTGGTTTCCGACTACTGTGCGCCGCGCGAGCTGCACGGAAACATCCACGTGGCCTCCGACCACGCCGCGGAGCTGATCCGAAGGGTGATGGAGCAGTTCGCGGTCTCCGAGGAGGCGGCGCGCGTGCGGCTGCTCAAGCTCAACCTGATCACGACGGTGCAGGGCCAGCCGTCGCTTTTCGATCGGTAGTTGCCAATCCGCGGAATCGCGTATTTTTTCGATTGACTCCCTTCCGTTGCGATATACGCTGATTAGCAGATCAGCCGACAATGGAATCGCCAGAAAGGAGAACCCGGTGACCGCACTTTCCACTTTCCTTCGCAAGACGCCGGGTGAGGCGCTGCGCGAATACTTCGATCGGCCGGAGATCGGCCTGCCCACGGGGTTCGACTGGAGCTTGCCCGAGCCGGAGCTCCCGAGGCCGCTGCTTGGCGCAATCGAGGGGATGACCCGGTCCCAGCGGGACCGCATCTCGAACGATGCCGAGCGTGTGAACGCCCTGGCGGACGAGGCGGGGCAGGCCGCGATCTACAGTGTTGCCGAGGATCCCGCCGTGCTCGACGGGCTCTCGAACGCCCATGCCCGCGCGCTCTGGATGTTCCTGAATGCGCCGGATCGTTTCCGCCATGCCGAGGAGGTCCGCTTCACGGAGGACCGCAGGCGCGGCCGGATGTGGGCAGGCTTCATGACCGAAGCCGGCTGAACCGTGCGGCGCGACCGGGACGCGATCTCGTCGTTCGTCTCGGCAATCAAGGCATTCTC
>NZ_FOHL01000026.1:0-1440 GCF_900111545.1 Oceanicella actignis
GGGGTGGGCATCGAAGCCTCGAAGCGACAAGATGGGTCCGGTCAGTCGTCCCGGCGCGCCAGTTCGCTCAGCCGCGCGGGCAGATCGCGCCGGCCGTGCAGGAAATCGACGATGATCACCCGGTCGGGCTCATCCACGAACACGATCAGGTGCTCCCCGCAGCGGGTGAAGCGCAGATCCTCGGGCAGGCGCGGATCAATGACCTTGCTGCAGCTCTGCCATGGCGCCTCGTTCCGCGCAATCGCCTCGCAGCGCTCGATCAGGTCGGCCTCGTAGGCTTCGGCCTGTCGCGGGCCGAATGTCTCGATGGTCCAGAGCGCGATGTCGATGAGCGATGCTTCGGCTGCCCGCGTCAGGCGCCATGGCTTGCCGCTCACCGAGCGGACCGCGCAGCGCGGAAGGCCCGCCGGATGGCCTCTTCACCCGAGCCCTCGGCCAGATCGCCGCGCCGAGCCTCGTCGAGGCCGGTCTCGAGCCGCGCGCGCAGGACCTCGAGTTGCGCCTCCTCCCTTTCCAGGAGCCGCAGCCCCGCGCGCAGGGCTTCGCTGGCATTCTGGTAGCGCCCCGAGGCGACCAGGCGATCGACCAGCGCGGACTGGCTTTCGGTGAGGACGACGTTTCTCGTGGCCATGACGATTTCTCCTTCATTGGCAATATATGCCAATCGAAGGGAACTGTCGACCATGGGCTTCAGAGGCGGGTTTCAACCCAGTTCGCCACGATCAACCCCGGCACGCTGTCGAGCGCCCGCTCGGCGTCGCGGTCGAGCTCGAGTCGCTTCGGCAATCTGACTTGCGGGACGAGCAGGAAGATCGGCAAGGTGGCGCGGCCTCGGCCGGTCTTGGAGCGGGAGGCGACACCGAGTCCCTTCGTGTTGAGCCGTCCGTCGGCAACGAGCAAGCTCGGCCCCCTCTGACGATAGACGAAGCGCAGGCGCAGGCCACGGCGACGCTCCCATTCGCCGGGCGTCAGCTTTGCCCCGCGCCGCCCCTTGCCGGCGGCGGGCAGCGGAATCGCCAGCCAGAACCCGTCGCGGGACCGGATCAACGGGCCGGTGTCATGGGCGCCGACGATGACCGGGGCCTTGGACCAGACCAGCGCCGCGGCGTTCAGGCTCTCGCCGGCCTTCGGGTAGGTCTGGCTGCGGATCGAGTTGGCGAGCTGCCGGCCGAGCCCGGCACCCGTGATCTGGCCGCGCCAGGCGGACTTGAGCCCGATCCCGGCCTCGCGCATGGCGGCGGTGACCGCCTTTTCGCCCGCCTTCACCTCTGCCGCCATGGCGGCGACGAGGTTGGGCGTGATGTCGAGCTTCAGTTTCATCGCAGGTCACGCAGTGCGCAGGTCCACGGTCCAGACCAGCCGCTCGCGGTCGCGGACGGGTTCGCCCTGGATGAGGAAGGCCTCGCCGTCGAGCTCGATCCGGTCATCGGGGCGCGGGTT
>NZ_FOHL01000007.1:0-190204 GCF_900111545.1 Oceanicella actignis
TGCCGCCAGCGTTCGTTCTGAGCCAGGATCAAACTCTCAAGTTGAAACGTCGCTCAGCGACGTCCTTGACGTTCGAACCTCTGCACATCGTCACTCTCGACATGCTCAAGTCCCCTCACGGAAAACCCGAGCCGCCAAGCGTGAAGCTGACACCTCATCATCGAGCCAGCCAAAAGCCAGCCCTAGAGGCCGATATCCAGACGTCCGGTCGTCGAAACAACCCAGCCGTCCGCATATCCCTTCCAGTCTTAATGTCAAAGAGCCGAGCGACAGACGCCGAGTGCGTTCCCTTGCAAAAACGCGCCCCGAAATCCGTGCCGTCGCTGAACCAACCCCGAGGCGACGTCGCCGCCGCCCTCGCTGCCGGTGACGCGCTATCTAGGAGATTCGAAATCCCAACGCAACCCCGTTCTCGCAAAAAAATCACGCGGACGTCACGGAAGCGTCATGCGCGTCGGAGCCATGCCCTTGAACTTGCTCGAGTTTCACCGACGTGTCAGGGCGCAGGCGCGCGAGCGCGTTTTCGGGGCCGCGCGCCGGCAGGGCCAGAATCCGGGCGCAAAGAACGGCCTCGGCGAAGGCGGCGATGGGCGTCGTCAGAGGATCGACGACTCGCCACGCGCCGAGGCCTGACGGGGCGGGCGCAAGACGCGCCGAAAGCGCCGCCGGGCCGCCGCGCAGCACGATCGTCGGCGGCCCCTCCTTGCGCTGGATCGAAAAGACGCGCGCGATTCGCTCGGCCGCCTCGGCCATGAGGTCCGGCCCGGGCGGCGGCAGCAGCCAGGCCGCCCTGGCCGCGATCACCTTGTCGAAGGCGTGCGCGCGCAGCCGCCGCCGGCCGAACAGCCCCGCGGCCAGCGCATCCTGCGTCGCGTCCTGCACGCCCAGCGCAAGCCCCACCGTGGCGCGCAGCATCGGCGGCGCGCCGAGGCGATCCAGCATGAGGGTCCGCGGCAGCACCTCGGCCAGAAGCTGCTCGGGCCCCGCCTCGGGGTCGTAGCAGATCGGCGCGATGGCTTCGGCCCTGGACAGGCTGTGGAACAGCTGCACCACCAGATCCGCCCGCGCATGGGGCGCCATCGCCGCGGCGGCGGGCGCGTCGGCATGCTCGGGCGGCAGGCGCAGCGGCCGCAGGCCGCGAAACAGCGCGCCATTCGCCGGGTTCGCATGGAGCGGCCCCTCGACGATCAGCGCGCCCTCGCCCGCCGGGCGGACCTCGGCCGTCGCGGGCGCGGGCAGCATGGGCGCCAACACCCGGCTGACCGCCCGCCGCGCCCCGCCGAAAGCGGCGCGCGCCCACAAAACGCGCAAAGACTTCACCTGCCACCCGTTGTATTGGAACCCGTGGAAAGGGGCCCTGGCCCCGGCGGAGGGCAAGAATGTCGGACCAGCTGATCGACCTCAACGTCTTTTCCAACGTCGCGTCGCCCGATCCGGCGCACAACCTGGCGCATCATGCCATCCGCTCGGCCTTCGAGACGTTCGGCCCCCATCTGCGCCCCCGGCTTTTCGTGGACCCGAACCCGAACCCCGAGGGCTTCGACGCCTGGATCGCGCGCACGCGCGAGGCGCTGTCGCGTCTGGGTCTGCCCGCGCCCGAGGTCGCGCGCACTTGCGGGCTGAGCGACGGGTTCCGCCAGGCGATCGAATCGGCGCGCTCGTCGCACGCGATCATGCTCGAGCATGATTTCGTGTTCATCCGCCGGCGAATCCGGCACGGCCTGCCCGAGCTGACGGCAGGCATGGAGGCAGCGCGCATCACCCATCTGCGCTTCAACAAGCGCTGGAACCGTCCGGTGGGCTACGACTACTTCATGCGCGAGCTGACCGACGCGCCTTTCCCCTGCTGCCGCGTGTCGGGGCGTTCGAACAATCCGCAGATCATCGAGATCGACTTCTACCGCCGGCGCGTCCTGCCCGTGCTGGACCCGGCCGCGCGCAAGGCCGCGGGGCTGGAGGGCAACATCTGCGACTTCGTCGGCGGCGGCCATGTCTACGGCCCGCTGGGGCATCTGGCCACCGTGGCGCATCTGGACGGGCGGCGGCGCCGGCTCAAGGACGGGCTTGCGCGCGGGCTGCACCTGCTGCGCGCGCGCGCCGCGGGCGGCGTCTGAGCGCGGCGCGGGCGGGCCGGCGCGAAAAAGGGGGCGAGGCATGCGCCCCGCCCCCTGGCCAGCCCCGCAAGGGGCCGCCTTCAGTGCACGGTCGGCCGCGCGTCCTGCGTCGCGCCGGCGGCGCGGTCGCCGACGACAAGCCCCCGCTCGTCGGCGGTGACGCGGACGGTCTCGCCATCCTTCACCGCGCCCGAGAGCAGCAGCTCGGCCAGCGGGTCTTGCAGCGACTTCTGGATCACCCGCTTGAGCGGGCGCGCGCCGTAGACCGGGTCGTAGCCCTTGTCGGCCAGCCACATGCGCGCGGCCTCGTCCAGCTCGAGCGTGATCTTGCGGTCGGCCAGGCGCCGCTGCAGATAGCCCAGCTGGATGTCCACGATCGCGTCCATGTGGTCGCGCGAGAGCCGGTCGAACAGCACGATCTCGTCCAGGCGGTTCAGGAACTCGGGGCGGAAGTGGCGGCGCACCGCCTCCATCACCTGCCCGCGCACCTCGTCCACCTTGGCGCCCACCGGCAGCTGCGACAGATACTCGGCGCCCAGGTTCGAGGTCAGGATGATGATCGTGTTCCTGAAGTCCACCGTGCGGCCCTGCCCGTCGGTCAGGCGCCCTTCGTCCAGCACCTGCAGCAGCACGTTGAAGACGTCGGGATGCGCCTTTTCGACCTCGTCGAACAGGACGACCTGATAGGGCCGCCGGCGCACGGCCTCGGTCAGCACGCCGCCCTCGTCATAGCCGACATAGCCCGGCGGGGCGCCGATCAGGCGCGAGACCGCGTGCTTCTCCATGAACTCGGACATGTCGATGCGGACCATCGCCTGGTCGTCGTCGAACAGGAACTCGGCCAGCGCCTTGGTCAGCTCGGTCTTGCCGACGCCGGTCGGACCCAGGAACAGGAAGCTGCCCAGCGGCCGGTTCGGATCCTGAAGCCCCGCGCGCGCGCGGCGCACGGCGTTCGAGACGGCGCGCACCGCCTCGTCCTGGCCGACCACGCGCTTGGCCAGCTCCTCTTCCATGCGCAGCAGCTTCTCGCGCTCGCCCTCAAGCATCTTCTCGACCGGAACGCCCGTCCAGCGGCTGACCACCGCGGCGACGTGCTGGGGCGTGACCGCCTCTTCGACCATCAGATCGCCCTGCCCGGCCTTCTCGGCCTCGGCCAGCTTGCGCTCGAGCTCGGGGATGATGCCGTAGCTCAGCTCGCCCGCCCGCGCCAGGTCGCCGGCGCGCTTGGCGTTCTCGAGCTCGACGCGCGCGCGGTCGAGCTGCTCCTTGAGCTGGCGCGCCGCGTGCAGCTTGTCGCGCTCGGCCTGCCAGCGGGCCGTCAGCTCGGCCGATTTCTGCTGCAGCTCGGCCAGCTCGGCCTCGAGCCGGGCCAGGCGGTCCTTCGAGGCCTCGTCCTTCTCCTTCTTCAGGGCCTCGGCCTCGATCTGCTTCTGCAGGATCTCGCGGTCCAGGGCGTCCAGCTCCTCGGGCTTCGAGTCGACCTCCATGCGCAGGCGCGAGGCGGCCTCGTCCATCAGGTCGATCGCCTTGTCGGGCAGGAAGCGGTCGGTGATGTAGCGATGGCTCAGCGTCGCCGCCGCCACCAGCGCCGAGTCGGTGATGCGCACGCCGTGATGGACCTCGTATTTCTCCTTCAGGCCGCGCAGGATCGAGATCGCGTCCTCGACCGTGGGCTCGGAGACGAAGACCGGCTGGAAGCGCCGCGCCAGGGCGGCGTCCTTCTCGACATGCTTGCGGTATTCGTCAAGCGTGGTCGCGCCGATGCAGTGCAGCTCGCCGCGCGCCAGCGCGGGCTTGAGCAGGTTCGACGCATCCATCGCGCCGTCCGACTTGCCGGCGCCGACCAGGGTGTGCATCTCGTCGATGAACAGGATGATCCCGCCCTCGGCCGAGGTGACCTCGGACAGCACCGCCTTCAGGCGCTCCTCGAACTCGCCGCGGTATTTGGCGCCGGCGATCAGCGCGCCCATGTCCAGCGCCATCAGCTTCTTGTCGCGCAGGTTCTCGGGCACGTCGCCGTTGACGATGCGCATGGCCAGCCCCTCGACGATGGCGGTCTTGCCCACGCCGGGCTCGCCGATCAGCACCGGGTTGTTCTTGGTCCGGCGGCTGAGCACCTGGATGCAGCGGCGGATTTCCTCGTCGCGGCCGATCACGGGGTCGATCTTGCCCTCGCGCGCCGCCTGGGTCAGGTCGCGCGCGTATTTCTTCAGCGCGTCATAGCCCTCTTCGGCCGAGGCGCTGTCGGCGGTGCGGCCCTTGCGCAGATCGTTGATGGCCGCGTTCAGCTTCTGCGCGGTGACGCCCCCGGCCTTGAGCGCCTTGCCCGCGTCGCCGTCCGACAGGGCCAGCGCGGTCAGGATGCGCTCGACCGTCACGAAGCTGTCGCCGGCCTTGCGGGCCAGCTCTTCGGCGTCGCCCAGCGCCTTGCCGGTCGCCGGGTCCAGATAGATCTGGCCCGCGCCCTGCACCCTGGGCTGGCGCGACAGCGACAGTTCGACCTCCTGCGCCACGCGCGCCGGATCGCCGCCGGCGTTGCGGATGAGGTTGGCCGCCAGGCCCTGCTCGTCGTCGAGCAGCGCCTTGAGCAGATGTTCGGGCAGAATCCTCTGGTGATTTTCGCGCATCGCGATGGTCTGCGCGGCCTGCACGAACCCGCGTGCGCGGTCGGTGAACTTTTCGAAGTTCATTTGCGTCTCCTTCTCAGCGCCCCGCCGCCGTCCGCGATGCGGCCCGCCGGCCGGGGCCCGGCGCTCTTGCGGGCGCCCCTGCGCGGCGCGCCCCTCGGCGTCGATATGGGAGCCGCAAGGCGCGCGCTCAAGACCCCCGGCGCGCTTGCCAGCGGCGGCCGCGGCGGCTATCGCTGCCCGCGACCCGACGGAGAGAGCCATGTCCGACCAAGCCCCCCGCCCCGCCGAAACCCGCCCTGCCGAAACCCGCCCCGCACCCGACCCGCGCGAGCGCCTGATCGTCGCCCTCGACGTGCCCAACGCCCTGGCCGGGCTCGAGCTGGCCGACCGGCTGGGCGACAGCGTGCGCTTCTACAAGATCGGGCTGGGCATGCTCACCGGCGGCGGGCTGGCGCTGGCCAACGAGCTCAAGGAGCGCGGCAAGCGCGTGTTCCTCGACATGAAGCTGTTCGACATCGGCGCCACGGTCGAGGCGGCCGTGCGGGGCCTGGCGCAGTTCGAGCCCGACTTCCTGACCGTGCACGGCGATCCGCATGTGGTGCGCGCCGCCGTGGCCGGGCGCGGGGCGGCGCCGACGCGGATCCTGGCGGTGACGGTGCTCACCAGCCTCGACCGCGCCGATCTGGACGAGGCCCTGATGGCCCCGGGCGACGTCGCCGAGCTTGCGCTCGAGCGCGCCCGCCGCGCCTTCGCCGCCGGGGCGGACGGGGTCATCGCCTCGCCGCGCGAGGCCGCCGCCATCCGCGCCCTGCCCGAGGCCGAGGGGCGGCTGATCGTCACCCCCGGCGTGCGCCCCTCGGGCGCCGCGCGGGGCGATCAGAAGCGCGTCGCCTCGCCCGCCGAGGCCATCGCCGCGGGGGCCGATCACATCGTCGTCGGCCGTCCCATCTGGCAGGCCGACGATCCGCGCGCCGCCGCCGAGGCCGTGCAGGCCGAGATCGCCGCGCTCTGAGCGCTGGCGCGCCGGCCCGCGCGCGCGCATGATCGGTCCATGACGCCCGCCCTGCCCGCCCTGTGCCGCGACTGCCTGCGCCGCTTCTCGGCGCCGCCGGGGCCCGGGCGCGCGCGCTGCCCCGCCTGCCGCTCGCCGCGCACGCTGCGTCATGCCGAGCTCGAAACGCTCTCCATCGCCCATGTCGATTGCGACGCCTTCTATGCTTCGGTCGAGAAGCGCGACGACCCCGCGCTGCGCGACCGCCCCGTGATCGTGGGCGGCGGGCGGCGCGGCGTGGTTTCGGCCGCCTGCTATCTGGCGCGCATGCGGGGGGTGCGCTCGGCCATGCCCATGTTCCAGGCCATGCGCCTGTGCCCCGACGCCGCCTTGCGCGCGCCGCGCATGGAGGTCTACGCCCACGCCTCGCGCCGCATCCGCGCGCTGATGGACGAGCTCACCCCCCTGGTCGAGCCGCTTTCGCTGGACGAGGCGTTTCTGGACCTATCGGGCTGCGAGCGCCTGCACCGCGCGCCCCCCGCCGCGCTGCTGGCCCGGCTGGCGCGGCGCATCGAGGACGAGGTCGGCGTGACCGTCTCGGTCGGGCTGAGCCATTGCAAGTTCCTGGCCAAGATCGCCTCGGACCTGGACAAGCCGCGCGGCTTCTCGCTGATCGGGCGCGCCGAGACCGAGGACTTCCTGCGCGACAAGCCACTGTCGATCATCTGGGGCGTGGGCGAGGCGACGCGCGAGCGCCTTGCGCGCGACGGGCTTACCCATGTGCGCGACGTTCTGCGCGCCGATCCGCGCCAGCTGATCGCGCGCCACGGGGCCATGGGCCGGCGCCTGCTAGAGCTGGCGCAAGGGCGCGATTCGCGCAAGGTCGCCCCCGACGCGCCGACCCGCTCGCTGTCGGCGGAAACGACCTTCGAGGCCGACCTGTCGGCGCCCGACCTGCTGGACGCGCATCTGTGGCGTCTGGTCGAGAAGGTGGCCGCCCGCGCCAAGGCGCGCGGGCTGGCGGGGCGGGTGGCGACGCTCAAGCTCAAGCGCGCGGACCACCGCCTTCTGACGCGGCGCGCGACGCTGACCGAGCCGACCCAGCTGGCCGATCGCCTGCACCGCGCCCTGCGCCCGCTGCTCGAGCGCGCGCTGCCCGAAGCGCCCTTCCGCCTGATCGGCGCCGGGCTGAGCGAGCTGACCGAGGCCGAGGAGGGCGACCGCATGGCAGACCTTCTGGACCCCGACGCCGCGCGCCGCGCCCAGGCCGAGCGCGCCGCCGATCTGATCCGCGCGCGCTTCGGCGACGGCGCGATCGGCAAGGGCCGGGCCTTGTCCGCCGGCGGATTCCGCATCAGCGAAAAGAAGCCGGCGACGACGCGCGGCGGCGGCGCGGCCGATCAGGATTAGGATTTCATAACATGACGATACGTCATGTTGCTACGCAGCAAAAATCGGCTTGCCAATGCTGCACCGCACCCTTATCGTAGTGATGTGGCGTCTGACGTCACCGCCCATTCGGGCGTTTCCTCCCTAGACTTGGGCCGCGCCAGTCGCGGCCCTTTTTTCGTCGGGAGGTTCCTTTTCCGGCAAGCCGGCGCGGCGGCCGCGATCACTCCGCCGCCAGGGCGCCTTCGGCCCGCGCGGCGGCGCACAAGGCCTCGATCACCGGACGCAGGGCGGCGCGGATCTCGTCGAAGGCGGGGCCGGGCTCGATGCGGCGCTCGTCCAGATACAGGCCGCGGTCGATCTCGACCTGCAGGGCATGCACCCCGCGCGTGGGCCGCCCATGGCGCGCGGTGATGTAGCCGCCGGCGAAGGGCGCGTTGCGGACCACCGAGAAGCCCGCCTTGCGGAAGGCCTCTTCGGCAAGCGCCGTCAGCCAGCGCCCGCAGGCCGCCCCGTGCAGGTCGCCAAGAACGATGTCGGGACGCCGGACATGGCGCGGCAGCGCGCGCAGGGCGTCCGAGGGCATGGAGTGGCAGTCGATCAGCACCGCCGCCCCCGCCTGCGCGCGCGCCTCGGCCAGCAGGCCCTCGAGCGCCCTGTGATAGGGTGCGTGCGTCCGGCGCAGCCGCGCGGCGGCCTCGGACAGGGGCAGCTTGCCTTCGTAGATCGGCGCGCCCTCGGCCACGATGCGCGGAATCACGCCCAGCCCCGCCGCGACGCGCGGATTGGCGCCGGCCGCGCGCACGCCCTCGATCAGGGCGGGGTCCAGCTCGTCCGGCGCGCGGTTCAGGTCCACATAGGCGCGCGAATCAAGCGCATGGATCAGCGGCGCGCCGCAACGCGGGGCATGGTCGAAAAGCCGTTCGACATACGCATCCTCGGACCGTCGCAGGGCAAGGCCCGACAGGCGCGCGCGGCGCAGCATCTGCGGCGGAAAGCGCCGCCCGCTGTGGGGCGAGCTGAACACCGCGCCGCAGGCCGGAGCCGCGGGACCGGGACGCTCGATGCGGAAGGGCTCGTCCATGCTCATGCCCGCGACTATAGAACGGGGCGCGCGCCGCGCAACCGCCGGCGCGCGCCCCTCGCGCGATGGTCAGATGCGACGCGCCTCAGGCGACCCTGGGCGCGGCCGCGCGCACGTCCTCGCCGACATGCGCCTCGTACTGGGCGAAATTGGCCGCGAACATCTCGACCAGGCGCCGGGCCTGCGCGTCATAGGCGGCGGGGTCGGCCCAGGTGGCGCGCGGGTCCAGCAGCCGGTCCTCGACGCCCGGCACGCTGACGGGAACCTCGAAGCCGAAATTCGGATCCTTGCGGAAGGCCGCGCCGTTCAGGCTGCCGTCCAGCGCCGCCGAAAGCAGCGCGCGCGTCGCCTTGATCGGCATGCGCGAGCCGACCCCGTAGGCGCCGCCCGTCCAGCCCGTGTTCACCAGCCAGCACGAGGCCCCGTGCCGGGCGATCTTGTCGCGCAGCAGCGCGCCGTAGACCTCGGGGCGGCGGGGCATGAAGGGCGCGCCGAAGCAGGTCGAGAAGGTCGGCTCGGGCTCGGTCACGCCCTGCTCGGTGCCCGCCACCTTCGAGGTGAAGCCCGACAGGAAGTGATACATCGCCTGCGCCGGCGTCAGGCGCGCGATCGGCGGCAGCACGCCGAAGGCGTCGCAGGTCAGCATGACCACGTTGCGCGGCGCGCCGGCCATGCCGGTTTCCGAGGCGTTCGAGATGTAGTGCAGCGGATAGGCGCAACGGGTGTTGGCCGTCAGGCTGTCGTCCTCGAAGTCGATCTCGCGCGTGAGGGGGTCGTAGACCATGTTCTCGATCACGGTCGCGAACTTGCGCGTGGTGGCGTAGATCTCGGGCTCGGCCTCGGGGCTGAGGTTGATCGTCTTGGCATAGCAGCCGCCCTCGAAGTTGAAGACGCCGCGATCGGTCCAGCCATGCTCGTCGTCGCCGATCAGCGTGCGCGAGGGATCGGCCGACAGCGTCGTCTTGCCCGTGCCCGACAGGCCGAAGAACACGGCCGCGTCCGACGGATCGCCCATCGCGTGGTTGGCCGAGCAGTGCATCGGCATCACGCCGCGCTCGGGCAGCAGGTAGTTGAGCACCGAGAACACGGCCTTCTTGTTCTCGCCGGCATAGGCGGTGCCGCCGATCAGGATCAGCTTGCGCTCGAACGAGATCGCGATGACCGTTTCGGAGCGGCAGCCATGGCGCGCCGGGTCGGCCTTGAACGAGGGCGCGTTGATGATCGTGAAGCCGGGCTCGAAGCTGGCCAGCTCTTCGGCGGCGGGGCGGCGCAGCAGGTGGCGGCAGAACAGCGCGTGCCAGGCCAGCTCGGCCACCACGCGCACGTTCAGCCGGTGCGCGGGATCGGCGCCGCCGTAAAGATCCTCGACGAACAGTTCGGCGCCGTTCAGATGCGCGACCATGTCGGCGCGCAGGCGCTCGAAGGCGTCGGGCTCCATGGCGGCGTTGTTCTCCCACCATATGTGGGGCTCGACCGAGGGCTCGCGCACCACGAACTTGTCCTTGGGCGAGCGGCCGGTGTGCCGGCCGGTCGAGACGAGCAGAGGCCCGCCATTCCCCAGATCGCCCTCGCCGCGCCGCAGCGCCTCCTCGACCAGAACCGCCTCGTTGAGGTTGTAGTGGACGGCCTTCGCGCCGGTGACGCCCAGCTCCGACAACGGATGCGCAGGGTTGAAGACGCCTCGCTCCATGCTCGCTAGCTCCTCGCAATGTCATGCGGCGCGCCGGGCGCCGCCGGTGCCGGCCCGCCCCCACGACGAGCCGGAGGGCGCGGCGGGCGATTCCGGCCCGCGCACCATTCCTGCGCGCTCCTTAGCACGGGGAAAAGATTATTGCAGCGCCCAACAAGACGACTCTTTGGCGCACCTGCGCCTTGCTGTCGCCGCAATCGCGCTACGTTCTTTCGCGGCGCCCCCGGGGGCCTGTATGATGCGCGCGCGGCCGCTCCCGGAGGCGAAGCAAGGCCGCGCCGCAGGAGAAACGCCGAATGACCCAGATCGCGCTCGTGGACGACGACCGCAACATCCTCACCTCGGTGTCCATCGCGCTCGAGGCCGAGGGCTTCGAGGTGCGCGCCTACGCCGACCCGACCGCCGCGCTGGCGGCGCTGACGCAGACGCCGCCCGACCTTGCCGTGTTCGACATCAAGATGCCGCGCATGGACGGGATGGAGCTGTTGCGCCGCCTGCGGCAGAAATCGGATCTGCCGGTGATCTTCCTGACCTCGAAGGACGAGGAGATCGACGAGGTTCTGGGCCTGCGCATGGGCGCCGACGACTATGTGCGCAAGCCCTTCTCGCAACGCCTTCTGGTCGAGCGCATCCGCGCCGTGCTGCGCCGCCGCGACGCCGGGGCCGACGAGGCCGAGCGCGGCGAGGCCGACAAGGCCATCCAGCGCGGCAAGCTGACCCTGGACCCGCTGCGCCATGCCTGCCTGTGGGACGGCAAGCCGGTCACGCTGACCGTGACCGAGTTCCTGATCCTGCAGGCGCTGGCCGCACGCCCCGGCTTCGTCAAGAGCCGCGACCAGCTGATGGACGCGGCCTATGACGACCAGGTCTATGTCGACGACCGCACCATCGACAGCCACATCAAGCGCATCCGCAAGAAGTTCCGCGCCGTGGACGAGGATTTCGCCTCGATCGAGACGCTTTACGGCGTCGGCTACCGCTACAAGGAGGTTTGACGCAGCAGATGGCAGCGCGCGCCGGCGCGGCCTCGAACGCCCGCCGAATTCCCGGCCGCATCCTCTCGCGCCTGCGCGCCCGCGCAGGCGGGGCGAGGGTTGCGGAAAACGGCGGCGCGCGCGTCGGCCGCAGCATCGATCCCGCCGCCGCGCCGCGCGCGGGGGCGGGCGTCGCGCGGCCGGGGCGGGTCGGGCGGATCGGCCGCCTGTCGCCGCTGACGCGGCGCATCGTCGCCTTCAACCTGATCGGGCTGGGCCTGCTGGTGACGGGCGTTCTCGCGCTCAACGACTTTCGCGAGAAGCTGATCGCGCTGCGCACCGACGCGCTCGAGACCCAGGGCCGCATCATCGCCATCACCATCGCCGAATCGGCGGCGCGCGACGACGCGCTGGGCATCGACCCGGCGCGCGCCATGATCGTTCTGGACAAGCTGATCGAACCGACCCATGTGCGCGCCCAGATCTTCGACCGGGCCGCGCGGCTGATGCGCGACACCTCGCTGCGCACGCGGCGCGACGACTCGGTCGAGGCCAGCCCCCTGCCCGCCGATCGGCTGGACGCGCCCGCCCCCGCCGCCTGGCTGCAGTCGCTCACGCGGCGCGTGCGGGCCATGCTTTACCGCGACGCGCGGCTCGACACCCGCACCCTGGGCGGCGTTGCGCGCGAGCGCGAGGTCTACGCCGCCCTCGGCGGCGCCGTGGCGCGGGGCGAGCGCATCAACGAGAAGGGCGAGCTGATCGTCTCGGTCTCGGTCCCCATCACGCGGCTCAAGGCGGTGCTGGGCGTGCTGGTGCTGTCCACCCGCGGCGGCGACATCGACGAGATCGTGCGCTCGGAGCGCATGTCGATCCTTCAGGTCTTCCTGGTCGCGCTTGCGGCCAGCGTGGTGATGTCGGCGCTTCTGGCCAACACCATCGCCCGCCCGATCCGGCTGCTGGCGCGCTCGGCCGAGGCCGCCGAGCAGGGCGGCGCCGGCGGCGGGGCCGAGCGCGTCGAGATCCCCGACATGACCGCCCGCATGGACGAGATCGGCTATCTGTCCGGCGCGCTCAAGCGCATGACCGAGGCGCTCTATTCGCGCATCGACGCCACCGAGACCTTCGCCGCCGACGTGGCGCACGAGATCAAGAACCCCCTGACCTCGCTGCGCTCGGCGGTCGAGACCATGCGCCTCACCGACCGGCCCGAGGCGCGCGAGCGTCTGCTGCGGGTGATCGAGCACGACGTGGCGCGGCTGGACCGGCTGGTGACCGACATCTCGAACGCCTCGCGCCTCGACGCCGAGCTGGTGCGCGAGGCGCGCGAGCCCTTCGACCTGAACGCGCTCTTGCGCTCGATCGTCGAGCACAACGCCCCCAAGGCGGCCGAGCGCGGGGCGCGCATCGTCCTCGACGCCCCGCCCGCGCCGGCGATGGTGCGCGGGATCGAGGGCCGGCTGGCGCAGGTCTTCGTCAACCTGATCGACAACGCGATCTCGTTCTCGCCCGAGGGCGGAACGGTGCGCGTGCGCGTGCGCCAGACGGGCGCCGAGGCGATCATCGCGGTCGAGGACGACGGCCCCGGCATCCCGGACGAGAACCTGGGCTCGGTCTTCCAGCGATTTTACAGCAACCGCCCCGAAGGCGCCTTCGGCGACCATTCGGGGCTGGGGCTGTCGATTTCGCGCCAGATCGTCGAGGCCCATGGCGGCCGCATCCACGCCGAGAACATCGGCCCCCGGAACGACCCCCGCCGCGGCGCGCGCTTCGTCGTCGCGCTGCGCCTTTGAGGACGCCGCCCATGCCCGCCCAGCCCGCCATCCACGCCAGCTGCGTGGCCATGGACACGCCCGCCGGACCGGCCGCCGCGCTCATCACCGGGCGCGCCGGGGCGGGCAAGTCGCGCCTGGCGCTAGAGCTGATCAGCCGCGGCGCGGCGCTGGTGGCCGACGACCGCGTGACGCTGACGCGCGAGGGCGACGCGCTGTTCGCCGCCGCGCCCGCGCCCATCCGCGGCCTGATCGAGGCGCGCGGCGTGGGGCTCTTGCGCCTGCCCGCGCTCGATCGCGCGCGGGTGGTTCTGGCCGTGGATCTGGACCGCGCCGAGAGCGAGCGCCTGCCGCCCGCGCGTGAATCCCTCTTGAACGGCGTGCGCATTCCTCTAGTTCTTTGCGGCGACGACGCCGACAAGGCCGCCGCCATGGCGCCCGCGCTGGCCGCGCTGCTGCGCGCGGGCGGGACCCGGGCGGCGCCCTGAGCGTCGCCGCGCCGAACGAACGCCCGACCGCCCATCCGCCCGCCCCGCCGGAGCACGCGCATGACCGACCCCGCCCCCGACCCGGACCCGCGCTCCGCGACGCGGCTTGCGCTCATCACCGGCATGTCCGGCGCGGGCAACTCGACCGCCATCCGCGCGCTCGAGGACATGGGCTTCGAGGCCATCGACAACCTGCCCCTGCCCTTCCTCAAGCGCCTGTTCCCCGCCGACGCGCCGCCCGACGCCGACGCCCGCCCCGTCGCGCTGGGCATCGACGTGCGCACCCGGGGCTTCACGGCGCAGGCCTTTCTCGACCGCCTCGCGACCTTGCGCGCGGCGCCGGGCGTCGCGCCGCGGCTAGTGTTCCTCGACTGCGCGGACGAGGTGCTGATCGACCGCTTCAAGACCACCCGCCGCCGCCACCCGCTTGCGCCGCTCGAGGGCGCGGCCGTGGGCATAGCGCGCGAGCGCGAGGCGCTGCAGGCGCTGCGCGAGCATGCCGACCTCGTCATCGACACCACCGACCTTTCCCCGCACGAGCTCAAGGCCCGCCTTGCGGGGCTGTTCGATCGGGCCGCCCGGCTGCGCGGGCTTGCCGTGTGCGTGCAGTCGTTCAGCTTCAAGCGCGGCGCCCCGCGCGAAGCCGACACCGTTTTCGACTGCCGCTTTCTGCGCAATCCGCATTGGGATCCGCAGCTGCGCCCCGCCGACGGGCGCGACGCGCAGGTGGCGCGCTTCGTGCGCGACGATCCCCTTTACGCGGATTTCATGGATCGCGTGGCTGAGTTGACCTTGATGCTGCTTCCCGCATATGAGCGCGAGGGCAAGGCGTATCTGACCCTCGCCTTCGGTTGCTCGGGCGGCCGGCATCGCTCGGTCGTGGCGGCCGAGGATCTGACCCGCCGGCTGCGCGCCGCGGGCTGGAGCGCGGCCCTGCGCCACCGAGAGCTTGACGACCAGAAGACGACGTGAACACGGATCGCAACAGCCGAACGCCCCTCGCGGGCAAGGGAGCCAGCCGCCCGATGCACAAACGGAGCCTCGCATGATCGGTCTCGTGATCGTCGCCCATGGCGGCCTGGCCGAGGAGCTGCGCCGCGCCATGGAGCATGTCGTCGGCCCGCAGGAAGGAGTGCGCGCCATCGGAATCCAGCCCCAGGGCGACCTGCGCGACATGCAGGCTGCGGTGAACGCCGCCGTCGACGCGGTCGATCAGGGCGACGGCGTGATCCTGGTCACGGACATGTTCGGGGGCACGCCCTCGAACCTGGCCATGGGCGCCATGCGCGACTCGGGGGTCGAGGTGATCTACGGCGCGAATCTGCCCCTTCTGATCAAGCTGGCCAAATCCCGCGCCATGCCCATGGCCGAGGCCACCGCCTGCGCCCTGTCCGCGGGCCGCAAATATGTCGACAGCGCGACGTCGATCCTGTCGGCGCGGCGCAAGCGGACGGCATGAGCGCCCCGTGCCGCCGCACCTTGCGAATCGTCAATCGCAAGGGCCTGCATGCGCGCGCCTCGGCCAAGTTCGTCTCGACGGTCGAGGCCCATGACGCCAGCGCGCGCGTCAGTCACGACGGCATCGAGGTGTCGGGCGATTCGATCATGGGCCTGCTGACGCTCGCCGCGGCGCAAGGCTCCGAGATCGAGGTCGAGGCCAGCGGCCCCGAGGCCGAAGCCCTGCTCGACGCGCTCGAAGCGCTTGTGGCGGACTATTTCGGCGAGGGCGGCTGACCGGCGGCGATCGCCGCCGCGCGCGCCGGGCAGCCGAGCAGGTGGTCGTTGACCAGGCCCGCCGCCTGCATGAAGGCGTAGACCGTGGTCGGCCCGCACCAGCGCATCCCCCGCGCGCGCAGCGCCTTGGCCAGGTCGGCGCCTTGCGCGGTGAAGGCCGGGATCTCCTCGGGCGCACGCCACGCGTTGACCCGCGGCGTCCAGTCCTGCCGCGCCCAGACGAAGGCGGCAAAGCCCTCGCGCGATTCGATCTCGATCCAGGCGCGCGCCGAGGCGATGACCGCCTCGATCTTGCCGCGGTGGCGCACGATCCGCGAATCGGCCGCCAGGCGCGCGGCGTCGTCGGGGCCGAATCGCGCCACGCGCGCCGGATCGAACCCGGCGAAGGCGGCGCGAAAGGCGGGACGCTTGCGCAGAATCACCGCCCAGCTCAGCCCCGCCTGAAAGGTCTCGAGGCAAAGCGTTTCCCACAGCGCGCGCGAATCGAACTGCGCAAAGCCCCATTCGCGGTCGTGATACGCCACCATCAACGGATCCTCGCCGCACCACGAACAGCGGCGTCCGGGGGCCTTGTCTTCGCAGGGTTGATCGAAGCTCACCATGATTAGAACATTTTTAGAACATGTCGGGCACAAAGGGAACGACCGCAAGCGAGGTTTCACCATGTCCAACACCGCCGACAAGACCGCCGTTCTTCCCTTCGCCGCCAGCTGCTCGGGCGCGGTGGCCGTGGCCCGCCCCCTGCCGGCCGAGATCGTGCGCTGGATGTCCGAGACCGTCTGCCCCCGGCCAGAGGGCGAGGCGCGCGGCGCGCATGGCGCTCTGTTCTGGACATCTTGCGAGGGCGCGCGGATCGGCCTGTTCCGGCCCGCCGATCCGGCGCTGGCCCGCGGCGCCGGGCGCGCCGGCTTTCTGGCCGTGGCGCGCGACCGCTCGGCCATGATCGACCGGCGTCTGGGGGCGGCCGGCGGCCGTCGCATGACGGCGGCGTTCGCCGCGCGGCTGGCGGCCCTGGGCGCGGCGGCCGATGACGGCATGTTCCTGGTCCCGGTTCTGGGCGACGCGGACGCCGCGCTGGCCAGGATCCGCCTTCTGGCCTGCGCCGAACCGGCGCGCACCGAATTCGGCCCCATGACGCTGACCCTCTCGGCCGCCTACGCGGACGCCGAAGACGCGCCGTTGCCCGCGCTCGCCGCGGCGCTGCCCGAGGCTCTGGCGCGCGCGCTCGCCTCGGGGCCCGAGCGCCTCTTGCGGGCCGATCCGCGCCCCAGCCTCGCCTCCGAAGCCCTCGCCGCCCTCGACGAAGGGCGGATCTCGCTGGCCTATCAGCCGGTGGTGCGCACGGACATGCCGCTGTTCCCCGCATTTCACGAGACCCTGATTCGCGTCTCCCATCCCGGCGGCGCGCCGATCCCCGCCGGCCGCTTCATGCCCGAGATCGAGGCGCTGGGGCTGAGTCGGCTGTTCGACCGCCGCGTGCTCGCGCTGGCCCTGGAAAAGCTGCGCGCCATGCCCACGCTGCGGCTGTCGGTCAACGTCGCCCCCGGAACCCTGGCCGACCCCGCATGGATCGAGACGCTCGAGGCCGAAGCCGCCCTCCGCCCCGACGTGACCCGTCGCCTGATCGTGGAGCTGACCGAACGCGGCGCCGGCCTGCGGGCCGATCTGACGCTGCCCTTCGTGCGGCGCGCGCGCAAGACGGGCTGCGCCATCGCCATCGACGATTTCGGCGCGGGCTGCACGGCGCTTTCGCAGCTGGTCGAGCTGCGCCCCGACATCCTCAAGCTGGACGGCTCGCTGGTGCGCGGCATGGCCGAGGACCCCGCCCGCAGGCCGCTGGTCGAAGCGGTGCTTCGGGCCGCGCGCGCGCTCGACATCATGACCGTGGCCGAGTTCGTCGAAACCCCCGAGGATGCCGCCGCGCTGACCGAGATGGGCGTGGACGCGCTGCAAGGCCACCTCACCGGCCGACCCGCCGCCGCGCCGGCCACGCTTGCGCCGAAGGGGCGCAGACTGCCCGCCTGATCGGCGTCAGCCCTGCCCCGACAGCTTGTCGAGGCGCTCCTGCATCTGGCGCAGCTGTTCCTTGAGCTCGGACAGCTCGGTTTCGGGCGCGGCCCGTTCCTCTTCGCGCTCGGCCTCCTTCTTGGGGCGCGCCGTCGCTCTGGCCGCCCCGAAGGGCGAGAAGACCCGCATCGCGTTCTCGAAGAACTCCATGTTCGAGCGCGCCATGGCCTCGAAATTCGACAGCGCCGGATTCGCGCCGAAGGTCTTGAGCATGTGCTCGCGCAGCTTTTCCTGGTTGCGCGTGAACGACTCCATCGACGCTTCCAGATAGCCCGGCACCACGCCCTGAAGCGCGTCGCCGTAAAGGCGGATCAGCTGGCGCAGGAAGCTGATGGGCAGCATGTTCTGCCCCTTGGCCTCCTCCTCGAAGATGATCTGGGTGAGGACCGATCGCGTGATGTCCTCGCCCGTCTTGGCGTCGTAGACGACGAAATCCTGCCCCTCGCGCACCATCTGCGCCAGATGCTCGAGCGTCACATACGCGCTCTTGGCCGTGTTGTAGAGGCGCCGGTTGGCGTATTTCTTGATCGTGATCGGCTCGGCGCCGCTCGCGTTGTCGTTGGCCAACTGCCATTCCTCCCCTGAAGCCGCCGCAAAACTCGTCGGCGCCCCGACGCGGCGCGGGCGCCGCGTTCAGCTTAACCGTTCGCCGCGGCGCCGCAAAGCCCCCCTTCGCGGCCGCGAAGCGCCGATTGCGCGGCGCCGCGCGCATCATTACCCTCAACGCATGGATGGCGGCGGAAAGTTCGGCGATGAAGCGCAGGAGAACGCGCGCGCGCAGCGTCCGGCGCGCGCCGCCGGTCCGCGCGCGCAAGACCACGACCCCGAGCCGGCGCAGGCGGCGGCGCGATTCCTGGACCTGTGGGAGCGAAACGCCGAGGCGCTTACGCGGATGCCGTCGGCGGCGCAGGCGCGCGGCGCAGGCGCGCAGGGCCGCTCTTCCTGATCGGCGCGGCAAGCCCTCGCCGCTGATCCTGCACCTGGCCGCCGGGGCGCTCTTGTATGCGCAGGCGGCGGCGATGGCGCCGCTCGGAGACGATCCGCGCTTTCCATGGGCGCCCGAGCTGGCCGACGAGGGACGCGCCGCCGCCGCCGCCCTGCGCCGCGCCGCCGGCGCCGAGGCGACGCTGCACACGGCACGCGCGGCGGCCCGGCGGCTGGCCGAGTTCGTCGCAGGCGTCGAACGCTACCAGAAGCACCCCTGGCGCCGGCGCCTGCCCGACCCGCCATGCGTCTGGCGGCGCGGGGCGACGCGGCTGCTGGACCATGGCGGCGACGGCCGGCCGGCGCTGATCGTGCCCTCGCTGGTCAACCGGGCCCATGTGCTGGACCTGCATCCCGACCGCTCGCTGCTGCGCTGGCTGTCGCGCCATGGCGTGCGGCCGCTGTTGCTGGACTGGGGCGCGCCCGGCCCCGAGGAGATGGGCTTCGACCTGGCCGATCACGTCATGCGCCGCCTTGTTCCCGCGGCCGAGGCGGCGGCCGAGATGTTCGGCGCTCCGCCGGCGGTCGCGGGCTATTGCATGGGCGGCGGCCTGGCGGCGGCGCTGGCCGCGACGCGCCCCGAGCTGACGGCGCGGCTGGCGTTGATCGGCACGCCCTGGGATTTCTCGCGGCTCGAGGGCATGGGCGCGGCGCTGGCCGCCGCCTTCGCGCGCGAGGACCGCGCCGCCCTGCGCGCGCGGATCGAGGGCCTGCGCGCCTGCTTCGGCGCGGTCCCGATGGATGTGCTGCAAACCCTGTTCGCCGCGCTCGACCCGACCCTGGCGCTGCGCAAGTTCCGCAAGCTGGCGCGCATGCCGCGCGGCGACCCGGCCGAGGAGCTGTTCGTCGCCGCCGAGGACTGGCTCAACGACGGCCCGCCGCTGCCCGCTCCGGCGGCCGCGGACCTGCTGCTGGGCTGGTGCCTTGACAATGACGCGGCGCGCGGGCGCTGGCAGGTGGGCGGGCGCGCCGTTCGCCCCGAGGACATCGCGGCCCCGACGCTGGCCTTCTGCGCCACGCGCGACCTCATCTCGCCCCCCGGATGCGCCGAGGCCCTGCCCCGCGCCATTCCCGGCGCGCGCATCCTGCGCCCGCAAGCGGGCCATGTGGGCATGATCATAGGCGCGCAGGCGCCGCGGATGGTATGGTCGCCCCTGGCCGCTTTTCTTGCCGAGGGCGGCTGAGGGCCGCGACTTTCGTGCCTGCGGCGAAGTTCCGGCGTGACAGGCCGCCCGTTCCGCGGCTATGCTGCGCCGCAACACGAAACAACCGACCGGCCCCGCAGGCCGGCATCGAGGAGGAGAACCGCATGTCCGACATCGTCATCGCCGCCGCAGCGCGCACCCCGGTAGGCTCGTTCAACGGCTCGTTCGGCGCGACGCCCGCCCATGAGCTGGGCGCGACCGCCCTGCGCGGCGCGCTCGAGCGCGCGGGGCTGGCGCCCGAGGACGTCTCCGAAACCATCCTCGGCCAGGTGCTGACCGCCGCCCAGGGCCAGAACCCCGCCCGCCAGGCGCACATCGCCGCCGGCCTGCCGATCGAGAGCGCGGCCTGGGGCATCAACCAGGTGTGCGGCTCGGGCCTGCGCGCCGTGGCGCTGGCGGCCCAGCATGTCAGCCTGGGCGACGCCGGCATCGTGCTGGCCGGCGGGCAGGAGAGCATGTCGCTCGCGAGCCATGCCGCGCACCTGCGCGCGGGGCAGAAGATGGGCGATCTGAAGTTCGTCGACACGATGATCAAGGACGGCCTGTGGGACGCCTTCAACGGCTATCACATGGGCCAGACGGCCGAGAACGTGGCCAGCGCCTTCCAGATCACCCGCGAGATGCAGGACGAATTCGCCGTCGCCTCGCAGAACAAGGCCGAGGCCGCGCAGAAGGCCGGCAAGTTCGACGAAGAGATCGTCCCCGTCGTGGTCAAGACCCGCAAGGGCGAGGTCACCGTCGACCGCGACGAGTACATCCGCCACGGCACGACGCTCGAGGCGCTGGCCAAGCTGCGCCCGGCCTTCGTCAAGGACGGCACCGTGACGGCGGGCAACGCCTCGGGGCTGAACGACGGCGCCGCGGCGGTGGTCGTCATGCGCGCCGACGAGGCCGAGCGCCGCGGGATCGAGCCGCTGGCGCGCATCGTCTCCTACGCCACGGCCGGCGTCGATCCGAAGGTCATGGGCACCGGCCCGATTCCCGCCTCGCGCAAGGCGCTCGAGAAGGCGGGCTGGAAGGTCGAGGATCTGGATCTGGTCGAGGCCAACGAGGCCTTCGCCGCCCAGGCGCTGGCCGTGAACAAGGAGATGGGCTGGGATCCGTCGATCGTGAACGTCAACGGCGGCGCCATCGCCATCGGCCACCCGATCGGCGCCTCGGGCGCGCGCATCCTGACCACGCTTCTGTTCGAGATGAAGCGCCGCGGCGCCAAGCGCGGCCTGGCGACGCTCTGCATCGGCGGCGGCATGGGCGTGGCGATGTGCGTCGAGCGCCCGTGAACCGCCGCGCGGCGCCCGCCGCGCCGGGCGCCGCGGCTTTGCTGAATACGAACCACAGAGGGGAGAGAGAACGCCATGGCACGAGTCGCACTTGTCACCGGGGGAACCCGCGGCATCGGCGCCGCGATTTCGGTCGCGCTCAAGAATGCGGGCTACGTCGTCGCCGCCAACTACGCCGGCAATGACGAGGCCGCCGCCAAGTTCACCGCCGAGACCGGCATCAAGACCTACAAGTGGTCGGTCGCCGACTACGACGCCTGCAAGGAGGGCATCGCCCGCGTCGAGGCCGAGCTGGGCCCGATCGACGTTCTGGTCAACAACGCGGGCATCACCCGCGACGCGCCCTTCCACAAGATGACGCGCGAGCAGTGGTCGCAGGTCATCGACACCAACCTGACGGGCCTGTTCAACATGACCCATCCGCTCTGGCCCTCGCTGCGCGAGCGCAAGTTCGGCCGCGTCATCAACATCTCGTCCATCAACGGGCAGAAGGGGCAGTTCGGGCAGGCCAACTACTCGGCCGCCAAGGCGGGCGATCTGGGCTTCACCAAGGCCCTGGCGCAGGAGGGCGCGCGCTACGGCATCACCGTGAACGCGATCTGCCCCGGCTACATCGCCACCGACATGGTCATGGCCGTGCCCGAGAAGGTGCGCGAGCAGATCATCGCGCAGATCCCCGTCGGGCGCCTGGGCGAGCCCGAAGAGATCGCGCGCTGCGTGGTGTTCCTGGCCTCGGACGACGCCGGCTTCATCACCGGCGCGACCATGACGGCGAATGGCGGCCAGTACATGGTCTGAGGCCGCGCCGCGGCGACGGACGGGGGCCGGTCCGAAAGGGCCGGCCCCTTGCGCTTGCGCAGGGCGGCGCGGTCGTGCCAACCTCCGCGGCGTCCGGGCCGGAGGCCCGATCGGAGGAACCGCGCATGTCTCGAACGCCTGCACCGACGGCCGCCGCGGCGCCCGATCCCGCGCAGGCGCGGGCGCGGCTGCGCGCCACCCTGATCGGGGGTCTGGCGGTGGCGCTGTGGTCGGCGCTGGCGCTGCTGACCGTGCTGTCGGGCCAGGTCCCGCCCTTTCAGCTGACCGCCATGTGCCTGGCCATCGGCGGCGCGGCGGGCGCGGCGCTGAGCGCGCTGCGCGGGGGCGATCCGCTGGCGGCGCTGCGGCAAAGGCCGGCGGCGCTGGCGCTGGGGATCGGCGGCATATTCGGCTATCACTTCTTCTACTTCACGGCGCTGCGCAATGCGCCGGCGGCCGAGGCCGGGCTGATCGCCTATTTGTGGCCGCTGCTGATCGTGCTGTTCTCGGGGCTTCTGCCCGGCGAGCGGCTGCGCGCCGCGCATCTGGCCGGCGCGGCGACGGCGCTGGCCGGCGCGGCGCTGATCATCTCGCAGGGCGGGACGCTGCGCTTTGCGCCCGAGCACGCCGCGGGCTTCGCCGCGGCGGGGGCCTGCGCGCTGATCTGGTCGGGCTATTCGGTGCTCAGCCGCGTGGCGGGCCATGTGCCCACCGACGCGGTGACGGGCTTTTGCCTGGCGGGCGCGGCGCTGAGCGCGCTGTGCCATCTGGCGCTCGAGCGCACGGTGTGGCCGCAGGACGCCGTGCAATGGGCGGCGACGGTCGGGCTTGGGCTTGGGCCGCTGGGGCTGGCCTTTCACGCCTGGGATGTGGGGGTCAAGCGCGGCGACATCCAGCTGCTAGGCGTCGCCGCCTATGCGGCGCCGCTGGCCTCGACGCTGGCGCTGGCGGCGGCGGGGCTGGCCGAGCTGACGCCGCGCCTTTTGCTGGCGGCGGCGCTGATCGCGGGCGGCGCGGCGCTGGCGGCGATGGGTTCGCGCCGGCGCTGAGACAGGGCCTGGAGACAGGGCGCGGGCGCCGGGCCGGGGGCGCGCACGCAAAAGGCCCGGGCCGCGCGGGCGCCGGGCCAGGCGGGCCGGCGCCTGGGCCGGCCCATGGTCCGCGGCTCGCGCCGCGCTCAGTGGCGCGTGGGCGAGAGCCGCTCGATCTCCTCCTTGATGCGGAGCTTCTGCTTCTTGAGCTTGCCGATTTCGAGGTCGTCGGCGGCGGGGCTGCGCTGTTCGGCCTCGATAAGCCGCGAGAGCGCCTCATGCTTCTTGCGAAGTTGGGCGAGATGCGCATCCAGACTCATCGGCGTCTCCTTTTCTGGGTTGGTCCGCCCCATGATCTAAGCACCGCGCGGCGCGCCTGTCACCCATCACGAAAAGGCATTCGCTCACGATTTTTTGCAACCTGAGCAAAAACGCTCACCCCCCGGCCTCGGCCCGGGGCAGCGCCCGTTCGGCCAGACGCGACCACCAGGCCACGCCCAGGGGCAGGATCTGGTCGTTGAAGTCATAGGCCGGGTGGTGCAGCGGCGCGCTCGGGCCGTTGCCGATGAAGACGAAGGCGGCCGGCACGCGGCGGGCGATGAAGGCGAAATCCTCGCCGCCCAGAGAGGGGCGCGCGGCGCGGTTGACGCGTTCGGCGCCGACCAGCTCCTGGCATATGTCCGCGGCGAAGGCGGTCGCCTCGGGGTCGTTGACCAGCGCCGGATACGCGTCGAGGCCGAGCTCGGCCTCGATCTCGACGCCCATCGCCTCGCCGATCAGGCGGCACTGGGCGCGCATCTGGTCGATGATCATGCGGGCGACCGAATCGTCGAAGGCGCGCACGGTGCCGCCCAGCTCGGCCTCGTCGGCGATGACGTTCGTGGCCGAACCGGCGTGGAACCGCGTCACCGACAGCACGGCGGGCTGCATCGGATCGCGCCGGCGGCTGATGATGGTCTGGAAGGCCGAGACCAGCTGCACGCCCGCCATGAGCGGGTCGCGCGCCATGTCGGGATGCGCCGCATGACCGCCCTTGCCGCGGATGCGGATGCGGAACTGGTCGGCATAGGCCAGAACCGGCCCCGGCGCGGTGGCGAAGGCGCCCTCGGCGGTCTGGGGGTCGTTGTGCAGGCCGAAGGCCGCGCGCACGGGCCAGCGGTCCAGCAGCCCGTCGGCGATCATCGCCTCGGCGCCGGCGCCCCCTTCCTCGGCCGGCTGGAAGCAGAACACGATCGTGCCCGAGAACGCCCGCGTCTGCGCAAGCCGCCGCGCCGCGCCCAGCAGCATGGCGGTGTGGCCGTCATGGCCGCAGGCATGCATGCGCCCCGCATGGCGCGAGGCCCAGGGCAACCCGGTGGCCTCGTCCATGGGCAAGGCGTCCATGTCGGCGCGCAGAAGGATTCGCCGCGACGCGTCCGCGGCCGGCCCGTCGGCGCCGTGCAGGATGCCGACCACGCCGGTGCGGCCGACGCCCTCATGCACCTCGTCGAAGCCGAAGGCGCGCAGGCGCTCGGCCACCACGCGGGCGGTGCGCGATTCCTCGTAGGCCAGCTCGGGATGCATGTGCAGGTCGCGCCGCCACTCGGTCAGCTCGGGCGCCATGGCGGCGATCGCGTTGGGAATGGGCAGGGTCATTGGTCTTGCTCCTTCGGGGCCGGCCCGGGGGCGGGCCGCATGGATCAGATGTTGCGCGCGCCGCCTCGCTCGGGGCCGGGGTCGAGCGGCAGGGGCGCCGCGTCGCGCAACACCCGCGCCGCCTCGGCCGAGAAATCGTCGGCGTCGCGTTCGTGCCGGGGGCCGGCATGCAGCACGAAGGGCGCCAGCAGCGCGAAGGGGCCGCGCGCGCCCTTGCGCGCGGCGACGATGACGCGCTTGGCCGGGCGGCCCCCGCGCCCCGCCAGCGGCAGCACGCGCATGTCTCCGGCCCGCCCCTCGAGCGCCGCCAGCAGACGCGGCAGCCTTTCGGCCCGGTGGATGAGCGTCAGCCGCCCGCGCGGGCGCAGCCTGCGCAGCGCCGCGTCGATCCAGTCCTCGAGCGCGGCGCCCCCTTCGCGATGGGCCGCGTCGCGCCCCGGATCGGCCGCCTCCGAGGCCGCGCCATGCGCGAACCAGGGCGGATTGGCGATGACGTGGTCGAATTGCAGCGCCCGCAGCGCCTCGGGCATGCGCAGCACGTCGCCCTCATGCACCGTCAGCGCCGCGCCGTTGCGCGCCGCGTTGCGCCGCGCCAGGGCGGCATAGGCGGGCTGCAGCTCGAGCCCGTGCAGCTCGACCCCCGGCGCGCGCGCATGCAGGCACAGCGCCGCCGCCCCGACGCCGCAGCCCAGGTCCAGGACCCGCTCGCCGGGCCGCGCGGGGCACGCCGCGGCCAGCAGCACCGGATCTGTCGCCGCGCGATAGCCGCCGCGCGGCTGCGCGAGGCGCACGCGCCCGCCCAGCAGCAGGTCCTCGGTCACCTCGAACGCGGCCTCGCCGGTCATGCGCCGGCGCCCGTCAGCTCGTCGCCCAGGCCGTTCTCGCGCAGGATCGCGCGCGCGCGAAACCCGTCGCGGCGCGCCACCGCAAGGCGGCGCGGCAGGATGCCCAGCGACCCCTCGAGGACGCTCGTATGGACGTCCAATTCGAAGCAGTCTATACCCTCGGCGCGCAGAAGCGCCGTGGCGAAGGCCATCAGCGCCGGGTCGTTGGTGCGAAGCAGTTCGTCCATGCCGATCTTCTACCGCCGGGCCGACCCGCCGTCGAGCGCCGGCCTTCGTTCGGGAGTATGCCAAGGTGACCGCGTCAGGCCCCTTCGAGACCTTGAGCGCCCTGGTGGCGGGCGATCTGGCCGCCGTCAACGCCATGATCCGCGCGCGGATGGAATCCGAGCACGCGCCGCGGATCCCCGAGGTCACCGCCCATCTGGTCGAGGCGGGCGGCAAGCGGCTGCGCCCCATGCTGACCCTGGCCGCCGCGCGCCTGTGCGGCTATGGCGGAGAGGATCACGTCAAGCTGGCCGCGACGGTCGAGTTCATCCACACCGCGACGCTGCTGCATGACGACGTGGTGGACGAAAGCGACAAGCGGCGCGGGCGCCCGACGGCGAACCTTCTGTGGGACAACAAGTCGAGCGTGCTGGTCGGCGACTACCTGTTCTCGCGCTCGTTCCAGCTGATGGTCGAGACGGGCAGCCTGCGCGTGCTCGACATCCTGGCCAACGCCTCGGCCGTGATCGCCGAGGGCGAGGTGCTGCAGCTGTCCACGGCCAACGATCTGAGCGTGACCGAGGCCACCTATCTGACCATGATCCACGGCAAGACGGCCGCGCTCTTCGCCGCGGCCGCGCAGGTGGGCGGCGTGATCGCCGACGCGCCCGAGCGCCAGGTCGAAGCCCTGCGCATCTATGGCGAGGAGCTTGGCATGGCCTTCCAGATCGTCGACGACGTGCTGGACTATGGCGGCGTGTCCGAAACGCTGGGCAAGAATGTCGGCGACGACTTCCGCGAGGGGAAGGTGACGCTGCCGGTGCTTTACGCCATCGCCGCCGAGGACGAGGCCGGCATGGCCTTCTGGCGCCGCGTCATCGAGAAGCGCGCGCAAGGGCCCGGCGATCTGGAGGAGGCCGTCGCGCGCATGCGCGCCGCCCGCGCGCTCGAGCGCAGCGCCGAGGCGGCGCGCGAGCGGGCCGCGCGGGCGCGCGCCGCGCTCGAGGCCTTCCCGCCCTCGGAGCTGCGCGCGGCGCTGGACGGCATCGCCGATTTCGTGGTCTCGCGGGTGCGCTGAGCGCCGCGCCGCGCGGCCGGAACGGCGTTCAGGACAGCGCCCCCGCCTCGGCCCACCATCCGCGCGCACGCGCCGCCGCGGCCGCCGCGCGCGCGGGGCCCGGGGCGTCGAACAGTGCGAAGCAGGTGGCGCCGCTGCCCGACATGCGCGCGGCCAGCGCCCCCGGCGCGGCGGCGAGCATCTCGAGCGGCGCCGCGATCTCGGGCGCCACGCGCAGCGCCGCCGGCTGAAGATCGTTGCGCTGGGCGCGCAGCCACTGCGCGAAGGGGCCGATGCCCGCCTCGGGCGGCGGCAAGGGCGCGGCCGGCGCGCCGTCGCGCCGCTCGAGCGCGGCGAAGACCGCGGCGGTGGGAACCGGCACGCCGGGATTGACCAGCGCGATCCACAGCCCCGCCGGGATCCGCGCGGGCGTCAGCGCCTCGCCCACGCCGCGCATCAGCCAGGCGCCCGGCCGGATGCAGACCGGCACGTCCGCGCCCAGCCGCGCGCCAAGGCGGCGCAAGGCCTCGTCATCCAGCCCCAGCGCCCACAGCGCGTTCAACGCCCGCAGCGCCGCCGCCGCGTCGGACGAGCCGCCGCCCACCCCCGAGGCCGGCGGCAGGCGCTTGGTCAGCCGCAGCGCGGCGCCGCCCGGATCGCGCCCCGCCGCCCGCGCCTGCGCGCGCAGCATCCGGGCGGCGCGCAGGACCAGATTGTCTTCCGCCGGCGGCAGGGCGCCGGCGAAGGGCCCCTCGACCGCAAGGGCGACGGGCGCATCCGCGCCGGCGCCGGCGGGCGCGGCGCCGAGCGAATCGCCGATGGCGGGAAAGACCGCCAGGCTGTCGAGCAGATGCATCCCGTCGGCCCGCCGCCCCAGCACATGCAGGTGCAGGTTGACCTTGGCGGGCGCCTCTTCGCGGATCGGGGCGGGCGTCACTTGGCCGCGCCCTCCTGCGCCGCGCGCTCCTCGGCCAGCACGGCGTCGAGGCCGCGCGCCAGCTTCTTGCGGATGCGCTCTGCGTCCTTCTCCTCGGGGCCGAGGGACAGGGCGCGCTTCCACTGGAACCGCGCCTCGAGCTTGCGCCCCACCATCCAAAGCGCGTCGCCGAAATGGTCGTTGAGGATGGGGTCGCTGGGTTCGAGCTCGACCGCGCGTTCAAGCACGGGCACGGCCTCTTCGTATTTGCCCAGGCGATACAGCACCCAGCCCAGCGAGTCGGTGATGAAGCCGTCGTCCGGGCGCAGCTCGACCGCCTTTTCGATCATCTCGCGGGCGCGCTCGATGTTGCGGCCCATCTCGACCCACGAGTAGCCCAGATAGTTCAGCACCAGCGGTTGGTCGGGCTGCAGCTCGAGCGCGCGCAGGAAATCGGCCTCGGCCTTGTCCCACTGGCCCGAGCGCTCGTAGGCGATGCCGCGCTCGTAGAACAGGCTCCAGTGGCGCGGCTCGGGCGCGTCGATCAGGGCGATGGCGCGCGAATAGGCCTCGGCCGCCTCGGCGAAGCGCTTTTGCATGCGCAAGAGGCCGCCCAGCGCCAGATGCGCCGACAGCTCGTCCGGGCGGTCCTCGGTCAGGCGGCGCAGCGCCGTCAGCGCCTCTTCGACGCGGCCCGTGCGCGCCAGGGCGTTGGCGCGCAGGATCTCGGCCTGCGTGAAGTTGGGCGAGCGCCGCGGGATTCCCGCCAGCATCTCGGCCGCCATCTCGTGCCGGTTCATCGAGGACAGGACGTCCGCCGCCAGAAGCCGCGCCTGTTCGTTGAGCGGGTCGAGCTCGACCGCAAGGCGCGCGTAAAGGAACCCGCCCGCCGCGCGCGCCCCGGCTTCCGAGCCCGCCAGGACCGCCGCGGCGGCCAGAAGCGCCTCGGCCGCGCCCTGGCGCGCGTCGCTCACTCCAAGCGCCGGCGCCTCGGCCTTGTCGAGCCGGGCGAGGTCGGCCTGCGCCATCGCCTGCGGCAGGCGCCCGTCCTCGGCGGCCTGCGCGATGAGCGCGCGCGCCTCGTCAAGACGCCCCAGGGCGGCCAGCGCGGCGGCGCGGGCGCGCTCGACATTGCCCGAAAGCGGGGCGTCGTCCTGCGCCGCATCGGCCGCGGCGCGCGAAAACGCCTCGAGCGCGCCGGCCGCATCGCCGCGCACCAGCCGCGCCAGCCCCGCGTGATAAAGCCCCAGCCGCGCCGTCGGCCCCGACTCGCCCAGCTCGGCGAAGGCTGCGCGCGCGTCCTCGTCGCGGCCGCGGCCCGTCTCGGCCCAGCCCAGCAGCAGCGCCCTCAGCAAGGAGGGAAAGGCCCGCGCGCCTTCGCCGCGCAAGAGCTCGGCGGCGGCGTCGTAGTCGCCGTCGCGAAAGGCCTCGGCCGTCAGCACGGTGACCGCCAGCCGATCGCCCGGGCGCGCGCGCAGCAGCTCTTCGGCCGCAAGCGCCGCGTCGCGCAACCGGCCCGCCGCCGCGAGATAGGTGACCGCCTTGACGCGCAGATCCTGATTGCCGGGATCGTGCGCCATGGCCGCGACGTAGTAGCGCGCCGCCGCCTCGAGGTCGTTCAGCCGCTCGGCATGGCGCGCGGCCAGATAGGCGCCCGACAGGCCATGCGCCGTCTGCGCCTGCGCGGCGCCCGGACCGAACTTCGCGCCCGCGCCGAACGCCGCCATCGCCACCGCCGCCGCCGCAAGGGCCCTGAACTTCGCCATGTCTCTTCGATCCCGCCGTATTGCGCCGCCCGGTGCGGCCCCCGGGCATCCTAACCGCCCCGCGCGCCGTGGCAATGCGCATGCGCCCCCGCGCCCTTTCGCGCCATGCCCGCGCCAAAATTTGAACATGGCGCCGTGATCGTCTAGGACATGTGCAACCCGCCCTTCGGGGCCCTGCGAGGCGTCATGACCCCAAGCCGCATCCCGCCCGCCGTGCGGGCGGCGCTGATCCTGGCCCAATCGCTGCTGGCCGGCGCCGCGACGGCGCAGGCCGGCCCCTTCGTCACCGCCGAAGGCCGGCGCATCGAGCTGCGCCCCGCCGCCGAGATGACCTGCGCCGAGCTGCGCGCAAAGCTTGCCGAGATCGACGCGACGGGGTATCGGGGCATGCATCCGACGCCGCCCGACCCGCGCGATGCGCCGCTGTTCGACTACGAGCGCAGCGTCTCGGAAGCCTTCTACGGCCGCTGCGCGGAAGAGGGTCTGGGGCCGCTCGACCGCACGCAGGTTTTCCGCCAGGGCTTCGGCGGCTGAACGCAGGGACAAGACGCCGAGCAATGCCTTCCTCCTCCGCCGCCGCGACCGCCGCAGCCCTTCTGGCCTTCGCCATCGACCGCCTGAGCAAGTGGTGGGTGCTCGACTGGCTCGACCTGCCCGCGCGCCGGGCGGTCGAGGTTCTGCCGCCCTGGCTCAACCTGGTCATGGCGTGGAACCGGGGCGTGAATTTCGGCCTGGGCGACGGCGTCTCGCGCTGGGTGTGGGCGGGGCTGGCGCTGGCGCTCAGCGCGGGGCTGGCCTGGTGGGCGCGCGGCATGCGCGACGGGACGCGCGCCGCCGCGGCCGGGCTGATGATCGGCGGCGCGCTGAGCAACGCGCTCGACCGGGTCCTGTATGGCGCGGTGGTGGATTTCCTGAACATGAGCTGCTGCGGGCTGCGCAATCCTTACGCTTTCAATCCCGCGGACATTTTCATATTTGTGGGGGCGGCCGGCTTGATCCTGCGCGAAGGTTCTGACAAGCAGGCCGCGTAGAGCGGCCTTCGCGCCGCGGCTGAGGGTGCACGAGACATGTCCGAACTCCGTTCCGCCAGGCTGCGCCGCCCGCTCCGCCTTTGCCTCGTGGCCGCCGTCGCGGCGCTGGCCGCAGGCTGCGGCGGGCGCACGGACCTGGGCGAGGCGCTCGGCATCAAGCTCAGCTCGCCCGACGCCTTCAACGTCTATCCGCGCAAGCCCCTGCGCCTGCCGCCCGACCTGAACGCGCTGCCCGAGCCGCGCCCCGGCGCGCCCAGCCCGCTGGATCCCGACCCGCTGGCCGAGGCGCGCGCGGCGCTGGGCGGCGTGGGCGCGACGCCCGACCCGGCCGCCGCCCCCAGCACGGGCGAGCTGACGCTGCTCGACCGGGCCGGCGCGAACGAGGCGCCGGCCGACATCCGCCGCCAGCTCGAGGCGCCCGAGCGCAACCGCCGCTCGCCCTACGGGCTGTCGAGCCTGTTCGGCATCCCGGTCCCCGATTACGAGATCGGCGGCGACAGCCCGGTGCTGGACCCGCGCGCCGAGGCCGAACGCCTGCTCGAGCTGGGCGCGCCGACGCCCTCGGCGCCGCCGCCCGCCCCGGAGCAGCCCAGCAACGAGTGGATCCTGGGCGAGATCCTCTGACCCGCCGAAGGCCCCGCGTCCGAACGGGCGCGCCGGCCCGGCCGGCGCCGACCCCAGGCGCGCAACGGCCAGGACGGCCCCCAGGACCATTGCGCGGCCGGCGCGGCGCCTGGATCGCGCGGCGTCCTTGTCGCGGACCCTTTGCCGCGCCCGCCCGCCGGGCCCCTTGCCTGCACGCGCGCGCGGGCTAAGCTGCCCCCCTGCGCCGCGCGCCGGACCGCTCGGGCGGCGGCGGCTTCGGCTCAAGGTCCGTTCAAGGAGCTCGCCCATGCCCTCTTTCCTTCGCCGGACGCTGACGCGCCTTGCGCCCCTCGTCGCCCTGGCGCTGGCCGCGCCGCCCGTCGCCGCCGCGCCGCGCGTCACGACCTTCGCGCTTGAGAACGGCATGCAGGGCGTGGTGATCGAGGATCACCGCGCGCCGGTGGTCACGCACATGGTCTGGTATCGCGTCGGCGCCGCGGACGAGCCGCGCGGCAAGTCGGGGATCGCGCATTTCCTCGAGCACCTGATGTTCAAGGGCACCGACAAGATCCCCGACGCGGCGTTCTCGCGCATCATCGCGGCCAATGGCGGGCAGGACAACGCCTTCACCAGCTACGACTACACGGCCTATTTCCAGCGGCTCGCCGCCGACCGGCTCGAGCTGGCGATGGAGATGGAGGCCGACCGCATGCGCAACCTGCGCCTGAGCGAAGAGCAGGTGCGCACCGAGCGCGACGTGGTTCTGGAAGAGCGCAGCCAGCGCACCGACAGCGACCCCTTCGCGCTGTTCTCCGAGCAGCGCGGGGCGGCGCTTTACCTCAACCACCCCTACGGCATTCCCGTCATCGGCTGGCGGCACGAGGTCGCGGCGCTGACGCGCGACGATGCGCTGGCCTTCTACCGGACCTGGTATGCGCCCGACAACGCCATCCTGGTCGTCGCGGGCGACGTCGACCCCGCCGAGGTCGAGCGCCTTGCCCGCAAGCATTACGGCCCCCTCGCGCCCTCGCATCCGCCCGAGCGGGCGCGCCCGCAAGAGCCGCGGCAGCTGGCCGCGCGGCGCATCGAATACGCCGATGCGCGCGTGCGCCAGCCCTATGTGGTGCGCAGCTACCTGGCGCCGGCCAGGCGGCAGGATCAGGCGCGCGCCGCCGCCCTGGCGGTGCTGGCCGAGATCCTGGGCGGCGGCCCGGCGGCGCGGCTTCAGCAGGCGCTGACCATCGGCTCGGACCTGGCGGTGGGCGTCGGCGCCTGGTACGAGGCCGACCGACGCGATCCGGGCGCCTTCACGCTTTACGCCGCCCCGCGCCCCGGCCGCAGCCTGGCCGAGGTCGAGGCGGCCATGGATCGGGTGATCGCCGATTTTCTGGCCTCGGACGGCCCGAGCGACGAAGAGCTGGCCCGCGTCAAGGCCGGCGCGCGCGCCGATCTGATCTATGCGCAGGACAGCCAGCAGGCCATGGCGCAGATGTATGGCGCGGGGCTGGCCGCCGGGCTGACGCTGGAGCAGATCCGCAGCTGGCCCGACGCCATCGCCGCCGTCGACGCCGAGGATGTGATGGAGGCGGCGCGCGCGCTGTTCGACAAGCGCCGCTCGGTCACCGGCTGGCTGACCGGCGCCGAAGATGCCGCCGCGCCCGTCGGCGCCGCCCCGCCCGAGGACGCGCCCGCGGCCCGGCCGCTTGTCGAATCAGGAGCCGCCCAATGATCCGCCTTTGCCTTGCCGCGCTGGGCGCGCTGGCCTTCCTGGCCGCCGCCCCCGCCCCCGCCCGCGCCGCCGCCGAGGTGCAGGAGGTGGTCTCGCCCGGCGGGATTCGCGCCTGGCTGGTGCGCGAACCCGCCCTGCCCATGGTCGCGTTCGAGATCATCTTCGAGGGCGGCGCGCTGCGCGACCCCGACGAGCTGCCCGGCGCGGCGAATTTCCTGGCCGCGATGCTGTCCGAAGGGGCGGGCGATCTGGACGCCGCCGCCTTCGCCCGCAAGGCCGAGACGCTGGCGCTGCGCGCGGGCTTCTCGGCCGGGCGCGACTCGTTCACGGTCTCGGCGCGGATGCTGACCGAGAACCTCGATGAAAGCGTCAATCTGCTGCGCCTGGCGCTGACCGAGCCGCGCTTCGACCCCGACGCCGTCGAGCGCGTGCGCGCCGGCATCCTGTCGGGCCTGCGCAGCGCGCGCACCGACCCCGACTCGCTGGCCGCCATGGCCTGGAGCGCGGCCATGTTCCCAGGCGATCCCTACGGCCGCCCCGTCGAGGGCGACGAGGCCGCCGTCGCGCGCATCGGCCCCGAGGATCTGCGCGCGGCGCGGCGGCGCGCGCTCAACCGCTCGCGGCTGGCGGTCGGCGTGGTCGGCGACATCGACGCCCAGACGCTGGGGCCGCTGCTGGACCGGCTTCTGGGCGCGCTGCCCGACGACCCCTGGACGCCCCCGCCGCCCGCGCGCCCGGCCCGGCAGCGCGGAACCACGGTCGTGCCGCTCGACACGCCCCAGTCGCGCGCCGTGCTGGGCCATGAGGGGCTGCTGCGCTCGGACCCCGACTTCATCCCCGCCTATGTGATGAACCACATCCTCGGCGGCGGGGGCTTCTCGTCGCGGCTGATGCGCGAGGTGCGCGAGAAGCGCGGCCTGACCTATGGCGTCTATTCCTACCTGGCTCCCTACCGGCGGGCGGGGCTGATCATGGCGGGGCTGGCCTCGGACAATGCGCGCATGGCCGAGGCGCTGGAGGTGATCCGCGCCGAATGGGCGCGCATGGCCCGCGAAGGCGCCACGGCCGAAGAGCTGGAAGCCGCCAAGCGCTATCTCACCGGCGCCTACCCGCTGCGCTTCGACACCAACGCCAAGATCGCGGGTCAGCTGGCCGGGTTGATGCGCGAAGGCTTCGACCCCGGCTATCTGCGCCGGCGCAACGCCTTGATCGAGGCGGTCACGCTCGACGACATCCGCCGCGTCGCCGCCCGCCTGCTGCATCCCGAGCGGCTGCGCACGGTGGTCGTCGGCCGCCCCGAGGGGCTGCCCCCCGGCCCGCCCATCCCCGGCTTCACCGACGCCGAACGCTGAGCCAGGGGCGCGGCGGCCATTTCCAAGACCGCCGCGCCATGCTATCCCTTGGGGCATGAACGCGCCAAGCCACAACATCATGCCCCGCCGCCGCATCCGCCTGCTGGATGAGGCCGCCCAGAACCGAATCGCCGCGGGCGAGGTGGTCGAGCGCCCCGCCTCGGCGGTGAAGGAGCTGGTCGAGAACGCGCTCGACGCCGGCGCGCGGCGCATCGAGGTCAGCGTCGCCGACGGCGGCAAGACGCTGATCCGCGTGCACGACGACGGACACGGCATCGCGCAGGACGAGCTGGCGCTGGCGCTCGAGCGGCACGCGACCTCCAAGATCGACGGCTCGGACCTTCTGAACATCTCCAGCTTCGGCTTCCGCGGCGAGGCCCTGCCCTCGATCGGCGCGGTGGCGCGACTGACGCTGACCAGCCGCGCGGCGGGGGCGGACGAGGCCTGGCGGATCGTCTGCGTGGCGGGCGAGATCGGGCGGCCGCAGCCCGCCGCCCACCCGCCCGGAACCACGGTCGAGGTGCGCGACCTGTTCTTCGCCACGCCGGCGCGGCTGAAGTTCCTGCGCACGGACCGCGCCGAGCTTCAGGCGATCTCGGAAACCGTCAAGAAGCTGGCCATGGCCGCGCCCGAGGTCGGCTTCACCCTGCGCGCCGCCGGCCCGGAGCAGGAGGGGCGGCTGATGTTCCGCGCCGATCCCGAGCAGGGCGACCTGTTCGACGCCCGGCTGGCCCGGCTGAGCCAGGTTCTGGGCGCCGAATTCGCGCAGAACGCCCTGCCCATCGAGGCCGAGCGCGAGGGGCTGCGCCTGACCGGCTTCGCCGCCCTGCCCACCTTCTCGCGCGGGTCTGCGGCGGCGCAGCACCTGTTCGTCAACGGCCGCCCCGTGCGCGACAAGCTGCTGGCGGGGGCGCTGCGCGCGGCCTATTCCGACCTGCTCGGCCGCGACCGCCACCCCGCCGCCGTGCTGTTCCTCGACTGCCCGCCCGAGCGCGTGGACGTGAACGTGCACCCGGCCAAGACCGAGGTGCGTTTCCGCGAGCCGGGCGTGGCGCGGGGGCTGATCGTCTCGGCGCTGCGCCATGCGCTGGCCGAGGCCGGGCGGCGCTCGAGCACCACGATCTCGACGGCGGCGCTGGGCGCCTTCCGCCCCGAGACCGGCGCGCCCCACCCCGCCTATCAGGGCGACTACGCGCGCCCGCGCCCCTCGGCGGGGCTTCTGGCGCGCGCCTGGCAGGCGCAGGCGCCCGCCGCCCAGGGCGACGCCGCCGCGGCCTTCGCCGAGGCCCCCGCCGCCTTCGCCCAGGAGACCGCGCCGGGCTGGTCGGCCCGCGTCGAGCCCCCCGCCCCCGACGCCGAGGCCGCCGAGGATCTGCCCCTGGGCGTGGCTCGCGCGCAGTTTCACGAGAACTACATCCTGGCCCAGACCCGCAACGGCATCGTGATCGTCGATCAGCACGCGGCCCATGAGCGCCTGGTCTACGAGCGTCTCAAGCGCCAGATGGCCGAGCGCGCCGTGCCGCGCCAGGCGCTGCTGATCCCCGAGGTGGTAGAGCTGTCGCCCGAAGACGCCGAGCGCGTGCTCGACGCCGCCGAGCAGCTGGCCGAGGCCGGGCTTGCGGTCGAGCCCTTCGGCCCCGGCGCCGTCTGCGTGCGCGAGACGCCCGCCGCCCTTGGGCAGGTCGACGCCCGCGCCCTGGTGCGCGACGTGGCGGACGAGCTGGCCGAGATGGGCGACGCCCGCGCCGTGCGCGCGCGCATCGACGCGGTGCTCTCGCGCATGGCCTGCCATGGCTCGGTGCGCTCGGGACGGCGCCTGACGGGCGAAGAGATGAACGCCCTTCTGCGCGAGATGGAGGCGACGCCCCATTCCGATCAGTGCAACCATGGCCGCCCGACCTGGGTCGCCCTGTCGCTGGCCGACATCGAAAAGCTGTTCGGCCGCCGCTGAGCGCGCGAGAAAGGGCCGACCCCCTCAGCCGCGCAGCAGAAAAAGCATGGCGCAGGCGGTGGCCGCCACGCCGGCCAGGATTGACGCCGCCGGCCATCCATGCCCCAGCAGCCCCTCCCACAGGATGACGAAGCTGGGCGTGACGTAGCCATAGGCCATGACCTTGGCCGCGGGCAGGCGCAGCGCCGCGAACTGGACAAGGACGAAGGTCGTCGCGCTGGCCATCAGGGCCAGATAGGCGATGGCGCCCCAGACGATCGGAGGCAGCGCGCTCCAACGCACGGCCGCCAGCGCGCCGGTGGCCAGCGCATAGGCCAGGATGGCCAGGAAACAGGCAAGCGTCGTCCAGAAGGCGAAGGCCAGCAGGGGTTCGTCGCGCTTGAACAGCCGCACCATGGGCGTGTAGAGCGCATGCGCCGCGCAGCCGACCAGAAAGATCGCCTCGCCGCGGCCGATCTCGAAGGCCATCATCGCCCGCAGATCGCCGCGAAAGATCACCCAGCTCGCCCCCGCCGCCCCCAGCGCCAGCGCCAGCGCCACGCGCCGGTCGGTGCGCTGGCCCAGCAGCGCCCAGGCGAAGACCGCGCTCATGGCCGGGGTCAGGGTGAACACCGCCCCCGTCGAGACGGGCGAGGCGATGCGCAGCGCCACGAACATCAGGACGAAATAGACCGCCAGCGTTCCGCCCAGAAGCGCATACCTCCAGGGCTGCGCCAGCTGGCGCAGCCGCAGCCCCGGCCCGGCCGCCGCCATGGCCCCCAGCGCCGCCGCCGCCAGCGCAAAGCGCGCCACGTTCAGCGCCTCGGGCGGCAGATGCGGCGCGGCCAGCGCGCCCAGGGTGAACGAGCCCGACACGATCGCGGCGAAGGCCAGCATGGCCGCATGGCCGCGCAGCGCCTCGCGCCGCTCGGCGCCGGGCGGAACCGAGGCATGAAGCGCGCTCATCGGGCGCCCTTTCCTGCGCCCGCGCCGGGGCCGGGCGCGCGTCGGACGCGCAGCCCGCCGCCCGCGCGCAGCCAGGCGCCGGGCGCCTTGGTCCGGGGCGCCGCCCTCATGCGCCGCGCTCGGCCTGCGCACGGTCCGTGCGGGGGCCGCCCGGGCGCCGCGCAGGGGCTGTGGGCGCGGCGCGCCGCGCACCGCCGCCCCCGCAAGGCCGGCGGCCAGGGACGACATGGATCGGCGCCCAAAGGCATGGGTTGGACGAATGACGCGCGCTCATGCCGCTTGTTCCCGCGCCGAGGCGCGCAGGTCAAGAGGACGCCGCCCACGGGCCGAGCGTCCGCCCCCGCTGCCTCGGCGCTTCGTCCTTGGATTCAGCCCCGAGCCGCGCTCGCCCCGCGCAGGCGCGCCGCGCCCGCAGTCGCCAAGCCTGAGCCGCTGGCCTTGCCCGCGGCCCTTGCCGGCGCGCCCTTGCGGCGCCCGCGCGACCGCGCGCCGCACGGATGCCGCACCGTCGCAGGCCCCGGCGCAGATCGCCGCCGGGGCCTTCTCCCGCCTCACTCGGCGGCCTTGGCCGCCGGGTTGTTCGGATGCGTGGTCCAGTTGGCGTATTCGCCCGACACGACCTTGCCGGTGCGCGGGTCCACCTCGCCCGGGGCGAGCGGAACCATGTCGATGCAGCCCTCGACCGGGCAGACGTTGACGCACAGATTGCACGCCACGCATTCCTCGTCGATGACCTCGAAGACGCGGCCGTCCTTCATGGCGATGGCCTGATGCGAGGTGTCCTCGCACGCCGCGTAGCAGCGCCCGCACTTGATGCACAGATCCTGGTTGATCTTCGCCTTGGCGACGTAGTTCAGGTTGAGCTGGTTCCAGTCGGTGACGTTGGGCACGGCGCGCCCGACGATGTCGGACAGCGTGCGGTGGCCCTTCTCGTCCATCCAGCCGGACAGGCCCGAGATCATCTCCTGCACAACGCGGAAGCCATAGGTCATGGCCGCGGTGCACACCTGCACGCTGCCCGCGCCCAGGGCCATGAACTCGGCCGCGTCGCGCCAGGTGGTGATGCCGCCGATGCCCGAAATGGGCAGACCCGCCGTTTCGGGATCGCGCGCGATCTCGGACACCATGTTGAGCGCGATGGGCTTCACCGCCGGGCCGCAATAGCCGCCATGGCTGCCCTTGCCGTCGATCGACGGCTCGGGGCTGAAATCGTCAAGGTTCACGCCCATGATCGAGTTGATCGTGTTGATCAGCGACACGGCGTCGGCGCCGCCGGCCTTGGCCGCGCGCGCCGGGCGGCGGATGTCGGTGATGTTGGGCGTCAGCTTGACGATCACCGGCATGCGGGTGGCCTGCTTGCACCAGCGGGTGACCATCTCGATGTATTCGGGCACCTGCCCCACCGCCGAGCCCATGCCGCGCTCGGACATGCCGTGCGGGCAGCCGAAGTTCAGCTCGATGCCGTCGGCGCCCGTCTCCTCGACCAGCGGCAGGATGCCCTTCCAGCACTCCTCCTCGCACGGGACCATCAGCGAGACGATCATCGCGCGGTCCGGGTAGTCGCGCTTGACGGCCTTGATCTCGCGCAGGTTCACCTCGAGCGGACGGTCGGTGATCAGCTCGATGTTGTTGAGCCCGATCAGCCGCCGGTCCGGGCCCCAGATCGCGCCGTAGCGCGGGCCGTTGACGTTGACCACATGCGGATCGAGCCCCAGCGTCTTCCACACCACGCCGCCCCAGCCGGCCTCGAAGGCGCGGCGCACGTTGTATTCCTTGTCGGTGGGCGGGGCCGAGGCCAGCCAGAAGGGGTTGGGCGACTTGATGCCCACGAAGTCGGTGCGCAGATCGGCCATGGCTCAGCCCTCCATCAGCTTGGCGTGGATGTCCTCGGCCGCGTCGCGGCCCTCGGCGACGGCGGTAACGGTCAGATCGTCGCCGCCCGCGGCGCAGTCGCCGCCCGCCCACACCCCGTCGAGCGAGGTGCGCCCGGCGCCGGTCACGGCGATCTTGCCGCCCTCGAGCGCCAGCCCCTCGACCGGGACCAGCGTCTGGCCGATGGCCTTGAAGACCTGATCGGCGCGCAGGGTGAAGGTCTCGCCCAGCGGGCGCAGCCCGTCGGGGCCCTCGGCGACGTATTCGAACTCGACCGCCCGCGCGGCCCCATTGGCAAGGATGCGCACGGGGCGGGCGTTGAACTTCAGCACCACCCCGCGCGAGGCGGCCAGGTCCTGCTCGTAGCGCGAGGCGCTCATGCGTTCGCGGCCGCGGCGATAGACCAGGGTCACGTTCTCGGCCCCCAGCGCCTTGGCCTGAACGGCGGCGTCGATGGCGGTCATGCCGCCGCCGATGACCACCACGTCGCGCCCGATGGGCAGCTTGCTCAGGTCCTGCGCCTGGCGCAGATCGGCGATGAACTCGACCGCCGGGCGCACGCCCTCGGCGTCTTCGCCCTCGACGCGCAGCGCGTTCACGCCGCCAAGGCCGATGCCCAGGAACACCGCGTCGTATTCGGCGCGCAGCGCCTCGAGCGAGATCTCGGCGCCCAGGCGCTGGCCGGTGCGGATCTCGATGCCGCCGATGCGCAGCAGCCAATCCACCTCGGCCTGGGCGAAGCCGTCGACGGTCTTGTAGGCGGCGATGCCGTATTCGTTCAGGCCGCCCGGCTTGGGGCGCGCGTCGAACACCACCACCTCGTGCCCCTTCATCGCCAGACGATGCGCGCAGGCCAGCCCGGCGGGGCCGGCGCCGACCACGGCCACGCGCTTGCCGGTCGGGGCGGCGCGCTCGAAGGGATGGGCGTTGACCGCCATCATCGCGTCGGTGGCGTAGCGCTGCAGGCGACCGATCTTGACCGGGTCGCCCTCGGCGGTCTGGCGCACGCAGGCCTCCTCGCACAGCTGCTCGGTGGGGCAGACGCGCGCGCACATGCCGCCCAGAATGTTCTGCTCGAAGATCGTGCGCGCCGCGCCCTTGGCGTTGTCGGCGGCGATCTGGCGGATGAACATCGGAATGTCGATCGAGGTCGGGCACGCCGTCACGCAAGGCGCGTCGTGGCAGAAATAGCAGCGGTCCGCCTCGACATGCGCCTCGTGATCCGAGAGCGGCGGATGCAGGTCGGCGAAGTTCGCCGCGATCTCTTCGGCGCTCAGGCGTCCCGGGACGATCCCTGGCGTCAGGCTCGGATGCGTCATGCGACTCTCCCTGTGGTCGTTGTTCTGATTCGAGATTGGCGCCGGTCCGTTTTTTTATCAATTGATAAAATTACGCTGCGGCGCAGCACGCGCCCCGCCGCGCTTGACGCGACGCGCGCCGGCGCGCAGCCTGCGCGCCATGTCCGAGCGCATGACCCAGGACGCGCCGCCGCGCCCCGGCGCCCTGCTGGCCCGCGGGGTGTGCCGCTACATGCTGAGCGCGGGAATCGCGCCGGTGACCGAGTTCGCGCCCGAGGCGCGGCTGCGCGCCGACGTGATGGGAGTCGACGCGCGCGGGCGCATCTGGATCGTGGAGTGCAAATCCAGCCTGGCCGATTTCCGCGCCGACGCGAAATGGCGCGGCTATCTGGCGTGGTGCGACCTGTTCGCCTTCGCCGCTCCGGCCGATTTCCCGCACGAGGCGCTGCCCGAGGATGAGGGCCTGCTCATCGCCGACGGCTACGGCGCCGAGCTGATTCGCCTGCCCGCGCCGCGCCCCCTGCCCCCCGCGCGGCGCAAGGCGCTGACCCTGCGCCTGGCCATGGCGGCGGCGCGGCGTCTGCGCGCGGCGCTCGATCCGGGCGCGGCGGCCTTCGATTCGCTGAGCGGCGAGGACTGAGCCCGGCCGCGCTCAGCGCCGGCCCTTGCCGCCCTTGGGCCCCTTGCGCACCGCGCGCGCCTTGGCTGCGGCCATGCGCAGCTCGTCGGCGATCTCTTCGGCCTCTTCGGGGTCGAAATCGAGCGGCAGCTCGATCCCCTCGCCCTCGACATAGATGCGGACCATGCCTTCGGTCGTCGGCCCGATCTGCAGGTTGGCCGCGATGTCGCTTTCGCTGTCGATGCCCATGCGCGAAATCCTCCTGCGCAGGTGCTACGACCTGCCGCGCCGAGGCGCAAGCGGGTCTTGCATTGCGCCGCCGGCGAGGGTATTTGAGCCGCCAGTGCCGACGTAGCTCAGTTGGTTAGAGCACTAGATTGTGGATCTAGGGGTCCCCCGTTCGAGCCGGGGCGTCGGTACCATCCCCCCTTCCCCTCAGGCCCGATCGCCGGCGCGTCAGCGCGCGCGCACCTCCTCCACCGGATAGGCCATGTAGTCCTGATCCGCGTAGTTCTGGTGGCACGCGTTGCACGCGGTCATCACGTCCACCGCCTGAGGCGCGCCGTTCGGGGCGACCATCATGTAATACCAGTCGCCCGTCTGCAGCGAGGCGCCCGGCTCGGCCTTCTGCATGATGAAGAGCGGCCCCGGCGCCGCCTTGCCCTGCTCGTCGATCGAGAAGCTTTCCTTGGCGATGACGCTGCCCGGCGGCATCTTCACGCCCTCTTCCTCGAAGCGCAGATAGGTCGCGGCCCCGACCGGATTGACGTAGGTCAGCAGATAGCGCCCGCCGTGAAAGCCGGGATCGGCCGGAAGGTTGCTGGCGCGGGTCCAGCCGCGATACTCGGCGACAAATCGTTCGGGGACCCAGCGCTTGGGTCCGGTCATGTAGCCGCGCAGCATCTTGTCCTCGAGACAGGCGTAGACGGCCTGCGCGTCTTCATAGGTCATCTGGTCGCGCGGCTTGCCGGCGGCGCATTCCTCGGCCGCGGCCGCGGACGCCGCCGCGGCAAGCCCGCCGGCGAGAATGGCGATGCGAATCATGTGGACTCCTCCCTGCTTGAAGCGGCGCCGCGCATGGGCGCGGCCCGTCCGCCCAAGCATCGCGCGCGCCGGCGCCGGCGGCCATTCAAGGCGACGCAACACTGCGTGAAGGATGCGTGAGGCGCTCAGGCGCGCCCGTCGCGGCGGATGCGCAGGATGAAGGCCGCCGTCATGCCCAGCCAGACCGCCGCCAGCGAGAACCAGGTCACCGCATATTGCAGATGATCGTTGCGCAGCCGCACGGTGACGGGCTGCGGCTTGGGCCACTCGACGCCCTCGGGCGCGGTCTCGGCCACCACCAGAACCGGCTCGGCGTCGAGCGCGCGGGCCATGGCCGGCACGTCGCGCGCGAACCAGATGCCGCGCGCCGCGTCGGGCGGCAGGCGCGCACCGCCCTCGTCCGGCCACAGCAAGGCGCCCGTCACCGTTTCGCGCCCGCCCGGGCGGGGCGCGTTCTTCAGGCTTTCGGGGACGAAGCCGCGGTCGACCAAGATGCGCCGGCCGTCATCGGTCTCGAACGCCACGATCACGCGAAAGCCCGGCCCGTGCGGCGGCAGCGAGGTCAGCACGTGCAGCTCGTTCCGGGGACCGTCCAGGCGCGCGCCCTCGACGCGCACGCGCAGATGCTCGTCGCGCGATTCGACCGGCCTTTGCGGAAGCGGCGCGGGCGGCTGCGAAAGGCGCTGTTCGAGGGTGGCGATCAGGCCCTCCTTCCACGCCAGGCGCCGCAGCTGCCAGGTTCCAAGCCCCACCAGGATCGCGGCGCCGACCGCCCCGAGGACGATGGCGAAAACCAGCGATGCGGCGCGCGATCGGGCCATGAGGAAACTCCGCTTCTCAGCGGCGGGCGGCCTTGCGCCACGCCTGAGCGATGAAGAAGCACTTGAGGAAGGGCAACGGCGCAAGCCCGCCGACGATCGCCCCGGCCATGCCCGCCGCCACCGGCCAGGCGCCCGGCGCGTCGAAAGCCAGCATGCTGAGGGCGACGGCGCCGACGCCGCCCAGCCCCGCCAGCGCGCCCGCGAAGAAGGCCGGGCCGTCGCCGGCGTCGTAGGGGCGCAGGTCCAGCCCGCAGGACTCGCAAACGGGGGCGGCGCGAAGGAACCCTTCGAGCAGCCGCCCCCGCCCGCAGCGCGGACAGCGCCGGCGCAGCGCCGCCTGAAGCGGCGTCAGCGCGCCGGCGCGGTCGTCTTCGCTCATGTCGCTCAGCCGCCCCAGATGTAGACGACGGCGAACAGGAACAGCCACACCACGTCGACGAAGTGCCAGTACCAGGCGGCCGCCTCGTAGCCGACATGGGCCTCCTTGGTGAAGTGGCCCGCGAAGGCGCGGAACATGCACACCGCCAGGAAGATGGTGCCGACGATGACGTGGAAGCCGTGGAAGCCCGTCGCCATGAAGAAGTTCGCGCCGTAGATGTTGCCGGCGAAGCCGAAGGAGGCGTGGCTGTATTCGTAGGCCTGGGTGATGGTGAAGAGGATGCCCAGCAGCACGGCGCCGACCAGGGCGTTGCCCATGGTGCGGTTGTCGCCGTCATGGGCGATGGCGTGGTGCGCCCAGGTGGCGAAGCAGCCCGAGGCCAGCAGGATCAGCGTGTTGATCAGCGGCAGGTGCCAGGGGTCGAAGGTCTCGATGCCCGCGGGCGGCCAGACGCCGGGCTCGACCGAGAAGCCCACGATCTCGCCCATCGGGTAGAGCGCGTGCTTGAAGAAGGACCAGAACCAGGCGACGAAGAACATCACCTCGGAGGTGATGAACAGGATGACCCCGTAGCGCAGGCCGATGCGCACGACGGGCGTGTGCTCGCCGGCCATGGCTTCGCGGATGACGTCGCTCCACCAGCCATACATGGTGTAGAGCACCAGCAGCAGGCCGACGGTCATGATCCACGGCCCGCGGTCGTGGAAGAACAGCACGGCGCCGTAAAGCATCACGAAGGCGCCGAACGCGCCCAGAAACGGCCACGGGCTGGGCGGCAGGATCTGATAGGGATGGTTCTTCTGATGGGCCATTTGCTCGTCTCCTCGCGGGGTCCTCGTCGCGTTCGGTCTCGCCTGTCGGGTCAGTTGGTCGCCGAGGCGCCGTCGGCGGCGCCCTCGGGCAGGTCGATCTCGTAGAAGGTGTAGCTGAGCGTGATGGTGTGCACCTTGCTCGCCTCGGGGTCGTCCACGATCTCGGGATCGACGTAGAAGGTCACGGGCATCTGCACCGTCTCGCCCGGCTGGAGCACCTGCTCGGTGAAGCAGAAGCACTCGATCTTGGTGAAGTAGCCGCCCGCCGAGAAGGGCGCCACGTTGTAGCTGGCCTGCCCGGCGATCGGCCGGTCGGTGGGGTTCGAGGCCTCGTAGAAGGCCATGCCCGTCTCGCCGATGCGCAGCTCCACCTCCCTGGTCAGGGGGCGGAAGGTCCAGGCCATGCCCTTTTCCTTGTTGGCGTCGAAGCGGATCTTGATGGTGCGGTCCAGCACGCGGTCGGGGGCCTGCTCGGCCACCGACACCTCGCCGCCGAAGCCCGTCACCCGGCAGAACCAGTTGTAGAGCGGCACGGCCGCGAAGCTGAGCCCGCCCATGACGGCGACCAGCAGGACAAGACCCAGCACGGTGCGGCGGTTGCGGTCCATGTCAGAAAGCCTTGATCATCTGGCCGTTGGCCAGCTTGACGATGGTCACGGCGAACACCAGCAGCACGAAGGCCAGCAGCACGCCGCCCAGCGCCAGGTTGCGGCGGCGGCGGCGCTTGTGCAGCTCGTGCTCTTCCTTGACGATCATCGCCCGTCCCTCAGATCAGCGCGAAAGGCGCGGCCGCGCCGGTCGCCGCGCGGATCGCCGCCTCGACCAGCAGGGCGGCGAAATGCGCGAACAGATACACGATCGAGAAGCCGAACAGCTTCTTCTCGGCGGCGTATCCGTCGGCCTCGGCCTCGGCTTCGCTCCGGCGCCGCACGCGCCAGGCCAGCTGCACGAAGCGCAGGTTCAGCGCCGCCGCCACGGCCAGATAGACCCATCCGCCCACCTGCGTGAAGGCCGGGGCCAGCGCCACCGGCGCCAGCAGCGCGGCATAGGCGAAGATCTGGGCGCGAGTCGCGCGCGGGCCGGCGGTGACCGGCATCATGGGCACGCCGACGCGGCGGTAATCCTCGTTGCGGAACAGCGCCAGCGCCCAGAAATGGGGCGGCGTCCACATGAAGATCAGCGCGAACATCAGCAGCGCCTCGAACGAGACCCCGCCCGTGGCGATGGCCCAGCCGATCACCGGCGGCAGCGCGCCCGCGGCCCCGCCGATGACGATGTTCTGCGGCGTCGCGCGCTTGAGCCACATGGTGTAGATGACGGCGTAGAAGAAGATGGTGAAGGCCAGCAGCCCCGCCGCCACGAAGTTGGCGAACAGCGCCAGCATCATCACCGACAGCACCGACAGCGCCAGCCCGAGGGCCAGCGCCTCGCCCGCCGCGACGCGGCCCGAGGGCACGGGCCGGCCGCGCGTACGCGCCATCTGGGCATCGATGTCCGCGTCCCACCACATGTTGAGCGCGCCCGACGCGCCCGCTCCCACGGCCACGCACAGCAGCGCCGCGAAGGCGATGACCGGATGCACGCCCGACGGCGCCGCGGCCAGGCCGACGATGGCGGTGAACACCACCAGCGACATGACCCGCGGCTTGAGCAGCGCGACGTAGTCGCCGAACTCGGGGTCGGCCTCGCGCGGGCGGATGATGGATGCGTCGGTCATCTGCACTCCGGTTCAGGCTTGCGCGCCGGGGCGCGGCTCAGCGGGCCGAGGCCAGGCGCAGCGGCGCGTCGGCCGCGGCCAGCTGCTCGCGGGTCTTGCGCACCCAGGCGTCATACTCGTCCTGCGGCACGGCGCGCACGACGATCGGCATGTAGGCGTGGTCCTTGCCGCACAGCTCCGAGCACTGGCCGAAGTAGCGGCCGGGCTTGTCCACGCGGAACCAGCTCTCGTTCAGGCGGCCGGGAACCGCGTCGATCTTCACGCCGAAGGCCGGCATCGCCCACGAGTGGATGACGTCCGCGCCGGTGGTCAGCAGACGCACCACCTTGCCCACGGGCACCACGACCTCGGTGTCGGTCTGCAGCAGCCAGGTCTCGCGCGTGGTGCCGGTCTTCTTGATCAGCTCGGCCGCGTCGGGATCGGCCATGGCCGTGTCGAAGTCCTTGAAGCCCGACCCGACCATGAAGCTGTCGAACTCGATGCCCTCGTCGGCATAGGCGTAGGACCAGTACCACTGGTTGCCGGTCGCCTTGATGGTCACGTCGGCGTCGGGAATCGTCACCTGCTTGTCCAGAAGGCGCAGCGACGGCACGGCGATGGCGACCAGGATGAGGACGGGAACCAGCGTCCACGCCACCTCGAGCAGCGAGTTGTGCGTGAAGCGCGCCGGCGTCTTGTTGGCGCGCTCGTTGAAGCGGATGATGACGATCAGCAGCAGCGCCATCACGAACAGCGTGATCGCCGCGATGATGTAGAGCAGGAAGTTGTCCATCCAGTGCAGGTCGCGCGCCACCTCGGTGGCCGCGGGCTGCAGCGAAGTGCCGCCCGGAACGGGCATGCCCACATTCTCCTGCCCCCAGGCGACGCCAGCCGCCAGCATGCCGAGCACCGTCGCCGCCGCAGTCTTTGCAATCCGCATGTCGTTCCCCATCTTGTTGTGGGCGCGCGCGACCCTGCCGCGGGGTCGGCCCCCATGGCAAGGCGCGCTGCAGTCAGTTGCCTTGGATATTCCCTTACTGCACTGTCGCAGGCAAGGCACGCGCTGAGTTTCAGGTGCAACGAATTGCCGCCGCCGCCAGCGACCATCGGTCGCACCCGCCGCGGCGGCGCCGTCAGAAAGGATCCGCATGACCTCCGAAGACCGCTTCCGCCCCTTCGAAAGCGCCCTCGATCCCGACAGGGCGCTGGCGATTCTGCGCGAGGCGACGGCGGGCGCCGAGGATGGCGAGCTGTTCGTCGAGCGCCGCCGATCCGAATCGCTCGTCTTCGACGACGGCCGCCTCAGGACCGCAAGCTACGACGCGGGCGAGGGTTTCGGCCTGCGGGCGGTCTGCGGCGAGGTCGCCGGATACGCGCACTCGACCGAGATCAGCGAGCGGGCCCTGCGCCGCGCGGCCCAGACCGCGCGCCTGGCCGCGCGCGGCGGCGGCGCAACCGTCGCGCTGGATGCGCCGCCGCCGGCGACGAACAGGCGGCTTTACGGCGACCGCGACCCGCTCGAGGGGGTCGCCTTCGAGCGCCGCATCGAGGCCCTGGCGCAAATCGACGCCTACGCCCGCGCCCGCGACCCGCGCGTGGTGCAGGTCACCGCCAGCCTCGCCGCCTCGATGCAGGAGGTCGAGATCCTGCGCCCCGAGGGGCTGCGCCTGCGCGACGCGCGGCCGCTGGCGCGCATGAACGTCACCGTGATCGTCGAGCAGGGCGGCCGGCGCGAAAGCGGCTCGGCGGGCGGCGGCGGCCGCGCCGGCGCGGCCGACATGCTCGAACCCGCGCATTGGCAGGCCCTTGCGGACGAGGCCCTGCGCCAGGCGCTGGTCAATCTCGAGGCCCAAGAGGCCCCCGCCGGCGAGATGGAGGTGGCTCTGGGCCCGGGCTGGCCCGGCATCCTGCTGCACGAGGCCATCGGCCACGGGCTGGAGGGCGACTTCAACCGCAAGAAGACCTCGGCCTTCGCCGGGCTGATGGGCCAGCGCATCGCCGCCCCCGGCGTGACGGTGGTGGACGACGGCGCGATTCCCGACCGCCGCGGCTCGATCAGCTTCGACGACGAGGGCACGCCCTCGGGGCGCACCACGCTCATCGAGGACGGCATCCTGGTCGGCTACATGCAGGACCGCCAGAACGCCCGGCTGATGGGCGTCGCGCCGACCGGGAACGGGCGCCGGCAAAGCTACGCCCACGCGCCCATGCCGCGCATGACCAACACCATCATGCTGGGCGGCGACGCCGACCCGCAGGAGGTCGTCGCTGCCGTGCGCGACGGCATCTACGCGGTGAATTTCGGCGGCGGCCAGGTGGACATCACGAACGGCAAGTTCGTGTTCTCGTGCACCGAGGCCTATCGGGTGAAGAACGGCAAGATCCTGCACCCGGTCAAGGGCGCCACGCTGATCGGCGACGGCGCGACGGCGCTGCGCGGCATCCGCATGCTGGGATCGGACATGGCGCTGGACCCCGGCATGGGGACCTGCGGCAAGGCCGGCCAGTGGGTGCCGGTCGGCGTCGGCCAGCCGACCGTGCTGATCGAAGGGCTGACCGTGGGCGGCGCGGCGGCCTGAGCGCGCCGCCCATGCCCTTGCTTCCATCTTCGCCCCGCAGGAGCCGCCCCTTGGCGCAGCCCGACCCCGAACCCGCGCCGCAGACCAGGCCGCCGGACGCCGCCCGGGACGACCAAGCCCCGCGCGCGGCGACGCGCGACGAAGCCCCGCGCGCGGCAACGCGCGACGAAGCCCTGCGCGCGGCTCGGCGCGATAACGCCCTGCACGCAGCTCGGCGCGATGACGCCCCACGCGCGGCCATGCGCGACGAGGCCACGCGCGGCACGCGGCGCGACGATCTCCAGCGCGCGGCTACGCGCGACGATCTCCAGCGCGCGGCTACGCGCGACGATGTCCCGTGTGCGGCAGAGCCCCGCCAGGTCCGGAGCGCGCCCGCGCACGACGCGGCCCCTCGCGCCTCCAGGTCGCCCGCCAAGTCGCCCCCCGAAGCGACCCCCGAAACGACCCCAGAAACGCCCCCCGAGCCGCCCGCCGCATGGCTGCCCGCCGCCCTGGCCGCCGGCGCGGCCCTGCCCGCCGCGCTCATGGGCGCGGGCGCGGCGGCGCTGCTGGCGCTGACGCTGCCGCCCTTCGCCGCGCTGACCGGGCTGGGCCGCTGGGACGTGTTCGCGCCATTCGGCGCGCTCGGCGCGGCGCTCAACCTTTGGCTGCTCGGGGCGCTGGCGGTCATGCCGCCGGCGCGGGCGCTGGCGCGGCGGCGCGGGCGTTTCGGCTGGGCCGAGACGGCGATCAGCGCGGCGCTTGGCGGCGCGGCGCTGACGCTGACGGTGGCGGTCGTGTCGGCCTGGGGCGCGGGGCGCGGCGCGCTGCTGATCGAGCTGACCGGCTGGGCCAAGCTGCTTGGCGGGGCCGCCGCGGCGGCGGCCGCGGCCATGCGCCTTGGCGTCATGGCGGCCGGCCGGCTGGCCCGCTGGACAGGACGGCGGCCGTGATCTAGCGTGCGGCGATGGCGGTTTTCTCGAACGATTGGTGGCCTTCGCAGGTGCGCCGGCCAAGGCTTCGGCTTCTGGCGGCGCTGGCGCTGAGCCCCGCGCTGGCGGCGATCCCGGCCGGGCTGGTCGGCTTCGTGGTGGCGGGTCTGAACCTGTCCGACGGCGGCGCGGTGCGCGAGCAGACGGCCATCGTCGCCCTGTCGGCGCTGGGCGCGCTGCTGGCCTTCATGGGCAGCTTCGGACTGGCGGCGATCCTGGCGCTGTGGGCGACGCGCCGGCGCTCGGCCGGCGCGTTCGCGCTGGCGGGCGCGGCGGCCGGCGCGCTGTTCCTGCTGGCGACGAACCTGCTGGTCACCGGGCTGACGACCACGCCGGCGCAGATGGCGGCCTTTGCGCTTCTGGGGGCGCTGACGCTGCTCATCGCGCGGCGCATCGCGGGGGTGCGCCCGCCGCCCGAGGCGCCGGCGGGCTGAACGCCCGCCGGGGGCGGCTCAATAGCTGTATTCGGCGTAGATCCGCGTCAGATCGCCCTTCCACGGCCCCTGCCAGCGCTCGAGCAGCTCTTCGGCCGGGGTCTTGCCGCTTTCGACGATCTCGTGCAGCGCGTTGAGGAAATGCGTCTCGTCGGGGATCAGCCCCCCGGCGCCCGGGCGGGCGCGCCGCGCAAGGCCCGCGCGCGACAGCTCGAGCACGTCGCGCGCCACGTCGCGCAGGCTGCGCCCCGCGATCTCGGCCTTCAGGCCCCTGACCGACGCGTCCACGCGCAGCGCCTCGCGCTGCTCGGCCGTCCAGCCCTTGCACAGCTCCCACGCGGCGTCGAGCGAGGCCTGATCGTAAAGCAGCCCGACCCACAGCGCCGGCAGCGCGCACAGACGCCGCCAGGGGCCGCCGTCGGCGCCGCGCATCTCGAGATACCGCTTGAGCCGCGCCTCGGGGAAGATGGTGGTCAGATGGTCGGCCCAGTCCGACACGGTCGGCTTCTCGCCCGGCAGCGCGGGCAGCCGGCCTTCGAGAAAGTCGCGGAAGCTTTGCCCCAGCGCGTCGATGTAGACGCCGTCGCGGTAGACGAAATACATCGGCACGTCGAGCGCGTATTCCACGTAGCGCTCGAAGCCCATGCCCGGCTCGAACACGAAGGGCAGCATGCCCGTGCGGCTCGGGTCGAGGTCGCGCCAGATGCGCGAGCGCCAGCTCAGATGCCCCGTCGGCTTGCCCTCGAAGAAGGGCGAGTTGGCGAACAGCGCCGTCGCCACCGGCTGCAGCGCCAGCGCGACGCGGAACTTGCGCACCATGTCCGCCTCGGAGGCGAAGTCCAGATTCACCTGCACGGTGCAGGTGCGATACATCATCTGCTTTCCGTGCGTGCCCACGCGGTCCATGTAGTCGGTCATCAGCCGGTAGCGGCCCTTGGGCATGACGGGCATGTCCTCGTGCCGCCAGATGGGCGCCGCGCCAAGGCCGATGAAGCCGGCGCCGATCTCGTCGGCCACCGACTTGACCTGCCGCAGATGCTCGTTCACCTCGTCGCAGGTCTGGTGAATGGTCTCGAGCGGCGCGCCCGACAGCTCGAGCTGGCCGCCCGGCTCGAGCGAGATGTTGGCGCCGTCCTTCTCGAGGCCGATCAGATGGCCGGCCTCGTGCACCGGCGCCCAGCCGAAGCGGTCGCGCAGCCCTTCGAGCATGGCGCGGATCGAGCGCGGCCCGTCATAGGGCAGCGGCTTGAGCGTATCGACGCAATAGCCGAACTTCTCGTGCTCGGTGCCGATGCGCCAGCTTTCGGGGGGCTTGCAGCCCTGCTCGAAATACTCGACGAGCTGCTCGTAGCGCTCGATCGGCCCGCCGCCGGTTTGGGGAATGGACATGCGCCGCGCGCCTCCGCAATGGTGCCGTTGGGGGCAAAGCCCGCCGTCGCGCCAGCTTTAGCCAGCGCGCGCGCGGGCGGCAACCGCCAAAGGCCGCCCTCAGCGACGCCAGACCCGCCGCCGCCCCGCGCCCGCCAGCGCCTGCGCCGCGCGCGCGGTCGAAAAGCCCGGCAGCGCGGCGAAGGCCTCGGGCAACGCCTCGGCGCCATGCGCGCGGGCGGGAATGGCCAGGCGGCTTCCGTCGCTCAGCCGCAGCAGCCAGACGGGATCGGCGCCGCCCAGAACGTCGATGGCGGCGATGGCCTCGAGCGCCGCCGCCCCGCCATGGACCGGCCCCATGTAGACGATGCGCCGCTCGTCCACCTCGACCAGGCCGGGGGCGGACGCGCCGCCGCCCGCCCCCTGCAGCCGCGCGCGCTGCACGGCCGCCCAGAACCACAGTCCCAGCCCCGCGCCCAACGCCAGAAGGGGCCAGCCGATCCAGCCGTGAATCGGCCCGGCAAGGCCGAGCGTGCGCCCCCCGAGCCACAGCGCCCCCGCGGACAGGGCGCCGGCGATGGCCGGCTCGATCCAGCGCCGCGCCGCCGCCGCGCCGCCCGCGCCCGCGGGCGAGGCCAGCGCCGGCGCGCCGCGCGGCGTTCGCCCCGGCGGGCGCAGGGGAACCGGCGGATCGGGGCGGCGGGGCGCGCCGCTCATCGCCAGTCGCCCAGGACGCTTTGCCACAAGGTCAGCGCGGCGGCGGCGGCCGTGTCGGCGCGCAGGATCCTCGGCCCCAGCGTGACCGGCACGACGCATGGCATCTGGCGCAGCCTGCGGGCCTCGTCCTCGGCGAAGCCCCCTTCGGGGCCGATCAGCGCCGCCCATGGCCCGGGCCCCGCCTCGGCCAGCGCGGCGGCGGCCGAAGGGGCGGTCATGCGCTCGTCGCAGAACATGATGCGGCGGGCGGGATCCCAGCCGTCGAGCAGCTCGTCCAGCCGGCGCGGCGCGGCGACCTGCATCACGCTGGTGCGCCCGCACTGCTCGGCGGCCTCTATGGCGATGGCCTGAAGGCGCTCTGGGCGCACGCGCTCGGCGTTCGTGAAGCGGGTGAAGACCGGAACCGCGCGCGCCGCGCCCAGCTCGGCGGCCTTCTCGACGATGAAGTCGGTGCGCGCCTTCTTGACCGGCGCGAAAAGCAGCTCGAGATCCGCGGGCCGCTCCTGCGCGCGCGTGCGCTCGCGGCAGACCAGCGCGCCCGCGCGCCGGCCGGCGCGGACGATCTCGGCCAGCCACTCGCCGTCGCGGCCGTTGAAGACCAGCGCCGCGTCGCCCGCCTCGCGGCGCATGACCGAGAACAGGTAATGCGCCTGCGGCTGCGACAGCGGAACCTCGGCGCCGGCCTGAAGCGGAGCCTCGACGAAAAGCCTGATTTTCGCCGCACGGTCTGTCATAACGCCCTCCATGATTCCCTCGGACGATATCCCCATGGCGGGCGCCGACGAAAGGGTCGCCGACGCCGCCCCCGACAACTGGGTCGACCGGCTGGCGCCGGCCCCGTGGCGCCCCTATCTGCGGCTGAGCCGGGCGGACCGGCCGATCGGCACATGGCTGCTGCTGATTCCCTGCTGGCTGGGCCTGGCGCTGGCCTGCGCGGCCGATCCGGCCGGTTGGGGTTTGAAGGACGCCTGGATCTTCGTCGCCTGCGCCGCGGGCGCCTTCCTGATGCGCGGCGCGGGCTGCACCTGGAACGACATCGCCGATCGGCGCATCGACGCGCAGGTGGCGCGGACGCGCTCGCGGCCGATCCCCTCGGGGCAGGTCAGCGTGCGCGCCGCGGCGATCTGGATGGCCGCGCAGGCGCTGGCCGCCTTCGCCATCCTGCTGACCTTCAACGGCTTCGCCATCGCGCTCGGGATCGCCTCGCTTGCGCCGGTGGCGATCTACCCGTTCATGAAGCGCGTGACCTGGTGGCCGCAGCTGTTCCTGGGCATCGCCTTCAACTGGGGCGCGCTTCTGGGCTGGGCGGCGCATGCGGGGGCGCTGGCGGCGGCGCCGGCGGCGCTTTACCTGTCGCTGATCGCCTGGACCATCTTCTACGACACGATCTACGCCCATCAGGACAAGGAGGACGACGCCCTGATCGGCGTGAAGTCCACCGCGCGCCTGTTCGGCGCCAATACGGGCCGCGCGCTGCTGGTCTTCCTGATCCTGGCCACGACGGGCGCGATGACGGCCGGCGTGCTGGCGACGGTCGAGCGCGGCGGCCTGGCGCCGCTGGCGGCGATCGCGGGCAGCTGGGCCTTCGGCTGGCGCCTGGCCTGGCAGCTGCGCCGACTCGACCCGGACGACCCCGCGCGTTGCCTCGCGCTGTTCCGCGATGCGCGCAACGCGGGGCTGCTGCTGTTCGCGGGGTATTTCGCGGCGGGCTGGCTCTGAGCCGGGGTAAGCCTTCGTATACGTTTGAGGCGCACACTGCGGCCCGGGCAGGGATGTGAAGGGGTGATCGAATGGCCGTTCCCGGCGCGTTCGAACAGATGATCATGGAGCTGACGAACGCGTTCCGCCTGGACCCGCGGGGCGAGTTCGACCGGCTGATAGCGGACGCCGCCTCGCGAAGCGCGGCGGATCCGGCCGTGAGCAGCGCGCTGCGCTATTTCCAGGTGGACATGGACGCGCTGCGCGCCGCGCTTGACGCGCTCTCCCCGGTCGCTCCGCTGGCCTGGAGCGAAAGCCTGGCCGACGCCGCCCTGGCGCATTCCGAGCTGATGCGCGACGAGAACCAGCAAAGCCACCGGGTGTCGCGCGACGGGGCGTGGCTCGAGCCCGATCTGGGCGGGCGCGCCCAAGCGGTCGGCTACGACTACCTGCGCCTGGGCGAGAACGTGTTCGCCTATGTCGACTCGCCCGAACATGGCCACGCCGCGATGGTCATCGACTGGGGCGTCGGCCCCGGAGGCATGCAGGACCCGGCTGGGCATCGCCACAACCTGCTTGGCGGCGCGTTCATGGAAATGGGCGTGGGCGTGACGCAGGGCGCGGCGGGCGCCGGCCAGGTGGGGCCCTATGTGCTCACGCAGAATCTGGGGGTCAGCTTCGGCTCGACGCCGATGATCCTGGGCGTCATCCATGACGACGCCGACGGCGACGGCGCCTATGACATGGGCGAGGGACGCGGCGGCGTGCAGGTCGCCGTCTCGGGCGCCCAGACGCTCAGCTGGGAGGCGGGCGGATACCAGATCGCGGCGCAGGGCCCGGTCGAGCTGAGCTTCTCGGGCGGCGGCCTTGCGGCGCCGGTGCGCGTCGCGCTCGAGGTCGCAAGCGCGAATGTGAAGGTCGATCTGGCCGATGACGGCGCCCTGCGCGCCTCGGTCAGCGTCGCCGCGCTTGAGAACGTGCGCGCCATCGCCCTGCTGGGAACCGACGACATCGACGCCGAGGGCATGGCCGGCGCCCAGAGCCTGACGGGCAACGCGGGGGCCAACCGCCTGACCGGGCGCGGCGGCGCCGATGCGCTCGACGGCGGCGCGGGGCGCGACAAGCTGTTCGGCGGCGGGGGCGAGGACGCGCTGTGGGGGCGCAACGGCGCCGACCGCCTGCAGGGCGGCGCCGGCGCGGACGCGCTGCGCGGCGGCGCGGGGCGCGACCTGCTGCTGGGCGGCGGCGGCGCGGATCTGCTGGTGGGCGGCGGCGGCGCCGACACGCTGCGCGGCGGCCCCGGCCAGGACACGCTGCGCGGCGGCGCGGGCGCCGACCGCTTCGTCTTCGCTCCGGGCGACGGGCGCGACCTGGTGCTCGATTTCGGCCCGAGCGACGCGTTCGACCTGAGCCAAGCGGGAATTTCGCCGGCGGACCTGAGCATCCGTGACGCCGGCGCCGACGCGGTGTTCGCCTTCGCCGACGTCGAGGTCACGGTCGCCGGCGCGGCCGGACTGCTGAGCGCGGACGACTTCCTGTTCTGAGCGCGCGCCGCGATCACGAACGCGGCTTGTCGTCCTCGTCGAACAGGATGCGCGCCGCGTCGCCTTCCAGGTCGCGATACTGGTCCGCGCGCAAGCTCCACAGAAAGGCGCACAGGCCCGCAAAGCCCAGCGCCGTCGAAATCGGGATCAGCACCAGCAGAACCGTCATCGCGCGTTCCTCAGCCGCAAGGCGTTCAGCGTCACCACGATGGACGAGGACGACATCGCCAGCGCCGCGACAAGGGGGGTGACCAACCCCATCATCGCCGCCGGCGCCGCGATCATGTTGTAGACGGCGGCCAGCGCGAAGTTCTCGATCGCGCGCCGCCGCGCCGCGCGCGCCACGCGCAGCGCCCGCGTCACCGGCGCCAGCCGCGCCCCCGCAAAGACCAGCCCCGCCGCGGCGCGGCTGACGTCGGCGGCCTCGGCCGGCGACATCGACGCCGCGGCCGCCGCCAGGGCCGGCGCGTCGTTGATGCCGTCGCCCACCATCAGCACCCGCCGCCCCTCGGCGCGCCAGGCCTCGAGGCGCGCCAGCTTGTCGGCCGGGGTCATGCCCGCCTCGAACGCGTCGATCCCGGCGCCGCGCGCTGCGCGCCGCACCGGCCCCGGCGCGTCGCCCGACAACAGCCGCACCTCGAGGCCCATGCGCCGCAGCTCGGCGACCACCTCGGCCGCATCCTCGCGCAGCGGATCTTCCAGCGCAAAGCGCACCGGCGCCTCATCGCCCAGGCGCAGCCAGACGGAAGAGGTCTCGGCGCCCTCGGGCTCGGCGCCGCCGCACCAGTCGGCGCGGCCAAGGCGCGCGATGCGCCCGCCCACGCGCCCCTCGACGCCGCAGCCCGGAACCTCGCGCAGCTCCTCGACCGCGGCGGGCGCGACGGCGCGCGCGCGCGCCGCCTCGGCCAGCGCGCGGGCGAAGGGGTGGCGGCTCGACTGCGCCAGCGCCAGCGCGGCGGCCCACTGATGCGGGTCCTCGGGGCCGTCGACCAGCCGCGGCGCGCCCAGGGTCAGCGTGCCGGTCTTGTCGAACACGGCCATGTCCACGCGCGACAGCGTTTCGAGCGCGGCCCCGTCCTTGAGGAACACGCCCGACCGGAACAGCGTCCCGCCCGCCGCCGCATGCACCGCCGGCACCGCAAGGCCCAGCGCGCACGGGCAGGTGATGATGAGCACCGCCGCCGCGATCATCACCGCCTGGCGCAGCTCGGCCCCCGCCGCCAGCCAGCCGATCAGCGCCGCCAGCGCCGCCAGATGCACAAGCGGCGCATAGATGCGCGCCGCCGCGTCCGCCCAGCGGGTGAAGCGGGTGCGCGCGCGCTCGGCCGCCTCGATCATGCGCGCGATGCCGGCCAGAAGCGTCTGGTCGCCCACCGCCGTCACGCGCATGCGCAAGGGCGCGGAAAGGTTGATCATGCCGGCGTGGATCTCGGCCCCCGGCCCCAGCGGCTCGGGCGCGCTTTCGCCCGTCAGCATCGAGCGGTCCACGTCGGACAGCCCGTCGAGCACCTCGCCGTCGGCGGGCGCGCGCTCGCCCGGCGGGATCTCGACCACGTCGTCGGGGCGCAGATCGTCCACCGGGATCACGCGCCGCTCGCCATTCTCGATCAGCACCGCCGAGCGCGCCTGAAGCCCCGCCAGCTCGGCCGCCGCCATGCGCGCCGCGCGCCGCGTGCGGTGGTCGAGGTAGCGGCCCAGCAGCAGGAAGAAGAGCAGCGACACCGCCGCGTCGAAATAGGCGTGCTCGCCCGAGCGCGCGGTCTCGTAAAGGCTGATCCCGGCGGCCAGGATCACGGCCAGCGAGATCGGCACGTCCATGTTGATGCGCCCGGCGCGCAGCGCGCTCCAGGCCGAGCGGTAGAAGGGCGCGCCGGCGAAGGCGGCGGCGGGCAGCGCGATCAGCCCCGAGATCCAGTGCAGCAGATCGCGCGTCGCGTCGGCCGCGCCCGACCACACCGAGACGGACAGCAGCATCACGTTCATCGCCGCAAAGCCCGCCACCGCAAGGCGGGCCAGCAGCTCGCGCCCCTCCTCGTCGCGGTCGATGGCGCGCAGCGCGTCGGCGTCGAAGGGGCGCGCCTGATAGCCCAGACCCGCCAGCGCCTCGACCAGCCCCTGAGGGCCCGTGCGCGCGGGGTCGTATTCGACCGTCACCCGTCGCGAGGACAGGTTGAGCCGCGCCGACAGCACGCCCGGCGAGGCGTTCAGGCCGCGCTCGATGGTGGCGATGCAGGCGGCGCAATGGGCCTCGGGGGTCATGAGCTCGATGCGCATGCGCCCCGGCGCCACCTGCCGCGCCCAGCGCTCGAGCCCCGCCGTCCCCGCCGCCGTCACCGCCGCGCCGGTCGGGCAGCAGGCCCCCGCGGCGGGGGGCGGCGCGTCGGCGGCCATGCTCATCGCGCGCCCTCGGCGATCGGCACGAGGATCTGCGCCGTGGCGCGGTAATCGGCCTCGGCGGCGCCGCGCGCGTGCACCTCGACGCGCCAGGCGCCCGGCGCCAGGGGCAGTTCGGCGCGGTAGCCCTCGGCGGTTTCGGCCAGGTCCAGCACCCGGTCCTCGGCGTTGGTGGCCGGGCGGCCGACCCGCGCCTGCACGTTCAGCCCCGCCACCGGCGCGCCGTCGGCCCCGCGCATGCGCACAAGCAGCGCGCCATCGCGCCAGGACGTCTCGGCGCGCCAGCCCAGCGCCTCTTGCGCGGCGCGGCGGGCGTCGAAGTTCTGGCCCGCCACCCAGGGGCTGTCGACCACAAGGCCGGGAAAGCCCTCGATGGCGCGGGTCATCATGTAGACGTTGACGCCGATGATCACGGCGAAGGCGCCGACGAAGATCGCCAGCACCTTGCGCCCCGTCAGCGGGCGCCCGCCGCGCGGGGGGGCGTCGCGTCCGTTCATGGCAGCTGCTCCAGCTTCGGGCCGAGGAACTTGGTTTCGGCCTTGGCGCGTTCGTGGGTCGTGAGGTCCTCGACCCAGATCTCGACGTCCACGCTGGGCCGGATCACCGCGAAAGGCAAGGTGGTCAGGAACATGCGCAGGCTGCGCTTCTTGTCCGCGGGAACGTCGAAGGTCAGCGTGTCGCTGCCCTGGATGCGCGCCTCGAGCGGATAGGGGCGGCCCGGATGCGCCGGATCTTCGGCATGGAAGGACAGACGGAAGGTGCGCGTTTCGTGATTCTGGTTCGACACCTTGATCGTGTAGCCGTTGCGCACCGTGCCGTCGGACAGCATGACATAGGTCGGGTTGCGGTCGCGCGCGACGTTCAGATCGATGCTGTCGCGCATGAAGAGCGACGCCAGCATCGCCAGGCCGATGCCGGCCCAGAGGGTGAAATACACCACCACGCGCGGGCGGATGATGCGCCGCCACATGGGCTTGGTGTGGGGTCGGCCCTCGCGCTCCTCGATCTCGTCGGCCAGGGTGCAGTAGTCGATCAGGCCGCGGGGCTTGCCGATGCGGGCCATGACCTCGTCGCAGGCGTCGATGCACAGCGCGCAGGTGATGCATTCGAGCTGCGGGCCGTTGCGGATGTCGATCCCCATGGGGCACACCGCCACGCAGGCGCCGCAGTCGATGCAGTCGCCCAGCTTCTCGGCCCCCTCGCGCTTGCGGTGCTTGCCGCGCGGCTCGCCCCGCCAATACTTGTAGGTCACCGTCAGGGTGTTCTCGTCCATCATGGCCGCCTGGATGCGCGGCCAGGGGCAGGCGTAGATGCAGATCTGTTCGCGGGCGAAGCCGCCGAAGAAGAAGGTGGTGAAGGTCAGGATCGCCATCGTCGTGTAGGCGATCGGATGCGCCTGACCGCTGATCAGGTCGCGCGCAAGGGTGGGCGCGTCGGCGAAGTAGAACACCCAAGCGCCGCCCGTGGCCAGGGCGATCAGCAGCCAGACCGTCCACTTGGTCAGGCGCAGGCGGATCTTGCGCGCGTTCCAGGGCTGCTTGACCAGCTTGATGCGCGCGTTGCGGTCGCCCTCGATCCAGCGCTCGACCATGATGAACAGGTCGGTCCACACCGTCTGCGGGCAGGCGTAGCCGCACCACACGCGCCCCGCCACCGAGGTGAACAGGAACAGCCCGATCCCCGCCATGATCAGCAGCCCGGCGACGTAGTAGAACTGCTGCGGCCAGATCTCGATCCAGAAGAAGAAGAAGCGCCGGTGCGCCAGATCGACCAGCACCGCCTGGTCGGGCATCTCGGGGCCGCGGTCCCAGCGAAGCCAGGGCGTGACGTAGTAGATGCCCAGGGCGATGCCCATGATCCACCATTTGAGCGAGCGGTAGAATCCCTTCACGCGGCGCGGGAAGATGGGGATCCGGCCCGCGTAAAGGCTGCCGCCGCTGCCATCGGTGTCGTTGACGCTCATGATCGGGTTTCCGTTGGTGATCGGGTTGGCCCGCTTGTGGAGCCGGAGGGCGGAGGGCGCATTGATCAGGATCAAGCTGAAACGGTCGCGCGGCGCTCCCTGGCCGGAATATGGGCCTTGGCGCGCGCTTGTCGAAGGGGCGCGCATTTTCGCCGCAGCCCCGGCGCGCCGACCCGCCGCGGAGGACGCCCGGCGCGTTCCGGCCCCGCGCATCCGCGCCCCCGCCTGCGCGGCCGGGCCTGGGGCGCGCGGTTGCCGTGCGCCAAAAGCCGCCGCCCGCCTGCGCGACCAAGCCTCGGCCTTGTGGGCCGCGCGTTTTCGCCGCGCCCCAGAAAAACGCACCCCCGAAAAAGACGCAGGCCCGCCCGGCGTCGCCGCCGGACGGGCCCGCCGCAGGCGCCGGCGCGTTACTCGCCGCCGCCCAGCTGGTGAACGTAGAGGGCCACCTGCTTGACCTGCGCGTCGGTCAGGCGCTTGCCCCAGGCCGGCATCATGCCGGCGCGGCCCTTGAGGAGGGTTTCGAGCAGGGCCTGCCGGTCGCCGCCATAGAGCCAGATATGGTCCGTCAGGTTCGGCGCGCCGATGTCGCGGTTGCCCTTCCCGTCCTCGCCATGGCAGGCGGCGCAGTTGTCGGCGAAGACCTCGGCGCCGGCGGCGGCCAGGTCCGCGTCATGCTCCTGCCCCGAGATCTGGCGCACATACTCGATCACCTGGGCGATCTGCGCCTTGTCCAGCGTGCCGTCGCCGAAGGCGGGCATGACCGAGTCGCGGGTGTCCTCGTCCTCGGGGGCGCGCACGCCGTGGTTGATCGTGTAGTGGATCGCCTCGAGATCGCCGCCCCAGAGCCAGTCGTCGTCGTTCAGGTTCGGATAGCCCTTGGCCCCCTGCGCGCCGGCGCCGTGGCACTGGCTGCAATAGGTGCGGAAGATGGCGGCGCCGCCGGCGTTGGCGAACTGGGCCAGCTCGGCGTCCGAGGCGATCTCGGGCAGATCCAGCGCCGCGATCCGGTCCAGCCAGGGCTTCTGCGCCTCGGCGTGGCGGGCCAGCTCCTGCTCGACCTGGGCGCGGCTCGAGTAGCCCAGAACGCCCCCGAAGGCCTTGTCGATCAGCGGCCAGGACGGGTAGGCGATGGTGTAGAGCAGCGCCCAGATCACCGTGCCGTAGAAGGTCCACAGCCACCATTTGGGCAGCGGGTTGTTGAGCTCCTTGATCCCGTCCCATTCATGGCCGGTAGTGTCGACGCCCGAGAGCTCGTCGATCTCTTTCTCGTGCTTGTCCGCCATCTCAGTTCCCCTTCTTGACGGAGGGCGCCGCCCCGTCGGCGGGCATCGGCGCGTCGTCGTTGCGCAGCGGAATGTTCGCGATCTCTCGATGCAGCGCCCGCGAGCCCGGCCGCAGCGCGAAGGCCACGATGCCGACGAACAGCAGGGTCATGACCAGCAGCATCCAGCTGTCGGCGAACTGCCTGAGCAGGGTGTAGGTGTCCATGCGCCCCTCCTCAGCGGCTGGCTTCGGCCTGGTAGGTCGAGAAATCGACCATCGTGCCCAGGACCTGGAGATAGGCGATCAGCGCGTCGAGCTCGGTGATCTCGCGCCGGCCGTCGAAGTTGCGCACATTCGCGTTCGGGTAACGCTCGAGCAGCCCGTCCACGCCGTCCGAATCCGGGTTGGTCTGCGCCACCAGGTCGGCCTTGGCGTTGGCGATCATCTCGTCCGTGTAGGGCACGCCGACGACGCGGTTCGTCGCCAGGTGGTCGGCGATGTGCTCGAAGTCCAGCGTCGTCTCGATCAGGTGCGGATAGGCCGGCATGATCGACTCGGGCACCAGGGCGCGCGGGTCCTGCATGTGATCCACGTGCCACTGGTCCGAATAGCGCCCGCCCACTCGCGCCAGGTCGGGCCCGGTGCGCTTCGAGCCCCACTGGAAGGGGTGGTCGTACTGGCTTTCGGCCGCCAGCGAGTAGTGGCCGTAGCGCTCGACCTCGTCGCGCATGGGGCGGATCATCTGCGAGTGGCACACATAGCACCCCTCGCGGATGTAGATGTCGCGCCCCGCCAGCTCGAGCGGCGTGTAGGGGCGCACCCCCTCCACTTTCTCGACCGTGTTCTCGAGATAGAACAGCGGCGCGATTTCGACGATGCCGCCGATGGTGACCACGACGAAGGAGGCGGCAAGCAGAAGCGTCGCGTTGCGCTCGAGCTTGGCGTGCTTGTCGAGAAGGCTCATCCCGTCTCCTCCTTACTGGGCCGGGACCGCAGCGGGGGCGGCCTTGGGCTCGCCGACGCGGACGGTCATCCACAGGTTGTAGACCATGATCAGCGATCCGGTCAGGAACAGCAGCCCGCCGAGGGCGCGGATCACGTAGTAGGGGTGCAGCACGGCCACCGTATCGGCGAACGAGTTCACCAGGAAGCCCAGGCTGTCATACTCGCGCCACATCAGGCCCTGCGTGATGCCCGACACCCACATCGAGGCCGCGTAGAGCACGATGCCGATGGTGGCGAGCCAGAAGTGCCAGCTGACCAGCGACAGCGAGTAGAGCTGCTTGCGGCCCCACAGGCGCGGCGTCAGGAAGTAGAGCGCGCCGAAGGTGATCATGCCGTTCCAGCCCAGCGCGCCCGAGTGGACGTGGCCGATGGTCCAGTCGGTGTAGTGGCTGAGCGAGTTGACCGCCTTGATCGACATCATCGGCCCCTCGAAGGTGGACATGCCGTAGAAGCCCACCGAGACCACCAGCATGCGCAGAACCGGGTCGGTGCGCAGCTTGTCCCAGGCGCCCGACAGGGTCATCAGGCCGTTGATCATGCCGCCCCAGGAGGGCATCCACAGCATGACCGAGAACACCATGCCCAGCGTCTGCGCCCAGTCGGGCAGCGCGGTGTAGTGCAGGTGGTGCGGGCCGGCCCAGATGTAGAGGAAGATCAGCGCCCAGAAGTGGATGATCGACAGCTTGTATGAATAGACCGGGCGCTCGGCCTGCTTGGGCACGAAGTAATACATCATGCCCAGGAAGCCGGCCGTCAGGAAGAAGCCCACCGCGTTGTGGCCATACCACCACTGCGTCAGCGCGTCCTGCACGCCCGAGAACAGCGAATAGCTCTTCGAACCCCAGATCGACACCGGCACGGCCAGGTTGTTGACCACGTGCAGCATCGCCACGGTGACGATGAAGGCCAGGAAGAACCAGTTGGCGACGTAGATGTGCGGCTCCTTGCGCTTGATGATCGTGCCCATGAAGACCGCCAGATAGGCGACCCACACGACCGTCAGCCACAGGTCCAGATACCATTCGGGCTCGGCGTATTCGCGCGACTGGGTGCCGCCCAGCACATAGCCGGTGGCGGCCAGGACGATGAACAGCTGGTAGCCCCAGAACACGAACCAGGCCAGGTTCCCGCCCCACAGCCGCGCGGCCGAGGTGCGCTGCACCACATAGAAGGACGTCGCGATCAGCGCGTTGCCGCCGAAGGCGAAGATCACCGCCGAGGTGTGCAGCGGCCGCAGGCGGCTGAACGCCGTGTAGGGCAGGTCGAGGTTCAGCGCCGGATAGGCCAGCTGGAAGGCGATGAACACGCCGGCCGCAAAGCCCACCACGCCCCAGAAGGCGGTCGCGATGACGCCCGCGCGCACCACGTCGTCCATGTATTCGTTCTGCGCGGGGGCGGGCTTTTCCTCGCCGATGCCGCGCAGGACCCAGATGAACAGCCCGGCCGAGACGGCCAGAATGATGAGCATGTGAACCTGGTAGGCCAGGTCCCGCCCCCAGGACGCCCCGAGCATCGCGAAGGCCGCGATGAAGCCCAGGACGATCAGTTTCGCCGCAGATGCCAACTTTCCCTCCGTCCGAATCTCGCGCCGCACGCCGAAGGCGCGCACGCTTGCGCGACGCTATGCCCCGCCCGGCCGGGCGCGGCCTTGATCCATGTCAACCAAGCCTTCGCCGCGCGGGCGTCAGTCGATCATGCCGCCGTCGTCGTCGTCGCCCGCGATCTCGGCCAGCGCGGCGATGTCGGGAATGCGCATGTGCCGCGCGTCGGTCAGCTCGATGGCGCCGGCCTTGCGCAGGGCGCTGATCTGGCGGCTGACCGTCTCGATGGTCAGGCCGAGGAAATCGGCCATGTCCTCGCGCGTCAGCGGCAGCTCCAGCTCGACCCCGTCGCGCAGCTCGGCGCGGGCCACGGCCGCAAGGCGCCGCGCGACCAGCAGAAAGAACGAGGCCATCTTCTCGCGCGCGGTCTTGCGGCCCAGCAGCACCATCCAGTCGCGCGCGGCGTCCAGCTCGTCCAGCGTCATCTCGAGCAGGCGGCTTTCGAGCGACGGCGTGTCGCGCAGCAGCGCCTCGAAGCGCGGGCGCGAGAAGATGCACAGCTTGACGTCGGTCACGGCGATGGCGTCGAAGGGCGCCTGCGCGCGCATGGGCCGGCCGATGAAGTCGGACGGAAACAGAAGCCCCACCATCTGCCGGCGCCCGTCCGCCAGGATGCGCGACAGGCTGACCACGCCATTGACCACCGACCCCAGGAAATCGGTCTCCTGGCCCATGGCGGTGATCTCCTCGCCGGGCTTGAAGGTGCGGTAGCTCTTGATCGCGTCCAGGAATTCCAGCTCGGCCGGCCCGCAATGGGAGCACACCGCCCGGTGACGGATCAGGCAGTCGGCGCAGCGCTCGCGCTCGGGCCTGAGAGTGGTCGCGGGCTTCATGGGTCGCCTCCGTTCTTGCGGCGCAAGGATCGCCCGGCAGTTGACCTAGGTCAATGACCGATGACCGGGCGCGGCATAAAGCGCACAGGATCCTTCCGCAACCCCGGCCGGCGAGGCGCCCATGGAACCGAACAGCTCGAGCGACGCCCTGCGCGCCCTGTCGCGCCGCGCGCCGCGCTACACCAGCTACCCCACCGCGCCGCATTTCACCGACGCCGTGGGCCCGCAGGACGCCGCGCGCTGGCTGGCCGCGCTGCCGGACGAGCCGGTCTCGCTTTACCTGCACATCCCCTTTTGCGACACGCTGTGCTGGTTCTGCGCGTGTCGCACGCAAGGGGCGACGCGCCACGCCCCCGTCGCCCGGTATCTGGCGCACCTGACCGCCGAGGCGGCGCATCTGGCGCGCCTTGCGCCGGGGCGGCTGCGGGCGGCGCGGATGCATTGGGGCGGCGGCTCGCCCACCGTGCTGACGCCGGACGAGATCGAATCGCTGGCCGCCGCGCTGCGCGCGGCCTTCGAGCTGACCGACGACGCCGAGATCGCGGTCGAGATCGACCCGCGCGACATGACGCCCGAGCGCCTCGACGCCTTCGCGCGAATCGGGCTCAACCGCGCCTCGATCGGCGTGCAGGATTTCGACCCCGTCGTGCAGAAGGCCATCAACCGCATGCAGGGCTGGGAGATGACGCGCGACGTCATCGAGGGCCTGCGCGCGCGGGGGGTGCGCGGCGTGAACATCGACGCGCTTTACGGCCTGCCCTTCCAGACCGAATCCAGCTTGCGGGCGACGCTCGAGCGGCTGATCGCCCTGCGCCCCGACCGCGTGGCGCTTTACGGCTATGCGCATGTGCCCTGGATGGCCCGGCGCCAGCGCGCCATTCCCGCCGAGGCCCTGCCCGGCCCGGCCGAGCGCATGGCCCAGGCCGCCCTTGCGGCCGAGCTGCTGACCGCGGCGGGCTACGAGGCGGTGGGCATCGACCATTTCGCCCTGCCCGAAGACGGCCTTGCGCGCGCGGCGCGCGAGGGGCGGCTGCGGCGCAATTTCCAGGGCTACACCGACGATCCGCACCCGACGCTGATCGGCATGGGGGCGTCGGCGATCTCGCGCGCGCCGCAGGGCTACTGGCAGAACGCGGCGGCGACCTCCGAGTATCAGAACCGGATCGGGGCGGGCGCGCTGGCGGTGGCGCGCGGGCGCGCGCTCAGCCTCGACGACCGGGTGCGCGCCCATGCGATCGAGCGCATCATGTGCGACTTCCGCTTCGACGGCGCCGAGCTTCGCGCGCGCTTCGGCGATTTCGCCGAGCCCTGCCTGGCCATCGCCCGCGCGCTGATCGCCGGAACGGGCGGCGAGCCGGCCTCGGCGCTGGCCGGGCGGCTGCGCCAGACGGGGCCCGAATCGTTCGAACTGCCGCCCGAAAGCCGCCCCTTCGCGCGCCTGGCCGCCGCCGCCTTCGACGCCTATCTGGAGCTGGGCGCCGCGCGTCACAGCCAGGTGGTCTGACCTGCGACGCCCCGGCCGCTTGCCAAAAGCCGCCATGACGCTACCATGCGCCCGACGAATGCAGGCGGCCGCGCGTGGGCGCAAACCGCGCGCGGCCGTCGCGCTGGAATCGCGGCCGCGGGAAGAGCCGCGAGGGAAAGCAGGACAGAGACCCCATGCATCCGGGACGCGCGCAGCGCGCCGACATCGAAACCGACCTGGACGCGCCGCTTTCGGACGAGATGGCGCAGATGGCCGCGCATGCGGGCGAGGCGACCGCCTTTCTCAAGGCGCTGGCCCATGACGGGCGGCTGATGATCCTGTGCCTGCTGGTCGAGCGCGAGCGCACGGTGACCGAGCTCGAACGCCTGCTGGGCGCGCGTCAGGCGGCGGTCTCGCAGCAGCTGGCTCGGCTGCGCATGGAAGGGCTGGTCGAGAACCGGCGCGAAGGAAAGAACCTGATCTACAGCCTGGCCGACGGACGGGTGCGCGTGATGGTGCAGACGCTGCACGATCTGTTCTGCGCCGACCGCGATGCGGCCCCGCGCGGCTGATCCGCGCAGGACGCGGCGCTCAGAAGTCGATCGCCAGGCCCTTCTTCTCCCAATCGCCATAGCGCGTGGGCTCGGGGCCGTCGCGCCCGCCCAGCTCGGGCGGCAGGGCGGCCTTCTCGCGCGCCTTGGCGCGGCGCTCTTCGGCCTCGGCCAGCGCGCGGGCCGCGGCGGCCTTGCGGCGCGCTTCTTTCGATTGCTCGCGATCCGACATATGTAATCTCCGACGATGCGTGCGGCGCATCGGGCGCCGCCCGACAGCTAGCGCGCCCGGCCGCCCAAGGCAAACCCGACGCGAAGCAGGAGCACGCGATGAACACGATGCGCACCATGATGCTGCTGGCCGCGCTGACCGCCCTGTTCATGGCGGTCGGCTGGCTGCTGGGGGGCGGCGCGGGCATGGTCATGGCGCTGATCTTCGCCGCCGCGACCAATCTTTGGGCGTGGTGGAATTCCGACAAGGCGGTGCTGCGCTGGTATCGCGCGCGCCCGGCGACCGAGGCGAACGCCCCGGGCCTCGTCGCCCTGACGCAGGCCTTGGCGCGGCGCGCCGGCCTGCCCGCCCCGCGCGTCTATCTGATCGACGAGGACCAGCCCAACGCCTTCGCCACCGGGCGCGACCCGGCCCATGCGGCGGTGGCGGTCACCACGGGCCTTCTGCGCACGCTCTCGCGCGACGAGCTGGCCGGCGTGATCGCGCATGAGCTGGCGCATGTGAAGAACCGCGACACGCTGACCATGACCGTGGCCGCGACGGTGGGCGGCGCGATCGCGATGCTGGCGCAGTTCGGCATGTTCTTCGGCGGCGGCCGCGATCGCGGGCCGCTGGGGCTGATCGGGGCGCTGGCGGCGGCCATTCTGGCGCCCTTCGCCGCGATGCTGATCCAGATGATGATCTCGCGCACGCGCGAATACGCCGCCGACCGCGAGGGCGCGATGATCTGCGGCGATCCGCTGGCGCTGGCCTCGGCGCTGCGGCGCATCGCGGCCGAGGCCGGGCGGCGCGTCAACGAACCGGCCGAGCGCGACCCCGCCACCGCGCCGCTCTTCATCGTCAACCCGCTGTCGGGCCGCGGCATGGACAACCTGTTCGCGACGCATCCGCCGGTCGAAAGCCGCATCGCCGCGCTCGAGGCGCTGGCGCGCGAGATGGGGCGCGCCCCGGCCCGACCCGCGGGCGCGGCCGGCGGCCCGGGCGCCGTCGCGCGCGCCCGCCCCTCGGATGCCGACGCGCCCGCCGTCACGCGCGTGCCCCGCGCGGGCCGCCGGCGCATCATGCGCGGTTTCAGAAAAGGACCCTGGTCTTGAGCGACTCTTCCGCCCCCCGCACGCCCGGACGCCGCCGGCGCGCAACCGCCCGCCCGGCCGCCAAGGCGGGCGCCGGCGCCCGCGGCGCCAAGGCCCGCTCCGCCCCCGGATCGGATCCCGGCTCCGCTCCCGAATCCGGCCCTGACTCCGCCTCTGCGGTCGGCGCGGGCCAGGGCGCCCGGCGCGAGGCGCTGCGGCTGATCCTGGGCGTGGTCGAGCAGCGGCGCATGCTGTCCGAGCTGATCGAGCGCGCGCCCGCCGACCTTCCGCCCGAAGAGCGCGCGCGCGCCGGCGCGCTGGCCGCCGCCACGCTGCGCCGCATGGGCCAGGCCGACGCGCTGATCCGGCGCTTCGCCCGCCGCCGCCCTCCGCCGCAGGCGCTGGCGGCGCTGCGCCTTGCCGCGGTCGAGCTGCACGCGCTGGGCGCGCCCGCCCATGCGGCGGTGGACGGGGCCGTGGCCGCGCTGCGCGCCATGCGCGGGGCCGAGCGGTTCGCCGGTCTGGTCAACGCCGTCGCCCGCCGCATGGCCGCCGAGGGCGGGCCGATCTGGGCCTCGCTGGATGCCGCGCGCACGAACACGCCCGGCTGGCTGTGGGGGCGGCTGAGCTCGGCCTATGGGGCGGGGGCGGCGCGCCGCATGGCCGAGGCCCATCTGCGCGCGGCGCCGCTGGATCTGACGCCCCGGGACGGCGCCCGCGCCGAGGCCCTTGCCCGCGCGCTGGATGCGCGGCTGCTGCCCTGCGGAACGCTGCGCCTTGCGCGGCGGGCGCAGATCTCGGCGCTGCCGGGCTTCGCCGAGGGCGAATGGTGGGTCCAGGACGCCGCCGCCGCGCTGCCCGCGCGCATCCTCGCGCCCCAAGCGGGCGAGCGCGTGCTGGACATGTGCGCCGCCCCCGGCGGCAAGACCATGCAGATGGCCGCGGCCGGCGCAAAGGTGACCGCGCTCGACGCCTCGGCCGCAAGGCTCGAGCGGCTGGCGCAGAACCTGGCGCGCACGGGCCTTTCGGCCCGCGTCGTGGCCGCGGACGCGCTCGAATGGACGCCCGACGCGCCCTTCGACGCCATCCTGCTCGACGCTCCCTGCTCGGCCACCGGCACGATCCGCCGCCATCCCGACCTGCCCAGGCTGCTGCCCGAGGGCCCGGACCTGCCCGCGCTGACCGCCATGCAGGACGCGCTGCTCGACCGGGCCTGGGGCTGGCTGCGGCCAGGCGGGCGGCTGGTCTTCGCGACCTGCTCGCTGCTGCCCGAGGAAGGCGAGCGCCGCGCGGCGGCCTTTCGCGCCCGCACCCCGGACGCGGCGCCGCTCGAATGGAGCCCGCGCGCGCTTGGCGGACCGGATTTCTGGCGCGATGCGGCGGGCGATCTGCGCGTGCGCCCGGACTGGTCGCCCGAGGCCGGGCCCGACGCAGATCCCCGCGCAGATCCCGACCGGGCGCCGGGCGAACATGGCGGAATGGATGGGTTTTTCGCCGCCGGCTTCGTCAAGCGGGCGTGACAGGGCGCGTCGCCGATTCTATCGTGCCGCCGACTGCGCCGGGCGGGCGCCGCGCACGGCCCGCCGCGCCCGCGGCGCGCGTGAAAAGGGACGGGTCCGCGTGCTGAACGACCTTCGACGTCGCATCGATCTGACCTTGGCGGCCCTGGGGCCGGCGCCGAAGACCATCGTCTTCCAGCCCGAACCGCGCTGGATCGGCGACGCCGAGGCCGCGCACGCGCTGCTGGCCGGCCGCTACCGCCTTGCCGGGCGCGAGATCGTCGCCCCCGGCGTCGGCCCGTGGCGGCTGATCGCGCCCACCGAGGCCTTCGAGCAGGCGCTGCACGGCTTCGCCTGGCTCGACGATCTGGCCGCCGCCGCCACGCGCGAGGCTCGGCGCGCGGCGCAATCCTGGACCTTCGGCTGGATCGCCCAATACGGCGACGGCGCCGGCCCCGGCTGGCGCCCCGAGACCACCGGGCGGCGGCTGAGGCAATGGCTGCTGCACGCGCCGCTGATCCTGCATGGCGCCGAGCCCGACCTGACGCGCCGCTTCATGCGCAGCTGCGCGCTCCACGCCCGGCATCTCGAGCGCGCATGGCGGCGCGCCGAGCCGGGGCTTGGCCGCATCGAGGCCGCGACGGGCGCGCTCTACGCGGCGCTGGCGCTGGACGCGCTGCGTCCGCGCCTGCCGCGCCTGACGACGCGCCTTGGGCTGATCGCCGAGCGCGAGCTTGACGGCGACGGCGGCCTGCCCTCGCGCAATCCCGAAGAGCTGTGCGAGGCGCTCGAGACGCTGGCCACGGCGGCCCGCACGCTTGAGGCCGCGGGCGTCGAGCCCGACCCGCGCCATCTCGACGCCCTGCGCCGCGCGGCGCCGGCGTTGCGCGCGCTGCGCCTGTCCGACGGATCGCTGGCGCGCTTTCACGGCGGCGGGGCCGGGGCGCCCGGAAGGGCCGACCACGCGCTGACGCAGGCCAATGTGCGCGGCGCGCCGCGCGCCGACCAGGCCATGGGCTTTCGCCGCATGGCCGCCGGGCGCACCGTGGCGATCGTGGACGCGGCCGCGCCGCCGCGCACGCGCTGGGCGCAGGCCTCGACGCTGGGCTTCGAGCTGAGCTGCGCCGGCCGGCTGCTGATCGTCGCGCCGGGGCCGGGCCATCTGATCGACCCCCAATGGGCCGAGCGCTGCCGCGCCACCGCCGCCCATTCCACGCTGTCGCTCGAGCGCGCGTCCTCGTCGCGCGTCGGCGCGCGCGCGCGCGGCCCCGCGCCGCGCCCCTTCGCCCATGTTCCCGGCGCCGTCGCGGCCGAAACGGCCGACGACGCGGCGGGCGAGTGGCTGATGTGCAGCCATGACGGCTATGCGCCCACGCACGGCCTCTTGCACGAGCGGCGGCTGTTCCTGGCCCCCGACGGGCGCGACTTTCGCGGCGAGGACACGCTGTCCGCGCCCACCGCGCGGGCGCGGCGGCGCTTCGACGCGGTGGTCGAGGGCTCGCGCAGCCTGGGCGTGGCCTTTGCGGTGCGCTTCACGCTCCACCCCGAGGTCGAGGTCGAGCCGGACCCGCGCGGCCTGCGCGCGACGCTGACGCTGCCCGATGCGGCATGGACCTTCGTGCAGGAGGGCGGACGCATCGCCATCGAGGAGGCGCCGTGGATTCCGCCCGACGGCGGCGCGCCGCGCGCGACGAAACAGATCGTGGTCAACGGCCGCGTCAGGGAGTATTGGGGGCGCGTCACCTGGGCCTTCCGGCGGGCGGACCCGCCGCGGCCGCATCTGCGGCCGGTCGCCTGAGCCGTCGGGCCCGCGGCGGGCGCCCCGCGCCCCCGATCCACGAAACGCGGCGCGCGCCGCCGCCCAGGAGAACGACCGCCCATGACCGCCAGCGAAGACCGCGACGCCCTTGTTCCCATCCGCCGCGCCCTTCTGTCGGTGTCCGACAAGACCGGCCTCATCGACCTTGCCCGGGCGCTTGCCGCGCGCGGGGTCGAGCTGATCTCGACCGGCGGCACCGCCCGCGCCCTGCGCGAGGCGGGGCTGAGCGTGCGCGACGTGGCCGAGCTGACCGGCTTTCCCGAGATGATGGACGGCCGCGTCAAGACCCTGCATCCCATGGTCCACGGCGCCCTTCTGGCCCTGCGCGACGACCCCGCGCATCAGGAGGCCATGCGCGCGCATGGCATCGCGCCCATCGACCTCTTGGTGGTCAACCTCTACCCCTTCGAGCGCACCGTCGCCTCGGGGGCGGACATTGACGCCTGCATCGAGAACATCGACATCGGCGGCCCGGCCATGATCCGCGCCGCGGCCAAGAACCACGCCCATGTGGCTGTGGCGGTCGATCCCGAGGACTACGCGCCGCTCCTGGCCGAGCTCGAGGCGCATGACGGCGCGGTGACGCTCGGCTTCCGCCGCATGCTGGCGGCCACCGCCTATGCGCGCACCGCCGCCTATGACGCGGCCGTGTCGGCGTGGATGGCCGACGCCTTCGCCCAGGCCGCCCCGCGCCGTCGCGCCGTGGCCGGGCGCCTGGCGCAGACCCTGCGCTATGGCGAGAACCCGCACCAGTCGGCGGCCTTCTACCTTGACGGCTCGGACCGCCCCGGCGTCGCCACCGCGCGCCAGCTTCAGGGCAAGGAGCTGAGCTACAACAACATCAACGACACCGACGCCGCCTTCGAGCTGGCCGCCGAATTCGACCCCGCCGAGGGGCCGGCCTGCGTGATCGTCAAGCACGCCAACCCCTGCGGCGTCGCGCGCGGGCGCACGCTGACCGAAGCCTACCGGCGGGCGCATGACTGCGACCGCACCTCGGCCTTCGGCGGCATCGTGGCGCTGAACATGCCGCTCGACGGCGCCACGGCCGAAGAGATCGCGCGCATCTTCACCGAAGTGGTCATCGCCCCCGGCGCCGACGAGGACGCGCGCGCGATCTTCGCCGCGAAGAAGAACCTGCGCCTGCTGGTGACCGACGCCCTGCCCGACCCGACGGCGCCGGGGCGCGTGTGGCGTCAGGTCTCGGGCGGGTTCCTGGTGCAGGACCGCGACACTGGCCGCGTGCGCGCGCAGGATCTGCGCGTGGTCACGCGGCGCGCGCCGACCCAGGCCGAGCTGGACGATCTGATGTTCGCCTGGCGCGTGGCCAAGCACGTCAAGTCGAACGCCATCGTCTACGCGCGCGACGGCGCGACGGTGGGCATCGGCGCCGGGCAGATGAGCCGCGTGGACAGCACCCGCATCGCCGCGCGCAAGGCGCAGGACATGGCCGCGGCGCTGGGGCTCGAGCAAAGCCCGGCGGTGGGATCGGTGGTGGCTTCGGACGCCTTCTTCCCCTTCCCCGACGGCCTGCTGGCCGCCGCCGAGGCCGGGGCCACGGCGGTGATCCAGCCCGGCGGCTCGATGCGCGATCAGGAGGTGATCGACGCCGCCGACAAGGCCGGTCTGGCCATGGTCTTCACCGGCATGCGCCACTTCCGCCACTGAGTGCGGCGGCGCGGCCCGGCGGGTTGGCCCGGGGGCAGGGGGCGGGTCGCGCCGCCGGCCATCCAGGCCCGCCCCCGGGCGAGGCGGGCCCGCCGCCCGGGGCGGTCTCCGGGCGGCTGGCCCGACAAGCCGCCCCGATCGCCCCGGCCAGCCCGACGGGCCGGCGCACGGCCCCCGGACGGGCCTTTCGGCCCCGCCCCGTCCCCGGTCGATCCCGCGGGCGGCAGGGGGAGCGGCGGGGCGGGCGCGCTCAGGCCGCCCGCGCCGCCTCATGCGCCGCCAGCACCTGCACGCAGGCTTGCGCCGCCTCGCGCCCCTTCAGCGCGAAATGCTCGCGGAAGAAGGCCAGATGCGCTTCGGTCGGCTGAAAGTTGTGCGGCGTCAGCACGGCCGACAGCACCGGCACGTCGGTCTGCAATTGCACGTCCATCAACGCGCCGACCACCGTCTGGGCGACGAATTCGTGGCGATAGATGCCCCCGTCGACCACGAAGGCGCAGCCGACCACGGCGTCCACGCCCCCGCCTTGCGCCAGCCGGCGGGCGGCCAGCGGGATCTCGAACGCGCCGGGCACGTCCAGCACCCGCAGGCGCGCCGCGCCGCCGGTCAGGCGGGACAGCTCCTGCTCGAAGCCCTCCAGGCAGCGATCCACGACGTCGGCGTGCCAGCGGGCGCGCACGAAGGCGACCGAGGGCGCGCCGGGGCGCGGGACATGCGTTTGGGTTTGGGTCCGATCCATTTCCTCTCCTCCTCGAGAGACGTTGCGGATCGGGACGACGAGCCAGGCCCGGCCGCGGCCGAGCCCCTCCCGTTCTCTTTCATCCGGACTGTGACCGTCGGCGCCGGGATCTCACCGGACTCTGCTCGACCCTTCCGAGGAAGGCGCTCGCGGGCTCGGCCCCCATCGGACCATCACCGCCGGTGGGGACTTCCACCCCGCCCCGAGAACATGCCCCGCCGGCCGGCGGGGCGGGGGCATGCTGCAGGCCGGACGGCTCGGGGTCAAGCGGCTCAGCGCTCTTCGACCGGGCGCCCCAGCCCCAGCGGGTCGAGATTGCGCGGCGCAACGCCCTCGGCCCATTCCAGCGCCTGGCGCAGCAGCACGACGCGGCCCACGCAGACGATGGCGGGCGGCTCGACGCCGGCGGCGCGGGCGTCTTCCGCCGCGCGCGCCAGGCGCGTCTCCAGCACGAACTGGTCGGGAAGGGTGGCGCGGGTGACGATCGCCACCGGCTCGTCCGGGTCGCGGCCGGCGGCGATCAGCCGCCGGGCGATGCGGTCCAGATGCTTCATCGCCATATACATGACGATGACCTGGCTGCCGCGCGCGATCGCGTCCCAGTCGAGGGCCCCGGGGGCCTCGCCGGTCTGGTCGTGGCCGGTCAGGAAGGTGATCGACTGGTTCACGTCGCGATGCGTGGCGGGAATGCCCGCATAGGCCAGCCCGCCGATCCCGGCCGTGATTCCGGGCACCACGCGCAGCGGCACGCCATGCTGGACCAGCGTCTGCCCCTCTTCGCCGCCGCGGCCGAAGACGAAGGGATCGCCGCCCTTGAGCCGCAGCACGCGCAGCCCGCGCCGGGCCAGCTCGACCAGCGTCAGCGAGATGTCCTTCTGGCGGGGCGAGGGCTTGCCCCCCCGCTTGCCCGCGAACAGCAGCTCGGCGTCCGGGCGCGCCCAGGCGAGGATGCGCGGATCGACCAGCGCGTCGTGAACGATCACGTCGGCCTGACGAAGGGCGTTGACGGCATGCAGCGTCAACAGCCCCGGATCGCCGGGCCCGGCGCCCACCAGCCACACCCAGCCGGGCTGGAACTCGGGCCAATCGACGCCGTCGGGAAGGGTCATGGTCGTGCTCATGCCCGTCTTCTAGGGCGCGGGGGCGGCGTTGAAAAGCGCGCATCGCCCGCCCTTAACGGTTTGGCCAGCCCTTCGCGCGATGCTGGGCGCGGGTGAATGGGAAACATGGGTGGGGCCGGCATGGAACGCATGCTTGCCGCGGACGGCGCATGGGCTGCGCTGGACGATGCGGCCGTGATCAACAACACATGGGGGCGCGGCGCGCTGGTCAACGGGACGGACTACGCCCAGACCGTGCGCCATGGCGACTCGCTGGCCGACAGGGTGCGCTTCGACTGGAGCTGGCCCGAGGCCGATCCGCGCCGCGTCATGGCCTTTCCGGCCGTGTTCGCGGGCCAGCGCCCCTTCAACCGCGCGCAGGAGGGGGGCGCCGGCATGCCGGTGCGGCTCGAGGCCGTCGAATCGCTGACGCTCGACTACGCGCTGGACTGGGGCGGAGACGAAGGCGGCTTCAACGTCGCGCTCGACATCTGGATCTCGTCCGATCCGCTGTCGGGCGCCGGCGCCATCACGCATGAGGTGATGATCTGGCTCAAGCCCGCCGCCTTTTCGCCCGCGGGCGGGGCGGCCGGAAGCTCGGAGCTGGACGGGGCCAGCTATCTGCTCTCGATCCGCCCCGAGGACGCGGACGACCCGCATGACTGGACCTACGCCGCCTTCCTGACGCAAGAGCCGGTCAAGGCCGGCCGCGTGGACATCGGCGCCGCGCTCGATCACCTGATCGCGGGCGGGGTTCTGGACGGCGATCTGTGGCTGATGGATGTGGAGCTGGGCGCCGAGATCACGGGCGGTCAGGGCTGGCTCGAGATCTCGGAATTCGACCTGACGCTCGAGGCCGCGCCGGCGCCCGAGCCGATCCGGGGCGGGGCGGGCGCCGATCTGCTCGAGGGCGGCGCGCATGGCGACGTGATGGCCGGGCGCGGCGGCGACGACCGCCTGATCGGCGGCGACGGCGCGGACCTTCTGCGCGGCGGCGCGGGCGACGACCGGCTCGAGGGCGGGCGCGGCGCCGACCGGCTGGAGGGCGGCGCGGGGCGCGACCGCCTGAGCGGCGACGGCGGCGACGACCACCTGGCCGGGGGCGCGGATGACGACGCGCTGCTGGGCGGCCCGGGCCGCGACCGCATCCATGGCGGCGCCGGCGACGACGTTCTGCGCGGCGGCGCGGGCAAGGATTCGCTGCAAGGCGCCGACGGCGCCGACGCGCTCATGGGCCAGGCGGGCGCCGACGCGCTGCTGGGCGGCGCGGGCGACGATCTGCTGTCCGGCGGCGCCGGGGCCGACGCGCTGGACGGCGGCGACGGAAACGATCGCCTCTCGGGCGGGGCCGGGGCCGACCGGCTGCGCGGCGGCGCGGGCGACGACCTTCTGTCCGGCGGCGCCGGGGCCGATGCGTTCATCTTCGCGCCGGGCGACGGGACCGACCGCATTCTCGACTTCGACCCGAGCGAAGACCGCCTGATCCTGCGCGCCTTCGGCCTGACCGAGACGCCGACCGTGCAGGACGGCCCCGAGGGCGCGACGCTCACCATCGGCGACTGGACGGCGATCTTCGAGCATGTGGACGTCGACGCGCTGCATGCGGGGCATTTCATGCTCTGACCCCCGCCGCGGTTGAAGCGCGCCGGGGCGGCGGGTAAAGCTGGCCGCGCAACCGGAGGAGGCCATGCAGCTCAACGCCCTGATCGCGGAACCCGAAGACCGCGCGACGCGCCCGCCGCTGCTCATCGCCCACGGGCTGTTCGGGTCGGCCCGCAACTGGAACACCCTGGCGCGCAGGCTGGCGCAGGGCCGGCGCGTGGCGGCGGTCGACATGCGCAATCACGGCGACAGCCCCCGCGCGCCCACGCAAACCTATCAGGACATGGCGCAGGACCTGGCCGACTCGATCGAGACGCTGGGCGCGCCGGCCGACGTGCTGGGCCATTCGATGGGCGGCAAGGCGGCCATGGCCCTGGCGCTGCTGCGGCCGGAACTGGTGCGCCGGCTGGTCGTGGCCGACATCGCGCCCGTGCGCTACGGCCATTCGCATGCGCATTACATCGAGGCCATGCGCGCCGTGGACCTGTCGCGCGTGCGCCGGCGCGCCGAGGCCGACGCGCAGCTGGCCGAGCGGCTCGAGGACCGCGCCATGCGCGCCTTCCTGCTGCAAAGCCTGGCCGCAGGCCCCGACGGCGCGCGCTGGAAGCTCAACCTCGAGGCGCTCGAGCGCGCCCTGCCCGACATCATGGACTGGCCCGAGGCGCTGGACGCGCGCCGCTTCGACGGCCCGGCGCTGTTCGTGTCGGGCGAGCGCTCAAACTATGTGACCGAGGCCGGGCGCGCGCGCATCCGCGCCCTGTTCCCGCAGGCGCGCTTCGCCGCCATCCCCGGGGCGGGGCACTGGCTTCATGCCGAAAAGCCCCAAGAGTTCCTTGACGAGGTCGCCGCTTTCCTCGCAGCCTGAGCGCGTCGAAGGAAGGGAGCGATCGCATGCGCGTCAAATGGAAGCTGATCGGGCGCGTCGCGCTGGCCGCGGCGGCGCTGGCGGGCGCGGCGCTGGTGTGGAAGCGCGACGAGCTGGCGCGCCTTTACCGCGTCAACACGCTGTTCGCCGAGGACCGGATCGTCGACAACTTCATGCACATGGACCGGCTGTTCTGGACCGTGCCGGTCCCGCGCGGCGACGGTCCGGTGCGGCCGCTGCCGGCCGATCCGCGGCCCCTGCCCCAGACCTTCCGCCATGACTGGGGCGAGGAGCGCGTCGAGGACTACCTGGCGCGCTCGGCGACCACGGCGCTGATCGTGCTCAAGGACGGGCGCATCGCGCATGAAAGCTACCGGCTCGGCACGCGCCCAGAGAACCTGCGCATCTCGTGGTCCATGGCCAAGTCGGTGACCGCGACGCTGATCGGCGTGGCGCTGGCCGAGGGGGCGATCGATTCGATCGACGATCCGGCCGACAAATACGCCCCCGCCCTGGCGCAGGGCGCCTACGGGGGCGTGAGCATCCGCGACCTGCTGCACATGTCCTCGGGCGTCGATTTCGACGAGAACTACGCCGACTTCAACTCGGACATCAACAAGATGGGGCGCACGCTGGCGCTGGGCGGCTCGATGGACGCGTTCGCCGCCGGGCAGGAAAGGCGCGTCGCGCCGGCGGGCGAGAACTTCCGCTACGTCTCGGTGGACACCCATGCGCTGGCGATGGCGCTGCGCGGCGCCACCGGGCGCAGCCTGCCGCAATACCTGTCCGAAAAGCTGTGGGGCCCGATGGGCGCCGAGGCCGAGGCGCGCTTCGTCACCGACGGGCACGGCGCGGCCTTCGCGCTGGGCGGGCTGAACGCGCGCGCGCGCGACTATGCGCGCTTCGGCCTTCTGATCGCCGAGGGCGGCGCGTGGAACGGGCGCCGGATCGTGCCCGCCGAATGGATCGACGCGATGGGCCGGCCCAGCGCGCCGCCGCCCGCCCCGGGCTCGACCGAGCGCTACGGCTATGGCCTGCACTGGTGGATTCCCCCCGACGCCGCGCCGGGCGAGATGGTCGCGCGCGGCGTCTACGGCCAGTGGATCTACGTCAACCGGCCCGAGCGGGTGGTGATCGTCAAGACCTCGGCCGACCGCAACTTCATGAAGGAGGACCGGCGCGCGAATTACGAGGCCGCCGCCTTCTTCCGCGCCGTGACCGCCGCGCTGCGCTGACCGCGGCGGTCAGACGCTTTCGTCGACGTAGAGATTGTCCCACGCCTCGTCCAGATAGGGGATCTTCAGCGCCCGCGGCTCGCCGTGATAGTCGCACGCGGCCAGCGTCTGGTCGATCAGATAGGGCGCGTGATAGGCGGAATAGGTGATGTCGCTGTTGCCGTAGAGCTCGTTGATGATGTGGTTGAGCGCAGCCTCGTCGGGCGCGACGCCGTAGCGGCGGCACTGGCGCAGAAAGATCTTCACGAACTCCTCGCGCTTGGGGCGGTCGACCAGGATCTTGTAGTAGATGCGCCGCAGGCCCGCGCCGTCGACCAGCTGCGTCGGCGCGATGTTGGTCGAGAAGATCATCAGCGTGTCGAACGGCACCTGGAAGCTCAGCCCCGAGATCAGCGACAGGTAGTCCACCCCCTCTTCCATCGGCACGATCAGACGGTTGATGAGCTGCTGCGGCGTCTCGCGCTGGCGGCCCAGGTCGTCGACGATGAACACGCCGTTCGACGCCTTCATGTGCAGCGGCGCCTGATAGGTGCGGCTGGCGGGGTTGTAGCGCAGGTCCAGCATGTCGACGGTCAGCTCGGCGCCGGTGACCACGGTGGGGCGCACGCACTCGATGAACCGCAGGTCCGGCGCGTCCGAGCCGTAGATGTCCTCGAGGCGGATGTCGTCCGGATCGTCCAGCGGGCGGTGCACGTTCGGGTCGAAGTAGAGGATGATGTCGCCGTCGACATAGATCGCGTAGGGCACCAGGATGTCGCCCTCCATGGCGCGCGCAAGGGCGTGGGCGTAGCTGGACTTGCCGTTGCCGGGCGGGCCGTAGAGCAGGATCGAGCGGCCCGAATTCACCGCCGGTCCGAGCCGGCCGAGCAGCCCCTCGGGCAGGACCAGGTCGCCGAAGCTCTGCTCGAGCCGCTCCTTCGAGATGCGGCGCGACTTGACCGACTGCGCCGCCACCGCGCGGCGAAAGCTTTCGAGCGTCACCGGGCAAGGCCCCGCATAGTCCTGACGCGCCAGCGATTCGACCGCCCAGGAGCGGCCCTTGTCCGTCAGCTCGTAGCGCATTTCCGAGCGCATGTTCCCGCCCAGCTGGCCAAGCGTCGCCAGAAGGCGATCGTCGCGCATGGTCTGGAACAGCTCGGACATGACCACGCCGGGCAGGCGCACCGCCTTGCACACGTCGGTCATGGTGGTCAGACCGCGCCGATAGATGACCTTGAGGCACAGATCGACGAGGAATTCGCGGCTCAGCCCGGTTTCCTCGATGGTGGCCGGCGCCGCGGGCGAGAAGGCGAAATCGCTGGTCTGCACGGTCATGACGCACCCGTTTCCCGATTGCAAAGCGGAACTCTTGCGCGCGAGGGGGAAAGCTCCGCGCGCTCCGAGTCAACCGGAAGCGGCGCGGCTGCGCAAGCGTCATCGACATGCGAAATCGCGCGCCCGCGCGGCGAAATCTGCTATCACGGGGCCGTTCGCGTTCAATGCCCGGAGCCGCCCGATGACCGATCCCCGCGTCCCCCCCGTTGCCGCCCGCGACGCCGCGCCCGACGACCCGCCGCCCGGCGCGGCCGCGCTGGCGGGGCTGGCGCTGGGGCTGGGCGCGGCGGGGGCCTTGATGGCGGCCGCGCTGGCGCTGCCCGGACAGTTGGCGGTGCAGCAGCTTGGGGGCGACATGCTGCATCTGCTCGACGGGCTGGCGCGGATCCGGCTGGGGCAGATTCCGAACGTCGATTTCTCGACCCCGCTCGGTCCGCTCGGCTTCCTGCCCATCGCCATGTGGGACGCGCCGCCCGCGCGCGCGCTGGCGTTCGGGCAGGCGACGGCCGCCGCCGCGATCATCCCCTTCATCCTGTGGCTGGCGCGCACGCGGCTGAGCGTGGCGTCCGCGTTCTGGCTGGGCGCGGCGGCGATGCTGTTCGCCACGGCGGCGGCATGGTCGGCGACGGCCTACGCGCCGACCATGGCCATGCACTACAACCGCTGGGCCTGGGCGCTGTTCCTGGCGACCGCGCCGATCCTGCTGCTGACGCCGCGCCGTGGCCGGGGCCTTGACCTTGGGGACGGGGCGGCGCTGGGCCTGGCCGGCGCCGCCCTGCTGACCCTCAAGGTCACCTACCTTGCCTTCCTCGCGCCCGCGGCGCTCATGTGGGCCGCGCTTTGGGGGCGCTGGCGGGCGCTGGGCTGGGCGATGGGCGTCGGGCTTGCGGCCGCCGCGGCGATCTTCGTCGCCTCGGCGGGGTGGAGCATGGCGTTGCAGGCCGCGCTGGGCTATGCGGGCGATCTGTGGAGCGCGGCGCGCTCGGACGTGCGCCCGGCGCCGGGCATGGGGCCGCTGCAGCTGGCCACCACCCCCGCCGGCGCGCCGGTCACGCTGGCGCTGGTGGCCGCGGCGCGCGCGCTGCAGCTGTGCGGCCTGCGGCGCGAGGCGCTGATGATGGCGGCGGCGTCCCTGTCCATCGTGCTGATCGCCTGGCAGAATTTCGGCAACGCCATGATGGGCGCGCTGGTCGCCGCGCCGGTCCTGGCGGCGGCGGCGCACAGGTCGAGGCCGGGCGCGCGCTTCTTCGGCGCCCCGGCCCCGACGGCGATGCGGGCGCTGGCGCTGTGGATCGTGGCGACGCAGGCCCCGACCCTGCTGGCCTTCCAGCGCAGCCTGTTCAGCGGCTGGGCCGTGACCGAGGAACGCCACGCCGCGCTGTTCGCCGACGCCGGCGCGCCGGGCATCTTCTTCGAGGACGCCCGCGGCGAGATCCGCGGCCAGATCATGCTCGAGCCCCCCCGGCCAAGGCAAGGCGAGGCGGGCGACGACGACGCCGAGGACGCGGACGAGGGCCCGCGCAGCCTGGCCGGGCGCCGCTTCAACGCCTGCTCGGCGTCGCGCGGCTTCGAGCGGCTCGTGAGCATGGCCGGCGCGGCGATCGCGTCCCAACCCGCGCTGCGCGGGCGCACGGTGCTGACCGCCGATCTCATCAACCCGGTCTGGTGGGCGGCCGGCGCGCCGCCGCAAAAGGGCGCCCAGCTCTGGGCCTATGCGCCGCTGGGACCGGCGCTCGAGACCATGGACCTTCTGGCCGTCTCAACCTGTCCGGCTGCGCCCAAGGCCCGCAACCGCATCATCGACGAGATCGCCGCCGCGGGCATCCCCCTTCGCCCGGCGCTGGACCTGCCGCACTGGACGATCTTCGAACGAGTCGTTCCGTGATCGCTAACCCCAGAGCCAGAAGGGCGCCGGCACGTCGGGCGCGCGCGCGCGCAGGATCAGATAGCTGATCATCGCCGCGCCGATCGAAACGCCCATGGGGAAATGCGCGCCGCGGCGCAACGCCTTCCAGCTGCGCGCGCGCCCCTCAAGCGCCGCGCGCGCCGCCATCAGCGCCGCCAGGCCCACCCCCAGCCAGAACGCCAGCAGGAACAACGCGGCGGCCGCGTCGTCGGGCCGCACGAACAACGCGCAGGCCGCCAGCAGCTTGGCGTCGCCGCCGCCCATGCGGCCGAAGAAGAAGAACGCATAGCACGCCGCCAGCACCGCCAGCGCGCCCAGCGCGCGCGCCTGGACCTCTTCCGCGCCCAGCGCCCAGAACGCGAAAGGCGCGAACAGCGCCGCCGTCGCCCCGGTCAGCCAGTTGGGAATGCGCATCCGCCGCAGATCCCACCACATCGCCGCCAGCATGAGCGGGCCGAGGACGGGGAGCAGCGCCGCCTCGGGCGCGTCGAGGGAAGGCAGGGTCATCACGCGGCGAACGCTCCTGCGCGGCCATGACGCCGGCGGGGCCGGGCGCGGCGGCCGCGCAGCGCCGCGCCCCCCGCATCACGCTACTCGTCAAGCGCGGCAAGCTTGGCCGCCGCCGCCTCGAAATGACGCGGATGGGCCTCGACCGCCTCGGCGAACAGGCCGCGCGCCACCGCCTTGTCGCCCTGACGCAGGGCCAGAAGGCCCAGATTGTGCTTGAGGATCGCGCGCTCCTCATCGGTCATGGACACCAGGGGCAGGCGGTAGCGGCGCTGCAGCCCGTAGGTCAGCGCCAGATTGTTCTTGGCGCTGAACAGCGACGGATCATAGGTCAGCGCCTTTTCGAACGCCTCTTCGGCGCCGGCGAAATCGCCGCGCGCCATCTTCGACACGCCCCAGTTGTTGTAGACCGGCGCGGGCTGGGCCGCCATCTGGCGCGCGCGCTCATAGGCGGCGTCCGCGGCCGCCCAGTCGCGGCGATGATCGGCCAGAAGGGCCTCGAGCATCAGGCGCCGCGCCGAAACGAAGCCCTCGGGCAAGAGCGCAAGCTGCGCGGCCACGTCGTCCCACTGTTCGAGCCGGGCCAGCGCATGGGCGTATTCGACCCGGTCGGCCGGCTGCGCGCGCCCCGCCTCGATCAGCGCGCGGAAGGCGAGACGCGCCTCGGGATACTTGCGCGCGCGCATCAGCGCATAGGCGTAGCCGCGCTGAAGATCCTCGCGGTCGGGGTTCTGGGCCAGGGTCTTGCGGAAATACTCGACCGCATCCTCGGCATCCGCGACCGTGAGCATGATGTCGTTCAGGTTCAGATTGTCGATCGGGTTCGTGTCGAGCCTTGCGGTCTTCGCGTCCTGCGCCCCCTGCTGGGCGCAAGCCGACAGAAGGCCGAGCAGGACGAAGGCGGCAAGTCCGCGCGCTGCGCTGCGGGCGATCATGAGGGAAGCTCTCCTTCGCGGGTCATGATGTAAAGGCCCCCGCCAAGGGGCACGACGTCGTATTCGCGCCGCTCGGGCGGCTCGGCGCCGGCAAGGCGCGCCTGTTCGGCCTGCATGGCGATGGCCGCGTTCGCCGCGATGTCGCCGCGCGCGCCGTCGGTCAGGGCGAAGGCGGCCTCGAACTGGCGGCGGGCGCCGGCATAGTCGCCCAGATCGAACAGCGTCGCGCCCAGATTGTTGCGCAGCATCGCATCGTCCGGGTAAAGCTCGACCCCCCGCGCGAAGATGCGGCGCGCCTGACGCACGCGCCCAAGCCGCAAGGTCGCCACGCCCAGCCCCGCCAGGACGCGAGGGGTCGCCCCCTCTTGCGCCATGGCCAGGCGAAAGGCCTTGAGCGCCGGTTCCGCCTGCCCCTCGGCCAGCAGGCGCAGGCCATGCTCGGCCGCGCCGACGCCCTGGGGCGGGATGGCCGGCGAGGCGGCGGCGCGCGCCGTCGGGCCGGGGGCGGGCGCGCAGCCCGCCAAGGCCGCGGCGGCCAGCGCCGCGCACAGCGCGCGCGCCGCCCGCGTCATCGGCCGAACCCGGTCAGCGCGTTGACGATGTCGACCAGCGACGGGCCGATCAGGATCAGCATCAGCGGCGGCACCGTGAACATCATGGTCCCCAGCGTCAGCTTGGTGGGCAGAACGTTGGCCTTCTCCTCGGCCCGCATCAGCCGCTTGTCGCGCATCTCGGCCGCATAGACCCGCAGCGCCTCGGCGACCGAGGTGCCGAAGGTGGCCGACTGCACCAGAACGGTTACGAAGCTGGACACGTCGTTCACGCCCGTGCGCTTGGCGAAGTCGCGCAGCACCGTCGCGCGGTCCTTGCCCGCGCGCATCTCGCTCGAGATGATCTCGAACTCTTCGGCCAGCGAACCATGGGCGTGCTTGATCTCCTTCGAGACGCGCATCAGCGCCTGGTCCAGCGACTGCCCCGCCTCGACGCAGATCAGCATCAGGTCGAGCGCGTCGGGAAAGCCGTTGCTGATCTCTTCCTGGCGCTGCTGCTTGCGCCGCGTCACCCAGTAGGACGGCGCCAGATAGCCCAGCCCCATCGCGCCGCCGGCGACCATCAGGTAGGTGGCCGGCTCGACGCCGTCCTTGCGCAGGCTCAGATAGCCGATGGCCAGAAGCACGAACAGCAGCGCGAACAGACCGCGCGCCAGGTAGAAGGTGCGCACCGCGCTGCGCGAGCGATAGCCCGCCTGCAGCAGCGTGTGCCGGATCGAGCTGAGCTCGGCCTCGTCCTTGGGCTCGAGATACGGGGCCAGGGCCTCCAGCTTGCTGGACCCCTGGTCGTAGCGCAGCTTGACCACCTGCTCGCTGCGCGACTTGAGCCCGCGCATGTTGATGTGCGGGCGGCCCAGCTTCTCGATCGGGTCCTGCTTCTTCTTCAGTAGGAGCGGCGTGGCCGAGGCGATCAGGAAGGCGGCCAGGGCGGCCAGCGCATAGACCGGGCCGAGGGGGCCGAAGGCGCGCGTCAGAAAGGCGATGATGAGGTCGGGAATCGAGCCTCCGCCCGCCGCCGGCGCGCTGGCCGGCACGATGGGCGTCGGCGCGGCCTGCTGCGCCAGGGCGCCCGCGGCCCCCAGCGCCAGCGCCGCCGCGGCGGCGATCAACCTTGCATGTCGCACGCGCGCCATCCGCCCTCCCCTAGACCTTGATGTTGACCATCATGCGCATGAAGATGACGTTCAGCACGAGCATGACGGCCACCGCGATGGTCGCGGGCACGAACAGCGGATGGTCCACGACGCCGTCGTAGTAGTCGGGCTTGACCAGCTGCACCACGATCAGCGCCAGCACCGGGAAGACCGACAGGAACCAGCCGGACCAGCGCGCCTCGGCGGTGATGGCCTTGATCTTGCGGAACAGCTTGAAGCGCGCGCGGATGACGTTGGACAGGCCCTCCAGGATCTCGGCCAGGTTGCCGCCCGACTGGCTCTGGATCATCACCGCCACCGCCAGGAAGCGCAAGTCCTGCAGCTCGACCCGCTGGGCCAGCCGGTCGAGCGACTCGGTCACGTCCATGCCGTAGGTCGCCTCGTCGGCGATGATGCCGAACTCGGTGCCGATGGGGTCGGGCATTTCCTGCGCCACGATCGAGATCGCGGCCGAGAACGGGTGGCCGATGCGCAGCGAACGCACCATCAGCTCGACCGCGTCGGGCAGCTGCTCTTCGAACAGGGCGATGCGCTTCTTGGCGCGGTTGCGCAGCCACACGAACATGATGAAGTAGCCCATCATGACCGCCACCGGAATGCGCACCGCCTGCGCGGCGCTCGAGAACCAGCTCAGCGCCAGGTAGGACAGGCCCATCGCCGCCAGCATGATCAGCGTGATCATGGCCGGCGACCAGGCGATGTTGGCCTTGGCGGCGTAGTCGAACAGCGGCGCCAGCAGCGGAACCGACGCGGCCCCCTCGTGCTGCTCGCGCTCCTTGCGCAGCTGGGTCAGGACCTCTTCGGGGTCGCCCCCCTGCTCGAGCAGCTGAAGGCGCCGGTTGACCTTCTTGGCCTGACGGACGGACTTGCCAAAGGCCAGAAGATACAGGCCCTCGACCATCAGGAGGACCCCGATGAATACGAAGGCGAAAACCAGCGGCTCGAGCGACATGCGGCGCGTCTCCTCCGATCAGCCCAGGCGCCGGTTGGGCTTGTAGATGTCGTTGGGCAGGTCGTAGCCCCACTGCTTGAAGCGCTCGGCGAAGGCCGAGCGGATGCCGGTGGCCACGAAATGGCCGATGATGCGGCCGTCAGCGTCCACGCCCTCGCGCTGGAACTTGAAGATTTCCTGCATGGCGATGACGTCGCCCTCCATGCCCGTGATCTCGGAGATCGACATCATGCGCCGCGAGCCGTCCGACAGGCGCGAGACCTGCACGATGACGTGGATCGCCGAGGCGATCTGCGCGCGCACCGCCCGCAGCGGGATCTCGACGCCGGCCATCAGCATCATGTTCTCGACGCGCGCGGTGGCGTCGCGCGGGTTGTTCGCGTGGATCGTGGTCATCGAGCCGTCATGGCCGGTGTTCATGGCCTGAAGCATGTCCATGACCTCGGCGCCGCGGGTCTCGCCCACGATGATGCGGTCGGGGCGCATGCGCAGCGCGTTGCGCAGAAGGTCGCGCTGCGTGACCTCGCCCTTGCCCTCGACGTTGGGCGGGCGGCTTTCCATGCGGCCCACATGGGTCTGCTGCAGCTGAAGCTCGGCCGTGTCCTCGATGGTGACGATGCGCTCGTTGTTGTCGATGAAGCTGGACAGCGCGTTGAGCGTGGTCGTCTTGCCCGAGCCCGTGCCGCCCGACACCAGGATGTTCAGCCGCGTGGCCACGGCGGCCTGCAGATAGGCGGCCATCTCTTCGGTGAAGGCGCCGTTGGCGATCAGCTTGTCGATCGACAGCGGCTTTTTCGAGAATTTGCGGATCGACAGCAGCGGCCCGTCCACCGCGCAGGGCGGCACCAGCGCGTTGACGCGGCTGCCGTCGGCCAGGCGCGCGTCCACCCAGGGCTGGCTCTCGTCCACGCGCCGGCCCACGGCCGAGACGATCTTGTCGATCACGCGCAGCAGGTGCTTTTCGTCCTTGAACTCGACATCCGTCAGCTGAAGCTTGCCGAAACGTTCGACGAAGACCTGCTTGTGGCCGTTGACGAGAATGTCGGTGATGGTCTCGTCCTTGAGCAGCGGCTCGAGCGGACCGAGGCCCGTCACCTCGTCCATCAGCTCCGAGGTCAGCTGCTCGGCCTCGGCGGCGCTGAGCACCACGCCCATCTCGCGCAGCCCCTCGCGCGCGATGGCGGCGACCTCGCGGCGCAGCTCGGCCTCGGGCACCTTGTCGATGATCGACAGGTTGAGCGTCTCGAGCAGGCGGCGGTGCAGATCGACCTTGATGGTCAGAAGGCGCTGGCGACGCTTGGCCTCGCGCGACACCTCGGCGGCGTCGGGCGACGCGGCGGCGGCGGCCTTGCGCAGGCGGCCGGGCTCCTCCTCGGTCTTGCGGGCGATGGGCGGCGGCGGAGCGGTCTTGGCGTAACGCTTGAACATGCGGCCTCCTTACGCGATCGCCGCCTGCGCGGCGGCAACGCTTTCGGACAGCGTGCGCGCGACGCGGCGGATCTCCTTGCGCAGCGGGTTCGAGCGCGCGTAGATCTCGAGCGGCGAGCCATGGTCGCAGGCCTGCGTCACCGTCTTGCCGCCGTCGGGCAGCATGATCGAGTATTCGATGCCCAGGCTTTCGGCCATCCGCTTGACCCGCGCCTTGCCCGACATGTCGGCGAAGCCCGGCGCGCGGTTCATGATGAAGTCCAGCTTCTCGATCGGCAGATCCTCGGCCTTGAGCGTGCGCAGGAAGCGCAGCATGTTCTGGGCCGAACGCATGTCGATCTCCATGGACACGAAGAAGCGCTCGGCCGCGTGCAGCAGCGTCTCGGTCCAGTGGGTGAGGGTGGTGGGCATGTCCACCACCACGAAGTCGTAGGAGTGGGTGGCCAGCGAAAGCAGCTTCTTGACGTCCTCGGGCCCGATGATGTCGAGCGGCAGCGCGTCCATCGGCGCGGTCAGCACCGCCAGCCGCTTCTGGAAGCTGGTGAGCGCCGAAGCCAGGCTGTCATGGTCCATGGCCTCGGCTTCCGAAAGCAGCTCGAAGATCGATTCGAGGCGCGGCAGGTCCAGATAGGTGGCCACCGAGCCATACTGGAAATCGAAATCCATGATGCAGACGCGCTTGTTGGCCTTGCGCGTCTCGAGCGCCAGCTCCCACGCCAGGTTCACCGCGAAGGTCGTCGAGCCGACGCCGCCCGACACGCCGTAGACCGGCAGCACCACGCCGCGCCGCCCGCGGCCCTTGCCCTGCCCCATCTCGGCCGCGGCGTCGCGGTTGCGCAGGCGCTCCATGGTCTCGGCCAGCGCGCCCTCGGGGGTCGGATAGGGCAGGAAATCGTCCGCGCCCGCGCGCATCAGCGCATGCATGGCCGCCGGGCCGATGTCCTTGGCCAGAAGGATCACGGGCAGACCCGCCGCCTTGACCGCGGCGATCAGGGTCGCGATCTCCTTCACGCGGCCCTCATCGGCCGCGTCCACCCCCACCAGCACGGCCTCGAGCGTTTCGGGCGCGCCGGCGGCGAGAAGCTTGCGCATCTCGGCATAGCCGATCGGCGCCCAGGAATCGTCGGGGAACTCGCCGCGCAGCTCGTCGCCGATCGCCTGGAAGACCGCGAAATTGTCCGCCACCGCGTAAAGCTCGACGGGCCTGGACTTGATTCGACGCAACTGCATGGGTCACAGCCTTCGCTTGATGACGCGGGGCCGGGGCGCGCGCGGCGCGCCCGACCTGAACGCCGCGCGCGGCCGGCGCCGCGCGCAACACGGGCCGGGCCGCCATCGGCCCGGCCTCCGGGATCAGCCGCCGCCGGCCGTCGAGGTGGCCTTGGCGAATTCTATGCGGTCGAAGGTGTATTCCTTGTAACCGAGCAGGGCGCGCTTGCCGTCCATCGGATCGCCGACATAGCCGCGCTCGAACCCGGCCACTTCGGTGACCGCGCGACGGTTGCGGCGCTCGCGCTCCTCGGTGGGCACGACGGGCTCGCGCTCGCCGCGGCTTTCGACCGCGTCGAGGCGGTTGCGCTCGACCCCCTTCGAGACCAGGTAGCGCACCACCGCGCGGGCGCGGCGCAGGCCGAGGCGGTCGTTGTAGGCCTCGGAGCCGACCTTGTCGGCATGGCCATAGATGCGCATGCGCACCTTCGGATGCGCCTTGAGCCACGCCGCCTGCGCGTCCAGCGCGCGGCGCGCGTCCGCGTCCAGAACCGCCTTGTCGAAATCGAAGGTCACGGTGTCGGGCGCCTCGGCGCGGAACTTGTCCGACATGGCCACCAGGCGCCGGTCGGCATAGGCGTAGGCCGCCTGGCCGATGACGTTGGAGGCGGTCGCGGCGCCGAAGGACGCCCCCGTGGCGGCCGAACCGGCGGGACGGTCGGCGCAGGCCGACAGCAGCGTTGCGGCGCCCAGCGCCGCGGCAATGACAATACGCGTCATCTTCATCACTCCATCACATAGCCATAGGCGCCCTCGAAGCCGCCGGCGGCGACCGCGCCCGCCGGGCCTTCAAGCTTGCCGAACAGGAACAGCTCCGACTCGTCGGGGATCGCGATGCGATCGGTCGGAAGGCTCAGCGCCTCGCCCGCCGTCGGGGTGACGAGATGCGCGGTGACGATGATCACCAGCTCGGTCTGGCGGCGCTGGTAGTCGCTCGAGCGGAAAAGCGTGCCCAGCACCGGAACGTCGCCCAGCCACGGGATCTGGTTGGCGTTGTCGATGAAGTCGTCCTGCAGCAGGCCGGCGATGGCGAAGCTCTCGCCGTCGCGCAGCTCGATGGTGGTCTTCGAGCGGCGGGTCGAGAAGCCGTTGTAGGTGAAGCCGGCGCTCTGGACCACGATGCTGTTGTCGATGGCGCTCGATTCGGCCTCGAGCTCGAGATTGATCAGATCGTCGTCCACCACCGTGGGCGTGAAGGACAGGCTGACGCCGAAGGGCCGGTATTCGACCGAGATGCCGTCATCCGAGCGCACGGGGATGGGATAGTTGCCGCCCGCCAGGAAGGTGGCGTTGTCGCCCGACAGGGCCACAAGGTTCGGCTCGGCCAGCGTGCGCGCAAGGCCCTTCGATTCCATCGCGTCGATGGCCAGGTTGGCCACGAAGCCGCCCGCGGCGAAGCCCAGGCGCACGAGGCCGTCGGGCGAACCCGAGGGCGTGTATGAGGTGGACAGGCCCGCGCCGCCGCTCCCGCCGGGCACCGGACGGCCGGGGACGTTGACGCCGCCGATATAGTCGCCCGTGTTCGTGTTCAGGCCGAAATTGCCGGCGGTGAAGCCCAGCGCCCAGTTGAAGCCCAGCTCCTTGGACGCGCTGCGCTGCACCTCGGCGAAGCGGACCTTGAGCATGACCTGCTGCGTGCCGCCCACATTCATCATGTTCGACACGCGGCCCGGGGCGTAGCGCTCGGCCAGCTCCATGGCGCGCGCCAGCTTGGCCACGCCCGAGACGGTGCCCGAAAGCACGATCCCGTTGTTGGCGGCGCGCACCTCGATGGGCTCGCCGGGCAGGATCTCGCGCAGGCGGGTCTTGAGCTCGGCCAGGTCGGGCGAGACGCGGATGGTCAGATTGGCGATCAGCCGCCCGCCCGCGCCCAGCAGCGTCAGCGTGGTGCGGCCGGGCTGCTTGCCCAGGACGTAGATCGTCCTGTTCGAAAGCGCGGCCACGTCGGCGATGCCCGGATTGGCCACCGACACCTCGGCGAAGGGCTCGGCCGCCTCAAGCACCACCGCCCGGTTCACATCCACGGCCAGGTCCCGCGACGCGGCCCCCTGCGCGACTCTCAACACCGACGACTGCGCATCGGCTCCGCCCGACGCCGCGACGACGGCCAGGGCCGCCGCCACACATGCTGCACGCAACACATTCATACTCGCTCTCCCAGAGGCAGGCCCGCGCATGACCACAATCACGCCACACGCATCGATACATCGCAGACTTTAGCAACGCCTGCGTTAAACACAAGCATTCAAGGGTTTACGAAGAGAAGCTCGGGAAGTTTCCCGATTTTCTTCAGATCAGGTTCAGAATTTGGCGAATCCGGCCATCATTCGACGGTCACGCTTTGCAGCTCCGCGGCGCCGCGACGCACCTTGACCTTCAGCTCTTCGGGCTCGGGCGCGGCCGGCGCGTCCGCGACCGCTTCGGGCTCGTCGCCCAGAAGATCTTCGCGCGTGATTCCCTCGGCGTCCGAGACGTCCTGGGCGCCGAAGCCGCGCAGCGCCAGCGTGATCTTGCCCAGGCTCTGCGCCAGGGTCAGCTGCTCGACCTGGCGCGGGGTGACCTGAACCGTCACCGTCCGCGCGACCCGGGCGTCGATTCGGTCGCGGTCGGTGTCCTGGTCGACCGCGATCACCTCGATGTTCTGCATCAGATACTTGGTCTTGATGCCCTCGTTGCGGTCCTTGTAGGTCAGAATCACGTCGATCCGCGTGCCGGGCAGCATGAAGCCGCCGATCGACGACACCGCGTTGACCTGAAAGGTGTGCGCCCGCATCCCCGGATCGAGCAGCGCGGCGACGGTCGCCTTCTCGCCGAAGCCGGTGACCTTGGACTTCAGGATCGGCTCGTTCGGCTCCATGCGGCGCAGCACCGTGCGCGGCTCGCCGCCCTCGACGAACAGGTCCTCGAGCCGCTGAAAGCCGTTGGCCGGCGCGGCGTTCTTGGGCCATTCGACCATGCGCACGCTTTTCTCGGTCAGCGGCTCGCCATAGCGCAGATCCTTGGCCGCCACCGCGATCTTGACCGTCGGGATGGTCCTGATCTTGGGCTGCTGCGCAAGCTGGGCCTGAGCCTGCTTGAACATGCCGTACATGTAGTAGACCGATCCGCCCGCAAGGGCGAAGCCCGCCAGCAACACGAGGATGGCGATCATACGCATGGGTCACGTCCTTCGCGAAAAGCCGCCCGACGCGGATGGCGCGGGCGGCTTTCGTTCTTACACCAGGGCGGGGCGCAAGTCACCCTGCCGCGGATCGCGAGGCGACGGCGTCAGCCGCCGGTCACGTTCGAGTACTGAAGCTCGGTCGAGATGCTGCTGACCAGCGACGAGATCTGACCGTCCAGCACGCTGATGGCGCCGATCGCCAGCACGACCACCGCGGCGGTCAGCACGACCCAGTCCACGGTCACGGCGCCGGACTCGTCGGTCACGGCGCGACGGAGCTTCGAAATGATCCAGTTCATGTTGCTTCCTTCCGATGCACACCACGACGTTCCACATGAACGCCGTTCACTTGAACGCTTGGCGCAGGGCGCCTTCATCGCGGCATCCCCGGCGGCCCCCCGGCCGGCCGTGACGCGCTCCGAAAGCCTAACCGCGAATCATCCGTTTGGGAACCTGTTTATGAATGCCGCCTTGACGGCGAAGCGGAACGCGCCCGAATCTTCAGTCCCCGAACAGGCTGACGCCGTAGGCGCTGACCTCGCTTGCCGAGGCGTCCACGATGTCGGCGAAGCCGAGCCAGACCGGCCCCACGGCGAAAATGAATGCGACCACAACCATCGCGGTCAGAACAACCCAATCGACGGTGACCGCACCCTTCTCGCATGCGACGAACCGCCTTGGCGTCTTGCGCGCCACGCAATCGACAATCATCATGGACACTCTCCGGCCGAACCCGCGCCGTCGTTACGCTGGCGTTCAGAATAGCGAGGTTCGCCGCAAACGGGAAGGCGTGAATTCGGGATGATGGGCGCGGGATCCTGGCGCGGGGGCGGAGGCGCGCGGCGCGGCGGGGGGTGGACGCCCCGGGCGGCTCGCCAAATGATTGCAGCGGCGCATCTTTTTGCAGCCATCGCGGGCGCCGCCTGCCTGCCGGCGAAGGCGGCCGGCCTGCCGGTCGTGCGCAGCGCTCCGCTCGAATCGGATTTCTCGTTTCGCCGCGTGCGCCCGCCGGCGCCCGGCGCGCGGCGGCGAATCATCTTCGAGACTCCGCCCGCGGCCGCGCCCGCCGCGGTCGATGAGTTCTGGCGCCGGATCGATCCGCGCCTGTCGGCCGCAAGCCCCGACCGGCTCGCGGCCGCGGCCCGGTCCGCGCGCGAATCGGTTCGCGCGCCCCAGCCCGAGGCCCTCGAGCACGTGGCGCGCCGGCACGGCCTGGCGCTGACTCGGGCCGAGGCCCGGCGGCGCGTCTCGCGCGCGTTGCTGATGGCGATGATCGCCGTCGAATCGGGCGGGAGGGAAAATGCGCGCAGCCCCGCCGGCGCCCTCGGGCTGATGCAGCTCATGCCCGCCACCGCGCGGCGCGTCGGCGTGCGCGACCCGCTCGACCCGGCGCAGAACATCGCCGGCGGCGCCGCCTATCTGGACATGCTGCTGCGGATGTTCGACGAGGACGCGGTGCTGGCGCTTGCCGCCTACAATGCCGGCGAGAACGCCGTGATCAGCCATGGCGGCGTGCCGCCCTGGCCCGAGACCCGCGCTTATGTTCCGAAGGTCCTGGCCGCCTTCGCGGCCCTTGGCGAGCGGCTGTGCTCCGCGCCGCCGCGCGGGCCGCGCGATCCTTGCCCGCCCGCGCCGTGAAGGCCGGCGGCGCGCGGCGCGCCGCCGGCGCGGCCGTCATTCGACCAGCGTCGCCTCGGTGTTGGCGCGCAGCTCGTCCATGGTGACGCCGGGCGCCAGCTCGACGACCTTGAGGCCGCCCTCCACCACGTCCAGAACGCCCAGATTGGTGATGATCCGGTCGACCACCCCCTTGCCGGTCAGCGGCAGGGTGCATTCCTTCAGCACCTTCGACTGGCCGTGCTTGTTGGCGTGGTCCATCACCACCACCACGCGCCCGACGCCGGCCACCAGGTCCATGGCGCCGCCCATCCCCTTGACCAGCTTGCCGGGGATCATCCAGTTCGCCAGATCGCCGGTCTCGCTGACCTCCATCGCGCCCAGGATCGCCATGGCGATCTTGCCGCCGCGGATCATGGCGAAGCTTTCGGCGCTGTCGAAATAGGCCGAGTGCGGCAGCTCGGTGATCGTCTGCTTGCCGGCGTTGATCAGGTCGGGGTCCTCTTCGCCCTCGTAGGGGAAGGGGCCGATGCCCAGCATGCCGTTCTCGGACTGGAGCGTGACGTGCACGCCCTCGGGAATGTAGTTGGCCACCAGCGTCGGAATGCCGATGCCCAGATTGACATACATGCCGTCCTCGAGCTCGCGCGCCGCGCGCGCGGCCATCTGATTGCGGTCCCAGGGCATGCTCAGGCCTCCTCGCGCTTGCGCACGGTGCGCTGTTCGATGCGTTTCTCGTGATCGCCCTTGATCAGGCGGTGCACATAGATGCCGGGCAGGTGGATGTGGTCGGGATCGAGGCTGCCGACGGGCACGATCTCTTCGACCTCGGCGACGCAGATGCGGCCGCATTTCGCCGCCGGCACGTTGAAGTTCCGCGCCGTCTTGCGGAAGATCATGTTGCCGGTCTCGTCGGCCTTCCAGCCCTTGACGATGGCCAGGTCCGCCACGATGGCGCGCTCGAGGATGTAGGTCTTGCCGTCGAACTCCTTGTGCTCCTTGCCCTCGGCGATGACGGTGCCCACCCCCGTGGCGGTGTAGAAGCCCGGAATCCCAGCGCCGCCGGCGCGCATGCGCTCGGCCAGCGTGCCCTGGGGCGTGAACTCCAGCTCCAGCTCGCCCGACAGATACTGGCGCATGAACTCGGCGTTCTCGCCCACATAGGACGAGATCATCTTGCGCACCTGGCGCGTCTGCAGCAGCAGCCCCAGGCCGAAATCATCCACGCCCGCGTTGTTCGAGGCGATGGTCAGATCCTTGACGCCCGAGTCGCGGATCGCCGCGATCAGGTTCTCGGGAATGCCGCACAGGCCGAATCCGCCCGCCGCGATGGTCATTCCGTCGAACAGGAGGCCGTCAAGCGCCTCCTGCGCCGAGCCGTAGACCTTCTTCATGTCCATCCTCCGACTGCGGCGGCCCCGCGGCCGCCCCTTCCGTGCGGGCAAGTTCTCGGACAGGCGGGCGCGCAAGTCAACGCGCGGCCGGTTGCGCGAAACGACCGGATTGGTTTCAACTCGGGTCAAGGTCAACAAGGGCGCGACCCTTCCGGCCTGCGCCGCCAGGGTCGCGCGAAACCCGCCATGCGGAGAATCGAGATGATCAGACCCATTCTTTTCGCCCTTGCCGCCGCGACGGGGCTTGGCGCCCAGGCCGCCAGCGCCCTGCCCGTGACCGATTTCACCGGCGACTACGCCTTTTCGAACTTCTCCGTGACCCGATACGGCGCGTTGGGCTGCGCATCGGGCCTCGTCGTCGTCAACGGCGCGCAGTCGGTCGACATCGGCGGCTGCAACGACGACACCGGCGAAGCGGCCTGGATCTCGTTCACCGCCGCGTCGCAGGACGCCGGCTACGTGAATTTCTCGTATGATCTGAGAAACTTCGACGCCGAGGGGCCCGGCTGGGACTTTTTCTACATCACGCTCAACCATCTCGAGCACAACCTTGGCGGGGCGGATGCGACCGACGCCGGCCCGATCAGCTTCGCGGTCGCGCCCGGCGACGTGTTCGGCTGGATGGTCCATGCCGTCGACGACATCGCCGGACCGTTGGCGGCGACGATCAAGGGCTTTTCGGTCACGAGCGCCCCGACGGGCGCGGTGGCGAGCGGCTTCGCCGATCTTGCGCCGAACCCGGTCCCGGTTCCCGGCGCGCTGGGGCTTCTGGCGATGGGGCTGGCGGGCCTGGCCGCCGCCGCTCGCCGCCAGAGGGCCCGCCGCGCCGCGGCCTGAGGGCGGCGCGGACCGGCGCCCCCGCCGGGCCGGCCGTCGCCCCCGATCGACGGCGCGGGGTTTGCCGGCCCACGTGCGCGGCGCTATGACTTGGCGGCGAAGATCGCCAAGGCAAGCCTGGGAGGCGCTGCGAATGAAGCTCAAGGACCCCACCCTTCTGACCGGCAGATCCTATGTCGGCGGCGTCTGGACCGACGGTCCCGGCGGCAAGACGTTCAAGGTGGTCAACCCCGCCACCGGCCAGACCGTGGCCGAATGCGCCGATCTGGGCGCGGAGGAGACCCGCCGCGCCATCGACGCGGCCTACGAGGCGCAAAAGCCCTGGGCGGCCAGGCTTGCTTCCGAGCGCGGCGCGCTGTTGATGAAGCTGCACGACCTGATGGTCGAGAACGCCGACGACCTGGCCACCATCCTGACCAGCGAGCAGGGCAAGCCCTGGGCCGAGGCGCGCGGCGAGATCCTTTACGGCGCAAGCTTTCTCAAATGGTTCGCCGCCGAGGCCGAGCGCGTCTATGGCGACGTGATCCCGCCCGCCGCGCCGGGCAAGCGAATCGTCGTGCTCAAGCAGCCCATCGGCGTGGTCGCGGCGATCACGCCCTGGAACTTCCCCAACGCCATGATCACGCGCAAGATCGGCCCGGCCCTGGCCGTCGGCTGCACGGTGGTCTGCAAGCCGGCCAAGCAGACGCCCCTGTCGGCCATCGCCATCGCCGTGCTGGCCGAGCGCGCGGGCTTTCCGCCGGGGGTGCTCAACGTCGTCTGCGGGTCGTCCGCCTCGGCCATCGGCAACGAGATGTGCGCCAACGAGAAGGTGCGCAAGCTGACCTTCACCGGCTCGACCGAGGTCGGGCGCGTGCTCATGCGCCAGTGCGCCCATGACATCAAGAAGCTGGGGCTCGAGCTGGGCGGCAACGCGCCCTTCATCGTCTTCGACGACGCCGATCTGGACGCCGCGGTCGAAGGGGCCATGGCCTCGAAGTTCCGCAACGCCGGCCAGACCTGCATCTGCGCCAACCGCATCTATGTCCAGGAAAGCGTGCGCGAGGCCTTCGTCGCCCGCCTGGCCGAGCGCGTGCGCGCCCTGCGCGTGGGCGACGGGCTGGAGGAAGGCGTGACCACCGGCCCCCTGATCGACGAGGCCGCCGTGGCCAAGGTCGAAGAGCACATCGCCGACGCGCTGGCCAAGGGCGGGCGCCTGGTGGTCGGCGGCAAGCGTCACGCGCTGGGCGGGCTGTTCTTCGAACCCACCGTCATCGACGGCGCCACGGCGCAGATGAAGGTCGCGCGCGAAGAGACCTTCGGCCCGCTGGCGCCGGTCTTCTCGTTCTCGGACGAGGCCGAGGCCATCGCGCTGGCCAACGACACCGAGTTCGGCCTGGCCGCCTATTTCTACGCGCGCGACATCGGCCGCTGCTGGCGCGTGGCCGAGGGGCTGGAATACGGCATCGTCGGGGTCAACGACGCCCTGCCCTCGACCGCCGTGGCGCCTTTCGGCGGCATGAAGCAGTCGGGCCTGGGGCGCGAGGGCTCGAAATACGGCATCGACGATTTCGTCGAGATCAAATACCTCTCGATGGGCGGGATCTGACCCCCGTCCGGGCGCCCGCCCCCGTCGGGGGCGGGCGCAACCTCAGACGTCGAACTGGTAGGTCGCGGGCACGAAGCGGAACCCTTCGCCCAGCGGCTCGACGAAACCGACGGCCGGGAAGGGCATGTGATAGCCGACGAAGGGAATGCGGTCGGCCGCGATCATGCCGAACAGGCTCTTGCGCGTGGCGGCGGCGGCTTCCTTGTCCATGTCGTAGCGCACGTGCCAGTCGGGGCGCTGCAGCGAGACCACATAGTGGTTGCACGCATCGGCGCACAGCATCAGCCGCCGCCCCTCGCTTTCCAGATGCCACGCCATGTGACCGGGCGTGTGGCCGAAGGCGGCCACCGCCTCGATGCCCGGGGCGACCGCGTCGCCGGGCTTGACGAAGCGCGCGCGCTCGGCCAGCGGAACCACCTTCTCCTGCACCAGACGGGCCACGCGCTCGGTCGGCCCGGAATCGCGCCCCGGCGCGGTCCAGAAATCGTATTCCGCGGCTCCGATCACATAGCGCGCATTGGGAAAGGCCGGCGCGCCGCCCTCGGTCAGCCCGCCGATATGGTCGGGATGCATGTGCGTAAGGACCACCACGTCGATCTGCTCGGGGGTCACGCCTGCCTCGGCCAGACGCGCGCGCAGCCCGCCCATGGCCGGGCGCGCGCCCTCGCCCAGGCCGGTGTCGAACAGGATCAGCTCGGCGCCCGTGTTGACCAGGGTTGGCGTGAACCCGTTCACGAAGCGCCCGGCGGGCAGGAAGTTGGCCTCGAGCAGCGCGGCGACCTCTTCGGCGCTCACATTCTGTCCGAAGATCGGGTGCGGCCCCTCGCCCGCGCGCATGCCGTCGGACAGGGTGGCGACCTCGAACGCGCCCAGCTCGAAGCGCCGGACGAGCCCGCGGGCCGGGCCGGCCTTGGGCGCCGCGGCGCGCGCGGGCGCAGGCGCGCCAAGGGTCAGCGCCGCGGCGACCGGCGCGGCGGCCAGCGCCGACAGCGCGGCGCGGCGGCCGACGCCCTTCGGGGCGGAATCGTTCATCTGCGACATGGCGATCACTCTCCCTTGCATACGCGGCCCGAGCGGCCGCCCATGGGGAAAGCTAGCGCGAACGCGGGAATTTCCACAGCCCCCGGCGCGGCGGGCGGCCATGCTCGGTCTTGTCCCAGTAAAGGGGCGCGGCGGCGGCCTCGACCAGGGATTTGAGCGCCGAGGCGACGCCCATGGGCCAGTAGAAGGGCAGGCTGAGCGCGGTCGGGATCAGGTTGCGCCGCCCCGCGCGCCGCAGCGCCAGCACCGACGACCCCGCCATCACCGCCTGCCCCATCAACAGCGCGCCGGCCAGCGCATGGCCCAGCGCGCCCAGCGCCGCGGCGGGGTCGAAGACCGGGCCCGCCAGCGCCGGCCACACCCAAACCGCCCAGAAAAGCGGCTGCGCCAGAAAGGCGCTGGCCGCCCCCAGAAACAGCGCCTGAAAACCCAGAAAGCCCCGCGGCCCCAGATCGCGCCACAGCCGGCGCGGCGCGCGCATGTGGGTGAGCCAGGTCATCAGATAGCCCTTCTGCCAGCGCGAGCGCTGACGGATCCACGCAAGGGGGGTGCGCGTCGCCTCCTCGTCGGTCTCGCTGTCGATCAGGCCCGTCACATAGCCCGCCCGCGCCAGGCGGATGCCCAGATCCGCGTCCTCGGTGACGTTGTGCGCATCCCACGCCCCGAGGCGCTCGAGCGCGGCGCGGCGGAAGAACAGCGAGGTGCCCCCCAGCGGCAGCGGGAAGCCCAGCTGCGCCATGCCCGGCAGCATGACGTGGAACCAGGTCGCGTATTCGACCGCGAAGCATCGCGGTATCCAGCCGTCGGCCTCGTTGCGAAAGGCGAGGCGCGCCTGCACGCAGGCCAGCTTGGCCGACGAGCCGGCGAAGGCCGCCGCCACCTTGCGCAGCTGGCGCGGCTCGGGCCGGTCCTCGGCGTCGTAGACGCCGATGATGTCGCCGCTGGCGAAGTCCAGCGCGTGGTTGAGCGCGCGCGGCTTGGTGCGCGGCCCCCCCGGCGGGGTCACCAGAATGCGCGCCCAGCGCGGCGGGTCGGCGGCCTCGATCGCGGCGCGGGTGGCCTCGTCGCCTTCCTCGAGCGCGAGAATGGCCTCGAGCCGCTCGGGCGGGTAATCGAGCGCGCGCAGCCCCTCGATCAGCTGCGCCGCCACCTGCGGCTCGCGGTAGAGGGCGATGATGAGGGTGATGCGCGGCGGCGGGCCCGGCTCGGGCTCGGCGGGCGCGGGACAGGGCAGCACGCTTCGCCGCGCCGGCAGCGCCATGACCGCCAGGCGCAGCCCCACATTCACCGCGTTGAGCGCCAGCGCCGCCAGGAACAGCGCCGGCAGCGCCAGCTGCGGCGCCAGCGCCAGCAGCGCCGCCGCCCCCGCCAGCGCCGCGCCCAGCGCCAGCCGCGGGCCGGGGCGGGTCAGCCCCCGCGCCGAAAGCCGCTCGGGCGTGCGCGAGGCCGCGCGGCGGGCCAGCTCGGGGGCGAAGCGGGCGCTCAGAACCGCCTCGAACGCCTCGGGCGCGCAGGCGACGACCTCGACGTCCAGATGGCGCGGAACGCGGAAGGCCCTGCGCAGGAACAGCTCCGCGCCCATCAGCGCGCCCGGGTCCGCGGCGGCGAAGACCAGCCGCCCCTCTTCGCGCCGCCAGGGCAGCGCGCGCCGCTGAAGGCAATGGATCAGGTCGCCCTCATCCATCAGCGAGGGGTCGGGGGGCTGGGCCTCGAGGTCGATGAAGGGCCGGGCGCGCTGCTCGGCCAACGCGGCCAGAACGTCGGCGCGGCGCACCGCGCCCGAGGCGCAAAGGATCTCACCCAGCGGCGCGCCCACCCGGCGCTGGCGCCGCAGCGCGGCCTTCAGCCTGCGGCGCGAAACCGCCCCGCGCGCGACCAGGATCTCTCCCAGCCGGGGCGGGGCGGCGCGCTCGGTGCTCGCCAGATCGACTTGCGCCATGAACTGCACTCCTGATGAGAGCAGGCTAGGCGCAAGACGGTTAACGGAAGGTTTCCAGCGTCAGAGCGACGCCGCGAAGCGCTCGAACAGATAGAAGCTGTCCTGCGGGCCGGGGCTGGCCTCGGGGTGGTGCTGCACCGAGAACACCGGCCGCTCGCGCATGCGGATGCCGCAGTTCGAGCCATCGAAAAGCGAGACATGCGTCTCGATCACGCCCTCGGGCAGGGTCTGGGCGTCGACCGCGAAGCCGTGGTTCATCGAGGTGATCTCGACCTTGCCGGTCTCCAGATCCTTGACCGGATGGTTCGCGCCGTGATGGCCGTGGCTCATCTTGATCGTGCGCGCGCCCAGCGCCAGGGCAAGCATCTGGTGGCCAAGGCAGATGCCGAAGATCGGCAGCCCCCTGTCCAGAATGGCGCGGATCATGGGAACGGCGTATTCGCCCGTCGCGGCCGGATCGCCGGGACCGTTCGACAGGAACACGCCCTTGGGATCATGCGCCAGCACCTCTTCGGCCGTGGCGGTCGCGGGCAGCACGATCACCTCGCAGCCGGCCTCGGCCAGGCAGCGCAGGATGTTGCGCTTGGCGCCGTAGTCGATGGCGACCACGCGCTTGCCCGGCCCCTCGCGGCGGGGAAAGCCGCCCGGCCAGGTCCAGCGCATCTCGTCCCAGCGGTAGGACTGGCGGCAGGTGACCTCGCGCGCCAGGTCCGCGCCCTCGAGCCCCGGAAACGCGCGGGCGCGGGCGATCAGGTCGTCCACGTCGAATTCGCCGCGCGCGTCATGGGCGATGGCCACATGCTGCGCGCCGCCCAGGCGGATCTTGCGCGTCAGCCGGCGCGTGTCCACGCCGCCCACGCCGATGCGCCCGCGCGCGGCCAGCCAGCGCGGCAGATCGCCCGCCGCGCGCCAGTTCGACGGCGCGGTCGGGTCCCACTTGACCACCATGCCCAGCGCCGCGGGCTGCGCGCTTTCGTCGTCCTCGTCATTGACGCCGACATTGCCCACATGCGGGAAGGTGAAGGTCACCACCTGCCCCGCATAGGAGGGGTCGGTCATGATCTCCTGATAGCCGGTCATGGCGGTGTTGAAGACCAGCTCGCCGACCGCCACCCCCTCGGCCCCGAAGCCTCGGCCGTAGAAGACCGAACCGTCGGCGAAAGCGATGCAGGCGGTCGCGGCTTCGGGCGCGCGGCGCGTTTGCGCGGGCGCGCTGGCGGCGGTATCGGTCATGAACGGACCCCGGAGCTTGGATTGACGTCGCGCGGAAGCTAGAGGCGGCCGCGCCCCAGGTCAAGGCCGCCGCCAGCGCCCGGGCCCGGTGGTCAGCGGCGCGGGGCTGGTGTATGAATCGCCGGATCGACCGCAGCAACGCAGGACATCCCATGCGCGATCGCATCGCCCAAGCCCTGACCGAAGCGATGAAGGCCAAGGATCAGGCCCGGGTCTCGACCCTTCGGCTGATCATGGCCGCCATCAAGGACCGCGACATCGCCGCGCGCGCCGCCGAGGAGGGCGACTCGCGCGTCTCCGACGCCGAGATCGCCCAGATCCTGGGCAAGATGATCAAGCAGCGCGAGGATTCCATCCGCGCCTACGAAGAGGCCGGCCGCCTCGAGCTGGCCGAGCGCGAGCGCGCCGAGATCGACATCATCCGCGAGTTCCTTCCCCGCCCGCTCACCGAGGAGGAGGCCGCGCGCGCCGTCTCGGAATCCATCGCCCGCGTCAACGCCAGCTCGATCCGCGACATGGGCGCGGTTATGAAGGATCTCAAGTCCCGCTACGCCGGGCGCATGGACTTCGCCAAGGCCGGCGCCGCCGTGCGCGAGGCCCTGCGCTGAGCCCGCCATGTCCAGGCCCCGCGTCATCGTCACCCGCCGCCTGCCCGCCCCGGTCGAAGCCGCGCTGAGCGAACGCTTCGACGCCGTGCTCAACCCCGACGACGTCCCGCTGAGCCGGCAGGACCTGGCCGCCGCCATGCGCGATGCGGACGCGGTCCTGTGCACGGTCGGCGACCGCATCGACGCCGAGGTCATCGGCGCCGCCCCGCGCGCGCGCCTCCTGGCGAATTTCGCCGTCGGCTACAACCATATCGACATCCGCGCCGCGCAGGCCGCGGGCGTCGTCGTGACCAACACGCCGGGCGTGCTGACCGATGCGACGGCCGACCTCGCGCTGACCCTTCTGCTCATGGTCGCGCGCCGCGCGGCCGAGGGCGAGCGGCTCGTGCGTTCGGGCGCCTGGAACGGCTGGGCCCCGACCCAGCTTCTGGGCGCGCAGGTCACCGGCAAGACCCTTGGCATCATCGGCATGGGCCGCATCGGCAAGGCCATGGCGGCGCGCTGCTGCCATGGCCTGCGCATGCGCATCGTGCACTACAACCGATCGCGCGTGACCGAGCCGGGCGTGCCCTGCCGCCAGCTGCCGACGGTCGAGGACGTGCTGCGCGAAGCCGACTTCGTCTCGATCCATTGCCCCGGCGGCGAAGAGAACCGCGGCCTGATCTCGGCCGAGCGGCTGGCCCTGATGAAGCCCACGGCCTACCTCATCAACACCGCCCGCGGCGACGTGGTGGACGAAGACGCGCTGATCGAGGCCCTCGAAAACCGCCGCATCGCCGGCGCCGGTCTGGACGTCTACGCCGACGAGCCCCGCGTGCCCGAGGCGCTGCGCGCGCTCGACAACGTGGTGCTTCTGCCGCATCTGGGCAGCGCCACGCGCGAAACCCGCGAAGCGATGGGCATGAAGGCGTTCGAGAACCTCGTCGCCTTCTTCGAGGGGCGCGAGCCGCCCGACCGAGTCGTCTGAGCGCGCCGCCGCGCCCCGCCGGGGCCGCAAACAGCCCCGCGCAAGCAGGCCCGCGCCGGCGCGCCCGACCGCGCCGCCCCCTGCGCCGACGCCAGCCCGCCGGGCGCCGCCGGCGGCCCCGGCCGTCCGGCCCGGGGCGGCGGGGCTCGACGCCCCGCCGCGCCGGCCCCCGTCAGAAGCGATAGCCCAGACCGAGGCCCACGATCAGCGGGTTGATGTCCACGCTGCCCGTGATCGCGCCGTCGTTGATGCTCCAGTCCGTCTCGAGGAAGATGTATTTCACGTCGGCGTTCAGATAGAAGCCGTCGCCCAGCTCCATGTCCACGCCCGCCTGCAGCGCGGCGCCGAAGGCGTTGTCATAGTCGATCGAATTGAACTGCCCGGCATCCTCGTTGTAGAAGATCGTGTAGTTCACGCCCGCGCCGAAATAGGGCTTGACCTTGGCCAGGGATTCCGAACCCGTCCACTCGCCCAGCTGCGTGACATGATACTGAAGGGTCAGCGTCGGCGGCAGCAGCCACACCGACCCGATGTCGGCCCCGGCCAGCGCGCCGCGCCCGCTCACGTCATGGGGCGTGGTGCCAAGGATCAGCTCGGCGGCGATGTTCGGCGTGAAGAAATAGGTGATGTCCAGCTCGGGCACGACCGAGGTCGTGATGTTGGCGTCCGAGCCGGGAATGCCGTCGGCGGTGAGCGATTCGTTGGGGATCACGCCGATCCCGCGCACGCGCACCAGCCAGTCCCCGTCATAGGATCCGGCGAACATCTCGCCCGCCCCGGCGGGCGCGGCGGCGAGAGCGGCAAGAGCGGCGAGGGCGAAAGCCTTGGGCGCCATGGTCTTCTCCATCATCTTGAAGCTGCGCTTGAGCGTCCCTGATCGGACGCGCGCCCGACTGCTAGGCCCGCCGACGCCCGGCAACCTTGATCCAGATCAGAAAAGACCGCGTCCGCGGGAAAAATCTGGTTTCACCGCAAAACCTTATCGCGCCCGCTAAGCGGGTGCCGCGCCCAGCGCCCGGACGCCGTCGGCGAAGATCGTCGCCGCCATGCGCGCATAGTCGCGCCGGCTCATGGGTCCGCCCTCGCGGAACCACAGATAGAACCAGTTGAGCATGCCGAACAGGCTCATCACCGCGGGCTTGAGCTGCTCGGGCGGCAAGGCGGGATGCAGCTTGCGCACCGCCTCGGCCATGATCGCGACCAGCCGCCGCTCGAGGGCTCGGATCTCTTCCTGCCGCTCGGGGGGCAGCGCGCCCAGCGCCTCGAGCTGAAGCTTGTGCTCGGCGTCCGCGTCGCGATAGGCGTCGAGCAGCGCCGCGACCAGGTTCAGAAGCCGCGCCTTGGGGTCGGGATCGTCGGGCGCCTGCTCCATCACCGCGACCAGCTTGCGCAGATGGCCGTGGATGATGTCGAACAGCAGCGACTCCTTGGACGGGTGGTAGTGGTAGAGCAGCGCCTTCGACACGCCGCAGGCCTCGGCCACGCGGTTCATCGAGGCGCGCTCGTATCCCTGCTCGGCGAAGACGCGCGCCGCCCGCGCCAGGATGGCGTCGCGCTTTTCCTCGTAATCGGCGGCGCGGGCGCGGGCCAAGGCTCAGTCCTTCGGGCGCCGGTCGACCACGCGGCGCGCCTTGCCCTGCGAGCGCTCGACCCCGCCCGGATCGGCCACGACCACGCGCGCGCTCACGCCCACCACGCCCTTGATCCGCGCCGCCAGCGCCTTGGCCGCCGCCGCGCGCGCGTCGGCGGCGGCGTGGTCGGGCAACGCCTCGACATGAACGGTCATGCGGTCCAGCCGCCCCTCGCGCGTCAGCTCGATCTGGTAATGCGGCGCAAGGCCGGGCGCCTCGACCAGCTGCTCCTCGATCTGGCTGGGGAACACGTTGACGCCGCGCAGGATGATCATGTCGTCCGAGCGCCCCGTGATCTTCTGGATGCGCCGCATCGAGCGCGCCGTGCCCGGCAGGAGCCGCGTCAGATCGCGCGTGCGGTAGCGGATGACGGGCATGGCCTCCTTGGTCAGCGAGGTGAAGACCAGCTCGCCCATCTCGCCGTCGGGGACGGGTTCGCCGGTCTCGGGGTTGATGATCTCGGGGTAGAAGTGGTCCTCCCACACATGCAGGCCGTCCTTGGTCTCGACGCACTCGTTGGCGACGCCGGGGCCGATGACCTCGGACAGGCCGTAGATGTCGACCGCGTGCATGTCGAAGGCCTCTTCCATCTCGCGGCGCATGGCGTCGGTCCAGGGCTCGGCGCCGAAGATCCCGACCTCGAGCGAGCAGGAGCGCGGATCGATCCCGGCGTTTCGGAACTCGTCCAGGATCGAGAGGAAATACGAGGGCGTGACCATGATCGCGGTCGGGCGGAAGTCCTGGATCAGCGTCACCTGCCGCGCCGTCATGCCGCCCGAGACGGGGACCACCGTGCAGCCCAGCTTCTCGGCCCCGTAATGCGCGCCAAGCCCGCCGGTGAACAGGCCGTAGCCATAGGCGTTGTGCACGATGTCGCCCGGCCGCACCCCCGAGGCGCGCAGCGAGCGCGCGACCACCGTCGCCCAGGTCTCGATGTCGTTCTTCGTGTAGCCGACCACCGTCGGCTTGCCCGTGGTGCCCGACGAGGCATGGATGCGCGCCACCTGCTCGCGCGGGACGGCGAACAGGCCGAAGGGGTAGTTGTCGCGCAGGTCCTGCTTGGTGGTGAAGGGGAACTTCGCCAGGTCCGAGAGGGTCTTGAGGTCGTCGGGATGCACGCCCGCCTCGTCGAAGCGCCGGCGGTAGAAGGGCACGTTTTCATAGGCGCGGCGCAGGGTGCGCTTCATGCGCTCGAGCTGCAATGCGGCGATCTCGTCGCGCGAGGCGATCTCGATCGGCTCGAGATCCTCGCGCCGGGGCGTCAGGTCCTTCATGGGCGTTTCCTCGGGTGGTTCCGTGTCGTTGAGGCCGCGCGCCCCTTGTTCCGGCGCGCGGCCCGGCGTTCAGGCGCGCTCGAGCATCAGCGCAATGCCCTGCCCGACGCCGATGCACATGGTGCACAGCGCCCGGCGCGCGTCGCGCTCGACCAGCTCGAGCGCCGCGGTCATCGCCAGGCGCGCCCCGGACATGCCCAGCGGGTGCCCCAGCGCGATGGCGCCGCCATTGGGGTTCACATGCTCGGCGTCGTCGGGCAGGCCCAGCTCGCGCAGCACGGCCAGCGCCTGGGCGGCGAAGGCTTCGTTCAGCTCGATCACGTCCACGTCGCCCACGCCCAGCCCAAGGCGCCCGAGCAGCTTGCGCGTCGCCGGCGCGGGGCCCACGCCCATCACCCGCGGGGGCACGCCGGCGGTTGCCATGCCGACGACGCGGGCGCGGGGCGTCAGGCCGTATTTCTCGACCGCGGCGGCCGAGGCCACGATCATCGCCGCCGCGCCGTCGTTCACACCCGAGGCGTTGCCCGCCGTCACCGTCCCGCCCTTGCGGAAGGGGGTCGGCAGCGCGGCCAGCTTCTCGAGCGTGGTCTCGCGCGGGTGCTCGTCGCGGTCGAAGACCAGCGGCTCGGCCTTGCGGCGGGGAATGGTCACGGGGACGATCTCCCTGGCAAGGCGGCCGCTGGCCTGCGCGCGGGCCGCGCGCTGCTGCGAGCGCAGGGCGAAGGCGTCCTGGTCCTCGCGGCCGATCTTCCATTCCTCGGCCACGTTCTCGGCCGTTTCGGGCATGGAATCGACGCCATGACGCGCCTCCATCAGCGGGTTGACGAAGCGCCAGCCGATGGTGGTGTCGTAAACCGCGTTCTCGCGCGAGAAGGCCGCCTCGGCCTTGGGCATGACGAAGGGCGCGCGGGTCATGCTCTCGACGCCGCCGGCCACGATCACCTCGGCCTCGCCGCAGCGGATGGCGCGCGCGGCCGTGCCGACCGCGTCCAGCCCCGAGCCGCACAGCCGGTTGACGGTCACGCCCGGCACGCTTTCGGGCAGCCCCGCCAGCAGCGCCGCCATGCGCGCGACGTTGCGGTTGTCCTCGCCGGCCTGGTTGGCGCAGCCCATGATGACGTCGTCCACCGCCTCGGGCGGCAGGCCCGGCGCGCGCTTCATCAGCTCGGCGATCACATGGGCCAGCATGTCGTCGGGCCGCACCGTGGCCAGCGCGCCGCCGAAACGGCCGATGGGGGTGCGCAGGGCCTCGCACAGGAAGGCTTCGGTCATCACTCTTCTCCTTCGGCGAAATGCTCGCCCTCGACCACGCGCGAGACGCCGCGGAACTGGGCCGCCACCTTGCCGTCGGCCTCGACGGCGACGTCGTAGACGCCCGTGCGCCCGGCCAGCGAAACCTCGCGCGCGACGGCGGTCATGCGCGCGCCCACCCGGACCGGGCGCAGATAGGTGATGGTGTTGTGCTGGGCCACGGCCAGCTTGTTGTAGCTGTTGCAGGCGAAGGCGAAGGCGCTGTCGGCCAGCGCGAAGATGTAGCCGCCATGGCAGATGTCATGCCCGTTGGCATGGCGCGGCTCGACGGTCATGGACAAGGTTGCGGTTCCGGGCCCCACATCCTCGATGCGCATGCCCATCTCCTGACTGGCGGCGTCGCGCGCCCACATCACCTCGGCGCTTCGGCGCGCCCTTTCCTGAGGGGTCATTCCTCTCTCCCGCTGAAGACGGCCTGACGTTTTTCCAGAAAGGCGGCCACCCCTTCCCGGTAGTCGGGCGAACGCCCCGCCCGGCGCTGGAAATCCCGCTCCAGATCCAGCTGCGCGTCAAGGTCGTTGACCGCGGCGGCGTGGATCGCGCGCTTGGTCAGCGCCAGGCCGAAGGTCGGCCCCGCCGCCAGCGACGCGGCCAGCGCGCCGGCCTCGGCGGCCAGCGCGTCGTCGTCCACGGCGCGCCAGATCAGGCCCCAGGCCTCGGCCGTTTCGGCGTCGAGCGGCGCGCCCGTCATGGCCAGCGCCTTGGCCCGCGCCTCGCCCAGCCGGCGGGTCAGCGCCCAGGTGCCGCCCGCGTCGGGCACGAGGCCCAGCTTGCAGAACGACTGGATGAACCGGGCCGAGCGCGCCGCCAGCACGATGTCGCAGGCCAGCGCGACATTGGCCCCCGCCCCCGCCGCCACGCCGTTGACGGCGCACAGAACGGGCTTGTCCAGCGCGCGGATGCGGCGGATGAGCGGGTTGTAGAAGCTCTCGAGCGTCTCGCCCAGATCGGGCGGGCCGTCCATCTTCGACGGGTCGCGGTCGCCCAGATCCTGCCCGGCGCAAAAGCCGCGCCCGGCGCCGGTCAGCAGCACCGCGCGCACCGAGGCGTCGGCGGCGGCTTCGTCAAGGCGCGCGCGCAGCGCCAGGTGCATTTCCTCGTTGAAGGCGTTGAGCCGCTCGGGGCGGTTGAGCATGAGCTTGAGCACGCCCTCGGCGCGCTCGGCCAGAACGGTGTCGGACATGCGGCGGTCTCCTCCCTGCGCCGCGCTGGGGCGGCCGCGAAAACCGTTGCATAGACCGACCGGCCGGTCAATAGTGTTGGCGACCGGACGGCGCGCCGCGCCGCCGCCATCGGCCGAGGGAGGAAAAGATGTCCGTCATGCAGCTGCGCAGCTACGCCCTGGGCGCCTGGGTCGCGCCGGCCGGGGCGCGCCCCATCCGCACCCCCGTCACCGGCGAGGTCGTGGCCGAGGCCGGCTCCGAGGGCCTCGACTTCGCCGCCATGCTCGAACATGCGCGCCGGGTCGGAGGCCCCGCCCTGCGCAAGATGACCTTTCACGAACGCGCGCGCATGCTCAAGGCGCTGGCGCAGCACCTGCACGAGCGGCGCGGGCCGCTTTACGAGCTCAGCCTGCTGACGGGCGCCACGCGCGCCGATTCGCTGATCGACATCGACGGCGGCATCGGCACGCTGTTCGTCTACGCCTCGAAGGGCCGGCGCGAGATGCCCGACGCGCATGTCTTCCTCGACGGCCCGACCGAGCAGCTGTCGCGCTCGGGCGCGTTCATGGGCCGACATGTCTGCACCCCGCTGCAAGGCGCGGCTGTGCACATCAACGCCTTCAACTTCCCCGTCTGGGGCATGCTCGAAAAACTGGCGCCGACGCTGCTGGCGGGCGTTCCGGCCATCGTCAAGCCCGCCACGCAGGGCGTATGGCTGGCCGAGGCCGCCTTCCGCATGATCGTCGAAAGCGGCATCCTGCCCGAAGGCGCCGTGCAGTTCATCGCCGGCGGCGTGGGCGATCTGCTGTCGCATGTCGGGCCGCAGGACGTGGTCAGCTTCACCGGCTCGGCGGCCACGGCGCGCAAGCTGCGCGCGGCGCCCGCGATCCTGGACAACGCGACCCGCTTCGTGGCCGAGCAGGACAGCCTCAACGCCTCGATCCTGGGGCCGGACGCGGCGCCCGGCACGCCCGAATTCGACATGTTCGTGCGCGAGGCGGTCAAGGAGATCACCGTCAAGGCCGGGCAGAAATGCACCGCCATCCGCCGCATCCTGGCCCGGGCCGCGCATCTGGACGCGCTGGCCGAGGCGCTGAGCGCGCGGCTGGCCGAGGTGCGCGTGGGCCATCCCGCGCTGCCCGAGACGCGCATGGGCGCGCTGGCCTCGGCGGCGCAGAAGGCCGACGTGCTCGAAGCGGTCGGGCGCATCGGCGCCGAGGCGCGGCGCATCTTCGGCGATCCCGAGAACTTCCAGCTTCTGGGCGCCGACCCCGACAAGGGCGCCTTCCTGCCGCCCATGCTGCTGCGCTGCGACGATCCCGACGGCGCGCGCGCGCCGCATGAAATCGAGGCCTTCGGCCCGGTCTCGACCCTCATGCCCTATCGCGACGCGGCGCATGCGGCGGCGCTGGCGAATCGCGGGGGCGGCTCGCTGGTCGCGTCGGTCTTCACCGACGATCCCGACTTTGCGCGCGACCTGGCGCTGGCCTCGGCCGCGTGGCACGGGCGGCTCTACTTCGCCGACCGCGGCATCGGCAAGGAGGGCACGGGCCACGGCTCGCCGCTGCCGCACATGGTCCATGGCGGCCCGGGCCGCGCCGGCGGCGGCGAAGAGCTGGGCGGCGTGCGCGGCGTCATGCACTACATGCAGCGCACCGCGGTGCAGGGCTCGCCGCGCATGCTGACCGCCATCGGCGGCGAGTGGGTGCGCGGCGCGCCCGAGATCGACGCCGGCGTCCATCCCTTCGCCCGCCGCTTCGGCGAGCTGCGCATCGGCGAGACCATCCACACCCCCGCGCGCACCATCACGCTCGAGGACATCGAGCGCTTCGCCCATTTCACCGGCGACACCTTCTACGCCCACATGGACGAGGAGGCCGCGCGCGCCAACCCGTTCTTCCCCGGCCGCGTGGCGCATGGCTATCTGCTGCTGAGCTTCGCCGCCGGCCAGTTCGTCAAGCCCGAGCCGGGGCCGGTCCTGGCCAATACCGGGCTCGACAACCTGCGCTTCATGAAGCCGGTCAGCCCGGGCGACTCGATCAAGGTGCGCCTGACCGTCAAGCGCAAGACCCCGCGCAACGAAAGCTATGGCGAGGTGCGCTGGGACGTCGAGCTGACCAACCAGGACGACGAGACCGTGGCCGCCTACGACCTCTTGACCATGAACGCGTTCTGAGCGCCCCGCCGCGCCCCGCGAAGGGGCTGCGGCGCCGGCCGATCGCGCCGGGTCCGCGCCGGACGCGCAAAGACGGCGCGACGCCTTGCTCCGCGCGCGGCCCCGCGGCGGGGCGAAAACGCCCGAACCCTGGCCCGAGCGCGGCGCCCGGCCCGCGCCGCCGGGCGGCGGCGGATCGGGCGCGCCGAGGATCACCGCCGCCATGCCGGCGGTCAGGCTTCGGGCGGCGGCGCCGAGGGCATCATGCGCCGCCATTCCTCAAGCGCCGCCAGCCCGCGCGGCGAGGCGGCGTAGACCCCGCGCGCGACGCGCTCGAACCAGCCATGGTGATCGTCGGCCATGATCCGCCGCGCGCGCGCAACGCCGACGGCGCGCGCGACCTCGGCCGCGCGGGTCGGCCCGGCCTCGGCCAGATGGCGCAGGCAGCGCAGCGCGTCCTGGCGATAGGCGGTCATGACCGGCCCGCGCGCCTTGCCGCCAAGATTGGGGTCGCCCTCGCGCCGGGCGAATTCGCGCAGCAGCCGCCCCCGCCGCGCCGCCGAGACGCGCGGCCGAAAAGGCGCCGGATCCAGATGCACCTCGACCGTTCCCTCGGGCAGACGCACCGTGATCAGCCCAAGGCCCAGCCTCCGGCACAGCGCCATGTTCGCCCTGAGCGACCTTGCGAAGGCGCGCCCGCGCCCGCGCGCGACGGCGACATAGACCGCCTCGGCCGCCGATTGCCGCGCAACGGCCTGGTGAAACAGCGCCAGCGAGAAGCCGCGCTTGAGCTCGACGATCACGGGCGGCTCGCCGGGGCGCAGCGCGACGACGTCGGCGGCGCCGATCTCGGCCTTGACCTCGTAGCCCTGCCCTTCGAGCAGCGCCTTGACCGGCGCGTAAAGCGCCGTCTCGGGAAAGGGGCCGGAGCGCGGGGGCGCGCTCCGGCGGGCGCTCATTTGGGCGCCATGCGGATGGCGCCGTCCAGGCGCACCGTCTCGCCGTTCAGCATCACGTTCTCGGCGAAATGCGCCACCAGCGCCGCATATTCGGCCGGATCGCCCAGGCGCGAGGGGAAGGGCACCTGCGCGCCCAGGCTCTTTTGCGCCTCTTCGGGCAGGCTTTGCAGCATGGGGGTCAGGAACAGGCCCGGCGCGATCGTCATCACGCGGATGCCCGAACGGGCCAGGTCGCGCGCCATGGGCAGGGTCATGCCGACCACGCCGCCCTTCGAGGCCGAATAGGCGATCTGCCCGATCTGCCCGTCGAAGGCCGCCACCGAGGCGGTGTTCACGATCAGCCCGCGCTCGCCGTCGGCGTTGAGCGGCTCGGCCGCCGCCATGCCGGCCGCCGCCTGGCTGGCGACGTTGAAGGTGCCGAACAGGTTGACCATGAGCGTGGTGCGGAACAGCTCGGCCGGATGGGGCTTGCCCTCCTTGTCCACGGTGCGCGCGGCCCAGGCGACGCCGGCGCAGTTGACGCAGATGCGCTCCTGCCCGTTGGCGGCGCGGGCCTTCTCGAGCCCGGCGGCGACGCTGTCGGGCTCGGTCACGTCCACCGCGCAGAAGACGCCGCCCAGCTCGCGCGCCACCGCCTCGCCGCGCTCGGCGTTGCGGTCGAAGATGGCCACGCGCACGCCGTCGGCGGCCAGCCGGCGGGCCGTGGCCTCGCCCAGACCCGAGGCGCCGCCCGTGACGACCGCCGCGATTTCGTTGCTCAGCTTCATGCCTGTCCTCCCGTTATCCCGCCATCTGGCGGGCGATGATGAGCTTCTGGATGTCGGACGTGCCCTCGTAGATCTGGCACACGCGCACGTCGCGATAGATCTTCTCGACCGGATGATCGGCCAGATATCCATAGCCGCCCAGCGTCTGGATGGCGTCCGAGCACACGCGCTCGGCCATCTGCGAGGCGAAGAGCTTGGCCATCGCCGCCTCGCGCAGGCAGGGCAGCCCGGCATCCTTCATGCGCGCGGCGTTGAGCACGAGCTGGCGCGCGGCCTCGATCTGCGTCTCCATGTCCGCCAGGCGGAACTGCACGGCCTGATGCTCGAAGATCGGCCGGCCGAAGGCCTCGCGCTCGCGCGCATAGGCCAGGGCGTGGTCGAAGGCGGCCTGGGCCATGCCCACCGACTGCGCCGCGATGCCGATGCGCCCGGTCTCGAGGCTGGACAGCGCGATGGCGTAGCCCTGCCCCTCTGCGCCGATCAGGTGATCGGGGGTCGCCTCCATGTCGTCGAAGGCCAGCGCGCAGGTGTCCGACGCCTTCTGGCCCATCTTCTCCTCGACCTTGGCGACGACGAAGCCGGGCGCGTCGTTCATGACGTGAAAGGCGCTGATGCCCTTCTTGCCGGCGGCGGGGTCGGTGACGGCGAACAGGATCGTCGCCCCGCCGATCCGCGCCGAAGAGATGAACTGCTTGGCGCCGTTGATCACATAGCCGTTCCCGCGCCGCTCGGCCCGGGTGCGCAGCGCGCCCGCATCCGAGCCCGCATGCGCCTCGGTCAGCGCGAAGCAGCCGATCCACTCGCCCCGCGCGGCGGGCTCGAGCCAGCGGCGCTTCTGCTCGGGGCTGGCGTAGCGGTCGAGGATGGCCAGATAGGGCGCGTTGTGCACCGACACCATCGTCGAGACCGCGCCGTCGCCCCAGGCCAGCTCCATCAAGGCCAGCGCGTAGGACACGTAGTCGGCGCCCGCGCCCCCCATCTCGGGGTCGATGGTCATGCCCAGAAAGCCCAGCTCGCCCAGCTCGGCGCGGATCTCGGGCTCGATCAGGCCGGCGCGCTCGCGCGCCCGCGCGCCGGGGGCCAGGCGCCTGCGCGCGAATTCGCGCGCGGTGTCGCGGATCAGGCGTTGCTCGTCGGTCAGCATGTCATTTCTCCTCGACCGGGCCGCCGGCGGCCTTCCAGGCGGCGAAGCCGCCTTCGACATGGGCCACGCCGGGCAGGCCCATCTCCTGCGCCGTCCGCGCCGCCAGCGCCGAGCGCCAGCCCCCCGCGCAGAAGAAGACGTAGCGGCCGCCGCGCTGGAACTCGGGTTTGGCGTAGGGGCTTTCGGGGTCCAGCCAGAATTCGAGCATCCCGCGCGGGCAGTGGAAGGCGCCGGGCATGGCGCCCTCGCGGCGCAGCTCGCGGATGTCGCGCAGGTCCACGAAGGTGACGTCCTCGCGCCCATGCAGGGCGATGGCCTCTTCGACCGGCAGGGTTCGGACCAGGGCGTTCGCCTCGGCCACCATGTCCTTCACGCGCTTCATCTGCGCCTCCTTGGCCGGATGGAAGGGCGCGGCCCCGCGCGGGGCGGGGCCGGCGGCTCAGGGCAGCTCGATGGCGACGGCCGTGCCCTCGCCGCCGCCGATGCAGATGCCGGCCATGCCGCGCTTGCCGCCGCGGGCCTCGAGCGCGTGCAGAAGCGTGACCAGGATGCGCGCGCCCGAGGCGCCGATCGGATGGCCCAGCGCGCAGGCTCCGCCGTTGACGTTGAGCCTGTCGCGCGCGATGCCCATCTCGGCCATGGCGGCCATGGGGACGACGGCGAAGGCCTCGTTGATCTCCCACAGATCCACGTCCTCGACGCTCCAGCCCACGCGCTCCATCAGCTTGCGCATGGCGGGGACCGGGGCGGTGGTGAACCAGCCCGGCGCCTGGGCGTGGCTGGCATGGCCCAGGATCGTGGCGCGGATCGGCAGGCCGCGCGCCTCGGCGTCCGAGCGGCGCATCAGCACCAGCGCCGCGGCGCCGTCCGAGATGGACGAGGCGTTGGCCGCGGTCACCGTGCCGTCCTTGCGGAAGGCGGGCTTGAGGGTGGGGATCTTCTCGGGGCGGGCCTTGCGGGGCTGCTCGTCCTCGGCCACCTCGACCTCGCCCTGGCGGGTGCGCACGGCGACGGGGGCGATCTCGGCCTTGAAGGCGCCGGTCTCCTGCGCGCGCAGCGCCCCGGCCAGCGAGGCGAGGGCGTATTCGTCCTGCATCTCGCGGGTGAACTGGAACTTCTCGGCGCAATCCTCGGCGAAGGTTCCCATCAGGCGGCCCTTGTCGTAGGCGTCCTCGAGCCCGTCCAGGAACATGTGGTCCAGCACCTCGGCATGGCCCAGCCGCGCGCCCGCGCGCATCTTGGGCAGAAGGTAGGGCGCGTTGCTCATGCTCTCCATGCCGCCGGCGACCAGCACGTCGCCATTGCCGCAGCGCAGCTGGTCATGGGCCATCATCACCGTCTTCATGCCCGATCCGCACATCTTGTTGACGGTGGTGGCGGGCACCTCCTCGCCCAGCCCGGCCTTGAAGCCGGCCTGGCGGGCAGGCGCCTGGCCCTGCCCGGCCGGCAGCACGCAGCCCATCAGAAGCTCGTCCACGTCGCCCGGCTCGAGCCCCGCGCGCTCGAGCGCGGCCTTGATGGCGACCCCGCCCAGATCGGCGGCGGGCACGCCCGCGAAATCGCCCTGAAAGCCGCCCATCGGGGTGCGCGCGGCGCCGACGATGACGATGGGATCATGCGCTGAAGCGGTCATGGGTGTCCTCCCTTGCGCCGCGCGTGGCGGCGGTGAACGAATGTTCATTTCCCGACCGGCATAGCCCAAAGCGCGAGTCGGATCAACCGAGCCGCCCGCCCCGGCCCGGCGCGAATTGCCGCCCCGAACGCGAAGCGGCGGCCCGAAGGCCGCCGCCGCCGGCGCCGCGCGGGCGCCCGTCTTCGGTGCCGCGATCAGAACTTGTCGCGGATCCACAGCTCGACGCGGCGGTTGATGCGCCGCCCCGCCAGGCTTTCGTTGCAGCCGACGGGCGCCAGCTCGCCATAGCCCATCACGCGGAAGTCGATCTTGTCGAGCGCGCCGGCGGGCGCCGCCGCCTCGATCGCGGCGCGCACCTGGTCGGCGCGACGGAAGCTGAGCGCGCGGTTCAGGTCGGCGCGGCCGACGCTGTCGGTGAAGCCGATCAGCAGCACCTCCTTCTCGCCGATGGTGGGCTGCGAGAGGTATTCGATCACCCGCTTCACGTCGAGCTGGGCCTTGTTGTCCAGCTGCGACGAGCCGGGGTTGAAGCGGAAGGTCGCCGACAGGCGCTCGGCCCCCAGCAGCTCGGTCGCCAGCTCGCGCATCTGCCCGTAGCGGAACTCGGGCGAGGGGTCGGTGAAGGCCATGGCGAAGCGCATGCCCTGCTCGTTGATGGTGCGCGACTCGATGCCCTGATCGACATAGCCGGCGTCGGCGATGACGGGCTGCGCCTGGCTGGACTGCGCGAAGGCCAGCAGCTGCTTGGCGTGGGGCGGCAGCGTCTCGTCCTTGGTATAGAGGTAGAGGCGGCGCGCCAGCGGGTATTCCTCGGTCTTGATGCCGAAGGGATCGGGCGTGGCGATCAGGCCGCACTCGGTGCGGATGGCCACCGGCTTGGCGGCGCGCACGCTGGCGATGCTGACGAAGCCGATGCCGTTCGGGTCGAGCGCCACCTGGTCGGCCAGGTCGCCGTCATTCTGGAACAGCTTGGCGCCGTCGCCGATCGACAGGCCGAGCGGCTGCAGGATGTTCTCCTCGAACATCGCGCGCGCGCTGCTTTCGCCCTCGGGCGCGTAGATCACGATGGGCGCGTCGGGGCCGCCCAGTTCGGACCAGTTGGTGATCTCGCCGGCGAAGATGTCGGCGATGTCCTCTTGCGAGAGCGCGTCGATGGGGTTCGACGGCGCCACCACCACCACCAGGCCGTCCAGCGCGATGATGCGCTCATGCGCGGGGTCGGTGATGTCGGGCGCGCCGGCTGCGCGCAGCGCGGCCAGCTCGGCGTCCGAGACCGGCCGCGCGGACATGCCGATGGCCGCGTCGCCGGCCAGAAGGGCCTTGAACGCATCCTCGGATTCGCCTTCCCGGATGGTCACGGTGGCCAGATCGGCGCCCGCCGCCGAACGGATGCGCGCGATCAGCGAGTCGCCCTCGCGGCTTTGCAGCAGATCGGCGTCCAGGCTGTCGGCATAGGCCAGCAGCAGGGCGGGCATCAGCGTCGCGCCGATCTCGTCCGATCCGGCCATGGCGAATTCGGAACGCAGAAGGGACGGGTCGGGGCAGCCCTCGCCCTCGCAGGCGACCTGCATGGCGTTGATGCGCAGATCGCCGATCGTCGTGCGCAGAACGAACACGTCGCCGGTGAACTCGACCAGGTCGCCCGAAATCGCCACCGCCCCGTCATAGGAACGCAGCGTGACCGGTCCGGCCGCCGCGCTTCCGATCAGGGCGGCCGCCATGGCCGCACCGGCCGCGATACGGCCCAAAGCTTTGCTCAACATCATCCGGTCTCGTCCCCTCACGCTTGATACGCCGCTTCGTCCGGCCTGGCCGGACGCGTCGGTCTCAGTTATGCACAATGACCATGTCCCTGACCATATCCGGCAGATACAGCGCCGCATCCGCGATCGCCTCGCCGCACGAGGCGGCGACGATCGACTGGTTCGAACGCTCCTCCACGCGGCCGTTCTCGAGCCGGACGGTGCGGAACACGGGCGACGCCTCGGGCGTCAGTCCGCAATAGGGCGGCTGGGCCAGGCGGCCGCGGCTGGCGAACTCGACCGCCATGCGGATCACCCCCTGCGGCGAGCGCCGCCCGGGGTTGAAGCTGTAGACCTCGATATTGTCGCCCTGCCCCTCGAGCGACGGGAAGCTTTGCGTCAGCCCCCCGCGTCCGCGGCGATAGGCGCGCGCATCGCCCGGCGCGCGCTCCCACACATGGCCGGGCGCGCCCACGGACGCGCCGAACTCGAAGGCGTGCAGGTTCAGGTCCACCGGCGCGTCCCAGACCAGGGCCACGCGCAGCACCCGCGCCGCGTCAAGCAGCCTTGCCCGCGCCTGCGCCAGGGCCGCGCCGCCCTCGACATAGCTCACGCGCGCGTCGCGGGCGAAGGCCGGCAGCTCGGCCGCGAAGCGGCCCTTGGCGTCGAAGCGCACGGCGAAACGCAGGCCCTCGTGCTCGAGCACGCCGACGCGGCCCGCGCGGCAGCTCGAGTCGCCCTCGACATGGACGAACGCCCCCGGCTCGGCGCGCGCCGACAGGGCCACCGGGCAGTCAGGCGCGGACGCGGGCGGGATCGCCGCCGGCGCCTGCGCGGCGCGCGCATCCAGAGCGGCGACGGCCTGGGGCGCGCGCTCGACCGCTTGCGGCGCGGCCGGCGCGGACGCGCCATCCGCCGGCGCGCGCGGCGCCAGGGCCGCCGGCGCCGGGCCGGACTGCACGGGCGCGGGCGTCGCGCCGGACTGCACGGGCGCGGGCGCGGCGTCGGGCGCCGGCGCCAAAGGCGCGCGGTCATGCGAGGCCGGCGCGCCCGGCGCGCTCGGCGCGGCCGAGCCGTCAAGCGCCGCCATGCGCACGGGCGCGCCCTGAGGCGGCGCCCAACCGGGCGCAGGCGCTGCGGGCGCCGGCAAGGCCGAGGCTTGCGCCAGGGCCACGGCGGCCTGCGCAGGCGCCGGAACGGGCGTCGCGCGGCGGTCTGCGGGCGGCGCGGCGACGGGCTCGGCGCCGGTCACCAGACGCGCGATGCGCGACAGCAGGCCGGCCGCGGGCGCCGCCTCGGGCTCGGCCTGGGCCAGCGCCGCGCTGGGCGCGGGCGCCGGCGCGGCGCCGGCCGAGGCGAGCGCCTGAGGCAGCGGCTCGGCGCGCTCGGGGGTCGGCTTGGGCGGCCGCATGTCGGTGATCATGGGCATGAAGGGCCGCGCCGCCGCGCGCGCAAGCTGCGCGTCGGGCCCGCGCGGGCCGATCAGGCGGCCAAGCTCGGCCTCGCCCTGCGGAACTGGCATCTGCGGCGCGGCGCCTTCCAGCGCCAGGAGCGGCCCGAACAGGGGCTCGACCGCGTCGGGCTCCGAGGCGCCGGGCCGGCCCTCCTGCCGCGCCGCCGGAGGCGGCGCCGGCGGATCGGCGCGCATGGCCACGGCGCCCATGGCGTCGGGGAAGGCGACCAGGCCGCGCGCCATGGCCGGGGCCAGCCCCATCTGCGCCGCGCCGGCGACCGCGGGCGGCGGCGCCGCCTGGGAATGCGTCGCGGGCGCGGGCGCGGCGGCGGGAAGCGCCGCGGCGGCGGGAGCCGAGACGCGCGCCGGCGCGCCAAACGGCCCAGGCTGCGCCGGCCCTTCCGCGGCGGGCGCCGGCGCCAGCGCGGCGATCCGCTGCTGCGCGGCGGGGGGCATCCGCGGCTCGGTCGCGCCCGGCCGGGCGACCTCGGCCAGCGCGGCCGGCGCCGCCGCCCGGGGCGCGCCCTGGGCCGCCGCGGACGGGGCGGCGGGGGCGGCGCCGTCCGCGGCGGGACGGGCCGGAGCGGCCGCGGGCGCGGGCGGCGCGGGGCGCGCCGACTCGGCCGAGGCGGCTGGGGCGGGCGAACGCGGCGCAAGCTCGGCCAGCAGCCCCGCGCCGGGCGCCGCGCCTGGGGCCGCGCCGCCCGGCGCCGACAGCGCCGGAGTCGCCAGCACCATGCCCGGCTCGGGCGCCGGGGCCTGCAGGTCGCGCCGGCGCGGGGGCTCTTCGCGCGGAGGAGCGATGGCGGCCACGGTCGGCAAGGCGCCCCCCTGCGCGGACGAGGCCGCGGCGGCGATGTCGGCCGGATCCTCGGGCAGCGCCGGCGCGCCGGCGGCAGGCCGCGCCGAATCGGCGCGCGCCACGCGCTCGGGCGCGGCCGGCGGCGCGGCCCCCGGCGCCTCGCGCGGCTTGACCGGCGCGATGCGCGGGTCGGAATCGACCAGCGCCAGGGTCAGCGTCGCGCGCGCGCAGGCGCCGTCCTGCTCGACGCAATACACGGCGGTCTGCGTGCCGGCGCAGATGGCGGGCACGTCATAGACCAGCATCCCGCCCTCGGGCCGCAGGCGGCCACAGACCGGCGGCGAGACCACCTTCAGCGCGACTGCGGACGGATCGGGGATGCCCTCGTCATTGTGGAGCACGTCGATGACGTAGGAGCCGCCGGCGCGCAGCTCGGCGACGTCGTCGACCGGGGACGGGCCGGACTTGCCCGAGAAGGCGGCCATGAGCGTCTCGCTCTTTTGAGCGATGGCGCCGAGAGCCACCATCAACACGACCCCGGTGAGGATCGCCATCATTCGGTCATCGCTACGCACTGACTGACCGCTCCAACTGATTCGGACGCATACGGACCGATTATCGCGCAAGCGCAGGCAAATAGGAACCGCGCAGCCGCGCGCCCCTCGCGGCCCGTTGCCGCGCGCCGCGGAGGCGGCTAGCCTGCCGCCGTTCCCGCAGTTCAGGAGAAGCGCCATGAAGTTCGGAATTGGCCAGCCCGTGCGCCGCAAGGAAGACGACCGACTGCTGCGCGGCAAGGGGCGCTTCGTGGACGACCTGTCGCTGCCGGGGCAGGTCTTCGCGCATGTGGCGCGCTCGCCTGTGGCGCATGGGCGGCTGAGCGCGCTCGACCTGTCGGCCGCGCGCGCCGCGCCCGGAGTGCTGCTGGTCTGGAGCTGGGCCGACGTCGCCGGACGCCTTGCGCCGATCGCCAACCAGTTCCCCCTCAAGCAGGCCGACGGAAGCGACGTGCCCCCCGTGGTCATGCCGCACCTGGCCGACGGCGTGACGCGCTATGTCGGCCAGCCCGTGGCCTTCGTCGTGGCGCGCACCCGCGCGCAGGCGCGCGACGCGGCCGAGCTGATCGAGATGGCGTTCGACGATCTGCCCGTCGTCGTCGACCCCGAAGCCGCGCTGGCGCCGGACGCGCCGCAGCTGCACGACTGCGCTCCGGGCAACCTGGCCTATCGCTGGACCATCGGCGACGAAGCCGCCGTCGAGGCGGCCTTCGCCCGCGCCGCGCGCACGGTGCGCACGCGCGTGACGAACCAGCGCATCATCGTCAACGCCATGGAGCCTCGCGCCACCCTGGCCCGCTGGGACGCCGAGGCCGAACGCTGGGAGGTCTGGGCCGCCACGCAGGGCGTCCACGCCCTGCGCGCCAAGCTGTCGGCCCAGCTGATGGTCCCGCCCGAGAAGATCCGCGTGCGCACGCCCGATGTGGGGGGCGGCTTCGGCATGAAGCTGCAGGCCCATCCCGAAGACGCGCTCGTCGCCCTTGCCGCGCGCGAGCTGGGGCGCCCCGTCAAATGGACGGCCGACCGCTCGGAAAGCTTCCTGGCCGACGTGCAGGGCCGCGACCTGACCACCGAGGCCGAGGGCGCCTTCGACGAGAACGGCCGCATCCTGGCCATGCGCTGCCGCTCGATCTCGAATCTCGGCGCCTATCTGTCCTCGGTCGGCGTGGGCGTGCACACGGTCTTCTCGGCGCCGCTGACGGGCGGCATGTACGACCTGCCCTGCTTTCATCACGAGGTCCGCGGCGTTCTGACCAACACCACCCCGACCGACGCCTATCGCGGCGCCGGCCGGCCCGAAGCCATCCACGTCACCGAGGCCGTGATCGAGGCCGGCGCCCGCGCCTTCGGCATGGACCCGGCCGAGTTCAGGCGCATCAACCTCATCAAGGCCGAGCAGGTTCCCTACCGCTCGCATGGCGGGTTCGAGTTCGACAGCCTCGACCCCGAGGCGGCCCTGAAGCTGGCGCTCGAGGCCTCGGACCAAGCCGGCTTTCCCGCCCGGCGCGAGGCCGCGCGCGCGCGCGGGCGGCTGCTGGGGCGGGGCGTGATCTACTATTTCGAGCGCACCGGCGGCGCCCCGATCGAGCGCGCGACGCTCGAGCTGGACCCCGAGGGCGTCGTGCGCGCCGCGGTGGGCACGCAGTCCAACGGCCAGGGGCATGAAACCGCCTGGGCGCAGATCATCCACGAAAAGCTGGGCGTGCCCCTCGACGCGATCCAGCTGCTCGAGGGCGACAGCGACCTGCTTCCGGCGGGCGGCGGCACGGGCGGGTCGCGCTCGCTCATCATGGCCGGGCGCGTGTTCCTCAAGGCCGCGGACGAGGTGATCGAGAAGGCGCTCGCCGCGGCGTCCGAGCTGCTCGAGGCGGCGCCGGCCGACATCGAGTTCCGCCCCGACGAAGGCGGCCTTTTCCGCATCAAGGGCACGGACCGCACGGTCACGCTGTTCGATGCGGCGCGCGAGCTGGGCGGCATTCTGGGCGCCGGCGCGGTGGACGACTCGATCGCCACCTTCCCCAATGGCTGCCACGCGGCCGAGGTCGAGATCGACCCCGAGACCGGCGCCGTCGCGGTCACGCGCTATGTCGCCGCCGATGATTTCGGCACGGTCATCAACCCGCTCATCGTCGAGGGCCAGGTCCATGGCGGCGTCGCCCAGGGCCTGGGCCAGGCGCTGGGCGAGCGGGCGGCCTACGATCCCGAGACGGGCCAGCCGCTGGCCGGCTCGTTCATGGACTACTGGATGCCGCGCGCCGCCGACCTGCCGCCCTTCGAGGTGCTCATGAGCCCCACCATGGCGCGCACCAACCCGCTGGGCGCCAAGGGCTGCGGCGAGGCCGGCTCGGTGGGCGCCGTGCCCGCCGCCGCGCTGGCGGTGCAGGACGCCCTGCGCGCCGCCGGCGCCGAGCCGATCGAACCGCCCTACACCCCCTGCCGGGTATGGGAAGCCCTTCAGGCCGCGCGCCCGTGACGCCGCCCCGCGCCCGCACCGGCCATGCGCCGGACTGAAGCGCGGCGCCTGGGCGCGCGGCCCCCGCGCGCCTCATCGGCCGTGCCGTGCAAAGCACCCAAGGCATCCGCCTTGGCGTCCGGGCCGCCGGCGACGAAGAAACCCGCGCGCAAAGCGGCGGCCACCTCGCGCGCCAGCGGCTGCGGCCGGGCAAGCCGCCGCGAACGCCGCCACAAAGCCCGAGCGCACGCCGCATGGCCACCGTCGAACAAGGATTGCAACGGATTGGGGCGCCTGCGGATCAAGCGCCCATCGATCGAGCCGCCGAACCGCGCCGGCGGCGCCGGCGGCGCCATGATCCGCGCGCCGCTTGGCCCTGGCGCGCAAGCCGCTTCGGCCATGTCGCCGCCGCCCCCTCGTCGAGCGGAAGGCCAGGCGGCCCCTCGCCCCGCGGACCCCTCGTCGCCGCTCGCGCGGCGCGCTGCGCGGCGCCCCCCAAAGGCGCTCGGGCGCGCGCGCCGCGGGGCGCCAAGGTCAGTCCGCAGGGCGCATCCTCAGGCAGGTGACGCCGTCGCCGGCGACGCGCCGCTCGATCGCCTCCCACGGCCCCGCCCCGTCCTGCAGGGTGGCCACCGGGCGGTCGCCGTCGGCCACCATCTCGAACGCCAGCTCGCCGTCGTCGTCGCGCAGCACCAGCATCACCTCGGCGTCGGCGCCGGCCTCTCGGCCCCGGATCGCCCCGATCGCCTCGCGCGCCGCATCGGCCAGCCGGTCGGCCGCCGCGCGGGCGCGACGGGCCGTCAGCCCCGCCCTGCGCAACCCCGCGCCCGCCCATGCCTTGACGCGGGCCGCGGCCCCCTCATCGTCGAATCGCACAAACATCACATCGCGCATGGCGTTTCCCCCCGATTTGCCTGCTCGTCCAGCGATTCTCCCCAGAATCGGTGAAAGGCCCCCAAACGCTCGTTCAAATTCGCGGTGAACGGAGCGCAGGGAAAAACATGCAAGAACCGCGCCAATCGGTCGCAGGGCGATCCGTTCTTGCCCCGCGCCCCCGAAACGTCGCAAGAGTGGGGGCGCCGGGCCGGTTTTCGCCCGCGCGCCGGGGCGAACCGCCGGAACGTCCCGGGCCGCCAATGCCGGAGTTTTCGCATTTTGCAAACCACATCGCATCTTTCGCAAAACGCGACAGGCCGGAACCATGTCTTCATCGTGGACGGCACCTTCTCGTCGCTCGAGCCGGGATGCGAAACGAACGCCGGACTGACCTACAAGCTGCTCATGCGCGAGGGACCGCTGGCGCGGCAGCTGGTCGCGTATCACCGGGGCGTTTACGGCCGCGGGCTGGAGGGATGGGTGCGCGCGGCCACCGGCGAGGGGGTGAACGACGCGATCCTGCAGGGCTACGCCACGCTGGCCAGCCGCTGGCGGCCGGGCGACCGGATCTACCTGTTCGGCTACAGCCGCGGCGCCTATGCGGTGCGTTCGCTGGCCGGAATGATCGACCGCATCGGCCTTTTGCGCCGACGGCACGCCATCGAGCGGCGCGTGCGCCTGGCCTTCGAGCATTACATGGGCGCGCGCTCGGACTCGGCCGCGCGCAGCTTTTCCGATCGTTTCTGCCGGCGCGACGTGCGCATCGAGGCGGTGTGCGTGTGGGACACGGTGGCGGCGCTGGGCCTGCCCTACCCGATCCTGTCGCGCATCCACCCCATGGCCACCGAGTTCCACGACCACCGCCTGGGGCGGCACATCCGCAACGGCTTCCACGCGCTGGCGCTGGACGAGACCCGCACCGCCTTCGCGCCCGTGATGTGGGAGCGCGCGCCCGGCTGGCGCGGGCGGCTCGAGCAGGTCTGGTTCGCCGGCGCCCATGCCGATGTGGGCGGACAGGTCGAAAGCCGCCCCGCGGCGCGGCCGCTGGCGAACATTCCGCTGGTGTGGATGCTGGAGCGCGCCGAAGCCTGCGGCCTGCTGCTGCCCGAAGGCTGGCGCGAGGTCTTTCCCACCGACCCCGCCGCGCCCATGGTCGGAACGAATGCCGGCATCGGCAAGCTGTTCCTGCTGCGTCGGCCGCGGCGTTTCGGCGGCGCCAATGGCGAGGAGCTGCACGAAAGCGTCGCGCGCCGCATCGAGATGGTCCCGGGCTACCGCCCCGCGGCCGAGGGCCTGGCGCCCTGAACCCGCGCGGCGCGCGAACGTGACCCGGCCCGGCCGGCGCCGGGGCGGGGCTTCGCGCCCGAAGCTTCGCGCCCGGACGGGGCCGCGCCGGAGGCATCCAGATCCTCGGCCGGTCGGCGCAAAGCGGCCCGGCGGGCCAGCGCCCCCGCCGGCGCCCCGGCAGGCGCACGCCCCCAGGAAAGCCGAAGGGGCGCCGCCCGCGCGCGGCGGACGGCGGCCCCGGACGGCGCCCCCGGCCCTCGGGACGCTTGCCGCGTCGTCAGACCAGCTTGCCGTGGCAGTGCTTGAACTTGCGCCCCGAACCGCAGGGGCAGGGCTCGTTGCGGCCGATCTTGCCCCATGTGGCGGGATCGCGCGGGTCGATCTCGGCCACGTCGGCGACGGCGCGCTCGGGCCGGGCCGGGCGGGCGGGCGCCTCGGCGGGCTGGGGCGCGGCGTCTGCGCCCGGCGCGGCGGCGGCCTCGCCGCCCGCGCTCAGCTGCGCCTGCGCCAGGCGCGCCTCCTCTTCCTGGCGCATGCGCTCGGCCATCTCGTCCTGCCGCATGACCTGAACGTAGGAGAGCTGTCCCGTCACGTCGCGGCGCAGACGGGCGAGCAGGCTTTCGAACAGGGCGAAGGCCTCGGACTTGTACTCGTTCAGCGGGTCGCGCTGCGCGTAGCCGCGGAAGCCGATGACCGAGCGCAGATGCTCGAGCATGACCAGGTGCTCGCGCCAGCGGTGGTCGATGGTCTGGAGCAGCAGCGACTTCTCGATCTGGCGCATCACCTCGGGGCCGAACTCGGCCGCCTTGCGGGCCATGAACTCGTCGGTCAGCTTGTAGAGCCGCTCGCGGATGACCTGGTCGTCGACGCCCTCTTCCTTGGCCCACTCGATGACCGGGATGTCGGGGCGGCCGAAATAGCGCACCAGCTCGCCATACAGCTCTTCGACGCGCCACTGGTCGGCATAGGCGCGCGGGGGGATGTGCTCGGCCACCAGCTCGTCGATCAGCTCGCGGCGCATGTCGCGCACCACGTCGGACAGGTCGTCCGCCTCCATGATCTCGCGCCGCTGGGCGAAGATCACCTTGCGCTGATCGTTCATCACGTCGTCGAACTTGAGCAGGTTCTTTCGGATGTCGAAGTTGCGCGCCTCGACCTTCGCCTGCGCCTTCTCGATGGCCTTGTTGACCCAGGGATGGATGATGGCCTCGCCTTCCTCCATGCCCAGGGTGCGCAGCATCTTGTCCATGCGCTCGGACCCGAAGATGCGCATCAGGTCGTCCTCGAGCGACAGGTAGAAGGTCGAGCGGCCCGGATCGCCCTGGCGGCCCGAGCGGCCGCGCAGCTGGTTGTCGATGCGCCGGCTCTCGTGCCGCTCGGTGGACAGAACCCACAGCCCGCCCGCCTCGAGCGCCTTCGCGCGGGCCTCGGCGATCTCGGCCTTGATCTGCGCCTCGAGCGCGGCGATCTCGTCCGGGTCGGTCAGGCCGCGCATGGCGATCTCGTCGGCGATGCGGAACTCTTCGTTGCCGCCCAGCTTGATGTCGGTGCCGCGGCCGGCCATGTTCGTGGCGATGGTCACCGCGCCCGGCGCGCCGGCCTGGGCCACGATATGCGCCTCGCGCTCGTGATGGCGGGCGTTGAGGACCTGATGCGGAATGCCCTTGCCCTGCCTGGCCCGGGCTTCCAGGAACTCGGCCGTCTGTTCGAGATACTCGCGCCGCTCGGCATCCTTCTTCTTGGTCAGCTTCTCGGCCTGCGCGCGCAAGAAGCGCGCGGTTTCGGCCAGGAAGGCCGGGTCGGACAGCATCTGCGACAGCTGCTCGGACTTCTCGATCGAGGTGGTGCCGACCAGCATCGGCTGGCCGCGGCGCACGCCGTCGGCGATGGCCTCGACGATGGCGCGGTATTTCTCCTTGCCGGTGCGGAACACCAGGTCGTCGTCGTCGATGCGCGCGACGGGCTTGTTGGTGGGAATCTCGATGACCTCGAGGCCGTAGATCTCGGCGAACTCGTCGGCCTCGGTCATGGCGGTGCCGGTCATGCCCGCCAGCTTGTCATAGAGGCGGAAATAGTTCTGGAACGTCACCGAGGCGAGGGTGACGTTCTCGGGCTGGACGGGCACGCCCTCCTTGGCCTCGAGCGCCTGGTGCTGGCCGTCGCCGTAGCGGCGGCCGGGCATCATGCGGCCGGTGAACTCGTCGATGATGATCACCTGCCCGTCCTTGACGATGTAGTGCACGTCGCGCTTGAACAGCTTGTGCGCCCGCAGCGCCTGGTTGACGTGGTGCAGCAGGGTGATGCTTTCGGGATCGTAAAGCGACGCGTCCTCGGGCAGCAGGCCGGCGGCGCGCAGGCGCTGCTCGACGAACTCGTTGCCCTCGTCGGTCATGGAGACCTGGCGCGACTTCTCGTCCAGCTCGTAATGCTCTTCGCTCAGCTCGGGGATGATCTTGTCCACCGCCTGGTAGAGCGCGGCGCTGTCCTCGGCCGGACCCGAGATGATGAGCGGCGTGCGCGCCTCGTCGATCAGGATCGAGTCGACCTCGTCCACGATGGCGTAGGCGTGCCCGCGCTGGACCATGTCCTCGATCCGGTATTTCATGTTGTCGCGCAGGTAGTCGAAGCCCAGCTCGTTGTTCGTGGCGTAGGTCACGTCGCAGGCATAGGCCGCCTTGCGCTGGGCGTCGTCCAGCCCGGGCACGATGACGCCGGTCGTCAGGCCCAGAAAGCCGTAGACCTTGCCCATCCACTCGGCGTCGCGGCGGGCCAGATAGTCGTTCACGGTGACGACGTGCACGCCCTTGCCCGTCAGCGCGTTCAGATAGGCCGGAAGGGTGGCGACCAGGGTCTTGCCCTCGCCGGTCTTCATCTCGGCGATCTTGCCCTGGTGCAGGACGATGCCGCCGATCAGCTGCACGTCGAAGGGCCGCAGGCCCAGCGCGCGGCGGGCCGCCTCGCGGACCACGGCGAAGGCCTCGGGCAGCAGGCCGTCCAGCGTCTCGCCCTTGGCGAGGCGGGCCTTGAACTCGTCGGTCTTGCCGCGCAAGGCCTCGTCGGAAAGCGCCTCGATCTCGGGCTCCAGCGCGTTGATGCGCTGGACCGTCTTCATCATGGACTTGACCTTGCGGTCGTTGGCGGTTCCGAAGATCTTCCTGGCGGCGGCGCCCAAACCCAGCATTTCGCGGCGTATCCCTGTGTGCGGCCGGCCCGCCCGGGCCCGGCCATGTTCCATTCGGCCCCGGCGCCCGGAACCGCGCCCGTCCGGGCGCCCGCGCGCCCGCCCGGGGCCGCGACCGCAAGCATGGCTGCCGAGCGCCCGGAACCGCGCCCTCCGCGCGGGCGCTTGCGGCGCCGGCCGGGACGGCTTAGATCAAGGCGGCCCCTGCGCGAAGGCCCGGTCCTTCGGGCAAGGCTGATGTAAGCGGCGGGGGCGCAAGTGTCAACGCGCCCGCGGCCGCAGCGTCGCCGGCGCAACCGTCCGTGACAAGGAGTCCGCATGCCGATCATTCCCACGCGCCGCGCCATCTCGGGCGGCATCGCCGCGCTGATGCTGGCGACGGCCCCCGCCCTGGCCGACCAGCCCGCGCAGGCGCCCGCCGCCGATGCGGCCGCCGGCGCCGCCGATGCGCAGAACGCCCCCGTCGATCCCGATGCGGTGGTGGCGCGCGTCAACGGGCACGAGATCACCCTGGGCGACGTCATCCTGATGCGCGCCAATCTGCCGCCCCAGTATCAGGCCCTGCCGGACGAGCAGCTTTACGAAGCGCTGGTCGAGCAGATCGTGACCCAGACCCTGCTGGCCGACAAGGCGCGCGAGGCGGGCCTGGACCAGTCGCGCCTGGCGAAGCTGCGCGCGCGCGCCGATGCGCGCAACTTCCTGGCCGAGGCCCAGCTGCGCCGCGAGATCGAGAAGGCCGTGACCGAAGACGCGCTGCGCGCCGCCTACGAGAAGAAGATGGCCGAGCGCAAGCCGGTCGAGGAGGTGCGCGCGCGCCACATCCTCGTCAAGACGAAGGAAGAGGCCGAGGCCGTGCGCAAGGAGCTGCTCGACGGCGCCGACTTCGCCGAGCTGGCCAAGACCCGCTCGACCGGCCCCTCGGGTCCGCGCGGCGGCGATCTGGGCTGGTTCGAGAAGGACATGATGGTGCCCGAGTTCGCCGAGGCCGCCTTCGCCCTCGAGCCGGGCGAGATCTCGGAGCCCGTGCAGACCCAGTTCGGCTGGCACGTCATCAAGCTCGAGGAGCGGCGCGAGAAGCCCGCCCCCACATTCGAGGAGATGCGCGAGGAGCTGGCCGCCGAGCTTGAATCCGAAGCCGCCCGCGCCGCGGTCGACGCCGTGCGCGAGGGCGTGACGGTCGAGCGTCCCGAGCCCGCCCCCGCCCCCGCGGCGATCCGGCGCGACGACGTGCTGATCCCGCGCTGACGGGCGCCGCGCGCTCTTGCGCCCGCGCGCGCAAGGGCGCATTGCTTGATGCCGCGGGGCCGCTCCGCCGGTCCCGCGGCGCCGCATCCGCCCCCCGCCGGGGGCAGCCGAGGGGTTCGACATGGCCAAGGACAAGACGGGAAAGAAGGCGCGCCGCAAGGCCGCCGAGGAACAGGGGCTGGCGGCGATCGCCGCCCGGCTAGAGGCGCTGGACGGCCGGCTGGCCCGCCTCGAGGCCGCGCTGGGCGCCGGCGCGCAGGCCGAGACCGGCGGCGCGAAGAAGAAGGCCGCCCTCTCGCCCTTCGCCCCGGCCGCCTTCCCCGCCCTGCCGCCGGTCGAAGGCGCGCGCTTCTCGGCCGTCGCGGCCGGGGTGCGCTATGCCGGACGGCTTGACGTGATGATGATCGAGCTGGCGCCGGGCAGCGCCGTCGCCGGCGTCTTCACGCGCTCGGCCACCCGCTCGGCCCCCGTTCTGTGGTGCGAGGCGCGCCGCGACGAGGCCCTGCGCAAGGGGCCGCCCAGGGGCCGGCAGGTCATCGTGGTCAATTCGGGCAACGCCAACGCCTTCACCGGCCGCGCGGGCGACGAGGCCGTGCGCCAGGTGGCCGCCGCCGCCGCCGAGGCGACGGGCGCGCCCTTGGGCGGGGTGTGGCTGGCCTCGACCGGCGTCATCGGCGAGCCCCTGCCCGCCCGGCGCGTCTGCGACGCGATGGAGGCGCTGGCGCAGGGGCTTGCGCCCGAGCGCATCGAGGACGCCGCCCGCGCCATCATGACCACGGACACCTTCCCCAAGGGCGCCGCGCGCATCGTGCGCATCGGCGGCGCGCCGGTCACGATCGTGGGCATCGCCAAGGGCTCGGGCATGATCGCGCCGAACATGGCGACCATGCTGGGCTTCGTCGTCACCGACGCCGCGGTCGATCCGCAGGCCCTGCAGCAGATGACCGCCGCCGCGCTGGACGACAGCTTCAACGCCATCACGGTCGACAGCGACACCTCGACCTCGGACACGGTGCTGGTCGCCGCCACCGGCCACGCCGCCGCGCCGCGCATCGACCAGCCGCGCGGCACCCATGCGCGCGCCTTCGCCCGCGCCCTGGCCGAGGTGATGCAGGACCTGGCGCACCAGATCGTCAAGGACGGCGAAGGCGCCACCAAGTTCGTCCGCGTCGAGGTGACGGGCGCGCGCTCGGCCAAGGCGGCGCGGCGCGTGGCGCGGGCCATCGCCGACTCGCCCCTGGTCAAGACGGCGCTGGCCGGCGAGGACCCGAACTGGGGCCGCATCGTCGCCGCCGTCGGCAAGGCCGGCGAGGAAGCCGACCGCGACAAGCTGTCAATCCGCTTCGGCGACATCCTCGTGGCGCAGGACGGCCAGGTCGCCCCGGGCTACCGCGAAGAGGACGGCGCCGCCTACATGAAGCGCGCCGAGCTCGAGATCTCGGTGGATCTGGGCGTGGGGCGCGGGCGCGGGCGGATCTGGACCTGCGATCTGACCAAGCGCTACATCGAGATCAACGCGGATTACCGCTCGTGAGCGCGACGGACGCGGACATGGCCGCAGGGGCCGACAAGGGGGCGAGCGACGCGCAGACCGCCGCGGGCCGCCCCCAAGCCGCGCGGCTGGTGCTGGTGGTCGCCTGCGCGCTGGTCGACCCGGACGGGCGGGTGCTGATGACCCGCCGGCCCGAGGGCAAGCCCATGGCCGGGCTGTGGGAGTTTCCCGGCGGCAAGCTCGAGCCCGGCGAAACGCCCGAGGCCGCCCTGATCCGCGAGCTGCGCGAGGAGCTGGGCATCGAGACCTGGGGAAGCTGCCTTGCGCCGCTGACCTTCGCCAGCCACGCCTACGACTCGTTTCACCTTCTCATGCCGCTCTTCGTCTGCCGCAAGTGGCGCGGAACCCCCGCCGCGCGCGAGGGGCAGGCCATGCGCTGGGTGCGCCCCGAGGCGCTGCGCGATCTGCCCATGCCGGCGGCCGACGTGCCGCTGGCGGCGATGCTGCGCGACCTGCTCTGACCCGCGCCGCCTTGGCGGCGCCAAGGCGGCAGGCGGCCAAGGCGCCCCGCCGCACCACGCGCGACGCCCGGCGGCCCGCCCCGACCGCGCAAGCCGACCCCGCCCGCTCGCGCCGGCCCCGACGCCCCGCGCCGGCGGCCGGCGCGGCCGCCCAGCGCCGCCTTCGGCCCGGCGCCGCGCCAGCAGGCGGCCCAAGCGCCCCGCCGCACCCGGCGAAACGCCCGGCGGCCCGCCCCGATCGCGCAAGCCGACCGCGCCCGCCTGCAACGCCCCTGACGCCCCGCGCCGGCTGCCGGCCCTCCGCCGCGCCCCCAAGCCGGTGCGCCGATGCGGCGCCCCCGCCGAGCTGCGCCCGGACGCCCCGCCGGCGCTGCGGCGCGGTCGGCCCTGCCGAGCGCGCGCGGACGCCCCGCCGCCGCCGGGCCGGTCGCGTCAGTCGGACCCGCCGGGAGGCAGGATGATCCACGGCGTGCGGGGGCGGAATTCCTCGAGATTGGCGTCATCCGCGCCGGCGATGCGGTCGATGACGGCGAACAGCCCCGGCGGGTGCAGCGGCGTCAGCACCGCATGCCACACCCCGCGCCGGTAGTTCACCCCCTGCCCCGGCGCGGTCACGAAGGCCTGCGGGCGGCCGGGGGCGCCGCCCTCGTCCGGGGCGACGACGACCAGGAAGGGATGCGCCGTCATGGGGATGCAGGCCTGACTGCCCAGCGGGTGACGCTCGAGCAGATCCAGCTTCAGCGGCAGGGCGCGCGGCTCGGCGCGGAACACGCTGACGCCGGCGCGCCCGCCCGGGCCGAAATCGAGCCGCGCCAGATCGTGCCAGCGCCCGCAAAGCCCGCCATTGATGATGCGGTCGGGCGGGCCGGCGGCCTCGATCACCTCGCCGAAGGGGGCGAAGGCGCGCGCCTCGAGCGGCCGCGCCGCGATGCGCGCGCCCGCCTCGTGCGGGCCGCTCATGGCCGGGCGCCCGGACGCAGGGCGGGCAGGCGGTTCATGTCCTTGTAGAGCAGGTAGCGGAACCGCCCCGGCCCGCCCGCATAGCACGCCTGCGGGCAGAAGGCGCGCAGCCACATGAAATCGCCCGCCTCGACCTCGACCCAGTCGCGGTTGAGCTTGTAGACCCCCTTGCCCTCGAGCACGTAAAGCCCGTGCTCCATCACATGCGTCTCTTCGAACGGGATCAGCCCGCCGGGCTCGAAGGTGACGATGGTCACATGCATGTCGTGGCGCAGATCCTCGGGATCCATGAAGCGCGTCGTCGCCCAGCGCCCGTCGCTGCCGGACATGGGCGCCGGGGTCAGCTCGCGCTCGTTGACGATGATGGGATCGGGCGCGGGCAGGCCGGGCAGGCGGGCGTAGGCCTTGCGGATCCATTGCAGCCGCGCGGGGGCGCCGGCGGGGTTGCGCAGGCTCCAGGCGGCGCCCGGGGGGATGTAGGCGAAGCCGCCGGGCTCGAGCCGGCTGGCGCGGCCCTCGATGGTCAGCGCCGCCTCGCCGTCCAGGACGAACAGCGCGGCCTCGGCCGCCGGGTCCGGCTCGGGGCGGTCCGAGCCGCCGCCGGGCGCCAGCTCGAGCAGAAGCTGGGCGAAGGTCTCGGCGAAGCCGGTCATGGGGCGCGCCAGCGTCCAGGACCGCGTTCCCTCCCAGAACGGCAGCGGGCTGGCGACGATGTCGCTCAGCACGCCGCCCGGGATCACGGCGTAGGCCTCGGTGAAGACGGCGCGGCCGGTCATCAGCGCCGTTTGCGGCGGCAACCCGCCCGGGGGGCGTCCGTAGGAGGTCATGGGCGCTCCTCGTCGAACATGTCGCGCAGGCGGTGAAGGGCGATGCGCTCGACCTGGCGGCAGGCCTCGGCGAATTCCTCTTCGGCCGAGTTGGCCAGGCGGCGCTCGAAGGCGGCCAGGATGGCGGGCTTGTCATGCTCGCGCACGGCGATGATGAAGGGAAAGCCGTGCCGCTCGGCATAGGCGGCGTTGAGCGCCTCGAAGCGCGCGCGCTCGGCGTCGGTCAGCGCGTCGAGCCCGGCCGAGGCCTGCTCGGCCGCGCTGTGCGCCGTCAGCCGCCGCGCCCGCGCCAGCTTGCCCGCCAGATCGGGATGGGCGCGCAGCACGGCCAGGCGCTCTTCGGGCGAGGCGGCGCGGAAGGCGCGGCACAGCGCGTTCCAGACCCCGACCGCGCAGTCATGCGCCGGCCCCAGCTCGAGCGCCCAGGCGCGCTCGGCCACCCAGGGCGAGTGCTCGAACACGCCGCCGAAACGCGCCACGAATTCCTCGCGCGACATCTGCGAGGGACGCTCGGTCAGGCGCGGCGGATGCGTCGCGGCCCAGTGGCGGGCGATGTCCTCGCGCCGGGCGAACCAGACGCCGTCATGCCCCAGCGCGTATTCCAGAAACCGCCGCAGCGCCATGATGCGGCCGGGCCGCCCGACCAGGCGGCAATGCAGGCCGACCGACATCATTTTCGGCGCGCCGGCCAGCCCCTCGGCGTAGAGCGCGTCGAAGGCATCGCGCAGATACGCCTCGAACTGGTCGCCGGCGTTGAAGCCCTGGGGCGTGGCGAAGCGCATGTCGTTGGCGTCGAGCGTGTAGGGCACGATCAGCTGGTCGCGCCCGGCATGGCGGCGCCAGTAGGGCAGATCGTCGGCATAGCTGTCGGCGACGTAAAGGAATCCGCCCTCCTCGGTCGCCAGATCGACGGTGTTCACCGAGCATCGCCCCGTATACCAGCCCAGCGGCCGCGCGCCGGTGACCTCGGCGTGCAGGCGGATGGCCTCGCGCATCTGGGCGCGTTCCTCCTCGATGGGCATGTCCTTGTGCTCGATCCATTTCAGGCCGTGGCTGGCGATCTCCCACCCCGCCTCGAGCATGGCGGCGACCTGCTCGGGGCCGCGGGCCAGGGCCGTGGCGACGCCGTAGACGGTGACGGGCACGCCCAGCCCGGTCAGCAGCCGGTGCAGCCGCCAGAAGCCCGCGCGCGCGCCGTATTCGTAGATCGATTCCATGTTCCAGTGCCGCATGCCCGGCCAGGGCTGGGCGCCGACGATCTCGGACAGGAACGCCTCGGAAGCCGGGTCGCCGTGAAGGATGCAGTTCTCGCCGCCCTCTTCGTAGTTCAGCACCACCTGCACGGCGATTCGCGCCTCGCCCGGCCAGCGCGGATCGGGGGGCGTGGGGCCGTGGCCGCGCATGTCGCGCGGGTATCGCGGAGGCGTTTGCGTCACGCTGGGATCTCCATGTCTCTTTTTTGACCGGCCGGAAAACGTTATCCGATTCATGCGGCGCGTAAAGCCGGGGATTCGCACGCCCGGCCGCCGCCCGAACAGGAGGACGCCATGCCCGACGCCGCGCTGCTGATCCATTGGGCCGAGTTCGCCCTGCGCTGGCTGCATGTGGTGACGGCGATCGCGTGGATCGGCTCGTCATTCTACTTCATCGCGCTGGACCTGGGCCTGCGCCGGGCGCCCGACATGCCCGAGGGCGTCAAGGGCGAGGAATGGCAGGTCCATGGCGGCGGCTTCTACCACATCCGCAAATACATGGTCGCGCCCCCCGCGCTGCCCCAGCACCTGACCTGGTTCAAGTGGGAAAGCTACGCCACCTGGCTGTCGGGCTTCGCGCTGCTGTCGCTGGTCTATTACGGAAGCGCGGACCTGTTCCTGATCGACCCCGAGCGCGCCGACCTGCCGCGCTGGGGCGCGATCGCGCTGTCGGCGGGCTCGCTGGCGGCGGGCTGGCTGATCTATGACGGGCTGTGCCGCTCGCGCCTCGGGTCGCGGGACGTGGGGCTGATGCTGGCGCTCTACGTCGTTCTGGTCGCGGCGGCGTGGGGCTATGCGCAGGTGTTCTCGGGCCGCGCGGCGTTCCTGCATCTGGGCGCGCTGACGGCGACGATCATGTCGGCCAACGTCTTTCTGGTCATCATCCCGAACCAGAAGATCGTGGTGGCCGATCTGCGCGCCGGGCGCGCGCCCGATCCCGAATACGGGCGCATCGCCAAGCAGCGCTCGACGCACAACAACTACCTGACGCTGCCGGTCGTGTTCATGATGCTGTCCAACCACTATCCGCTGGCCTTCGCGGCCGAGTGGAACTGGGCCATCGCGGCGCTGGTGTTCCTGATGGGCGTCACCATCCGGCACTTCTTCAACACCATGCACGCGACCGGGCGCAGGCCGTGGTGGACATGGGGCGCGACGGCGGCGCTGTTCGCGGCGGCGGTCTGGCTTTCGACGCTGGGCCCCGGCGACGAGCGCGCCGCGGCCGAGGACGCCGCCCTGTCGTCCGAGGCCCGCCGCTGGGCCGAGGCCGAGGGCTTCGCGCAGGCGGTCGAGGTGGTGAGCGCGCGCTGCTCCATGTGCCACGCCGCCGAGCCGGGTTGGGAGGGGATCCCCGTCGCCCCGCGCGGCGTCGTGCTTGAGACGCCCGAGCAGATCGCCCGCTGGGGCCGGATGATCGAGCTTCAGGCCGGGCTGACCCGCGCCATGCCCCCCGCCAACGTCAGCTTCATGGAACCCGAAGAGCGCGCGCTGATCCGCGCCTGGGCCCGCGCCGCGCGCGAGGGCTGAGCGCCCCTAGCCGCCCGCCGCCGTCTCGAGCGGGGCGATCTCGACGCGGGCGGTATGCGCGCTGCTGCCCTGCCCCAGCCGCGAGGTGCCGAGGTCGCGGGTCAGCGCGTTCGGGTTGCCCTGTCGGTCGGTTCCGTCCGGGCCCGGGTCGAACCAGGCCCCCGTCGGCAGCACGGCCACGCCCGGAACCACGCCCGGATCGGCGCGCACCCGCGCCAGCGTCGCGCCGCGATCGTTGAACACCCGCGCCAGCGCCCCGTCGCGCAAGCCGCGCGCATGCAGCTCGGACGGGTGCAGGCGCACCGTCTGGGGGCGCGCGCCCGGCGCGTCTGCCAGCGCGCATTCCAGCTGGCTGTGCAGCTTGTCCGCCGGCTGCGGCGACAGCAGCTTCAGGCGGTAGCGTTCGGCCGGCAGATCGTCGTCGGGGGCCAGCCAGGCCGGGTGGCCGGGGCAGTCGTCATAGCCGAAGGCGGCGATGCGCTCGGAGAACAGCTCGATCCGCCCCGAGGGCGTGCCCAGGGGCGCGGCCTCGGGGTCGGCGCGGAAGCGGGCGAAGGGAACGCGCGCATGCTCGGCGCCGGCGATGGGCAGCTCGACCCAGCCGCGCGCACGCAGCTCGTCCAGGGTGGGAACCTCGACGCCCTCGGCCGCCGCCTGCTGGCGGAAGCGCTCGTAAAGATGCGCGATCCAGCCCGCCGCGTCGCGCCCCTCGGTGAAGCGCTCGGCTTCGCCCAGCCGCGCGGCCAGCGCGGCGAAGATGTCGTAGTCGTTGCGCGCCTCGGCCACGGGCGGGATCATGGCGGGCATGTGGAACAGGAACGGATCGGCGCCGGCGCGGCCGATGTCCTCGCGCTCGTAGGGCGTGGTCGCGGGAAAGACGATGTCGGCGCGGCGCGCGGTCGCCGTCCACCAGGGCTCGTGAACGATGATGGTCTCGGGGCGCGTCCACGCGCGCGAGAGGCGCCCCAGGTCCTGATGGTGGTGGAACGGGTTGCCGCCGCACCAATAGACCAGACGGATGTCGGGATAGCGCATGACGCGGCCGTTGAACTCGAATCGGCCGCCCGGGTCGAGCAGCATGTCGGCGATGCGCGCCACGGGAATGAAGTCGCGCACCGGGTTCGGCGGCTGCGGCAGCGTCATGCCCCCAAGCCGCCTGATCGCCGCGCCCACGCCGCCGATCGCGCCGTAGCCGAAGCCCACCCCGCCGCCGGGCAGGCCGATCTGCCCCAGCATCGCCGCCAGGGCGACGGCCATCCAGTAGGGCTGTTCGCCATGGCGCGCGCGCTGCAGCGACCACGCCACGGTGATGAGCGTGCGCGTCGAGGCCATGCGCCGCGCCAGTGCGCGGATGCGCTCGGGCGCGACGCCGCAGATCGGCGCGGCCCATTCGGGCGTCTTGGGCTGGCCGTCGGCGGCGCCGGTCAGATAATCGCGCAGCCGCTCGTAGCCCGTCGCGCAGCGCGCCAGGAACGCGCGGTCGGTCAACCCCTCATCCTCCAGCGTCCAGGCCAGCGCCAGCATCAGCGCCACATCCGTTCCCGGCGCAAGGGGCAGCCACTCGCAAAATTCGGGCGCGTCGGCGCGCTGGGGGCCGACATTGACCAGCCGCGCCCCCGTGCGCGACAGGCGCTCGAGCCAGCCGCCCACCTCGTGCCGCGTCACCCCGCCCATGCTGACCTGCGCGTTCTTGCGGTTGACGCCGCCGAACATGACCATGGTGCGGGTGTTCTCGGCGATCATGGGCCAGGCGTTCTGCTCCTCCCAGGTCAGGCGCAGGAACTCCATGCCCAGCACATGCGGGATGATCGCCTGCGCCGCGCCGGTCGAATAGCTGGCGAAGCTGGACACATAGCCGCCGATGCAGCTCAGAAAGCGATGCACCTGGCTTTGCGCGTGGTGAAAGCGCCCCGCGCTGCCCCAGCCATAGGAGCCGCCATAGATCGCCTCGGGGCCATGGTCGCGGCGCACGCGGTCGATCTCCTGCGCGGCAAGGTCCAGCGCCTCGTCCCATGGCAGCTCGACGAAGCCCTCGCGCCCGCGCAGGCGCCCCGCCCGCGCGCCCGGCCGCCCCTCGAGCCACGAGCGCCGCACCGAGGGGCGCGCCACGCGGCTGCGGTGATGCACCGCCGCCGGGACCGCCCGCGCGATGTCCGACGGGTCGGGATCGGCGGCGAGGGGAAGCGCCTGCGTCAGGCGCCCGCCCCTGGCGCGCAGGCGAAAGGCGCCCCAATGGCTGGTGAAGACCTTCTCGACCTCGTGCATTCCCGCCCCCTCGCGCGAACAAGCCCGACGCCCATGGCAGGGCGCCGGGCCGCCGCGGTCAAGCGCGAATGCCGCTCAGTCGTAGCTGCGCGCGTCCTCGATCACCTTGCCGTCATTGGGCAGGGTTCCGGGGGCGACCAGCTCGACCGCGCCCGAGAGCTTGAGCGTCTCGTTCACCGAGCGCGCCAGCTGCGCGGCGAAATCGTCGGTGCGGCGCTCGGTCTCGATGCGCACGGTCATCACGTCGCGCTCGTTCTCGCGCGTGGCGACGACGCGGGCGCGGATGATCTCGGGGTGGCGGGCGACCAGCTCGGCGACCTGCTCGGGGCGCACGAACATGCCCTTGATCTTGGTCGTCTGGTCGGCGCGGCCCATCCAGCCCTTGATGCGCATGTTCGTGCGCCCGCAGGGGCTTTGCCCGGGCAGGACCGCCGACAGATCGCCGGTGGCGAAGCGGATGAGGGGGTAATCGGGGTTGAGCGTGGTCACGACCACCTCGCCCACCTCGCCCTCGGGAACCGGATCGCCGGTGCCGGGGCGCACGATCTCGACGATCACGCCCTCGTCCACGATCATGCCCTCCATGGCGCGGCTCTCATAGGCGATGTTGCCCAGATCGGCCGTGGCGTAGGATTGCAGGCACAAGATGCCGCGATCGGCGTATTCCTGCCGCAGCGAGGGGAACAGCGCGCCGCCGCCGACGACCGCCTTGGTCAGGCGGCTCAGGTCCAGGCCCAGCGCGTCGGCCTTCTCGAGGATGATCTTGAGGAAATCGGGGGTGCCGGCATAGGCGGTGACGCCGACATCGGCCGCGGCGCGCGCCTGCAGCTCGGTCTGGCCGACGCCGGCGGGCAGCACCGTGGCGCCCACCGCCGCGGCGCCGTTCTCGAAGATCATGCCGGCCGGGACGAGGTGATACGAGAAGCAGTTCTGCACGATGTCGCCCGGACCGATGCCCGCGGCGTGCAGGAAGCGGCCCATGCGCCACCAGTCGCGCGCGTCGTGGCCGGGCTCGTAGATCGGCCCGGGCGACTGGAAGACATGGCGCATGGCGGTCGCGGGGCGGGCGGCGAAGCCGCCGAAGGGGGGCGCCTCCTTCTGCCGGGCGACGAGCTCGGACTTGCGCAGCACCGGCAGGGCGGCCAGCTTCTCGACGCTGTCGATGGCGTCCGGGTCCACATCGGCCAGGAGCGCGGCCATGGCCGGCGCGTTCGCCTTGGCGTTGGCGATCTGGCGCGGCAGGGCGCGGGCGATGTCGGCCGCCCGCTCGTCGGCCGAGCGGGTTTCGAGCGCGTCGTAATATTCTGACATCAGGCGTTCTCCGGGGTCGTTTCCTGTGGCGAGGCCGCCCGCCGCCGCGACGCGCCCGAAGCGGCGCGCCGCCCGGCCGCGCCGGACGGCGGCGCCCAGGGGCCCCGCCTCAGCGGCATTTGCGGCGTTTTATGCCGTTCTCCTTGGCGAACTTGTCGGCGTCGGCCTTGATCATGGGACCGATGATCGACATGTCGGGCTCGTAATAATCGGCGATCTGGCGCCAGCCGCGCAGGCGCGCGTCCCACTCGTTGACCGTCACGCGGCCCGAGCCGCCGTGATTGGCGCAGCTGAGGGAGAAGGGCGGCACGAAGCCCTCCATGCCGATCTCGGCCATGCGCTCTTCGGTGATGCTCAGGTTCTCGAAGCCGTCGCGCATCATCTGCGGCGTCAGCTTGGTGGTGCCGTGGATCTTCATGGCCGTGCGCGCGGCCTCGGTGACCAGGATGGCCGTCAGGATGCCTCGGTTGTAGAGGACCGTGCCCAGATTGTCCGCCTCGCCGCGCGCCTTGCCGGCGAAGTAGACGTATTCGTTCATGTCGTTGTAGATGCGGAACTCGGTGCCCACGGCGTGGAAGTTCACCGCCTTGTAGCCGTTCGCGCGCCGGCCGATCGACTTGACGTCGGTCTCGTTGGCCGACCACCACACGCCGATGATGTGGTCGATGGGGAACTTGACGCGGCGCGCCTCGCGCAGCGCGGTCGGGTTCATCACGCCCCAGCCCCACAGCAGGACCCAGTCGGGCGCGGCGGCCTTGAGCTTGTCCCAGTCGGCGGCCTGCTCGGCGCCGGGGTGGTCGATGGGATAGAACTGCAGCTCGAAGCCTTCGCGCCTGGCCAGGGCCTCGAGCGTGGGGATCGGCTCCTTGCCGTAGGGCGAGTTGTGGTAGACCAGCGCGATCTTCTTGCCGCGCAGCGAGCCCTCCTGCTCCTTGATGAAGCGGATCTGGGCGTCGGCGGCCTGCCAGTAGTTGGCGGGCGGGTTGAAGATGGTCGAGAACACCTCGCCATCCGCCGCCGAGGTGCGCCCGTAGCCCATGGTCAGGACGGGAATGCCGTCGGCCATGGACTTGGGAATGATGCCGTAGGTGACGCCCGTCGAGAGCGGCTGGATCGAAAGCGCGCCGGCCGCCTTCATCTTGTCGTAGCACTCGACGCCCTGCTGGGTGTTGTAGCCGAACTCGCAGGGCACGACGCGGATCTTCTCGCCCTCGATGCCGCCGTCGCGCTCGTTCAGAAGGGTGATGTAGTCGTTGAAGCCGTCCGAGCTGGGGATGCCGTTGTTCGCATAGGGACCGGTCCGGTAGGACAGATCGGCCAGCACGATGTCCGCCCGCGCGGCGGAGACGCAGCCCAACGCAAGGGCCAGTGACACGGTAAGCGCACGATACATGGTGTTCGATCTCTCCCTCGAGCCCGGCGGCCGGCGACGGCGGCGAGCCTTTTCAGTTCAGCCAACGCTTGCGGCGACGATACGAGCGCACGTCGCGGAAACTCTTGCGGCCCTGCTCCGACATGCCAAGATAGAATTCCTTCACGTCCTGGTTCTCGCGCAGTTCCGCGGCCGCGCCGTCCATGACGACGCGCCCGTTCTCGAGGATGTAGCCATAATGCGCGTAGCGCAAGGCGACGTTGGTGTTCTGCTCGGCCAAAAGGAAGGAAACGCCCTCTTTCTCGTTCAGATCGCGCACGATCTCGAAGATCTCCTCGACCAGCTGCGGCGCCAGGCCCATGCTCGGCTCGTCCAGCAGAATGGTCTCGGGGCGCGACATCAGCGCCCGGCCGATGGCGCACATCTGCTGCTCGCCGCCCGAGGTGTAGCCCGCCTGGCTGCGCCGGCGCTCCTTGAGGCGGGGGAAATAGCTGTAGACCATTTCGAGGTCCTGGCGGATGGCCGCCGCGCCGTCGCGCCGCGTGTAGGCGCCGGTCAGCAGGTTTTCCTCGATGGTCAGGTGCTCGAAGCAGTGGCGGCCCTCCATCACCTGGATGACGCCGGTGCGCACCAGATCCGAGGGGCTGCGGTCCTGGATCTTCTGGCCGCGATAGGTGATCGAGCCCTTGGTGACCTCGCCGCGCTCGGACTGCAGCAGGTTCGAGATCGCCTTGAGCGTCGTCGTCTTGCCCGCGCCGTTGCCGCCCAGAAGCGCGGTGATGCCGCCCTTGGGCACGCTCAGGCTGACGCCCTTCAGCACGAGGATCACGTGGTTGTAGATGACCTCGATGTTGTTCACCTCGAGCAGCGTTTCTCCGCGCTGCGCGCTCGCCTGGGTCATGAAGCGCCCTCCCTTGCCGCGTCGCGTTCCTGCGCGCCGCGAAGCCTGTCTCGACCTTGATGCGCCGAGCGCCGGGGCGCTCGGCACGTTGTTGGCGTCGCGCGCCCGGACCGGCCGGGCGCGCCGCGGATCACTTGCAGTCGCGCGGCGTGATGCCCGCTTCCTTGGCGTAGGCCATCGAGTCTTCCTCGATCAGGCGGTCCACCACCTCGCGATCGGCGGGCATGAAGTCGGTGATCAGCTTCCACTGGCCGGCCTTCGCGTCCCACTGCTGGATGGCGCCCAGGCCCGGGCCGCCATGGTTGGCGCAGGTGACGTGGATCTCGGGGCCGAAATTCGGCAGGCCCAGCTCGGCCATGCGGGCCTGATCGACCTGCAGCGCCTCCATGCCGTCGCGCATCATGGCCGCCGTGATCTGCTTCACGCCGTGGATCTTCTGCGCGGTGCGCGCGGCCTCGGCCGCCAGCATGGCCGCGTAGAGGCCGCGGTTGTAAAGCACCGTGCCGACCTGATCGCCCGCGCCCGCGGCCTTGCCCGCGTCGATGACGTATTTCTTCAGGTCATCGAAGATCGGGTAGTTCGCGCCGACATTGTGGAAGTTGACGGCCTTGTAGCCGTCGGCGCCCTCGCCGGCGGGCTTCACGTCGTTCTCCGAGCCCGACCACCAGACGCCGATGAAGTGATCCATCGGATAGCGGATGTTCACGGCCTCCTGGATGGCGACCTGGTTCATCACGCCCCAGCCCCACATGATGACGTTGTCGGGGCGCGCGCGGCGGATCTGCAGCCACTGCGACTTCTGCTCCTGACCGGGGTGATCGACCGGCAGCAGCATCAGCTCGAAGCCGTGCTTCTTGGACAGCTCCTCGAGGGTGCGGATCGGCTCCTTGCCATAGGCCGAGTTGTGGTAGAGCAGCGCGATCTTCTTGCCCTTGAGGCTGCCGCCGTTCTCGTCAAGCAGGTGCCGGATGATGATCGACGCCGCGTCCCAGTAGGTGCCCGGGTAGTTGAACACCCAGGGGAAGACCTTGCCGTTGGCGGCCGAGGTGCGGCCATAGCCCATGGTGTGCAGCGGGATGCCGTCCGAGGTCGCCTTGGGGATCAGCTGGTAGGTGATGCCCGTGGACAGCGGCTGGTAGAGCAGCGCGCCTTCGCCCTTGGTGGCCTCGTAGCACTCGACGCCCTTCTGGGTGTTGTAGCCGGTCTCGCACTCGACGACCTTGACCTTCACGCCGCCGATGCCGCCGTCGCGTTCGTTGAGCAGCGTGAAGTAGTCGGCGTAGCCGTCGGCGAAGGGGATGCCGTTGGCGGCGTAGGGCCCCGTGCGGTAGCTGAGCGAGGGGAACACCAGATCCGCCATGGCGGGCGCGGCGCTGAGGATGGCCGCCGCCGCCAGCGCGGTGACTTTGGTGAATTTCATGTCGTTGCCTCCCTTGGGATTTCGACGGTTGAAACGCCCCGGCGAATCCGGGGTCGGATGGTTGGCGCCCGTGCGGGCCCGCCCCCTCAGTAGGGGAAGGGCCACAGGCGCAGCTTCTCCTTCGTCAGGCGCCAGAGCTGGGCCAGACCGTGCGGCTCGACGATGAGGAAGAAGATGATCAGCGCGCCCACGATGGTCAGTTCGAGATGGGCGGCGATGTCGGTCGGCCAGCCAAGCCCCCCGACCAGCAGGTTCTTCAGCGCCACGGGCATCAGCACCATGAAGGCCGCGCCGGCGAAGCTGCCGAAGATCGAGCCGAGGCCGCCGATGATGATCATGAACAGCACGAGGAAGGACTGGTTGATGCCGAAGGCCTCGGTCACCTCGGCCGCGCCCAGATAGGACGCGAAAAACAGCGCGCCCGCGACGCCGATGTAGAAGGACGACACGCCGAAGGCGCTGAGCTTGGCCTTGAGCGGATCGACGCCGATGATCTCGGCGGCGATGTCCATGTCGCGGATGGCCATCCAGCTGCGGCCGACGCGCCCGCGCGTCAGGTTGCGCGCGCCCCAGGCCAGCAGGAACAGGATCGTCAGGCAGAACAGGTAGGTGGCCCAGCTGGGCGCGTTCGGCCCCGTCACGATGACGCCGAAGACCGTGCGCTCGGGCGCGGTGATCTGCCCCGAGGCCGAGTAGTTGTAGAACCACGGCACCTTGTTGAAGAGCCAGACCAGGAAGAACTGCGCCGCCAGCGTCGCCACCGCCAGGTAGAACCCCTTGATGCGCAGCGAGGGCAGGCCGAAGGCGATGCCCACCAGTGCGGTGATCCCGCCCGACAGGAACACGACGAAGAAGATGTTGAGCTCGGGGAAGGCTGTCATCAGCTTGTAGGCGGCGAACGCGCCCACGGCCATGAAGCCGCCCGTGCCCAGGCTGACCTGGCCGCAATAGCCGGTCAGGATGTTCAGGCCCAGCGCCGCGATGCTCCACACCAGGAACGGCACGAGCACCGATTTCTCCCAGTAGCTGTTGATGACCAGCGGGATCACGCAGAAGGCCACGAACATGGCCGCGTAGTAGGCCTTGCGGTCGAAGGCGATGGGAAAGGTCTGGCTGTCGTCGGCGTAGTTCGTCTTGAAGTCGCCGGCCTCGCGGTAAAACATGGTCTCAGACCCTCTCGATGATCTTTTCGCCGAACAGGCCCTGCGGCCGGAAGACGAGGAACAGCAGCGCAAGCACGTAGGCGAACCAGTTCTCGGTCGCGCCGCCCAGCATGGGACCGATCGCGTATTCGAACAGCTTCTCGCCCACGCCGATGATCAGCCCGCCGACGATGGCGCCGGGGATCGAGGTGAAGCCGCCCAGCATCAGCACCGGCAGCGCCTTGAGCGCGATCAGCGACAGCGAGAACTGCACGCCCGACTTGGCGCCCCACATCACGCCCGCCACCAGCGCCACGAAGCCCGCGATGGCCCAGGTGATGACCCAGATCGTGCGCAGGTCGATGCCCACCGACAGCGCCGCCTGGTGGTCGTCGGCCACCGCGCGCAGCGCGCGGCCGGTCTTGGTGTATTGCGAGAACAGCGTCAGCGACACGACCAGGATGGTGGCCACGATCGCCGCCCACACGTCCAGCAGGTCGATATACATGCCGTAATAGTCGGCGCCCTCGGCCGCCCAGCCGCGGGTGACGTCCTCGAGCCAGAACGACCCGCCCGAGGGCAGCCCCACGTCCAGCTTCTTGATGTCCGAGCCCCACATCAGGTCGCCGAAGCCTTCCATGAAGTAGGCCAGGCCGATGGTGGCCATGAAGAGGATGATCGGCTCCTGCCCGACGAGGTGCCGCAGCACCAGCCGCTCGACCAGGATGGCGAAGATCACCATCACGCCCAGCGTCAGCACGATGGCGGCCAGGGCCGGCAGCTCCCAGCCGAAATGATGCACCTCGGTCCCGAAGATGGCGTTGATGAGGTGCGAGAAGGGCACCTGCCCGGTCTGCAGCCCGACCAGCGTCAGCGCCGCGAACAGCGCCATCACGCCCTGCGCGTAGTTGAAGATGCCTGACGCCTTGTAGATGAGCACGAAGCCCAGGGCGACGAGCGAATACATGACCCCGGCCATCAGGCCGTTCAGGATCACTTCAAGGGTGTTGAGAAATACGGGGCTCATCAGCGCGTCCTCAATCGTGGCTCACGCCGAGATAGGCGTCGATCACTTCCTGATTGTTGCGGATCTCGTCGGGTGTGCCGTCGCCGATCTTCTTGCCGTAGTCCAGCACGACCACCCGGTCCGCGATGTCCATCACCACGCCCATGTCGTGCTCGATCAGGGCGATGGTGGTGCCGAATTCGTCGTTCACGTCGAGGATGAAGCGGCACATGTCCTCCTTTTCCTCGACGTTCATGCCGGCCATCGGCTCGTCCAGCAGCAGCAGCTTGGGCTCGGCCGCCAGGGCGCGGCCCAGCTCGACGCGCTTCTGCAGGCCGTAGGGCAGGCGGCCGACGGGCGTCTTGCGGATGTGCTGGATCTCGAGAAAGTCGATGATGCGCTCGACCTTCTCGCGGTGCTCGATCTCTTCGGCCTGGGCGCGGCCCCACCACCACAGCTGGCTGAGCATGCCGGTCTTCATCAGCGTCATGCGCCCGGTCATGATGTTGTCGAGCGTGGTCATGCCCTTGAACAGGGCGATGTTCTGGAAGGTGCGCGCGATGCCCTGGCGGGCGATCTCGTGCGGCTTCATCGGCCCGCGCTTCTTGCCGCGGAACCAGATCTCGCCCTCCTGCGGGTGATAGAAGCCGTTGATGACGTTCAGCATCGAGGACTTGCCCGCGCCGTTGGGGCCGATGATGGCGCGGATCTCGCCCTCGCGGATGTCGAACGAGATGTCCTTGATCGCCGTCACGCCGCCGAAGCGCAGCGTGATGTGCTTCATCTCCATCACCGGCTCGCCGATGACGCGCGGCGGGATGCCGTGCTGAACCTCCTTGACGGCGTATTCGAGGTCGTCGGAAGCGGCCTCGGCGACTGTATGGGTCATGCGGCGTCCCTCCCTTGCTCGCTCCGACGCTCGAACACGGCGACGTCGCGCAGCTCGAGCGTGGCCGCGATCTTGCCCTTGCGGCCGTCCTCGTAGGTGACTTCGGTCTCGATGTAGGCCGACGGCTCGCCGGCGTAGAGCGCGTCGATGAGCGGCTTGTAACGCTCCTCGACGATGCGCCGGCGCACCTTGCGCGTGCGGGTCATCTCGCCGTCGTCGGCGTCCAGCTCCTTGTGCAGGATCAGGAAGCGGTGGATCTGGCAGCCCGACAGCATCGGATCCTGCGCCACGTCGCGGTTGACCTCCTCGATGCACTTCTGCACCCAGGCGTAGACCTGCGGATGGGCGGCCAGCTCCTGATACGAGGCGTAGGCGATGTTGTTGCGCTCGGCCCAGTTGCCCACCGCGGCCATGTCGATGTTGATGAAGGCCACGCAGCGGTCGCGCCCGGCGCCGAACACCACCGCCTCGAGGATCGGCGGGTAGAACTTGAGCTTGTTCTCGACGAACTTGGGCGCGAACATCGACCCGTCGGCCATCTTGCCCACGTCCTTGGCGCGGTCGATGATGCGCAGCTGGCCGGACTCGGGATCGATGAAGCCCGCGTCGCCCGTCGCCACCCAGCCTTCGGCGTCCTTGGTGTCGGCGGTGCTTTCGGGGTTCTTGTAGTATTCCTGGAACACGCCGGGCGAGCGGTAGAACACCTCGCCATTGTCGGCGATGCGGATCTCGACCCCCGGCCCCGGCACGCCGACCGTGTCGGCGCGCACCTGGCCGTCGGGCTGGATGGTGATGAACACCGTCGCCTCGGTCTGGCCGTAGAGCTGCTTGAGGTTGATGCCCAGCGAGCGGTAGAACTGGAAGATCTCTGGGCCGATCGCCTCGCCCGCCGTGTAGCCCACGCGCACGTTGCTGAAGCCCAGCACGTTCTTGAGCGGGCCGTAGATCAGCAGCTCGCCCAGCCAGTATTTCAGCCGCGCCCCCAGCCCGACCGGCTTGCCGTCGAGGATGTCGGGGCCGACCTTCTTCGCATGGGCCATGAACACGTCGTAGAGCCATTTCTTGACGCGGCCCGCATCCTCCATGCGGATGGCGACGTTGGTCAGGATCGTCTCGAAGATGCGCGGCGGCGCGAAGAAGTAGGTCGGGCCGATCTCCTTGAGGTCGGCCATCATCGTCTCCTGGCTTTCGGGGCAGCTGACGCAGAAGCCCACCACATAGGCCTGCCCCACCGAGAACACGAAGTCGCCCACCCACGCCATGGGCAGATAGGCCAGCACGCTGTCGGTCTCGCGCAGGTCGTCGAACTGCGCCGCGCCGCGGGCGGTGACGATGACGTTGTCGTTCGACAGCACCACGCCCTTCGAGCGGCCCGTGGTGCCCGAGGTGTAGAGCATCACGCAGGTGTCCGAGCCCTTGCCCGCGTCGCGGATCGCGTCGATGCGCGGCTCGAGCTCGGCGCGGCGGTCCTGCCCCAGGCGCTCGACATGCTCCATGCTGTGCAGCGTGGTGTGGTCGTATTTGCGCAGGCCGCGCGGGTCCAGATAGATGACGTGGCGCAGCTTGGGCAGACGGTCCTTGACCGCCAGCACCTTGTCCACCTGCTCCTGATCCTCGCACACGGCGAAGACGACCTCGGCGTGTTCGAGCACGAAGGCCATCTCTTCGGCCACGGCGTCCTGATACACCGGCACGGGCGTGGCGCCGCAATACTGCGAGGCGATCATGGACCAGTAGAGCTTGGGCCTGTTCTTGCCGATGATGGCCACATGCTCGCCCGGCTCGAGCCCCAGCGCCATGAAGCCCATCGCCAGCGCGCGCGTGCCGTCGCGCACCTCGCGCCAGGTCCAGCTCTGCCAGATGCCGAATTCCTTCTCGCGATTCGCGGGCCGGTCGCCGAAGCGGCGGGCGTTGTCCTCCAGCAGCTTCGGAAAGGTGTCGAGCGCGCTGTCCAGCGCGGCGCCTCTTGTCACGGCGATGTCCTCCCTCGGATGCGCGTTCTTCGCGCGCGTCCCGCTCCCTGTCTCGGCGGCCGGGCCGCCGGGTGCAAGTAACCCGCGCGGGCCCGAAAAGGTCAAGCGCCGACTTGCGCTTGCCCCGCGGACTCGGCCCGGCGCGCGTTCTGCGCCCCACTTAAAGCGCCCGAGTCTTGCGCCAGTTTTTCAGCATTGCAACGAATTGCAACAAGCCCCTCGCCGCGCTTTACGAACGCGCGGGCATGGTGCTAGCGCAAGAGCATGGCCCAGCATGATGGCGCATATCCCGCCCCGCCGCCGCGCGGGCCCGACGGCGCCGGCGCCGAACGGCCGGCGGCGCGCGACCCTGCGCACGACCCTGCGCACGGGCACGCGTCGGGGCAGGCGCATGGGCAGGGGCTGGGGCGCGACGACGCGGCCGACATCCCCGCCGCCGATCCGGCGCTGATCGAGGCCGGCTTCAACCTGATCCAGCAGGCGCTGACCATCTTCGACGCGCAGCTGCGCCTTGTGGGCTGGAACGCCCGCTTCACCGAGATGTTCGACCTGCCGCCCGAGCTCGTGCGCCGCGGCGCGCGCTTCGAGGACATCATCCGCTTCATGGCCGAGCGCGGCGAATACGGCCCCGGCCCGGTGGACGAGATCGTGCGCCACCGCGTCGAGCGCGCCCGCGCCTTCGAGCCGCACTATTTCGAGCGCGACCGCCCCAACGGCATGACCATCTCGATCGAGGGTCACCCGCTGGCGCAGGGCGGCTGGATCGCAGTCTACACCGACATCACCCATTACCGCCGGCAAGAGCGGCTCTTGCGCGCGCGCTCGGAAGACCTGTCCGAGCAGCTTCTGGCGCACTCGGCCAATCTTGCGCGCGCCAACCGCGAGCTGGCCGCCGCCAACGCCGCGCTGATCGAGACGCAGCGCGCGCTGATGCGCTCGGAGGCGCGCGCGCGCCTGGCCACCGAGACGACCCCCGCGCACATCGCCTACGTCAAGCGCGACTACGTCTACCGCTATTCCAACAAGCGCATCGAGGCGGTGCTGGGCCCCGGCGCCGCGCCCGCCGAGATCGTCGGCCGCCCCATGCCCCAGGTGCTGGGCGCCGAGGTGTTCGACAAGATCCGCCCCGCCCTCGACCGCGCCTTCGCCGGCGAGCAGACGCGCTGCGCCTTCCAGTTCCGCCGCGCCGACGGCGAAGAGGCCGAGGTGCGCTGCGTCTTCACCCCGGTGCGCGAACCCGACGGCGCCGTGCGCGGCGTCTACATCCTGTCGCTGGACGTGACCGAGGAAAGCCGCGCGGCGGCGGCGCTGCTGCAATCGAAGAAGATGCAGGCCGCCGCGCAGCTGACCCGGGGCCTGGCGCATGACTTCTCGAACCTGCTGACGGTGATCCTGGGCCTTCAGGGCCGCATCCTCGACGCCGGCCCCCTGCCCGACGCGGTCCGCGACGCGGCCGAGCGCACCCGCGCCGCGGCGCGCCGGGGGGCGCAGCTGATCGACCGCCTGTCCTCGATCGCCGCCGAGCGCGAGCAGCGGCGCGCGCGCGTGGACGTGGCCGATCTGCTCAACGGCCTGGTCGAGATCTTCGCCCCCTCGGCGCCGCCGGGAGTGTCCATCACGCGCGACGTGCCCGCCATGCTGCCGCCCGCCTGGCTCGACGCCGGCCAGCTGCAGGACGCGGTTCTGAACCTGCTGCTGAACGCGCGCGACGCCGTCGCCGCGCGCCCCGAGGGCCCCGAGGGCGGCGAGATCATGATCGCCGCCGCCGTCGCCGACGGGCAACTGTCGATCACGGTGCGCGACAACGGCCCGGGCTTCGACCCCGAGGCGCGCGAGCGCGCCTTCGAGCCCTTCTTCACCACCAAGGGGCGCAACGGCTCGGGCCTTGGGCTGTCGATGGTCTACGGCTTCGCGCAGGGCGCGGGCGGCGAGCTGACCATCCGCAGCGCGCCCGGCGCCGGCGCGGCGGTGACGCTGACGCTGCCCCTCGGCGCGCCGGACGAGTTCGAGCGCATCGCCCCCGGCCCCGCCCTGCCGGCCGCCATCGGCGGGCTGGCGCTGGTCGCCGACGACGACCCCGAGCTGCGCCGCATGGTGCGCGAGACGCTGCAGGAGGCCGGCTGGCCGGTGCTCGAGGCCGCCGACGGCGAAGAGGCGCTCGAACTGGCGCGCCGCGTCGAAGAGGTGGGGCTGGTCGTCTCGGACATCGACATGGGGCCGGGGATGAGCGGCGTCGAGCTGGCCGAGCGCCTGACCGCCCTGCGCCCCGGCCTTGGCGTGATCCTGACCACGGGCCTGCCGCCCGACGCGCCCGAGCGACGGCGCGCGCGCGGCCGGTTCGCGACGCTGGACAAACCCTTCGCCGCCGAGCAGCTGCGCGCCCTGCTTGCGCGGTCCGCGACGGAGCCCGCATGACCGACGCCCCGCTGATCGCCGTTCTGGACGACGAACCCGAGGTGCTGGAGATCCTGCGCGGCGCGCTCGAGGGGGCGGGGCTGCGCATGCGCGGCTTCTCGACCGCCGCCAGCTTCGAGCACGCCCTGCCCCGCCTGCGCCCGGCGCTGTGCCTGGTCGATCTGGGCCTGCCCGACAAGGACGGGCTGGCCCTTGTCTACAAGCTGGCGCAGGAGCAGGGCGCGCTCGTGATGATCGTCTCGGGCCGGCGCGGGGTGCAGGACAAGGTCGCCGGGCTCGAGCTGGGCGCCGACGACTACATCGTCAAACCCTTCGACCCCGCCGAGGTCGTGGCCCGCATCCGCGTTCTGCTGCGCCGGGGCGAGCGCGCCGCCAGCCCCGGCCGGCGCAGCCGCGCGCGCTTCGGCGGCTGGAGCGTCGATTTCGACGGCCATGCGCTGACCGCCCCCAACGGCGCCGAGGCGCGGCTGTCGCGCGCCGAGGGCGAGATCCTGCGGCTGTTCCTTGAAACGCCCAACCGGCTGCTCTCGCGCGCGCAGATCCAGGACCGCATCGGCGGCGGCGCCGGGGAAGGGTTCGACCGCGCCATCGACGTGCGGGTCTCGCGCCTGCGGACCAAGCTGGGCGACGACCCCAAGAACCCCAAGCTGATCCGCACCATCTACGGCGCGGGCTACATCTTCGTCGGCGACGTGACCTGGGAGGGCTGAAAAGGGTCTTCCCCGCCCAGACCTTGCCAATGGCGCGGCGCCCATGCGCCGGCTCACCGCTCGGCGCCGGTTCTCGCAAGTCGCCGCCCGATCCCTTCGGAAGCGATGAAACGGCGGCCGATGAGGCGGCGAGCCGGAGGGCGCCGAAGCGCGCACCGACCAGGCGGCCCTCAATGAAGGGGGACGAACGCGCGCCCCGCGGGCGCATGCGCACAGAGCGCCGCAGGGCGCGCCCGCACGATCGCGCCGCGGCGGGCGCCGGACCGCCCGCGCCGCGCCGAAGGGGGGCGAACGGGCGGCGATGCATGGCGGGCGGGCCCCGGCGCCGCTTGGGGCCGACCGCGCATCGCCGCGCCCAAAGCTGTGCGCGCCTCAGGCCGCAACAACGACCGATGGCCGCCCCACGGCGCGCGCATCAAGCGGCTGGAGCGGGGGCCCGACGCGGACCCCGGCTCGCGCGGCGAAGCCGTCAGGCCTGGGCGGGCGCCTCGGCCGGCGCGGCGTCGCTCGGCACCGCCTGCGCCTCTTCGGCCGCGGGGGCGTCGTGCCGGATGGCCGCCTTGCGCGGCGCGTCGCTCACGATCTCGATCCGGCGCGGCTTGAGCGCCTCGGGCACTTCGCGCACCAGATCCACATGCAGCAGCCCGTTCTCGATCCGGGCGCCCACGGCGCGCACATGATCGGCCAGCTGGAAGCGCTTCTCGAAGGCGCGCGCGGCGATGCCGCGATGCAGGAAGGTGCGGCCGCGCTCCTGCTCGTCCTCGACCTTGCGGCCCGAGATGGTCAGCTGCCCGTCGCGGGTCTCGACGCTCAGCTCATCCTCCGAGAACCCGGCCACGGCGACGGTGATGCGGTAGGCGTCCTCGCCGGTCTTCTCGATGTTGTAGGGCGGATAGCCGCCCTGCGCCGTCTCGGCGGCCAGAACGTTGTCCAGCAGGCTGGCCAGCCGGTCGAAACCGATGGTGGTGCGGTAGAGCGGGGTGAAATCGACGTGCCTCATCTTGGTTCCTCTCCTCGGTCAGAGCGACAGGATGGCGGGTCCTCCGCATCGGACGGACCCTTGCGCGCCGCCGGGCCCGAAAGCGGCGCCGGGCGGCGCAATGGATATGGGCGCCCCCGCGCGGCCGCGCAAGAACGGCGCGCCCGCGGCCGGCCCCCGTCCCGCCGCGTTCGATGCGGGCCATGTGCGGCCCCCGCCGCGCGCGCCGCGGGGGCGCGCCGGCGGCGGCTTTCGGCCCGCACCGCCTGGCGACCCGCAGACCGCCGTCCAGAATTCGCGCCGACGACCTGGCCCGCTCCGGCCGGGGCCATCGACGCCCGGCGCCTTGCGGGCGCCCCGCGGGGCGGTCGATGCGGCGCGCCCGGAAGGGGGCCGGAGGCGCCGCGAAGATCGGCCTGCCCGCGCAAGGGATGACGGGCGCGGCGGCAAGAGGCGCGGGGCCGAGGACCTGCCCAACTTCCCCGCCGCCCCGCGCGGCGGGGATCAGCGCGCGGGCGGGCGGCTGCTTTTCCAGGCGCCTTGCGCGCCAGGGCGCCCGGGCGCCGCCGTCTTGCGTGCGGGGATCCCGGCGTCGAACGCCGCGCGAAGCGCCGCGAAGGCCGGCCCGAGCGCGACGGCGTAGCTCTTGCCCGCGCCGCCGGCGGTCAGAATAGCGACGGCCCGCGCGCCGCCCTCGTCCGCCATCACCACGGGCGCGCCGGAAAAGCCCGCCGGCGCCCGGCAGCCAAGGCGCAGGATCCGCGCATCCCGCGCCTCGAGCGGGCACCGCCGAAGCGACAACCGTCCATCCGCCCCATGCCCCGGAAGGATCAGCGTCGCCCCCGGCGCCGGCGGCGCGCCCGGCGCGGCCAGGGCAAGGGGGGCGACGGCGGCGCGATCGATCGGCGCATCAAGCTCGGCCAGCGCCAGGTCGGCGGCGACCGATTCGTACGAAGGATGCGCGCCGCCATGGACATAGCCGGGCAGGAGCGCGCTGCGCCGAATGGCGCGCGCGGCCCCCGCGCCCCCCGGCCCGCCCCCGGCGCGGAAGCGCAGCCGCGCATCGGGCAGCCGCGCGCCGCGCCGGTCGAACAGGCAATGCGCCGCGGTGACGATCAGAGCGGGCGCGACCAGCGCCGCGGTGCAGCGCCCGCCGCCCTCGGCCTCGAGCCGCCCCACGCCGGTCAGCGCCGCTGCCCCGATGGCCGGCCAGCCGCGCGGCGGCGCCTCAGGCCCGGCGCCGAGCGCGGACCCCGCCGCCAGCGCCGCCCCCAGCGCTGCCGCCCGAGCCACCGCCCGAGCCGCCCCCCGAGCCGCCGTCAGCGCCGGCGCGCAGCTGCGCCGCGCCGCCCCGGCTGCGGGCGCCCGAGCGCGCATGCGGCCGGCGCTCGGGGTCGGGCGCGGCGCCCTCATCGCCCCGCCTCCATGGCGCGCGCGCGGGCGATGAGCGGCGCCAAGGCCTCGGCCGCCACGGCCAACGCATGCCCGTCCGGGCCGCGCGCCACGATCACGCCAGCCAGGAACGGGCCCGCCGCGCCGCGCGCGATCAGCGGCGCGCCCGAAGAGCCCGGCGGCGCCGCGCAGCCGATGCGCATGAGCGCCCCGCGCCGCGCCAGAATCCGGCAGCCATGCTGGATCGAAAGCGCCTCGGGGCGATCGACCCCGTAGCCGACCGTCAGCGCCAGCGGCGACGTCGCCGCCGACAAGGGGCCGAGGGCAAGCGGCGGCGCCTCGTCGACCGCGGCGTCGAGCACGACCACAGCCACGTCCTCGGCACGGCCCGACGCCCCCGGCGGCGACAGGGCGGCCCGCCCGCGCCGATACGCCGCATGACGCCCGCGGTCATGACCAAGAAGGAAATGCAGCCTTTCGGGCGCCAGCGCGCGGCCCGAAACCGGGTGGCGCAGGCAATGCGCCGCGGTCGCGATGAGGTCGGGCGCGACAAGAGTCGCCGTGCAGAACCCCCGCCCCGCCAGGTTGAGCCGCCCGACCGCCCGCCAGGCGCGCGCCTCGTCCGGGTTGGCCATGCGGCGCGCGCCGGGCGGCGCGTCGCTTGCGGCCGCGGCGCCCAACGGGGCTGCCGCCGCAGCCGCAGCCGCCAGCCATGCCATGGCGGCGCCGCCAAGGCGGCGAAGGGTCGAGCAAGGGCGCCGGTTCGCGAGCATGGCGCGATCATGCCATGGCGGCGGGTCCGGCGCACCCCCGCCCGCCGCGCCATCCGCGGATCGCGGGCGATGGGCCGCGCCGGGCCCCGCCCATGCGCGCGCTGCGAGCCGGCGGCTGGCGCGGGTTCGGGGGCGCCGCGCCCCGGCCGCGTCCGCTTCGCGGGCGAAGACGCGCCCGACCTTCAGCGCGCGTCGGCCGGCATGCGGAACCCGCCCGGCTGCCTTGCCTGCGCCGCGCCGCCCGCGGACAGGGCGCGCGGCTCGGGCCCGCCCGTGGCCCAGTCCAGCAGCTCGACCGTATGGACGACCGGCGCGCGCGATCCCGAGCCGATCTGCACCATGCAGCCGATGTTTCCGGCCGCGATCACGTCGGGGCTCAAGGCCTCGAGCGTGGCGACCTTGCGCGCCTTGAGCTGCTCGGCGATCTCGGGCTGAAGCAGGTTGTAGGTGCCCGCCGAGCCGCAGCACAGATGCGCGTCGGCGGGCTCGAGCACCTCGAACCCCGCCTGGCGCAGCAGCGCCTTGGGCTGGCGGGTGATCTTCTGCCCGTGCTGAAGCGAGCAGGCCGCGTGATAGGCCACCCGCAGCGGGCGCGGCGCGGCGGCGCCCTCGGGCAGGCCCAGCTCGGCGACAAGCTCGGTCACGTCGCGCGCCATGGCCGCGACGGCGGCGGCGTCTTCGGCCAGCGGGTCGCCCTCGAACATCGCGCCGTAATCCTTGACGGTCGTGCCGCAGCCCGAGGCGTTGACGACCACGGCGTCAAGGCCCTGGCCGCGCGCCTCGGCCATGAAGGCGCGGATGTTGCGGGCGGCGGCGGCGTGGCTGTCGCGCTCGCGCCCCATGTGGTGGGCCAGCGCGCCGCAGCAGCCCGCGCCGCGCGGCACGACCACATCGCAGCCGAGGCGGGTGAGCAGGCGGATCGTCGCCTCGTTGATGCCGGGGTCGAGCGCGCGCTGGGCGCAGCCGATCATCAGCGCCACGCGCGCCCGCCGCGCGCCCTGGGCGGCGAACACCTGGGGCGCGTCGGCCGGGCTGGGCGGCGGCAGGCGGCGCGGGGCCATGCGCAGCATCGCCCTGAGCCGCGCATCGGGGACCAGCGCCGCAAGGGGCCGCGCCAGCCGCGCGGCGCGCAGCGCCAGGCGGAAGCGGCCCGGATGGGGCAGGATCCAGGCCAGCGTCCAGCGCAGCAGCCGCTCGAAGGGCGGCCGGCGGTAGCGGCGCTCGATATAGGCGCGGGCCTCGTCCACCAGGTGCATGTAGTTCACCCCCGAGGGGCAGGTGGTCATGCAGGCCAGGCAGCTGAGGCAGCGGTCGATGTGCCTGACGGTGCGCGGATCGGGGTCGCGGCCGCTTTCGAGCATCTCCTTGATCAGGTAGATGCGCCCGCGCGGGCTGTCGAGCTCGTCGCCCAGCACCTGATAGGTGGGGCAGGTGGCGGTGCAAAAGCCGCAATGCACGCAGCTGCGCAGGATCCGGTTGGCGCGGGCGATGCGCGGATCGGCCAGCTGCTCGGGGGTGAAGCGGGTCTGCATCGGGGGCTCCTCGGCTGCGCTCGGATCAGGCGGCGGGCGGGCGGGCGGAAACGGGCGCCGCACGCGCCGCACGCGCTGCGGCGCGGGGGCGGGCGAACGCGCGCAAGATCAGGCCCGCCCCGCCGCGGCGGCGCGGGGCCTGGGCCGGGGCCGCGCCATGCGGGCGCGCGGCGGCGACGCGGCTCATGACGCCATCAGGCCGGGGTTGAGCACCCCCGCCGGGTCGAAGCGCGCGCGCAGCCCGGCGGCCAGCGCGTCGGCGCCGGGGCGCGGATGAAACGCGCCCACCGCCGCGCGCACCGCGTCGGACGCGCGCACAAGCGTCGCATGGCCCTGCGCGGCCTCGGCGGCGGCGCGCACAAGGGCGGCGCCGGCGTCGTCCTGCTCGGGGGTCAGCAGCCAGATCAGCCCGCCGCCCCAGTCATAGAGCGCCTCGACCGGCCGCTCGACGCGCAGGCGCGCCACCGCCGCCGCCGCCATCGACGGCCGCGCCGCCACGCGCCACACCGCGCCAGGCCGCCCGGCGAAGGGGGCGCAATCGCGCACGTCGCGCCAGGAAAGGGGCCCCTCCTCGGCCGTTTCGACGTCGCCGAAGGCCGCGAGGCGCTCGCGCAGCCGCTCGGCGCGGGCGCGCACCGATCCCTCGAGCCCCTCGAGGCGGATCATGGTCGGCCCGCCCGACAGATGCGCCGCCGCGCTCACATCCCATGGCGAGGTCAGCGCGGCGCTCATGGCGCGGATGGCGGTTTCGTCCTCCAGCCCCTCGAGCCACAGCGTGGCGGCGCATTCGGGCGCGGGCAGCACCTTGAAGGCGATCTCGGTCAGAACGCCCAGCGTGCCATGGGCGCCCGCCATCAGCTTGACGAGGTCGTATCCCGTGACGTTCTTCATCACGCGCCCGCCATTCTTGACGACCCGGCCGCGCCCGTCGACGAAGCGCACGCCCAGCATCAGATCGCGGCACGCCCCCGCCTGCACGCGGCGCGGCCCCGAGGCGTTGACCGCCGCCGCGCCGCCGATGGTCGGCTCGCCGTCCGTTCCCAGAAGACGCCGGTGATCCATGGGTTCGAAGGGCAGGATCTGGCGCTCGGCGGCCAGCGTCGCCTCGATCTCGGCCACGGTGGCGCCGGCGGCGGCCACGATCGTCAGCGCGCCGGGCTCGTAGAGGCGCACGCCGCCCAGGCGCGCCACGCTCAGCTCGGCCGCCGCCTGCGACGGGCGGCCCAGCGCCAGGCGCGTGCCGCCGCCGCGAATGCGCAGCGGCGCGCGGCGCGCGGCGGCGGCGGCGACCATGGCCGCCAGCTCGGCCTCGTCGGCGGGGGCCAGGACTTCCGCCGCCCCCGGAACGGCCCCGGCGCTCATGCCGCCGCCCCCTTGCGCGCGCGCCGCGCCGCGCTGGCTTCGAGCGGGAAGACCTTGGCCGGGTTGAGGATCCAGTCGGGATCGAACACGTCCTTGACCAGCATCTGCGCATCCAGATCGTCGGGCGCATACTGGCGCGTCATCAGATCGCGCTTCTCGACGCCGACGCCATGCTCGCCGGTCAGGCAGCCGCCGGCCTCGACGCACAGGGTCAGGATCTCGGCCCCCAGGCGCTCGGCCTTCTCGAGCTGGCCGGGCGCGTTGGCGTCGAACATGATGAGCGGGTGCAGGTTGCCGTCGCCGGCGTGGAACACGTTCGCCACGTCCAGCCCGTATTGCGCCGACAGCTCGGCCATGCGGCGCAGCACGTCGGGCAGGGCCGAGGTCGGGATGACTCCGTCCATGCACAGATAGTCGGCCACCTGCCCCGTCGCGCCGAAGGCGGCCTTGCGGCCCTTCCAGATGGCGGCCGACTGCTCGGGCCCCGAGCTTTCGCGCATCTCGAGCGGATCGTGCCGGGCGGCCACGGCCTTGATGCGGGCCAGCTGCTCGTCGATCTCGGGCTCCGAGCCCTCGACCTCGACGATCAGCAGCGCCTCGGCGTCCAGCGGGTAGCCCGCGCCGACGAAATTCTCGGTCAGGTGAATGATGCGGCGGTCCATGAACTCGATCGCCACGGGCAGGACGCCGGCGCGGATGATGGCGGCCACGCATGCGCCGGCGGTGACCGGGCTGTCGAAGGCCAGCAGGATGGGGCGCGCGCCCTCGGGTCGGGGCAGGATGCGCAGCGTCGCCTCGGTGACCACGCCCAGCTGCCCTTCCGAGCCGCAGACGACGCCCAGCAGGTCCAGCCCCGGCTGCTCGAGCGTCGGCCCGCCCAGCTCGACCACCTCGCCGTCGGCCAGCACCATCTTGACGCCCAGAAGGTTGTTGGTGGTGACGCCGTATTTCAGGCAGTGCGCGCCGCCCGAATTCATGGCGATGTTGCCCGCGATGGCGCAGGCCAGCTGCGACGAGGGGTCGGGCGCGTAGAAGAAGCCCAGATCCTCGACCGCGCCGGTGACCGACAGGTTGGTGCGCCCGGCCTCGACGCGGATGAAGCGGTCCTCGGGGCAGACCTCGAGCACGCGGTTCATGCGCGACACGCCCAGCACCACCGAGTCCGCCGTGGGCAGCGCGCCCCCCGCCAGCCCGGTGCCCGAGCCGCGCGGAATGACGCTGACGCCCTCTTCATGGCAGATGCGCATCACCGCGCTGACCTCTTCGGTGCTGCGCGGCAGCGTCACCGCCATAGGGGCGCAGGCATAGGCGGTCAGCGCGTCGCAGTCATAGGCGCGGGTCTCGGCCGGGTCCGAGATCAGCGCGTCCTCGGGCAGCGCCTCGGCCAGGCGGACCAGGATGCGCTCGCGCCGGGCAAGCACCTTGGCGTCGGGTTCGGGCATCTGCATGGCGGGACCTCGTTCGCAGCGGCGGGCGCGGGCGCGCCCGAAGAATTGGTCCGATTATGTGACCAATTTCCCCGCATGCCAAGCCGCAAGCGCCCGCGCGCGGCGGCGGCGCATCGTCGCGCGCCGCTTTTCCGCCCCGCGGAAGGCGCGGCGGCGGGCCTCAGCCTCCGGCAAGGGAGGAGACCGGCGACAGGCGCAGATCCTCGAGCCGCGCGCGCAGCGCCGAGTCGGTGTCGTCGGCGTCCGCCGACACCGCCAGCCCCACAAGGCTTGCCGCCGGCGCGCCGAAGGCGCGGCGGTGGTCGGCGTCAAGATCGACCTGCTCGGCGAAGGCGCCCTCGCCCGCCGGGCGCAGCGCCACCGTGCGCCCGCGCGCGCCCAGATAGGGCGTCGGCAGCACGGCCCCGCGCGGATGCGCGCCGCCCCAGACATACATCAGCACCCGCGCCTCATCGACGTCCAGCAGCGCGCGGATGCCCTTGCCGCGATGGGCGCGGGCGATCTCGGCCGGCATGAAGATGAAATAGAGCGCCAGGTTGCGGTCGTCGCCGCCCCTGCGCGTCAGATCCGTCGGCGGCACGCTGCGCGCCACCGACCAGCGCCAGGACGCCGCCCGCGCGCCCCATGCCGCTTCGGGCAGCGCCGACCACAGCATCGAGACCGTGCCGTCGGCGCGCACCTCGAGCGACGTTCCCCTCGTGCGCCACTCATTGCCGAAGAACAGCGAGAACCGCTGCTCGGCCCATCCGTCGAAGGACACCGGCGCCCAGGCCGGGGCGGCCCCGGCCAGGCAGACCGCCGCCGCGGCGGCCATGATCGTTGCGCGCATCGCTGTTCGGCTCCGTCGTCGCCCGCCGCTTCCCGGCGGCCATGCGCAAAAGGGTGATGCGCCGCGCCGCCGGGTCAAGGCGGCGCGCTCAGCCCGGCCGCACGACGCCCGCCTCGGCCGCCCAGCGGGTCAGCGCCTCGCGCAGCGTCGCCGCGCCCTCGGCCAGCGCGGCGTCGATGACCGCGCGCGCCTCGTCCAGCCGGGCGGCGCGGATCGCGCTCTTGACCGGGCCGACCGAGGCCGGGCGCATGGACAGGACCCGCACCCCCATCGCGGCCAGCGCCAGCGCCTCGAGCGGGCGGCCCGCATCCTCGCCGCAATAGCTCAGCTCGGTTCCGGCCTCGGCGCAGCGGCGCACGATCAGGTCGACGAAGCGCAGATACGCCGCGTCGAGCGTGTCGTAGCGCCGGCGCACGAGCTCGTTCTCGCGATCGGCGGCGAAGAAGAACTGCTTGAGGTCGTTGCCCCCGATCGAGATGAAATCCGCCTCGCGGAAGAAGGCGTCGGGCGCGAAGGCCAGCGAGGGGGTCTCGAGCATGGCGCCGATGCGCAGCTCGCTCGGGACCGGGCGGCCGCGGGCGCGCTCATTCTCGACCTCTTCCAGAACCATGTCGCGGGCGGCGAAATACTCGGCCGCCTGGGCCACCAGCGGAAACATGACCCGCAGCGGCCGGCCCCGCGCGCCGCGCAGCAGCGACTGGATCTGCATGCGCAGGATCATCGGCCGGTCCAGGCTGATGCGGATCGCGCGCCAGCCGAGCGCCGGGTTCGGCTCTTCGGGGCGTTGCAGATAGGGCAGCACCTTGTCCGAGCCGATGTCGAGCGTGCGGAACACCACCGGCTTGCCCCGCGCGGCGTCCAGCACGCGCGAATATAGCGCCGCCTGCTCCGAGCGGCGCGGCACGGTGCTGCGGATCAGGAACTGAAGCTCGGTGCGGTAAAGCCCCACCCCCTCGGCGCCGCTCGATTCGAGCGAGGGCAGATCGGTCATCAGCCCCGCGTTCATCATCAACGCGATGCGCCGCCCATCGAGCGAGACGGCGGGCTTGTCGCGCAGGCTCTCATACAGCTCCTGCGCCTGGGCGCGCATCTCCATCTTCTCGCGGAAGGCGGCAAGCACGCTGTCCTCGGGGCGCAGATGCGCCACGCCCAGGTCGCCGTCCACCAGGATCACGTCGCCGGGGCGCGCCTCGGCCGCGACGCCCGCCGCCTGCAGCACCATGGGGATGCCCAGCGCGCGCGCCACGATCGCCGCATGCGAGCCGATGGAACCCTCTTCGAGCACCACGCCCTTCAGCTTGCGCCCGTATTCCAGCAGATCGCCCGGACCGATGTTGCGCGCCACAAGGACGGCGTTCTCGGGAACCGGCTCGCGCCCGCCGTCGCCGACCAGCTTGCGCATCAGGCGGTTGGCAAGGTCGTCAAGGTCGTGCAGCCGCTCGCGCAAATAGGGGTCGGCGACGCGCTCGAGCCTGGCGCGGGCGGCGGTCTGCTCGCGCTCGACGGCGACCTCGGCGCTCAGGCCGCGGTCGATCGATTCCAGCATCCGCCGCAGCCAGCCCTTGTCATGCGCGAACATGCGGTAGGCCTCGAGCACGTCGCGATGCTCGCCCGGATTGCCGACCAGATCGCCGGTCACCATCCGGTCCACCTCGCCGCGCAGCGCCTCCATCGCCGCCTCGAGGCGCGCACGCTCGACGGCGGGGTCCTCGGCGACGGGGTTCTGCACGGCCACGCGCGGCTCGTGCAGATGCACCACGCCCATGGCCGCGCCCTCCTGCCCCGAGACGCCGCGCGCATAGAAGGGGCGCCGGTGCGCGCCGGCCACGTCGGCGTCGGCTTCGGACAGGAAGGCCCCGAGCTCGGTCATCTCGGCCAGCACCATGGCGATGACCTCGAGGCCGTGCATCTCGTCCTCGGTGAAGACGCGGCTGGCGCGGTTCTGCACCACCAGCACGCCCAGCACCGCGCCGAGCCGCTGGATGGGGACGCCGGCGAAGGCGTGGTATTCCTCCTCGCCCGTTTCGGGCAGATACTGGAACCCGCGCTCGTTCATCGCCTCGGCGGTGTTGATGGGCTCGGCGCGCTGCGCGATCAGACCCACCAGCCCCTGCCCCACGCGCAGCCGCGCCGCGTGCACGGCGCTGGCCTTCAGACCGTGGGTCGCGCACAGCTCGAGCGTGCGCTCGCCGCGGCGCAGATAGATCGAGCACACATCCGTGCGCATCGACTCGGCGATGAGGCGCACGATGCGGTCGAGCCGCTCCTGCGGGCCGCCCGGCTCGGCCATGACGGCGGCCATGCGGCGCAGCAGCGCGCGCGAACCCTCGCCGCGCTGCGCGCCCGGATCGTGCTGCGATGTCGGCGCGTCGTCGTCGGGCACCTGGCCCTCCTGCCTGGATGCGTCGGTCAGCCTTCCAGCCGGTCGGCGGTCTTGTCCAGATCGAAGGCGTCGTGCAGGGCCTGCACGGCAAGCTCCATGTATTTGCGGTCCACCAGCACCGAGACCTTGATCTCGGAGGTGGTGATGACCTTGATGTTCACGCCCTCATCGGCCAGCGCCTTGAACATGCGCGCGGCCACGCCGGCATGCGAGCGCATGCCGATGCCCACCACCGAGACCTTCGAGACCTCGGTGTCGGCCACCAGGTCGCGGTAGTTGATGGCGCCCCTGGCGCGGGCCTCCTGCAGCGCCTTCATGGCCTTGGGCACGTCGTCCACCGAGCAGGAGAAGGTCATGTCGGTGCGCCCCTCCTCCGAGATGTTCTGGACGATCATGTCCACGTTCACCCCCGCCTCGGCCAGCGGACCGAAGATGGCGGCGGCCACGCCGGGGCGGTCGGCCACCGAGATGAGGGTCAGCTTCGCCTCGTCGCGCACATAGGCGATGCCGCTGACGGCCCTGGATTCCATGATCTCCTCCTCGTCGCAAACGAGCGTGCCCGGCTCGTCCGAGAAACTGCTCAGCACCTGAAGCCGCACCTTGTAGCGCATGGCCAGCTCGACCGAACGGGTCTGCAGGACCTTGGCGCCCAGACTGGCCAGCTCGAGCATCTCTTCATAGGCGATGCGCTCGAGCTTGCGCGCCTTCTTGGTGATGCGGGGGTCGGTGGTGTAGACGCCGTCCACGTCGGTGTAGATGTCGCACCGCTCGGCGCCCAGCGCCGCGGCCAGCGCCACGGCCGAGGTGTCCGAGCCGCCGCGGCCCAGCGTGGTGATGCGCCCGTCGGGGCCAAGCCCCTGGAACCCCGCGACGACGGCGTGCAGGCCCTCGGCGAACTTGCGCTCGAGCGCTTCGGTGCGGATTTCCTCGATGCGGGCGGCGCCGTGCGAGGCGTTGGTCAGGATCGGCACCTGCCAGCCCTGCCACGAGCGCGCGGGCACGCCCATCTCCTGCAGGACGATGGACATGAGGCCGGCGGTCACCTGCTCGCCGCTGGCGACGACGGCGTCGTATTCGCGCGCGTCGTAGAAGCTGCTTTCGCCCTCGCCCTCGGTCGCGGCGGCCTTGCGCACCAGCCCGACCAGCTCGTTGGTCTTGCCGGCCATGGCCGAGACCACGACCGCGACCTCGTAGCCCTTCTCGACCTCGCGCTTGACCTTGCGCGCGGCGTTGCGGATCCGGTCCAGATCGGCGACCGACGTGCCGCCGAATTTCATCACAAGCCTGGGCATGTTCGCAAAGGCCCCCCTGCGCCCTGTCGTCGGCGCAGGTCATAGAGGATGGGGCCCTTGCGCGCAAGCGCGCCCGAGGGCGCGCGCCCGGCTTCAGAGCATCAGATGGATCGCGGCGGCCAGCAGGGCCATGAAGACGATGTCGGCGGCGAACAGCGCGCCCATGCGCGAAACGGTGGAAAAGGTCATTGGAAACTCCATTGGCGAATACCCGAGGATGAAACGCGGGAACAGCGGCAAGCCACGAACGCGGCGAGCGGATCGCCAATCAAGAAAACATGAAACGATTTTAGTGCAAATTCCTGTCTGAGTTAACGGGAATGCGACCAGAATTAACGGCGGGGCGCGGAAAACCGGACCCGGACGCAGCCATGACGCGAGCGGGAATCGGCGCGCACGCCCGGAAGGCGTCTCCGGCCCGAGGGCGCCCGCGCCCAAGGCCAGGCGCCCCGCCCCGAGTCGCGCGCCAGGGACGCCGCGCGAAACGCAGCGCCCCGCCGCCCGAGGGCGGCGGGGCGCATCCTTGCGAAACCGGCGCTTCAGTGCCCCAGGATCTGGCTCAGGAACAGCTTGGTGCGCTCGCTCTGCGGGTTGAGGAAGAACTCCTCGGGTTCGTTCTGCTCGACGATCTGGCCCTGGTCCATGAAGATGACCCGGTTAGCCACCTGGCGGGCGAAGCCCATCTCGTGCGTGACGCACAGCATGGTCATGCCCTCCTGCGCCAGCTCGATCATGGTGTCGAGCACCTCCTTGATCATCTCGGGGTCGAGCGCCGAGGTCGGCTCGTCGAACAGCATGATCCGCGGCTTCATGCACAGCGCCCGCGCGATGGCCACGCGCTGCTGCTGGCCGCCCGACAGCTGGCCGGGATACTTGTGCGCCTGGTCGGGGATCTTGACCTTCTCGAGGAAATGCATGGCGATCTCCTCGGCCTCGCGGCGCGGGGTCTTGCGCACCCAGATCGGCGCCAGGGTGCAGTTCTCGAGGATCGTCAGATGCGGGAACAGGTTGAAGTGCTGGAACACCATCCCGACCTCGGAGCGGATCTTGTCGATGTTCTTCAGATCCGAGGTCAGCTCGATGCCGTCCACCACGATCTTGCCCTTCTGATGCTCCTCGAGCCGGTTGATGCAGCGGATCAGCGTGGACTTGCCCGAACCCGAGGGGCCGCAGATGACGATCCGCTCGCCCCGGTTCACGGTCAGGTTGATGTCGCGCAGAACGTGGAACTCGCCGTACCACTTGTTCATGTTCACGATCTCGACGGCCACCTCGTCCGAGACGACCATGTTCGAGGTGTCGATGGCGGTGTTGGTCATGGGTTCGGTCCTCAACGATGGTCGGTCTTCAGCTTGCCCTCGAGATACATCGAGTAGCGGGACATGCCGAAGCAGAAGATGAAGAAGAAGAGCGCCACGAAGCCGTAGAACTCCCACACTATGCCGTTCCAGTTCGAGTCCGCGCGCATGGGCGCGATGATGCCCACCGGGTCGAGCAGACCGATGACCGACACCAGCGTCGTGTCCTTGAACAGGCCGATGAAGGTGTTGACGATGCCGGGGATCGAGATCTTGAGCGCCTGCGGCAGGATCACCAGCCGCATGGACTTCCAGTAATCCAGCCCCAGCGCCGCCGCCGCCTCGTACTGCCCCTGCGGCAGCGCCGCCAGGCCGCCGCGGATCACCTCGGCCATGTAGGCCGCGGCGAACAGCGTCACCATGATGACCACGCGCAGGATCAGGTCGAAGCTGGTGCCCGGCGGCAGGAAGTAGTTGAGCAGCGTCGAGGCCACGAACAGCAGCGTGATGAGCGGCACGCCGCGGATGAACTCGATGAAGGCGACGCAGATGCCCTTGAGCACCGGCAGATCCGACTTGCGCCCCAGCGCCAGCAGGATGCCCAGCGGCAGCGACATGGCGATGCCCGAAACGCCCAGGATCAGCGCCAGCAGGAAGCCGCCCAGCTTGGCGCTTTCCACATGCTCGATCGACAGCGGCAGAACGGCCTGCATCGCCTCGGCCGCCGACGAGGCGGCGAACAGCCACCACAGCACGGCCGCCAGCCCCGCCGCCGCCGCCGCGGCCGCCAGCCCCAGCTGCACGACGCCGCCGCTCAGCGCGCGGAACGCCGCATAGGCCACCGCGAAGCCCGCCATGGCCGAGAGCGGCGCCCACAGGCTGTCTCCCCAGATCAGCCAGTAGGCCAGGAAGGGATACACGGCCGAGAAGACCAGCATCTTGCGCGGCAGATGCGCGAACAGGACCGGCGCCAGCGCGACCAGCAGCAGCGCGAAGGCCAGGATCGGGCGCCAGTAGAGCTCGGACGGGTAGAAGCCGAACATGAACTGGTTGAAGCGCTCGTTGATCACGGCCCAGCAGGCGAACGACCCCTCGACGCCCGCGGCGCGCGCGATCTCGCGGCACTCGGCCAGAGATCCGGCCTTCCACACGGCGTCGATGAAGGCCCAGCGGATGATCTCGGGCGTCAGCCACAGCACGAAGGCGATCGAGACGAGCGTCAGCAGGGCGTTGAGCGGCGTCGGGAACAGATGCTCGCGCGCCCAGTGGATCGGCCCGACGCTGCCCGAGGGCGGCGGCGAGGGCGGGATCATCTTCGTGGCGACGAAGGCGACGGACTTGGCGTTGGACATCACCCGGCCTCCTTGACGCGGTTGAGATAGGTCAGGTTCGGCCGCTTTCCGAACAGCAGATAGGCGATGGCCGCCACCTGCGCCGCGAAGCCGCCATAGGTGACCACGCCGTCGGGCAGGTCGGCCGCAAGCCCGTCCAGATCGACGCCGAGCAGGCTTGCCGCCACCCACAGGACCAGGGTCAGCGCGGCGAAGTCGATGGCGCGGAAGTGCTTGAACACGATCGTCAGGAAGGCGGACATGGTCGAGGCCGTCAGCGCCAGGAAGACGATCTGCCGCGAGGTCGGCCACAGGAAATAGGGCTCGCGCTGGGCGGGCGTGTCCATCAGGAACAGGTAGACCAGCAGCGCAAGCCAAATCGCGCCGTAAAGCAGCACGACCAGGTTCAGCCAGCCCGCCACGCCGTAAAGCGGCTGGTGCTGCGCGTCGCCCTTGGTCAGGTTGCGCCACGGGCCCGTGACGTTGTTGAGCAGATGGCCCAGCGACGGCGCGAAGCCCGTCGCCGAGGTGCGCTCGACCAGCTTCACCTGCTCGTTATACAGGTTCATCACCATCGAGATGGTCAGCGAGATGCTCAGGTAGAACACCATGAGCAGCATCAGCGTTTCCATCTCCTTGCCCGTCTGGTTGAGCGTGATGCCCCCCAGCGTGCCCGTGGCGTCCATGTAGCCCACGGCGATGGCCAGCGACGAGTTCTTGGTCAGGTTCAGATATTGCGAGATCAGCGGCGGAATGATCACGCGCATCGCCTGCGGCAGGATCACCAGCTGCATGGTGCGCCGCGGCCGCAGACCCAGCGCGTAGGCGGCCTCGGTCTGCCCCTTGGGCACCGACAGGATGCCCGCGCGCACGTTCTCGGCGATGAAGGCGCCGGTGTAGATCGACAGCGCCAGCCACAGCGCGACCAGCGAGTTGCGCATGTAGATGCCGCCCTGGAAGTTGAACCCCTTCAGAACCGGCGATTCCATGGTGATCGGCGGCGCGCCCACGGCCGACAGGACCAGCATCACGACCAGCGGCAGCCCCACGATCAGCCCGAGCCGCACCGGCAGGACGGGCAGGATCTCGCCCGTGTCCTGCTGCACCCGGCGCGCATGGCGCGCATAGCCGATCGACAGCAGGATCCCGACGATCAGCGCGCCCACCACCCAGGCCGACCCGTCGTGAAAGACCGGGCCGGGCACGTAGAAGCCGCGGTTCGTGGCCACGACGCCCGTGTCGACCAGGCCGAAAAGCGACAGCGTGCCCGCCTGCTTGGGATGGGGCAGGAACTCGTCGAACACGGCGGCCAGAAGCAGGATCTGGATAAGCACCGGGATGTTTCGGACCGTCTCGACATAGACGGTCATCAGCTTGGCCACGATCCAGTTGTTCGACAACCGCAGCACGCCCGCGACGACGCCGATCACGGTGGCCAGGGCGCAGCCCAGCACCGCCACCAGCAGCGTGTTCAGAATGCCCACCACCGCGGCGGTCGCATGGCTGGAGCGCGAGGTGTATTCGATGAGCCGCTGGTTGATGTCATAGCCCGCCGGCTCGGTCATGAACCGGAAGCTGAAGTCCTTTCCCAGCGCCGCCAGATTGCTGATGACGTTGTCCACCAGCCAGTAGCCGGCGGTCAGGAACGCGATCAGGGCGATCGTCTGGATCGTCGCGCCGCGATAGCGCGTGTCCGACAGGAGCATCCCGATGCGGAATCCTCCCTGCGAAGGGTCAGTGACGGCGGTCATGCAGCCCGCTCCCTCAACCTGTCGTGGGGGGTAAGCGCCGCCGGCCCCAGGGCGCGCGGATCGATGCGGCGCGCGGGCGGGCCTCGGTCGGCGGTCGGCAAAAGATCCGGGCGGGACGGCGCGCGCCCCGCCCGGCTGGTTCGGATCAGCGGAACGGCGGCGCGTAAAGCAGCCCGCCCTGGGTCCACTGCGCGTTCAGGCCGCGCGCCAGGCCCACCGGGGTGTCCTCGCCGATGTAGCGGTCGAAGATCTCGCCATAGTTGCCGCCGGCCTTGATGGCGTTCACGGCCCAGTCCTTGCCCAGACCGATCATCTTGCCATACTCGCCCTCGGCGCCCAGCAGGCGGTTGATCTCGGGATCGTTGGTGCCCTTCGCCATCTCTTCGACGTTGGCGGCGGTGATGCCCTTCTCCTCGGCGATGATCAGCGCGTTGAGCGTCCAGCGCACCAGGTCGCCCCACTCGTTGTCGCCATGGCGCACCAGCGGGCCGAGGGGCTCTTTCGAGATGATCTCGGGCAGGATCACATGCGCCTTCGGATCCTCGAAGGTCGAGCGCGTGGCCGCCAGGCCCGAGGCGTCGGTGGTGTAGACGTCGCAGGCGCCGGCCAGATACTTCTGACGCGCCTCGGCGTTGGTCTCGATCGGCACCGGCTCGTAGCTCATGCCGTTGACGCGGAAGAAGTCCGCCAGGTTGAGCTCGGTGGTGGTGCCGGTCTGGATGCAGACCGTGGCGCCGTCAAGCTCCTTGGCCGAGGTCACGCCCAGATCCTTGCGGACCATGAAGCCCTGGCCGTCGTAGTAGTTCACGCCCACGAAGTCGAAGCCCAGATCCGTGTCGCGCGAGAAGGTCCAGGTGGTGTTGCGCGCCAGCATGTCCACCTCGCCCGAGGCGAGCGCGGTGAAGCGGGTCTTGCCGGTGGTCGGGGTGAACTTGACCGCCTTCGGATCGCCGAAGATCGCGGCGGCCACGGCGCGGCAGACCGCGACGTCGAAGCCCTGCCACTCGCCGTCGGCGTCGGTGAAGGCGAAGCCGGGAACGCCGGTGGCGACGCCGCACTGCAGATGGCCCTTGGCCTTGACGTCCTCGAGCGTGTTGGCCGAGGCCGCGCCGGCGGCAAGGCCGATGGCTGCGACCGCGCCGAGAATCAGCGAATGTTTCATGTGACACCTCTCTGTCGACCGCGGCTTGGGGTCCGCGGAGTTCGTTTGGGGGCAGGCGCCGCGCGGCGCCTCCGGACCGTAGATCGGCCAGGACCTCCCTTGGCCCATCACGGACAATGAACAGGCCCTTCAACGCCCGTCAAGTGCGCCCCGCCCGCGCAGGCCCGCAAGCCTGCGGAGCCGGGCGCGGGGCGAAGGTAAGCAAAGGCGACCTTCCTTCCTTGCCGCCGCCGCGCATTCGCCCCATTCCCGCCATCTTTGCGCGGCCGGGCTCAGGCCCTGCGGCGCGCGCCTTAAGGATATGGCGCCGCCGATGGTTTCGCAGGAAACATTATGAGCGCCCGGCAAGCTGAACCTCGCCTGAAGGCGCCATCCGCCCGGGCGCCGAGCGGCGCGTCGCAAGCGCGGCGGCGTATTGGGTCATGAATGCTGACGCTTCATGCCGCCAAGCCATTGGGCGGCGGCCCGGCGCGGGCATTTCGCCGCCCCGCCGGGGGCGCCCGCCGATGCGGCGCGGAACAACCGAAGGGCGATGTTCACGCCCGCGCCGCAGCCCCGGCGCGCAGCCGGAAGGGCCGCCGCACGGGCGGCGAATCATGTGCGAATCTCAGAAGCGGGCGTGGAAGGGCGCGTCTCCCGCCAGCGATTCGTCCGCCTCCTCGGACGCGACTGAATCGACGCGCGCGGCCGGCGGGCCCGCGCGGCACGCCTCGGCGAAGGCGCGCAGCGCTTCGGGGTCGCCGGCGGCCACGGCCTCGACCGCGCCGTCGGGCAGATTGCGCACCCAGCCGCGCAGCCCCAGCGCCCGCCCGCGCCCGGCGGCCCAGGCGCGGTAGCCCACGCCCTGCACCCGCCCGCGGATCGTCAGGCGCAGCGCCGCCATCCCCCGCCCCCGCTCAGCCCGGCCAGGCCAGCGCCGTCTGGCGCTGATCGCCCAGCCCGGTCACGCCCAGCTCCAGCACGTCGCCCGGGCGCAGGAAACGCTGCGGCGTCTGGCCCATGCCCACGCCCTCGGGCGTGCCGGTGGCGATGATGTCGCCCGGGCGCAGACGCATGTGGCGGCTCATGTAGCTGATGATCTCGGCCACCGAGAAGATCATGTCGGCGGTGCTCGAAAGCTGCTGCGTCTCGCCGTTCAGATCCAGCCACAGGGGCAGGTCCTGCGGGTCGGGAACCTCGTCCGCCGTCACCAGCCAGGGGCCGATCGGGCCGAAGCCGGGAGCGGACTTGCCCTTGCTCCACTGCCCCGTGCCCTCGAGCTGCCAGGCGCGCTCGGACAGGTCGTTGACCACGCAATACCCCGCCACGCAGGACAGCGCCTCGGCCTCGGAGACATGCTCGACCTCGGCGCCGATCACCACGCCCAGCTCGACCTCCCAGTCGGTCTTGACGCTGCCCTTGGGGATCACGATCGGGTCGAACGGTCCGGCCAGCGCCGTGGTCGCCTTCGAGAACAGCACCGGCTCGGCCGGCGGCTGGGCGCCCGCCTCGGCGGCGTGGCGGGCATAGTTGAGCCCCACGCAGTGAAAGTTCGGAACCCATGCAAGGCACGCGCCAAGGCGCTCGGCCTCGACCACGGGCAGATCCTCGGGCCGCAGCGCGCGCAGCCGGTCGAGCGCGCGCAGCGACACCGCGTCGCCCGCCAGGTCCGAGACATGGGCCGACAGGTCGCGCACCTGGCCCTCGGCGTCCAGAAGACCCGGCTTCTCGGCCCCGCGCGGGCCCCATCGCAGCAGCTTCATCGCATCCCCCGTTCAGAAATCGAAGACCAGACAGGTGGTCGAGCCGGTGGCGTAAAGCTTGCCGTCCTGCTCGCCGATCATGCGCCCCACCGCCACGCCCGAGCGCCGGCCCACATGCTGCGCCTCGCCCACCGCCAGGATCGGCCCGGTGTCGGCGAAGACCGGGCGCACGATGTTGATCTTGTATTCCAGCGTGGTGTAGCCGCGCCCGGCGGGCAGCAGGGTCTGCACCGCGCAGGCCATGCAGCTGTCGAGCAGCGTGCCGAACCAGCCGCCATGCACCGAGCCGATGGGGTTGTAGGCCTGCGCCGGCGCCTTGCCGCGAAAGACCACGCGGCCCTCTTCGACCTCGTGCAGCGCATAGCCCAGAACCTGCGCGATCGGGGCCGGCGGAAGGCGCCCGTCGAGAATGGCGCGCATGAACTCGAGCCCCGACATCGAGGCGATCGTCTCGCGGCTGGGGATGTCGGGCGCGTCGGTCATTGCGGCTCTTCCTCTTTCGTGTCGTCCATCAGCGCCAGCAGGCGCGCGGCGGCGTCCAGATCGGACTTGCGCCGGGCGGCGGCGGCCTCGGCCTCGGCGTCGCGGCCCCACAGCTCGGCCTGATGCTCTTCGTCGATGCGCGAAAGCGCCCAGGCCTCGTCGGCGCTCAGCCGCCCCTCGAGCACCGCCAGCGCCAGGATCAGCGAGCCGGTGATGGTCGTCAGCTCGTGCATCGCCACCATGCGGAACGGATCGAGCGCCGCCACCGCCGCCCGAAGCGCAGCCAGAGAGGCCGGCGGCTGGGCCACATGCATCACGCCCTGCCCCAGGACCAGCGGCGCGCCGTAGCGCGCGCGCGCCCATTCAAGCAGCGGATCCCAGCCCGCGGCCTGGCGCGCGACCAGCTCGCGCGGGTGCTCGGCCCGGTAGCACAGCAGGTCGGACCCGCCGAATTCGGCGATCATGCGCGCCGTCTCTTCGCGATGGGCGGCGACGCGGTCGATGGCGCTGTTGGCCGAGCGGGTCAGCGGCATGGTCCCGGGACGCAGCTCTTCGCCCTGAGCGTCCCATTCGGCGGCGATGGCCCGGCCCAGCGCCGCGGTCGGCGCGGCCAGAAGCGCGCCGCCGGGCGTGCGCACGGGCCGCCCGTCCAGCTCGACCGCCCAGCCCTCGGGGCGGCGCACGGCGCGGGCCTCTTTCCAGAACCGTTTGCGCAACATGCTCATGCGGTCGCTCCCCGGGCTTGCCACAGCGCGTGAAGCGCGTCGTCCAGATCCTCGAAACGGTCGATCACCGCCGCCGCGCCCGCCTGGCGCAGGCTTTCGGCGTCGTGATAGCCCCAGGCGACGCCGATCGCCGACATGCCGGCGGCGCGCGCCATGGCCACGTCGAAGGTGGTGTCGCCGATCATCACCGCCGCCTCGGCGGCGACGCCGGTGCGGCGCATGGCGCCGAGCAGCATGTCAGGATGCGGCTTGGAGGGGTGCTCGTCCGCGGTGTGGGTGGTGTGGAAGAAATGCCCAAGCCCATGAGCCCGCAGCGCGTGATCGAGCCCGCGCCGCGCCTTGCCGGTGGCCACGCCCAGGAACACCTCGTCGCGTGCGGCCAGCCGCTCGAGCGCCTCGCGCGCGCCGGGGTAAAGCGGGGCCGAGGCCTCGCCCCCCTTTTCGGCGCGCAGGTCGATGAAGCTGCGCTTGTAAAGCGCGGCCACGCGCTCGGCCTCGGCCGGGGGCAGATCGGGCGCCAGCGCGCTCACGGCCTCGACCAGCGACAGGCCGACGATGGACAGGATGCGCGAATCCTCGGGCGCGGCCAGGCCGGCTGCGGCGAAGCCGCGGCGCATGGCCTCGATGATGAATTCCTGACTGTCCATCAACGTGCCGTCCACGTCGAACACGGCCAGTCGCAGGGGGGCTGTCACGGCGAACTCCGTCAGGTTTGCGAATGAAATGGATAGCTGCGCGCGCCGCCGCCCGCAAGCGCTCAGCCCAGCTCCTCGAACGGGTCGGCGGGGGCGTCTTCGGGGCGCCAGCCGAACAGCTCCCAGGTGCGGGCCATGTGCTCGGGCAAGGGCGCGGTCAGGGTGATGAGGCGCTCTTGCGCCGGGTGGCGGAAGGTCAGGCTGCGCGCGTGAAGGTGCAGCTTGCGGCTGACCGCGCCGCCCAGCTGCGCGCCCCAGCCGTCGCCCTCGTTGGTCTGGCCCGAGCCGCCATACTTGCCGTCGCCCACGATGGGATGGCCGATCTGGGCCATGTGCGCGCGCAGCTGATGGGTGCGCCCGGTCACCGGCGCCAGCGCGACCCAGGCGGCGCGGCGCCCGGCGGCCTCGATGACGGCGAAATCGGTCACGGCGGGCTTCGCGCCAGGCGTGCCGGCGACCTGGTCGGGGTGGATGCAGCGCATCTTCTCGCCCTCGCCGCCGGGGCCGCGGCCGCCGGCCTTGACCAGCCCGTAGCTGATCGTGCCGGCGCGCGGGCTTGGCACGCCGGCCACGGCGGCCCAGTAGATCTTGCGCGTGCGGCGGCCGTGGAACCCCTTGGCCAGGGCGCGCGCGGCGCGGGCGGTGCGCGCCATGAGCAGCACGCCCGAGGTGTCCTTGTCCAGGCGGTGGACCAGGCGCGGCGGCTCGTCCGCGCCGAAGCGCAGCGCCTCGGACAGCGCGTCGAGGTGCCGGCTCTGGCCCGAGCCGCCCTGCACGGGCAGACCCGCCGGCTTGTCGATGGCCAGGACATGCTCGTCGCGATAGATCACGCGCGCCTGGATCATGCGCGCATCCTCGGCCGAAACCGGGCGCGGGTCGGCGCGGCGCGGCGCGGCGGCCTGCGGGTCGGGCTCGGGCAGCGGCGGCACGCGCACCACCTGCCCCGCCTCGAGCCGCGTCGAGGCCTTGGCCCGCCCGCCATCCACCCGCAGCTCGCCCTTGCGCAGCATCTTCTCGATGCGGCCCTGGCCAAGATGGGGAAAGCGCCGCCGCAGCCAGCGGTCGAGCCGCTGGTCGGCCTCGTCGGGAGCGACGGTCAGGTGCTGGACGCCGCTCATGACGCCGCGCCCAGAAGCGCGCGCGCGCCCGCCATGCCCAGCACCAGCCCCAGCAGCGCCAGCCCGACCGATCCGGCCATGTAGGCCGCCGCCGCGCCGAAGCGCCCGCGCTCGATCAGGAAGGCGGCGTCGAGCGAGAAGGCCGAGAAGGTGGTGAAGCCGCCCAGCACGCCCGTCATCGCGAAGGGGGCGAAGCGTTGCCAGGCGCCGGGGGCGCGCTCCATCAGCGCGACGGCCAGCACGCCCATCAGCACGCTGCCCGCGACGTTGACGATCGCGGTCCCCCAGGGAAAGTCCATGCCGAAGGCCCGCCCGCTCCAGCGGACCACGAGAAAGCGGAGCAGCGCGCCAAGCGCGCCCCCCGCGGCGACGGATGCGTAGGTCATGGCGCTAGTTGACGCCCCCGCGCGCGAAGGTCAAGCGAGTCGGAGCGGAAGCGGCCCAAGTTGCGGCCCACGCGCCAGCGCCTCGGCCAGCAGCTCGGCCGCGCGCACCTTGGCGTCGAGGCGCGGGCGCGGCGGCAGGCCGCCCTCGGCGGGGTGGAACAGCGTCACCTCGCGATCGGGCATGCGCACGTCCAGCCCGGCGCCGGGGGCCATGCGCGCCTGATCCCATTCGCGAAAGATGACGGTGATCGAGGCCACGCGCGGGTCGATCGCCGTGGCGGAAAGAACGGCGATAACCTCCTCCTCGGGGCCTTCGACCATCTGCAGCGCGCCGTCGGCGGTGGGCAGCAGCATGCCCGTCACCCCCCGCGCCAGATTGCGCCGCGACCAGACCGCCACCTGCCGCAGGGCCACGCCATCCTCGAACCCCGCCGCCCATGCCACGGCGAAGGCCAGCCTTCGGATGCGCTGGATCTGCGCCGCGCCGTCGCCGGCGTGCGCCTCGGTCTGGTCGGACATCGGCTCGTCACCCCAATCGGGGCGACTTTCCGTCACCCGCGTGAACCGATCGTGAAAATGCCCGCCGAATGACGGTTAACGAAGGGGTTCATTCCTCGTCGCGCTCGGCGGCGCGCTGGCGGCGGCGCTTTTCGAACCAGGCCGCGCGGCGGGCCAGCTCGCGCTCGAAGCCGCGCTCCACGGGGACGTAGAAGCGTCGCCGCTCCATGCCGTCGGGAAAGCAGTTCTGCCCCGAAAAGCCGTCCTCGGCGTCGTGGTCGTAAACATAGCCCTCGCCGTGGCCCAGCTCCTTCATCAGCCGCGTGGGCGCGTTGACCAGCGCCTTGGGCGGCGGGATCGAGCCGGTTTCGCGCGCGGCGGCCAGCGCCGCCTTCCACGCGACGTAGGCGGCGTTGGACTTGGGCGCCAGGGCCAGGTGCAGCACCGCCTGCGCCAGGGCCAGCTCGCCCTCGGGCGAGCCCAGCCGCTCGTAGCTTTCCCAAGCCGCAAGGCATTGCTGCACCGCCGAGGGATCGGCCAGGCCGATATCCTCGACCGCCATGCGGGTGACGCGGCGCGCGACGTAGCGCGGATCCTCGCCGGCCGACAGCATCCGCGCCAGCCAGTAAAGCGCCGCGTCCGGGTCCGAGGCGCGCACCGACTTGTGCAGCGCCGAGATCAGGTCGTAATGCCCGTCGCCCGACTTGTCGTAGAGCGGCGCGCGGCGCGACAGGCGGCGCGAAAGCTCGTCCGCGCCCACATGCCGAACGCCCAGCGCGAACAGCTGCTCGGCCATGTTCAGAAGCGCGCGCCCGTCGCCGTCGGCCATCGCGATCAGCGCCGCGCGCCCGGCCTTGTCGAGCGGCAGCGCGCGTCCCGCCGCCGCCTCGGCCCGCGCCAGCAGCGCCTCGAGCGCCTCGGGGCCCAGAGGGCGCAGCGTCAGCACCTGCGCGCGCGACAAGAGCGCGCGGTTCAACTCGAAAGAGGGATTCTCGGTCGTCGCGCCGACCAGCACGATCGAGCCGTCCTCCATATGCGGAAGGAAGCTGTCCTGCTGGGCCTTGTTGAAGCGGTGGATCTCGTCCACGAACAGCAGCGTCCCGCGCCCGTTCAGCCGTCGCGCGCGGGCCGCGTCGAAGACCTTGCGCAGCTCGGCCACGCCGGCGAAGATCGCGCTGACCTGCACGAAGGTCATGTCCACCCGCCGCGCCAGCAGCCGCGCAATGGTCGTCTTGCCCACACCCGGCGGCCCCCACAGGATCAGCGAGGACGGCGCGCCCCCCGCCAGCATCGCCGCCAGCGGGCCCTCGGGGCCCAGAAGGTGCTCCTGCCCCACCACGTCTTCTAGCCGCTCGGGCCGCAGACGATCGGCCAGCGGCCTGGGCGCGCCGCCGGCCTCGGCGCCCTGGGCGGGCGCGGCCGGCTGGGCGGGCGTTGCGGGGTCGGGATCGAACAGGTCGGCCATGCGCGCTCAGCCCCGGAAGACCAGCGCGCCCGCGCGCCCGTCGCGCAGGATGTCGATGCGCCAGCCGCGCGCGGGCTCGCGCGCGATGCGCTCGAGCTCGCGCGTGGTCGCGACCTTGCGCCCATTCACGGCCAGGATGACGTCGCCCGGCCGGAAGCCCAGCGCCAGCGCGCCCGGCGGCGCGCCCACGACCGCCACGCCCTCGAGCGTCGAGGGCAGGCCCATCTCCTCGGCCGCCGCGGGGTTGAGGTTGATGACCTCGAGCCCGGCCAGCGGCCCGTCGCCGCCCAGCCGGTGCGGATCGCGCGGCGGCTCTTCGGGCGCGGCGATCAGGCGCAGCCGCGCCTTGCGCCGCTTGCCGTCGCGCAGCCAGACGACCTCGGCCGTCGCGCCGACGCCGCGCGCGGCAAGGCGGAATTCGAGCTCGGCCGGAGAAGAGACCTGCCCGCCCGCGACGCGCACGATCACGTCGCCGCGCCGCAGGCCGGCCTTGGCGAAGGGGCTCAGGGGGTGCGCCCGCTCGACCAGCAGCCCGCGCGGCCGGTCGAGCCCCAGCGCCTCGGCCAGCGTCTCGTCCAGCGGCTGCACCTCGATGCCGCTCCAGGGACGCATGAGGGCGCTGCGCCCCTGCTCGGCCTGCATCACGGCCTGGCGCACCAGCTCGGCCGGGATGGCGAAGCCGATGCCGTTCGAGCCGCCCGAGCGCGACAGGATCATGGTGTTGATCCCCACCAGCCGCCCCGACATGTCCACCAGCGCGCCGCCCGAATTGCCCGGGTTGATGGCCGCGTCGGTCTGGATGAAATAGCCGCGCCCGTCGCGCGCCGAGCGCGCCAGCCCCGAGACGATGCCGCTGGTCACGGTCTGCCCGACGCCGAAGGGATTGCCGATGGCCAGCACCAGGTCGCCGACCTCGAGCGCGTCGGAATCGCGCAGCTCGAGCGCCGGCAGCCCCCGCGCGCCCGCCAGGCGCAGCACGGCAAGGTCGCTTTGCTGGTCGTCCAGAATGACCTCGGCGTCGAATTCGCGCCCGTCCTGCAGCACCACGCGAATCTCGCTGGCGCCGCCCACGACGTGGTGGTTCGACACCACCAGGCCGTTCGGCCGCAGGATCACCCCCGAGCCGAGCGAGTTCTCGACCCGCCGGCCCCGCGGCATCAGATCGCCGAACAGGCGCTCGAAGAACGGATCGCCCGCGAAGGGGCTGAGCCGCCGCTCGACCAGCTTGCGGGCGTAGATGTTGACCACCGCCGGCGCCGCGCGCCGGACCACGGGCGCGAAGCTCAGCTGGATCTGCGCGCGGTCGCCGGGCGCCTTGCGCTCGGCCGCCGCGGGGCCGGCCCAGACCCCCGCCGCCAGCGCCGCAAACGCCAGCGCCGCCCCGGCCCGCCGAAGGTTTCGCGCCATGTCGTTCATGCCCGGCCTCCTTTCGTGCAGCGCCGCGCGCGGCGCAGCCATGCCATCGCCCATCCGGATGGGCCCAGATGCGGCCTGCGCCAGATATAGACCCCGCCGGAGGCGGGCGAAAGGCGCACGAAAAAGGGCGCGCGCCCCGCGGCGCGCGCCCTGCCGGATGCTCCCGCCCCGAAGGGCCGGGCGTCACTCTTCGGCCGCTTCCTCTTCGGCGGCGACGCGGGCCTTGTCGGCCGCGCCCTTGGCCGCCGGATCGCGGTCGACCAGCTCGATGATCGCCATCGGGGCCATGTCGCCATAGCGGAAGCCCGCCTTGAGCACGCGCGAGTAGCCGCCCGGGCGCTCGGCGTAGCGGGGGCCGAGAACGTCGAACAGCTTCTTCACCGCCTCTTCCGACTTCAGCTGCGCGGCAGCCTGACGGCGGGCGTGCAGGTCGCCGCGCTTGCCCAGCGTGATGATCTTGTCGATGATCCGCTTCAGCTCCTTGGCCTTGGGCAGCGTGGTCTTGATCTGCTCGTGGATGATGAGCGAGGTCGCCATGTTGGCGAACATCGCCTTGCGGTGCTCATGAGTCCGGTTGAGCTTGCGGTAGCCGTTGCCGTGCCGCATGTCGTGTCTCCTTCAGGGTTATGCTTTGTCCGGCCTCGTCTGTCGGAGGCCTCCTTGGGGCGCGGGGCCCGGGGCCCGGCCGCGCCTGGCGCGGCCGGAAGGCGGTCAGAACTGGTCTTCGTATTTGCGCGCCAGCTCTTCGATGTTCTCGGGCGGCCAGTCGGGAATGTCCATCCCGAGGTGCAGCCCCATCGAGGACAGCACCTCCTTGATCTCGTTGAGCGACTTGCGGCCGAAATTCGGCGTGCGCAGCATCTCGGCCTCGGTCTTCTGGATCAGGTCGCCGATGTAGACGATGTTGTCGTTCTTCAGGCAGTTGGCCGAACGCACCGACAGTTCGAGCTCGTCGACCTTCTTGAGCAGCAGCGGGTTGAACTCCAGCTCGTCCTGCTCCTCGTGGCGGCCCGAGACCTCGGGCTCCTCGAAGTTGACGAAGACCTGCAGCTGGTCCTGCAGGATCCGCGCCGCATAGGCGATGGCGTCCTCGGGCGCGACCGAGCCGTCGGTCTCGACCGTCAGGGTCAGCTTGTCGTAGTCGAGCACCTGCCCCTCGCGGGTCGGCTCGACCTTGTAGGACACGCGGCGCACCGGCGAGTAGAGCGCATCGACCGGGATGAGGCCGATCGGCGCGTCCTCGACCTTGGCCTTGTCGGCCGAGACGTAGCCCTTGCCGGTGTTGACGGTGACTTCCATGTGGAACTTGGCGCCCTCGTCAAGATGGCAGATGACGTGGTCGGGGTTGAGGATGGTGATGCCGTTGGTCACCTCGAACTGACCCGCGGTCACCACGCCCGGCCCCTCGGCGCGCAGGCTGATGCGCTTGGGGCCCTCGACCTCCATCTTCACCGCCACGCCCTTGACGTTGAGCACGATGTCGGTCACGTCCTCGCGCACGCCGGGGACCGACGAGAACTCGTGCAGCACGCCGTCGATCTGGATCGAGGTGATCGCCGCGCCCTGCAGCGACGACAGCAGCACTCGCCGCAGCGCATTGCCCAGCGTCAGGCCGAAGCCGCGCTCGAGCGGCTCGGCGATGGCGACCGCCTGGCGCGCCGGATCGTCGCCGGGCTTGATCTCGAGCCCGTTCGGCCGGATGAGCTCCTGCCAGTTCTTGTGGATCATGCTTTGGTCCTCCATTCCTGCCCGGACGGGATCCCGCCGTTCCGGACGCCCCGAGGAATTCGTTTTGTTCGCGCGTCCGTCAGAACGCAGACCGGCCCGCTCCGGTCCAGAGCGGGCCCATCATGCTTGTCGCGGCGCGTCAGACGCGGCGGCGCTTGGGCGGCCGGCACCCGTTGTGCGGGATCGGCGTGACGTCGCGGATCGAGGTCACGACCAGACCCACCGCCTGAAGCGCGCGCAGGGCGCTTTCGCGGCCCGAGCCGGGGCCCTGAACCTGCACCTCGACGGTGCGCATGCCATGCTCCTGCGCCTTCTTGGCGGCGTCCTCGGCGGCGACCTGCGCCGCATAGGGCGTGGACTTGCGCGAGCCCTTGAAGCCCATCGCGCCGGCCGACGACCAGGCGATCGCGTTGCCCTGCGCGTCCGAGATCAGGATCTTGGTGTTGTTGAAGGAGGAATTCACGTGGACCACGCCCGACGAGATGTTCTTCCGCTCCTTGCGCTTCAGGCGCTGCTTTTCGCGAGCCATCTGTCCGCCTCCTTACTTCTTCTTGCCGGCGATCGGCTTGGCCGGGCCCTTGCGGGTGCGCGCGTTGGTGTGCGTGCGCTGCCCGCGCACCGGCAGACCGCGGCGATGGCGCAGGCCGCGATAGCAGCCCAGATCCATGAGCCGCTTGATGTTCATCGACACCTCGCGGCGCAGGTCGCCCTCGACCGTGTAGTTGGCGTCGATGTGCTCGCGAATCGCGAGGACTTCGGCGTCGGACAGCTCGTTCACGCGGCGGGATTCGTCGATGCCGACCGCCTCGCAGATCTTCTTGGCCGAGGTGTCTCCGATGCCGTGGATGTAGGTGAGGGCGACATGCACCCTCTTGTTCGTCGGGATGTTAACGCCAGCGATGCGCGCCAAGTTTCAGCTCCGTCGTGTCGGGCGCCCCCGCTTCCGGGGGCGGTGATTTCTCAAAACCAAAACCGACCGAGCGTCACTCAGCCGGTTGCGTGTTCGCCCCGAAGGGCCGTCATCCCGCAATCGCGCCTCGAGGTGAAATGGAGGGCGACTCTCCTGCCTTGGAGAGCGCGCAGTATAGAAGCGCCCGGCCCCGAGTCAACCGCGAGTCAACCGCGTGTGGGCCGTGCGTCGGCGGCGCCCGGACCCTTGATCCGGGCGCCGCCGGGCGGCCTCATTCGTCGAGCGCCTTGCGGATCTCGGCGGCGACCTCCTCGATCGCGCCCAGGCCGTTGACCGTGCGCAGCAGCCCCTTGGCGTAGTAGTAGCCGATCAGGGGCGAAGTGTCGCGGTAGTAGTTGAACAGCCGCTTGCGCATGGATTCTTCGTTGTCGTCCGCGCGCCGCACGAAGCTGTCCTTCGCGCCGCACTTGTCGCACACGCCCTCGACCTTCGGACGCTTGGTCACGTCGTGATAGACCTCGCCGCAGGCGCCGCAGGTGAAGCGGCCGGTGACGCGGGCGATGAGCTCGTCGTCGTCGACGCGCATCTCGATCACCCGGTCCAGCTTCAGCCCCTTGGCTTCCAGCAGCTCGCCCAGCGCGTCGGCCTGGGGCAGCGTGCGCGGGAAGCCGTCGAAGATCACCCCCTTCTCGGCGGCGCCCGATTCGAGCTGCTCGGCGATCAGGCCGATCACGATCTCGTCCGTGACCAGATCGCCGCGGGCCATGATGTCCTTGACCTTGCGCCCCAGCTCGGACCCCGAGGCCTGCGCCGCGCGCAGCATGTCCCCGGTGGAGAGCTGGACCATGCCCCGCTCCTCGATCAGGATCCGCGCCTGGGTGCCCTTGCCGGCGCCCGGCGGACCAAGAAGTATGATGTTCATCAGCGCTTCCTCGCTCCGGCCTTGCCCTTCTTGCCCTTGCCGCGAAGCTTCGATCTTTCGATCAGCCCCTCATACTGATGCGCCAGCAGGTGGCTTTGCACCTGGGTGACCGTGTCCATGGTCACCGAGACGACGATCAGCAGCGACGTGCCGCCAAAGTAGAAGGGCACGCCGAGTTCCGAAATGAGAAATTCGGGCAAGAGACAAATCAGCGCAAGGTAGCCCGCGCCGATCACCGTCAGGCGGTTCAGGACGTAGTCCAGATACTCGGCCGTCTTCTTGCCCGGACGGATGCCGGGCACGTAGCCGCCGTTGCGCTTGAGGTTCTCGGCCACCTCGTCGGGGTTGAAGACCACGGCGGTGTAGAAGAAGGCGAAGAACACGATCAGCGCCACGAACGTGATCAGATAGAGCGGCTGGCCGCGGCCCATATAGGCGGCGACGTAGCTCATGATGCCGCCCGCGCCGCCATCGGCCGAGAAGCTGGCGATCGTGGCCGGCATCAGCAGCAGCGACGAGGCGAAGATGGGCGGGATCACGCCCGCGGTGTTGACCTTGAGCGGCAGGAACGAGTTCTCGCCGCCGAACATCTTCATGCCCACCTGCCGCCGCGGATACTGCACCAGGATCCGGCGCTGGGCGCGCTCGACGAACACCACGCCGGCGATCACCGCCACCGCGCCGATCAGCACCGCCAGCATGGCCGCCACGCTCAGCTGCCCGGTGCGGCCCAGCTCGAAGAACTGCGCCAGGGCCGCGGGCAGCTCGGCGACGATGCCGACATAGATGATGAGCGAGATGCCGTTGCCGATGCCGCGTGCGGTGATCTGCTCGCCCAGCCACATCAGGAACATGGTTCCGCCGACCAGGGTGATGACCGCCGTGGCGCGGAAGAACCAGCCCGGATCGGTCGCCAGGCCCTGCGCCTCCATGCCCACGGCGATGCCGTAAGCCTGCACCGTGGCCAGAACGACCGTGCCGTAGCGGGTATACTGGTTGATCTTGCGCCGGCCCGACTCGCCCTCTTTCTTGAGCTTCTCCAGCTCGGGGACCATCGAGGTCAGCAGCTGCATGATGATCGACGCCGAGATGTAGGGCATGATGCCCAGGGCGAAGATCGCCATCCGGCTGACCGCGCCGCCGGCGAACATGTTGAACACGCCCAGAATGCCCGAGCTCGTCTGCTCGATGAAGCGGCTCAGCTCCACCGGGTCGATGCCGGGCATGGGAATGTAGGTGCCCAGCCGATAGATGATCAGCAGCCCGAGCGTGAACCAGATGCGGTTCTGCAGATCCTTGGCCTTGCCGAAGGTGCTCCAGCTCAGGTTGGCCGCCATTTGCTCCGCAGCAGACGCCATGTGTTCAGGCCTCCATAGCCTTCATTCGCGAAAAACGCCGCCGCGACCTTGCGGACCGCGGCGGCGCAAACCTGACGGCAGGGCGCGCGGAACGGGGCCGCACGCGCCCGCCCGCGTCACTCGGCGGCCGGCTCGGCGGCGGCCTTGGCCGGCGCGGTCAGCTCGATCGCGCCGCCGGCCTTCTCGACCGCGGCGACGGCGGCCTTCGAGGCGCCGGCGATCTTCAGCTTCACCGCCTGCTTGAGCTCGCCGCGCGCCAGCAGACGCACGCCGTCCAGCTTGCGGCGCACCAGCCCCGAGGCGACCAGCGCGTCCTCGTCGATGAGCGCCGCGGCGTCCAGCTTGCCCGCGTCGATGAATTTCTGCAGGCCGTCCAGGTTGATGACGGCGAATTCCTTGCGGAACGGGTTGTTGAAGCCGCGCTTGGGCAGGCGGCGGTAGATCGGCATCTGGCCGCCTTCGAACCCGTTGATGGCCACGCCCGAGCGGGACTTCTGACCCTTGATGCCGCGGCCGGCGGTCTTGCCCTTGCCCGAGCCCGGGCCGCGGCCCACGCGCTTGGCCTTGCGGGCGGCGCCGGGATTGTCGCGCAGTTCGTGAAGCTTCATGACGCTGTCTCCTTCTTGTCGGACGTCCGCCGCGGCGTCATCGCGCCGGACCCTCGACCTCGATCCTGAATCGCTTCCGGCGCCCGCGGGCGCCGGAAGGCAACGAACGCTTAGCCGCGCTCTTCGACGATTTCAACCAGATGCGGGATCTTGGCGACCATGCCGCGGATCGCCGGAGTGTCCTCCAGCTCGCGCGTCTTGTGCATCTTGTTGAGGCCCAGCCCGATCAGGATCTGGCGCTGGACCGCGGGGCGGCGGATCGGCGAGCCGATCTGCTTGACGACGATGGTCTTGGCCATTGGTCAGCTCCTCAGGCTTGGGCTTCGGCCGAAGCCGGAGCCTCGTCGCGCTTGGGCAGGATGTCGGCGACCTTCTTGCCCCGGCGCGCGGCGACCTGACGCGGCGACTGCTCGCTGGTCAGGGCGTCGATGGTGGCGCGGATCATGTTGTAGGGGTTCTGCGACCCGATCGACTTGGCCACCACGTCCTGCACGCCCAGCATCTCGAACACCGCGCGCATCGGACCGCCGGCGATGATGCCGGTGCCCTGGGGCGCGGTGCGCATCACCACCTTGCCGGCGCCATGACGCCCTTCCATGTCGTGATGCAGGGTGCGGCCCTCGCGCAGGGGGACGCGGATCATCTGCCGCTTGGCCTGCTCGGTGGCCTTGCGGATCGCCTCGGGCACCTCGCGGGCCTTGCCCTTGCCGAAGCCGACGCGGCCCTTCTGATCGCCCACGACCACCAGCGCGGCGAAGCCGAAGCGCTTGCCGCCCTTCACGGTCTTGGACACGCGGTTGATCGCGACGAGGCGATCGGCGAATTCCGGCTCTTCGTCGCGGTCGCGACGACGATCCCGGCGGTTGTCTTCCCTTGCCATGCTCGCCTCCTTAGAACTTCAGACCGCCTTCACGGGCGGCGTCGGCAAGCGCCTTGACCTTCCCGTGATAGAGGTATCCGCCGCGGTCGAAAACGACCTCCTCGATGCCGGCGGCCTTGGCGCGCTCGGCGATCACCGCGCCGATCTTCGCCGCGGCCTCGACGTTGTTGCGCCCGACCAGGCCAAGCGCCTTCTCGAGCGTCGAGGCGGCCGCCAGGGTGCGGCCCTGAACGTCGTCGATGACCTGCACCGAGATGTTCTTGAGCGAGCGGTGCACCGACAGGCGCGGCTTGCCGCCCGCATGCTTCTTCAGATGGTTCCGGACGCGCAGACGGCGCTTCTGGAACAAGGTTCTCTTGCTGTTCGCCATGGCTGTCGTCCTTACTTCTTCTTGCCTTCCTTGCGGAAGATGTACTCGCCCTTGTAGCGGATGCCCTTGCCCTTGTAGGGCTCGGGGCGGCGCCACTCGCGGATGTTCGCGGCGACCTGGCCGACCAGCTGCTGGTCGATGCCGGACACCTCGATCTCGGTGGGCTTGGCGCAGACGATCTGCACGCCTTCCGGGATCGGGAAATCCACGTCGTGCGAGTAGCCGAGCGACAGCTTCAGAACCTTGCCCTGAACCTGGGCGCGGTAGCCGACGCCCTGGATCTCGAGCTGCTTCTTGAAGCCCTCGGTCACGCCGGTGACGCAGTTCTGCACCTGGGTGCGGGACATGCCCCACTGCTGGCGCGCGCGCTTGGAGTTCGAACGCGGAACCACCTTCACCACGTTGTCCTCGACGACGAGGCTCACGTCGTCGGTGGCGGTGAAGCTGCGCACGCCCTTGGGGCCCTTGACCTCGATGGTCTGACCCGACACGTGGGCGGTCACGCCCGAGGGCAGTTCGACAGGTTTCTTGCCGATGCGGGACATCGCGGCCTCCTCAGAACACGGTGCACAGAACCTCGCCGCCGACATTGTCGGTGCGGGCCTGCGCGTCGGACATGATGCCCTTCGGCGTGGAGACGATGGCGACGCCCAGGCCCTGACGGACCTGCGGGATCTCCTTCACGCCCATGTAGACCCGGCGGCCGGGCTTGGACACGCGCTTGATCTCGCGGATCACGGGCGCGCCGTCATGGTACTTGAGCGAGATCTCGAACTCGGGCAGGCCGCGCTCGTTCTGCACCTTCTCGTAGCCGCGGATGTATCCCTCGGCCTTGAGAACGTCCAGAACCCAGCCGCGGACCTTCGAGGCCGGCGTGCGGACGGTGGACTTGCCGCGCATCTGCGCGTTGCGGATGCGGGTCAGCATATCGCCGAGAGGATCGTTCACAGACATCTGCTATCTCCTCACCAGCTCGACTTCACCATGCCGGGGATCTCGCCCTTCGAGGCGAAATCGCGCAGCGCGATGCGGGACATCTTCAGCTTGCGGTAGTAGGCGCGCGGACGGCCCGTGACCTCGCAGCGGTTGCGCAGGCGCGTCGGCGACGAGTTGCGCGGCAGCTTGGCCAGCTTCAGGCGCGCCTTGAAGCGCTCTTCCATCGGAAGCGACTGGTCGTTGGCGATCGCCTTCAGCGCCTCGCGCTTCGCGGCGAACTTCGCGACCAGACGCTGGCGCTTCTTCTCGCGCTCGATCATGCTCACTTTAGCCATGGTCTATCTCCTGCGCGATCACTTCGAGAAGGGCATGTTGAAATGCTTCAACAGCGCCTTGGCTTCCGCGTCGGTGCGCGCGGTGGTGCACATCACGATGTCCATGCCCCAGGTCTGATCGATCTTGTCGTAGTCGATCTCGGGGAAGACGATGTGCTCCTTCAGGCCCATGGCGTAGTTGCCGCGCCCGTCGAACGCATCGCCCTTCACGCCGCGGAAGTCGCGGACGCGGGGCAGCGCGATGGTGATCAGCCGATCGAGGAACTCGTACATGCGGTCGCCGCGAAGGGTGACCTTGACGCCCAGCGGCATGCCCTCGCGGACCTTGAAGCCGGCGATCGACTTCTTGGCCTTGGTGATCACGGGCTTCTGGCCGGCGATCGCCATGAGGTCGTCATGGGCGGCCTTGATCTTCTTCGAATCCGACACCGCCTCGCCGACGCCCATGTTCAGGACGATCTTCTCGAGGCGCGGGATCATCATGTCGTTCTTGTAGCCGAACTCTTCCTTCAGCGCCGCACGGATCTTCTCCTTGTACAGCGTCTTCAGGCGCGGCTCGTAGCCAACAGCGTCAAGCATCGATGACCTCCCCCGACTTCTTGGCGAAACGGACCTTCTTGCCGTCCACCATCTTGAAGCCGACCCGGGTGGGGACGCCTTCCTTCGGATCGACGAGCGCGAGGTTCGACAGGTGAATGGGCGCCGGCTGCGGAATGCGGCCGCCCTGGCTGGCCTGGCTCGGACGGGTGTGGCGGATGACGACGTTCACGCCGTCGACGATGGCGCGGCCCTCCTTGGGCATGACCTTCAGGATCTCGCCCTGCTTGCCCTTGTCGCGGCCGGCCAGCACGACGACCTTGTCGCCCTTCTTCAGCTTCGCGGCCATCACAGCACCTCCGGCGCGAGCGAGATGATCTTCATGAAGTTCTTCGCGCGCAGCTCGCGCACGACCGGGCCGAAGATGCGGGTGCCGATCGGCTCGAGGTTGTTGTTGAGGATCACCGCCGCGTTGCCGTCGAAACGGATCGCGGTGCCGTCGGGACGACGGACCTCCTTCGCGGTGCGCACGACGACGGCCTTGCGCACGTCGCCCTTCTTCACGCGGCCGCGGGGGATGGCCTCCTTGACGGAGACCACGATGACGTCCCCGACCGACGCGTATTTGCGCTTCGCGCCGCCGAGGACCTTGATGCACTGCACCCGACGCGCGCCGGAGTTGTCGGCGACGTCCAGATTGGTCTGCATCTGGATCATGGTGTTGCTCCCGACCTGCGGGGACGCGCCCCGCGGTTTCGACTGTGCCGGTCAGACGGCGTCAGGCTTCGCTGACGACGACTTCCCAGCGCTTGGTTTTCGAGATGGGCGCGCATTCGCGGATGCGGACGACGTCCCCCACCTTGAAGCGGTTCTCCGGGTCGTGGGCCCGGTATTTCTTCGACTTGCGCACGGTCTTCTGCATCAGCGGATGCTTGAAGCGGCGCTCGACCAGGACCGTGACGGTCTGCTCGTTCTTGTCGCTCACCACGGTGCCCTGAAGGATGCGTTTGGGCATCTTACGCCTCCTGAGCCGCGGCGGCGGCCTTCTCGTTCAGAATGGTCTTCACACGGGCGATGTCCTTGCGGACCTGCCCCACGCGCGCGGTGCTTTCCAGCTGGCCGGTGGCGGCCTGGAAGCGGAGGTTGAAGGCCTCCTTCTTCAGGGCCTCGAGCTGCGCGCGCAGCTCGTCGGGAGTCTTGTCCCGCAATTCCTGGGCTTTCATGCCGGTCTTCCTTCTCACAACACTCACCGGAGAGCCTGCGCGCGGCCGCGACAGTCACCCTGATTCCGGTGGAGGACATGGATGAGGGGGCCGTATACCCCCCGGCGGCCCGCTTGGCAACCCCTGCGCCGGGCCGGGCCGCGCGAAAGGCGAAGGCCCCGCCGAAGCGGGGCCTTGCCGGGGATCGCGCGGGGCGATCTCACCAGTCTTCGCGCTGGACGAAGCGGCACTTGATGGGCAGCTTCATCGCCGCCAGGCGCAGCGCCTCGCGGGCGACGGGCTCGGACACGCCGTCGATCTCGAACATGATGCGGCCGGGCTTGACCTTGGCCGCCCAGTATTCGACCGAACCCTTGCCCTTGCCCATGCGGACCTCGGTCGGCTTCTGCGTCACCGGCACGTCCGGGAAGATGCGGATCCACACGCGGCCCTGACGCTTCATGTGACGCGTCATGGCGCGGCGGGCCGCCTCGATCTGCCGGGCGGTGATGCGCTCGGGCTCGACCGCCTTCAGCCCATAGTGACCGAAGTTCAGCTCGAAGCCGCCCTTGGCCTCGCCGTGAATCCGGCCCTTGTGCTGCTTGCGGAATTTGGTGCGCTTCGGGGAAAGCATCTGATCACTCCTTCAAGCGGGCTCAGCGGCGCGGGCCGCCGGGACGACCGCCGGGACGGCCGCCCTCCTGCAGCTCGGCCTGACGGCGGTCGCGGGCGGACGGGTCGTGCTCGAGGATCTCGCCCTTGAAGATCCAGACCTTGATGCCGATCACGCCATAGGCGGTCTTGGCCTCGACATGCGCGTAGTCGATGTCCGCGCGCAGGGTGTGCAGGGGCACGCGGCCCTCGCGATACCACTCGGTGCGCGCGATCTCGGCGCCGCCCAGACGCCCCGAGGCGTTGATGCGGATGCCGAGCGCGCCCATGCGCATGGCGTTCTGCACCGCGCGCTTGATGGCGCGGCGGAAGGCGACGCGGCGCTCGAGCTGCTGGGCGATGTTCTCGCCCACCAGCTGGGCGTCGATCTCGGGCTTGCGCACCTCGACGATGTTCAGGTGCAGCTCCGAGTTGGTCAGCTTGGCCACTTCCTGGCGAAGCTTCTCGATGTCGGCGCCCTTCTTGCCGATGATCACGCCGGGGCGGGCGCTGTGGATCGTCACGCGGCACTTGCGGTGCGGGCGCTCGATCACGACGCGGCTGATACCCGCATTCGCGCACTTCTTGCGAATGTAGTTGCGGATGCGGATGTCCTCATGGAGCAGCGCGCCGTAGTCCTTGGTGTTCGCGAACCACCGGCTGTCCCAGGTGCGGTTGATCTGCAGGCGCAGACCGATCGGATTGACCTTGTTGCCCATTACGAGTCTTCCTCGACCTGACGGACCTTGACGGTGATCTGGCTGAACGGCTTGAAGATCCGGCCGAAACGGCCGCGCGCGCGCGGACGCCCGCGCTTCATCACCAGGTTCTTGCCCACCCAGGCCTCGGCGACGATCAGGGAATCGACGTCAAGCCCATGGTTGTTCTCGGCGTTCGCGATCGCGGACTTGAGCGCCTTCTGCACGTCCTTGGCGATGCGCTTCTTCGAGAACTGCAGCTCGGCAAGCGCCTTGCCGACCGGCTTGCGCCGGATCTGCTGCGCCAGCAGGTTGAGCTTCTGGGGCGACACGCGCAGCATGCGGCTGACGGCGATCGCCTCGTTTTCCGCGCAGCGGCGGGGATTGGCGGACTGGCCCATCGATTACCTCCGCTTCGCTTTCTTGTCGGCCGCATGGCCGTAATAGGTGCGGGTCGGCGAGAACTCGCCGAACTTCATGCCGATCATGTCTTCGGTCACCGACACGGGGATGTGCTTGTGACCGTTGTAGACGCCGAAGGTCAGCCCGACGAACTGGGGCAGGATGGTCGAACGGCGCGACCAGATCTTGATGACTTCGTTGCGACCCGACTCGCGCGCCTTCTCCGCCTTCTTCAGGACGTAGGAGTCGACGAACGGGCCCTTCCAAACTGAACGAGGCATTCAGTGGCTCCTTACTTCCGGCCCTTGCGCTGGTGGCGCGAGCGGATGATGAACTTGTCGGTGGCCTTGTTGGAGCGGGTGCGCCGCCCCTTGGTGTCCTTGCCCCACGGGGTGACCGGGGTGCGGCCGCCCGAGGTGCGGCCCTCGCCGCCGCCATGGGGGTGATCGATCGGGTTCATGGCCACGCCGCGCACCGAGGGGCGCTTGCCCAGATGGCGCGTGCGGCCGGCCTTGCCCAGGTTCTGGTTCGAGTGGTCGGGGTTCGAGACCGCGCCCACCGTGGCCATGCACTCCTGCCGGACCATGCGCAGCTCGCCCGAGCTCAGGCGGATCTGGGCGTAGCCGCCGTCGCGGCCCACGAACTGGGCGTAGGCGCCCGCGGCGCGCGCGATCTGGCCGCCCTTGCCGGGCTTGAGCTCGATGTTGTGAACGATGGTGCCGATCGGCATGCCGGTGAAGGGCATGGCGTTGCCCGGCTTCACGTCGACCTTCTTGCCCGCGATCACCTTGTCGCCCACCGCCAGGCGCTGCGGCGCCAGGATGTAGGCCAGCTCGCCGTCCTCATAGCGGATCAGGGCGATGAAGGCCGTGCGGTTGGGGTCGTATTCGATGCGCTCGACCGTGGCGGGCACGTCGAACTTGCGCCGCTTGAAATCGACGATTCGATAGAGCCGCTTGGCGCCGCCGCCGATGCGGCGCGCCGTGATGCGTCCGGTGTTGTTGCGGCCGCCCGACTTGGTCAAGCCCTGGGTGAGCTTCTTGACCGGACGACCCTTGAACAGCTCCGAACGGTCGATCAGAACCAGCCCGCGCTGGCCCGGCGTCGTGGGGTTGTATGACTTCAACGCCATCTTGCTGTCTTCCGTTGCTGTGGGGGCTCTCTCGAACCCTCGGTTAAGCGGCCCCGGAGGTCCGCGAAATGACGATGCGAGGCCCGAAGGCCCCGCACCGGATCATGTGAGCGCGTCTCTTAAGACGCCGGACCCTCAGAGTCCAGTGGCCACGTCGATCGCGTTGCCCTCTTGGAGGGTGACGTAGGCCTTCTTCGTGTCCTTGCGCTTGCCGACCTTGCCGCGGAAGCGCTTGACCTTGCCCTTGGACACGACGGTGTTCACCGCCTTGACCTTCACGTTGAACAGGGCTTCGACCGCTTCCTTGATCTGCGGCTTGTTGGCGTCGATCGCCACCTCGAAGACCACCGCGTTGTGCTCGGACGCCATGGTGGACTTCTCGGTGATGATCGGGCGGCGGATCACGTCGTAGAGTTCGGGCTTGACGCTCATTTCAGGCGCGCCTCCAGCGCTTCGACGCCGGCCTTGGTCAGCACGAGCTGGTCGTGACGCAGAATGTCGTAGACGTTCGCGCCCTGGCTCGGCAGCACGTTCAGGCCGTCGATGTTGCGGGACGCGCGGAGGAAGTTCTCGTTCACCTCCGCGCCGTCGATCACCAGCGCCTTGGTCAGCCCGAGCTTGTCGGCCCGCGCCTTCAGCGCCTTGGTCTTGGCCTCGGCCAGCTCGGCGTTCTCGATCACGATGATCTCGCCCGCCTTCGCCTTGGCCGACAGGGCCAGCTTCAGGCCCAGCTTGCGCACCTTCTTGGGCAGGTCATGCGCGTGGCTGCGCACCACCGGCCCCTTCACGGTGCCGCCGTGACGGAACTGCACCACGCCCTTGTCGCCGTGACGCGCGCCGCCGGTGCCCTTCTGACGATAGATCTTCTTCGTCGAGTAGGACACCTCGCCGCGGGTCTTGGTCTTGTGCGTGCCGGCCTGGCGCTTGGCGAGCTGCCAGCGCACCACGCGGTGCAGGATGTCCGCGCGCGGCTCGAGCCCGAAGATCTCGTCCGCCAGCTCGATCTCGCCGGCGGCGCCGGCGTCGAGGTTCTTGACTTCAGCTTTCATCACTCAGCACTCCCCTCGTCGGCGGGGGCTTCGGCCGCCTCGGCCGCGGCTTCGGACTTGCGGATCGCGGCCGGAAGGGGCAGGCCCTCGGGCGGGCGCTTCTTGACCGCATCCTTGATCGTGACCCAGCCGCCCTTCGATCCGGGCACCGCGCCCTTGACCATGATCAGGCCGCGCTCGGGGTCGGTCTTGACGACCTCGAGGTTCTGCACCGTCACGCGGGCGGCGCCCATGTGGCCGGCCATCTTCTTGCCCTTGAACACGCGGCCCGGGTCCTGGCACTGACCGGTCGAGCCGTGCGAGCGGTGCGAGATCGACACGCCGTGCGACGCGCGAAGGCCGCCGAAGTTGTGCCGCTTCATCGCGCCCGCAAAGCCCTTGCCGATCGAGGTGCCGGCCACGTCCACATGCTGGCCGGGCACGAAATGGTCGGCCGTGATCTCGGCGCCGACCTCGATCAGGTTCTCGGGGCTCACGCGGAACTCGGCCAGCTTGCGCTTGGGCGCGACGGACGCCTTGGCGAAATGGCCCCGCATGGGCTTGGTCACGTTCTTGGGCTTGGCCGCGCCGGCGCCCAGCTGAACGGCCGCGTAGCCGTCCTTCTCGGGGGTGCGCTGCGCGACCACCTGAACGTTCTCCATCTGGAGGACGGTCACGGGAATCTGTGCGCCGTCTTCCTTGAACAGCCGGGTCATGCCCAGCTTCTTCGCGATCACTCCGGAGCGCATGTCACCCTCCTCAGAGCTTGATCTCGACGTCCACGCCGGCGGCGAGGTCGAGCTTCATCAGCGCGTCCACCGTCTGCGGGGTCGGGTCCACGATGTCGAGCAGCCGCTTGTGGGTGCGGATCTCGAACTGCTCACGGCTCTTCTTGTCGATGTGCGGACCGCGAAGAACGGTGAACTTCTCGATCTTGTTCGGCAGGGGAATCGGTCCGCGCACGGTGGCGCCGGTCCGCTTCGCCGTCGAGACGATCTCCTGGGCGCTGGCGTCCAGGACGCGGTGGTCGAACGCCTTCAGGCGGATCCGGATGTTCTGGCCTTGCATGGCTCTACCTCTGTGATCGCAGGAAACTCAATGCGACGGCCGGGGGGCGCGCCCCCGGCCGCCGAGAGCAGAACTGCGCGCTTACTCGATGATCTTCGAGACGACGCCGGCGCCGACGGTGCGGCCGCCCTCGCGGATGGCGAAGCGCAGGCGCTCCTCCATGGCGATGGGGGCGATCAGCTCGACCTCGAACTTCAGGTTGTCGCCGGGCATCACCATCTCGACGCCCTCGGGCAGCTTCACCGTCCCGGTCACGTCCGTGGTGCGGAAGTAGAACTGCGGGCGGTAGTTGGTGAAGAACGGCGTGTGGCGGCCGCCCTCCTCCTTGGTCAGGATGTAGGCCTCGGCCTCGAACTTGGT
>NZ_FOHL01000006.1:0-212575 GCF_900111545.1 Oceanicella actignis
CCCGGTCGCCCTTCGACACCCCCATCGCCCGCAGAACGTTCGCAAAGCGGCACACCTGGCGGTGAAGCTCGGCGTAGGTGATGTGTTCGCTCACCCCCGGATCGTCCGATTCCCAGATGATCGCCGTCTGGTCCGCCCGCTCCTTCAGGTGACGGTCCACGCAGTTCGCGCACACGTTCAGCGTCCCGTCCTCGAACCAGCGGATCGACACGTCGGGATACGCGAAGGACGTGTTCTTCACCTTCGCATACGGCCGGATCCAGTCCAGCCGACGGCCATGCTCGCCCCAGAAACCCTCGGGATCCGAGATCGAGCGCGCATACATCCGCTCGTAGCCCGCCGCGTCAACATGCGCGCGCGACGATATCTCGGGCGGAATCGGGTAGGTCCTGGGTTCGGTGGTCTCGCTCATCAGGGTTCCTCCGGTCTGCGGTCTGAAGCGCCGCGGGCGGGCGCGGCGTCGGCGCGCCCGGCCCTGTTGACCCGAGGTCATAGCACAATTCGCAAAGAATTGCGCAACTTTCTGACCCTGAACGATTTTTTTGTAAATTTCCATACCGATGCGACGTCAAGAATGTGAATTCTTGACGCGCCGGCTCAGAATCCCGCCGCCTCGAGCGCGAACAGCCAGAACGACGCCGTCGCCACCGAAGCCGCCGTCGCCATCAGCACCGTCGAGGCCGCCACCGCCGTCGCGCGCTGATACATCGCCGCGAAGACATAGGCGTTGATCCCCGGCGCCATGGCCGCCGTCACCACCGCCGAGCGCACGAACTCGACCGGCAGCGCGAACACCCATCCCGACAATACAAGGGCGATGGCCGGATGCACCAGCAGCGACAGGACCGAGACCATGATCCCCTCGCCCAGCCCGCCGCGGATCGCATAGCGCGTCAGCGCGCCGCCCAGCCCGAACAGCGCCGCCGGAAGCGCCGCGCGCGCCAGCATCTCGACCCCCGCCAGCGCCGGCTCGGGCAAGGCGAAGCCGCTCACATTCGCCGCCAGCCCCAGCGCCAGGCCGATGGTCAGCGCGTTGCGGAACATCGTCCCCCCCACGGCGCGCAGGGTCGCCGCGACGCCGCGCCCGTCGGCGCGCACGGTCTCCATCGCCAGGATGCCCACCAGATAGCATAGCGGCGCATGGATCGAGATGATCACGTAGTTCCCCGCCACCGCATCCGCGCCATAGGCGCGCTGGGTGATCGGCAGCCCCAGCAGCAGCGAATTCGAGAACAGCGCCGCGAAGCCGATCGCGACGCTCTCGCCCGGGCGGCGGCCGAACAGCCGCCACGCCCCCAGCGCCCCCAGCGCGAAGCACAAGAGCGCCCCGGCGTAGAAGCTGACCAGAAGCCGCCAGTCGTATTGCGCGTGCAGGTCCAGCCGATACATGCCCAGGAACAGCAGGCACGGCACGCCGAAGCGCATGGCGAAGGCCAGCACCCCGTCCACATGCGCCGGCTGGAAGAAGTTGGCGCGCGCGGCGCCGTAGCCGCCGGCGACCACTACGAAGACCGGCAGGATGATGCGCAGGATGTCCAGCATCGCCGCCCTCAGGCGTCCGCCGCGGCGTCGGCCGGCGGGAAGGCGTCGGGAAAGACCAGCGTCATGCCGTCATGGGCGGGCTCGACATGGTCGGGCGTGCGCGCGGCGACCTCGTCATAGTCCATGTCGATGTGCATGTTGGTCAGCACCCCCCGCCGCACGCCGGCGCGGGCGATCCAGGACAGGGTCTTGTCCAGATGCGCGTGGGTGGGATGGGGCTTGTAGCGCAGCGCGTCCACGATCCAGGTGTCGGCGCCCTCGAGCGCGGCCCAGGCCTCGTCGGTCATCTCGTGCACGTCGGGCAGATAGACCGCCGGCCCGATGCGAAAGCCCAGCGCCGCGATCGCGCCGTGATCGACGGCGAAGGGACGGAAGGGAATCGGCCCGCCGGCGCCGTCGATGACGAACGGCCCCTCGATGGTGCGCAGGTCGAGGATCGGCGGATAGGGCGAGCCCTCGGGCTGCACGAAGGCGTAGCCGAAGCGCCCGATCAGGGCGTTCTGCGTCTCGGGCGAAGCATAGACCGGCAGGCGCGCGCGGCGGTTGAAGACGATCATGCGCAGATCGTCGAGCCCGTGGACATGGTCGGCGTGCTCATGCGTGTAGAGCACCGCGTCCAGCAGCCCCACCCCTGCATCCAGCAGCTGCCGGCGCAGGTCGGGCGAGGTGTCGATCAGCACCCGCGTGACGCCCTGCGGCCCCTCGCGCTCGACCAGCAGCGAGCAGCGCAGCCGCTCGTTGCGCGGGTTGGTCGGGTCGCACGCCCCCCACAGCCCGCCAAGGCGCGGCACGCCCCCCGACGAACCGCACCCCAGGATGCGCAGGCGCAGGGTCATGCCGTGGCCTCCTGCGGCGCCCAGGCGGCGGCCTTGGCGAAGAGGCGCTCGAAATTGGCGGTGGTCGCGGCGGCGAACGCCTCGAGCGACAGGCCGAACAGCTCGGCCCCCACCTGCGCCGTCAGCGCCACATGGGCCGGCTCGTTGCGTTTGCCCCGATGCGGCGGCGGCGCCAGGTAGGGCGCGTCGGTCTCGACCAGGATGCGGTCGAGCGGCGCGTCGCGGAAGATGGCGCGCAGCGCGTCGCTGCGCTTGAAGGCGGCGATGCCGGACATGGACAGGTGGAAGCCCAGCGACAGGGCCTCTTCGGCCAGCGCCCGGCCGGACGAGAAGCAGTGCATCACGCAGCCGAAGGCGCCGGCGGCGCGCTCTTCGCGCAGCACGCGCGCCACGTCCTCGTCGGCGTCGCGCGCGTGGATGATCAGCGGCAGCCCGGTGCGGCGCGCCGCCTCGGCATGCACGCGCAGGCTTTCGATCTGGGCGTCGCGCGTGTCGGCCGAATAGTGCAGGTCGATGCCCGTCTCGCCGATGCCGACCATCTTGGGGTGGCGCGCCAGCGCGACCAGCGCCTCGACCGTAGCCTCGGGCGAGCGGCCGACATTCATCGGGTGGACCCCGACGGCGTAGAAGACCGGGGCGTGCGCCTCGGCGATGGCGCGCACGCGCGGCTCCTGGTCGAGACGGGTGCAGATGCTGACCATCCGCGTCACCCCCGCGGCCTGCGCGCGCTCGATCACCTGAGGCAGGTCGTCGGCGAAGTCGGGAAAGTCGAGGTGGCAGTGGCTGTCCGCAAGGACGGGAGGCATGGGCGGCTCCGGCGTTCGTGACCCGATGCGCGGCGGCGCCGGCTTGCGGCGTCAGGCCTGCCGCGCCGCGCGGGCGGCGGCGGCGTCAAGCGCCAGCAAGGTATCGAGCATGATCTGCGCCGGGTCAAGATTGACCGCGCGCGCCGCGCGCGCGCGCGCCGGCGCCGTCATGGCCGCCTCGGCCCAGATGCGCGCGCGCGCCTCGCCGCCGCCCAGCCGCCGATGCAGGGCCTCTTCCTCGGGCGTCGCCGCTTCGGGCGCCGCGCCCAGCGCCGCGCCGCGCGCCAGCCGCGCCAGCAGCAGCGCCAGAAGGCGCAGCGCGGCGTCGAAGCGTTCCTCGCCCGCGGGGCCGGCGCACTCGGCCGCAAGGCGCTGCATCTCGACCCGGTCCATGCCAGGCGCGCCGGCCAGGAGCCGCGCCAGGCGCCGGAACAGCGCCGGTCCGTCGGCCGCGCGCAGCCGCAGCGCCTCGCCCGCCGAGCCGGCCGCCAGCGCCGCCAGCGTCGCCGCCTCGTCCGAGGCCGGATCCAGCCCGATCGCGCGCGCCAGCGGCTCGGCCGCAAGCGGCCGCAGCGCCAGGCGGCGGCAGCGCGAGCGGATGGTGGGCAACAGCCCCGCCGGCGCGTGGCTGACCAGCAGGAACAGGCTGCGCGCGGGCGGCTCCTCGATCAGCTTGAGCAGCGCGTTGGCGGCGCTGGGGTTCAGATCGTCGGCCGAATCCACGATCGCCGCCCGCCAGCCGCCATCGGCGGCGGTGCGGCGGAACAGCTCGGCCATGGCGCGGGCGTCCTCGACCACGATCTGCGCGCGCAGGCGCTTGCGCGCCGGGTCCCAGCCGCGGCGCAAGAGCCGCAGCCGCGGCTCGGCCAGCGCCGCGGCGCGGCGAAAGACCGGATGCGCGGGATCGAGCGCCAGGCTGTCGGGCGCCGGCCCCTCGGCGCCGCCTTCGGACCAGGCCAGCACCGCCCGCGCGATGCGCCAGGCCAGCGTGGCCTTGCCGACGCCGCGCGGCCCCTCGAGCAGCCAGGCGTGGTGCAGACGCCCGCCGCGCCAGGCGTCCAGAAAGGCGCGCTCGGCGGCCTCCTGCCCGAACAGCGCGACCGCCTCGCGCGGGTGGGGGGCGCCCTCGACCCGGTCGGGCTCGGGCGGGGCGGCCTCGGGCTCGATCTCGGCCGGGCGCCTCATGCGCGCGCCTCGAACAGCGGCGCCGCGGCGGCCCAGACGCGCGCGGCCACGGCCTCTTCGTCGCCCTCGGCGTCGATCAGGCGGCAGCGGGCGGGGTTGGCGGCGGCCAGATCGCGGAAAGCGGCGCGCACCCGCGCCTGAAAGGCCAGGCCGAAGCGCTCGAAGCGCTCCTCGGCCGTGCCGCGGGCCAGGCCGCGCGTCAGCCCCGTGCGCGGCGCGATGTCGAGGATCAGCGTCAGATCGGGCTCGATCCCGATGGCCAGCGCATGCAGCGAATCGGCCAGCTCGGCGCCGGCGCCGCGCACCACGCCCTGATAGACGCGGCTCGAATCGGCGAAGCGGTCGCACAGCACCACCGCCCCGCGCGCAAGCGCCGGCGCGATGGTGCGCTCAACATGATCGCGCCGCGCGGCGTTGAAGAGCAGAAGCTCGGTCACCGCCGACCAGCGGGCCGGGTCGCCCTCGAGCACCAGGCGGCGGATCTCTTCGGCGCCCGGCGCGCCGCCCGGCTCGCGCGTCTCGACCACCTCGCGCCCCTGGGCGCGCAGGCGGGCGGCCAGGCGGCGCAGCTGGGTCGTCTTGCCGGCGCCGTCGGCGCCCTCGAAGCTGAGGAACACGCCGCGCGCGCTCACCGCGCGCCCTCCGCGCCCTCGCCGGCGACATCCTCGGCCGCCTGGCTGAGCGCGCGCATGGCCCGGGCGAAGACAAGGCGCGCGGCGGCCTTGAAGCGCTCGGGGAAGCCGCCCTCGGGCACGGCTTCGGCCGCCACCACCGGGACCTCGATGGGCGCCATGTCGGGGGCCTCGATCACCAGCCGCGCCACCTCCTGCCCCCTGGCCACCGGCGCCTCGAGCGGACCTTCGTAGACGATGCGCGCGCGCAGTTTGTCGCGCGCGCCCCAGGGCACGGTGGCGACCACGTCGCGCGCGACCGTCAGCGGCGCGCTGGGGCGCGCGCCCAGCCACACCTCGGCCTCGCCCAGGATCTGCCCGGCGGCGTAGAGCTTGCGGTTCACGAACTCGCGGAACGCCCATTTGACCAGGCGCTCGGCCTCGAGCGCGCGGGCCTTGGCGTCGGGCAGCCCGCCGATCATCAGGATCACGCGCCGGTCGCCGCGCCGGGCCGACCCGACCAGGCCGTAGCCGGCCTCTTCGGTGTGGCCGGTCTTGAGCCCGTCGGCGCCGACATCGGCGAAGAGCAGCGGGTTGCGGTTGCGCTGGCGGATGCCTTCCCAGGTGAACTCGGTCTCGGCGAAGATGGGGTAGTATTGGGGGAAATCCTCGATCAGCCGCTGCGCCAGGGTCACCAGATCGCGCGGGGTCATGCGCTGGCCCGGATCGGGCCATCCGGTGGCGTTGGCGAAATGCGATCCGCGCAGGCCCAGCTGCCGGGCGCGCTCGTTCATGCGCGCGGCGAAGGCCTCCTCCGAACCGGCCAGGCCCTCGGCCAGCACGACGCAGGCGTCGTTGCCCGACTGGACGATGACGCCGCGCAGAAGGTCGGCCACGCGGATCGCGTCGCCCTCGCGCGCGAACATCTTCGAGCCGCCCATGGCCGCCGCCCGCGCCGAAACGCGGAAGCGATCCTCCATGGACAGGCGGCCCTCGGCCAGCGCCTCGAAGACCATGTAGACGGTCATCAGCTTGGACATCGAGGCGGGCGGGATCGGAACGTCGGGGTCGCGCGCCAGAAGCTCGGCCCCCGTGCCCGCATCGATCACCAGCGCGGCCCGCGCGGCGGTGTCGAGCGCGCGCGAGGGCGCGGCGGAGCCAAGCGCCAGCGCGGCGAACAGGGCCGCGGACAGGGTTGCGCGCAAGATGGGGCGCAGGCTGGAACGCAGGCTGGAACGCAGGCTGGGGCGCGGCGGGCGGGAGGCGGCGGAGCGCGGCGTGGCGTCAGGCATTGCGCTGTCCTTCTCGTGCGGCGGCGCCGGTCATCGGCGCACGCGCATGGCGTCGGGAAAGCCCGCGGCGCGGGCAAGGTCCAGGGCGTCGCGCGCAGCGCCCTCCCGGGCGAAGGGGCCGAGCAGCAGACGCACCCAGCCGCCCTCGGGCGCGCCGACGCGCACCGGCAGCCCCTGGGCGGCGAAGCGGCGCGCGGCAGCCTCGGCGTTCGCCGGGTTGCGGAAGCTGGCCACCTGAACATAAGGCCGTTCCGGCGCCTCGGCCAGATCCGGCGGCACGTCCGCCTGCGCGCCCTGCGGCGCGGCGGCGCCAGCCTTGGACGACGGCGCGCCGCGCGCCGTCTCGGCGCCGGACGCCGGCGCGACGCGGCGCGGCGCCACGCCCCCGGGCGCGTCGGCGCGCAAGACGGCCCCGGGCGAGGCCGAAGCCGCCTCCGGCGACGCGATGGGCGGCGAGGAGGGCGGCGGGGCGGGCGACTGGGCGGGCGACGGGACGGGCGAAGCGGCGGGGGACCGGCGAGGCGGGGCCGCGGCGCCCGCGCCCGTTCCGGCCTCGATGGGGCGGGCGGCGCCTGCTTGCGCAGCCGTGGCGGGCGCCGGCGCCTCTTGCCTTGCCGGGGCCGGCGGCGCAGGGGCGGCTCCGGCGAGCGCGGGCGCGGCGGCCGCATCGCCCCCCGCCGTCCCGGCGCCGGCGGTCGATGGCTGCGCGGCGGGCGACGCTCCGAGGGCCGAGCGCCCCGCCTCGGCCCGCGGCGCGCCGGCCGCCTTGTGCGCCTCGGCGCCCGGCCGCGCTTCGGCGCCAGGCGGCACGCCAGGGGCCTGCGCGCGCGCCTTGGCGACATCGCCCCCGCCCGCCGCCGCCCCCTCCTCGCCGGCCGCCCCGGCGCGCGCTCCCGACGGGGCGGGCGCGAGCGCGGTCAGGCGCACGCGCGCCACCTGCCCCGGTTCGATCCCCAGCGCGCGCGCCGCCTCGGCCGAAAGCAGGATCGAGGGGCCCGCCAGCCATCCCTCGCGCCCCAACAGCGCGCCGTCCACGAAGGCGCCGCCGTCGAGATTGCGGATGCGCCCGCGCAGCGGACCGCGGATGCCCGGATGCGCCGCCCACACGCCGCCGAGCGAGGGCGCGCCGTCCCACAGCGTCAGCCCTTCGACGTCGAAGCCGGCGGGATCCTCGATCAGGGAGGCAGGGGCCAAGGGGGCGGCCGAGGCGGGGGGGTGCGACGACTCGCGCACCGCCTCGGGCGGCGTCGAGGCCGGCGCGGCGCCCTCGCGCCCGTCGGCCGGCGATGGCGCCGCCGCCCCATCGCGCGCCGTCGCAAGGCCCGCCGCGTCAAGCCCCGCCGCGCCGGGCCGCAGGTCGGGCCGCACAGGCCCTGAGCCCGGCTGCGGCGCGCAGGCGGCGGCGAGCAGCGCCGCGCACGAGGCCAGGGCGCAGCGCCCCGGCGCGGCCCGCGCGCTGGGCCGGGCGCTGGGCCGGGCTGCGCCCGGCAAGGGGCTCGGCGCGCGCGCCCTCACGGCTCCAGATGCAGATGGACGCGCCTGTTGCGGCGGCCCTTCTTCTCGATCTTGCCCAGACGAACGCCCCCGATCAGCCCGGTGCGCGCCACATGCGTGCCGCCGCAGGGCTGAAGGTCGATCGGCGCCTCGGCCGGGCCGATGCGGATCAGGCGCACGCGCCCGGCGCCGACGGGCGGCCGCACGCTCATGGTCTTGACGAGGCCGGGATTGGCCGCGAGCTCTTCGTCCGAGATCCAGGTCTCGGTCACGGGGTGATCCTGCGCCACAAGCTCGCGCAGCCGCGCCTCGAGCGCGTCCCTGTCCTCGGGCGCCTCGGGCATGTCGAAATCAAGCCGCCCGCGATCGGCGGCGATCTGCCCGCCGGTCACCGGCAGCGGAATGACCACCGACAGCAGGTGCAGCGCTGTGTGCACCCGCATGTGGCCCAGGCGCCGCTCGGCGTCGAGGCGCTGCATCACCTCGGCGCCCGGCGCGGGAACGGGGGCGCCGGGTTCGAGGATCAGAAGGCTTTCGTCGCGCCCCGCGCCCTTGAGCGTGTCGGCCACGCGCGCCGCGCCGCCCGCCCATTCGATGACCCCCGTATCGCCCGGCTGGCCGCCGCCGCGCGGATAGAAGATCGGAGCGTCGAGGACCACGCCCTCGGGGCCCGAGGCCAGCACGCGGGCCGGCGCCTCGAACAGCTCGGGGCGCTGACGCCAGAGCGGCGCGGGCGCGCTCATGCCGCGCCCCCCTCGCCGCCGCCCGAAGGCGCCCCGTCGCCCGCCGCGCCGCGCTCGGCCAGCAGGGCGCGCAGCGCGTCCACGTTGCGCAGGTTGAGGTCGCGCTGCGGGAACGGGATCTCGATCCCCTCCTCGCGGAAGCGGCGCTCGATCTCGAAATTCATCTCGCTGCGCACGCTCACCACCGTGTTCACATCGCGCAGATAGGCGCGGATCTCGAAGTTCAGGGCGCTGTCGCCGAATCCCTGGAACACGACGAAAGGCGCAGGATAGCCCATGGTCAAGGGGTGCGCGCGCGCGATCTCGAGCAGGATCCGCTCGACCTTGCGCACGTCCGAGCCATAGGCCACCCCGACCGGCACGATCACCCGGCCGATCGTGTTGCCATGGGTCATGTTCAGCACCTGGCTCGAGATGAGCTCGGAATTGGGCACGATCAGCGTGGCGCGGTCGAAGGTCTCGATCTCGGTCGCGCGCACGGCGATCTTGCGCACCGTGCCCTGGCGCCCGCCGACCTCGATCCAGTCGCCGGTCTTGACCGGGCGCTCGATCAGCAGGATCACCCCCGAGACGAAGTTCGACACGATGTTCTGAAGGCCGAAGCCGATGCCCACCGACAGCGCGCCGGCGACGATGGCCAGGTTCGACAGGTCGAGCCCCGTGGCCGTGATCGCCGCCAGCCCCGCCACCGTGTAGCCCAGATAGCCCACGCCCGAGACCACCGCCGCCCGCGCGCCCGTGTCGAGCCGCGTGTTGGGCAGCACCGAGCCGCGCAGCACCGCCTGCACAAGCCGCGTCGCGCTGACGCCCAGCACCAGCACCACGGCGAAGGTGAGGAAGTCGAGCGGCGAGAGGCGCACGTCGCCCACCGCAAAGCCGCCGGTCAGCATCCGCCACCATTCGCTCAGATCCGAGGGCCGCGCGCCCCAGACCAGCGCCAGCAGCGGCAGCTCGACGCACAGAATGGCGAAACCCGCCAGGATCGGGATCAGGCGCAGGCCGCTGTTCTCGTCCCCGCCGACCAGGGCCTCGACCGCGTCGCGCACAAGGCGCTGCAGCACGATCCCCGCCCCGATCAGCCCCACCGTCAGGATCGGCGGCTCGGTCAGATAGCGCGAGGCCGCATAATAGCCCGCGGCCGCAAGCAGCACGCTCAGCGGCGCGCACAGCCGCAGCCCCAGCGCGCCCAGCGCCTGCGCGCGCCGCACCAGCTGGGATTGCTCGGCGACGGCCTCGTCCTCGGCCGCCAGATCGTCGCCGCCTGCGCCGGCGGGGGCGGCCGGATCGGGCCGCACATGGCGCGCGAAGGCCAGCATCGCCGTCGCGCCCAGCGCCGTCACGCCAAGGTTCCACACCGCCAGCGTGTTCGGGCTCAGCCCCAGCGCCTGGCCGCCGCGCAGGAAAAGCTGCGCGCAGAACAGCGCCAGCCCCAGCAGCATCGTGGCGCGAAAGGCGCTGCGCGCCTCGCGGTCGTCGGCCGAGGACAGCCGCAATTCGGGATCGTAGGGCGCGTAATAGGCCAGGCCGATCGCCCGCGCGCCCAGAAGCGCGATCAGCGCCGGCGCCAGCGCGTCGGCCAGAAGCCGCCCCGTCGCCCCCGTCAAGCCGCCATGGCGCAGGATCAGCACCAGCCCCGCCGCCGCCGCGGCCGGCGCCAGCACGCGCACCGTCGCGGCGAAGACCGCGACCAGCAGGCGCCGCCCCCCGCCCGCGCCCTCGAGCATACGGCGGAACATGGACGAGGCGCGCGCGCGCATCGCCGCCGCCGCGCCCGCCGCGGCGATGACCAGCCCCAGCAGCAGCGGCAGGCGGTCCTCGCGCTGACGCGCGCGCACCGGGTCGCTCCAGGCCTGGCGGACCTCGGCGGCCACGCGCGCGCCGAACTCGGCCGTCTCGGCCAGGGCCGGGCGCCAGACCTCGGGCGACAGGGGCGTGGGGCCGCGCGTCAGCAGCTCGCGCGCGAAGCGCTCGCGCACGCTGGCGTCGATGCGCGCGATCAACGCGTCGGCCAGCGCGGCGGCCTGCTCGGCCTTGCGCGCGCGCCCGTCTATCTGGGCCAGCTTCTCGTTCAGCGCGGCGCGCTCGGCGGCGACCGATTCGGCCTCGGTCGCGCCCTCGGCGGGCGGCGGGCCAAGCGCTTCGAGCTGGGCGCGCACCGGATCGGCGTCGGCGCGGATCTTCTGCGCCAGAGCGCGCGCCGCAATCCGCGCCGCGTCAAGCTGCGCGCGCAGCTCCTCCAGCTCCTGGGTCGTGACGGCGGGGTCTTGCAGCAGCTTCTCGGCGCGGGCGGCAAGGGCCTCCCAGTCGGCGACCTGCTGCGCCTCGGCGCGCTGGGGATCGGCCTCGCGCGCCGTCGCCGGCGCGCCAAGCGCGGCGACGGCCAGCAGAGCGCCGGCCAGCAGCGCGCGCAGGATCTTCAGCTTCATGGCGGAATTCTCCGTGCTCCCGCCGCGCGGTCAGACCTCCTCGAACACCGTCGGCAGCTCGGGCGCCGGCGCCTCGAGCCAGTCGGGCGTCGGAAGTCCCTTTTCGCGCAGGAAGGCGGGGTTGAACAGTTTGGACTGGTAGCGCGTGCCGTAGTCGCACAGCACCGTCACGATGGTGTGGCCGGGCCCCATCTCCTTGGCCATGCGGATCGCGCCGGCCACGTTGACGCCGGACGAGCCGCCCAGGCACAGGCCCTCTTCGCGCAGAAGGTCGAAGATGACGGGCAGCGCCTCGGAGTCGGGGATGTTGTAGGCCATGTCCACCTCCAGCCCCTCGAGATTGGCGGTGATGCGCCCCTGGCCGATGCCCTCGGTGATGGACGAGCCCTCGGCCTTCATTTCGCCCTTGGTATACCAGCTGTAGAGCGCGGCGCCGTCCGGGTCGGCCAGGCCGATCTTGACGTCGGGCTTGCGCGCGCGCAGCCCCGCGGCGACGCCCGCCAGCGTGCCGCCGGTGCCGACGGCGCAGATGAAGCCATCGACCTTGCCGCCGGTCTGCTCCCAGATCTCGGGCGCGGTCGAGTCGATATGCGCCTGGCGGTTGGCCACGTTGTCGAACTGGTTGGCCCAGAAGGCGCCGCCGGGCTCGGTCCGGGCCAGGCGCTCGGCCAGGCGGCCCGAATAGCGGACGTAGTTGTTGGGGTTGCGATAGGGAACGGCGGGCACCTCGACCAGCTGGGCGCCGGCCAGGCGCAGCATGTCCTTCTTTTCCTGGCTCTGGGTCTCGGGGATCACGATCACGGTGCGAAAGCCCATGGCCCGCCCGACCAGCGCAAGCCCGATTCCCGTGTTGCCCGCCGTGCCCTCGACGATCGTGCCGCCGGGGCGCAGAACGCCGCGCGCGACCGCGTCGCGGATGATCCACAGCGCCGCGCGGTCCTTCACCGACTGGCCGGGGTTCATGAACTCGGCCTTGCCCAGGATTTCGCAGCCCGTCAGCTCGGAAGCCTTGCGCAGGCGGATCAGCGGCGTGCCGCCGATGGCGTCGGGCATGTCCTTGCACAGTCTCATCGCGTGGATCTCCGTCATCGTCGCGCAGGCGCCATACCTAGCCTTGCCGGGCGCGGGCGGCAACCGGCGCGCGCAGGCGCCGGCGGAGCGAAGCGGGGAATTGCGCGCCGCTCGTCATCGGCGGCCGCGCCGCCCCGCGCCCGTCGGCGCGCCGCGTCCGCCGCGGCCGTGGGCGTCCGGCGCGCCGCCCTCGGGCGCGCGGGGCTTGGCGCCCTCGGGCGCGCGGGGCTTGTGGGCCGGGCCGGGCTTGCCCGCGGGCGCGGGCGAAGCGGGGCGCGCGGCCTTGCCCTGCGGCGCGCCGTCCTCGCGCCCGCGCAGGCCGCGGCCGCGCCGGGCGCCCTTGCCCGCCGGGGCCGACGCCTGGCCGGCCTCGCCCTCGGGGCGCGGGGGCGCGGGGGCGCGGTCCGAGGGATCGATGGCGATGCCCAGCTGCTCGCGCAGCACCTTGGGGCGGATCTCCTCGACGGCGCCGGGCGCAAGATCGCCCAGCTGGAAAGGCCCGTAAGAGATGCGGATCAGCCGGTTGACCAGAAAGCCCAGCGATTCGAGCGCGCGGCGGATCTCGCGGTTGCGGCCCTCGCGGATGCCGATGGTCAGCCAGGCGTTGGCGCCCTGCTGGCGGTCGATGGTCACGACCATGGGCTGGAAGCGCTCGCCATCCACCGTCACGCCGCGCTCGAGCGGGGCCAGCGCCTCGGGCGTCGGCGCGCCCTTGACGCGCACGCGATACTTGCGCAGCCAGCCCGTCGAGGGCAGCTCGAGCCGCCGCTTGAGCGCGCCGTCGTTGGTCAGCAGCAGCAGCCCCTCGGAATTCAGGTCGAGCCGGCCCACCGACATCACCCGCGGCAGCTCGGCGGGCAGGCTGTCGAACACCGTCGGGCGGCCCTTTTCGTCGCGCGCCGAGGTCACCAGCCCGGCGGGCTTGTGATAGCGCCACAGGCGCGGGCGCTCGGGCGCCGCCACCGGCTGGCCGTCCACCTCGATCCTGTCGTCGGGGCCGACATTGAGCGCCGGGCTGTCGATGCGCCGGCCGTTCACCTTGACGCGCCCCTCGGCGATCATGCGCTCGGCCTCGCGGCGCGAGGCGACGCCCGCGCGCGACAGGCGGCGCGCGATGCGTTCCATTTCGTTCTTTTCGCTGGTCATGGCCCTCACTACGCCGCGCGCGCCGCGGCGCCAAGAGCCGTCTGCGCGCCCTTGCCAATCGCCGCGCAAGGGCGAAGATTGAGGCATGACCGCAACGCCTCCGCCACCCCGGCCCGACGCAAGGCCCCGAACGCGCCCCGACCGGGGCCCCGCGGCCGGTTGCGAAGCCTCGGCGGGCCCGCTGCAGGCCGCGCGGGCGGGCGCGGCGGCGCCGCGCGAGGCCGGCGCGCGCGGCCCGGACGGACCCGCCCCACGCATCGCCGCCGCGCCCGCAGACGCGCCCACCGTCGCGCCACCCGTCGCGCCAGCCCTCGCCCCCGTGCGCTGGCTGCGCACCGCGCGCATGAGCGGCCGCCCCCTGGCCGAATCCGATGCGCCCTTCCTGCGCGCGCTGTTCGCCGATCCGGCCGTGGGCCCTCTGGTCAGCGCCGAGCGCCGCCCCTGGGACGCGGCGCTGGCGGCCGAGGCCGCGGCCGATTACGCGCGCCACTGGCGCCGGCGGGGCTGGGGGCTGCGCCTGTGGATCGAGGGCGGGCGCGCGCGCGGCGTCGCCGGCTTCAACATGTGCGAGATCGGCGGCGTCGAGGCCGTCGAGGCCAGCTTCGCCTTCGTGCCGCGCGCCCAGGGCCGCGGCCTGGCCGAAGAGGCCATGCGCGCCGCGCTGGACGAGCTGCGCCCCCCGGTCGTGTGGGCGGTGATCCATGCCGACAACGCGCCCTCCGAGCGGCTCTTGCGCAAGCTTGGCTTCGCGTCGGCGGGCGCGCTGCCCGCCGAGGGGCCCGAGGAGGTCGCGCCGCGCGCGCGGCTGCTTTTCGTGCGCGCGGCGCAGGGCGAGGCGCCGCCGCGCGCCCCGGGCGCCGGCGCGCGAACCCCCGGCCCGACGACATGAGCGCGCCACGATCCGCGCCGCCCCGCGCGCCCCAGCCCCCCTTTCGCAGCCACATGGCGCTGGCGCTGGACGAGGCGCGCGCCGCGGCCGCGCGCGGGGAAACCCCCGTCGGCGCCGTCATCGTGGACCCGCGCGCCGGCCGGATCGTAGCGCGCGCGGGCAACCGCACGCGCGAGCTGCGCGATCCCACCGCCCACGCCGAAACCCTGGCCATCCGCGCCGCCTGCGCGGCGCTGGGATCCGAGCGGCTGCCGGGCCTCGACATCTACGTCACGCTCGAGCCCTGCCCCTTCTGCGCCGCCGCCATCGCCGCCGCGCGGCTGGCGCGCGTGTATTACGGCGCCGCGGACCCGAAATCGGGCGGAGTCGAGCAGGGGCCGCGCATCTTCGACCACCCGCAGTCGCACCACCGACCCGAGGTCTATGGCGGCATCGACGAGGCCGCCTCGGCCGCCCTCCTGCGCGCCTTCTTCGCCGCCCGGCGCGGCTGAAGACGCCCCAGCGCCGCCCCTGCCCGCATCGCCGCGGGCCGCCCGGGCGCGAGCCGCACGGCGGCGCCGCGCGGGGTGCGCCTTGCGCGCCGGCTGGCCCGCCCGCGTTACGCCGCGCAGGCCCGCCGCCGCCCCGCTCCGCGGCCCCCGCGCGGCGCCCGATCCGGCGCCCGCGCCCATCCGCCGCATCGCGCCGCGGCCCGCGCGCGGGGCGCGAATCCTGCGCCGCCGCCGCGCGCCGCGGGCGGGAATGTCGGCGCGCCCCGCGCTCGGCCCCCTCTGCGGGCCGTCGCGGCGCGCGCTCAGAGCTCGAAGGGAACCATGACCTCGGGCTCGAGCACCTGAACCCCCGGCAGCTCGGCCTTGAGCACCTCGGCGTCCTGCGCCAGCAGCGGGAAGGTCTTGTAGTGGCAGGGGATGACCGTCTTGAAATCGAAGAAGGTGCGCGCCGCATAGGCCGCCCGCCGCTGATCCATGGTGAAATGGCCGCCGCAGCACAGGATGCCGATCTCGGGCCGGTGCAGATCCTGGAAGATCGCCATGTCGGCCATCACGTCCGTGTCGCCCGAGAAGTAGATCGTGCGCCCCTCGCCGGCGATCATGAAGCCGGCCTCGGTCCCCGAATAGGGCAGATCCGGCCCCGACGAGGAATGCGTCGCCGAGACCATGGTCACCGCCGTCTCGCCCAGCGCGACCGTGCCGCCCTTGTTGAAGCCGATGGTGGGCACGCCGCCGGCGACGCGGAAATGCTCCATCAGGTCGTAGATGCCCACGATGGGCGCGCCCGTGGCCTTCGAGATCTCGACCGCGTTCGCGCTGTGGTCGCCGTGGCCATGGCTGATCAGGATGTGCGTGGCGCCCACCACCGCCTCGTCGAATCGGGCCTCGTCGAACATCGGATTGCCGCGAAGCCAGGGATCGACCAGCAGAACCTGGTCGGCGATCTCGATGCGGAAGCCGGAATGGCCAAGCCATGCGATCTTCATGAGTGCTCCTCCTGCCGCGATTGCCGTATCGCTTCGGTCCGCTATCATCGCCCCCGAACGGGCCGCTGGCAAACCCCGCGCGCAAGGGGCGCGGCGGGCCCCCGACGCGGCCGCATCGATGCGGGCGAGCGAAACGAGGAAGCGGAATGGCATTCGACCCCTACCGGCACATCGACGATTATTGCGAGCGCGTGGACGCCGCCTTCTGGGGCGAGCCGCTCAACGCCCTCACCAACGCCGCCTTCCTGATCGCCTCCTGGGTCTGCTGGCGCGCGGCGCGGCGCGCGGGCGGGCCCGACTGGGCCTCGGGGCTGCTGATCGGCCTGATGGCGACCATCGGCGTGGGCTCGTTCCTGTTCCACACGCTGGCCAACGGCTGGTCGCTGTGGGCCGACGTGATTCCCATCCAGCTGGCGATCGTCAGCTACTTCTACATCATCGGCGTGCGCTTTTACGGCCTGCCGCGCTGGGGCGCGGGCGCGCTGACGGCGGGGGCGCTGGCGGCGATCTTCGCGCTGGGAACGGCGCTGACCGCGGCGCTCGGGCCGATGAACGGCTCGAGCGGCTATCTGGCCGTGGCGCTGGTCATCCTGGCGCTGGCCGCAGGGCTGGCGCTGCGCGGGCATCCGGCGGGCGGGGCGATCGCGGCGGGCATGGGGATCTTCGCCGTCTCGCTGACGCTGCGGACCATGGACATGGCCTGGTGCGAGGCCCTGCCCATCGGCACGCATTTCATGTGGCATGTGCTGAACGGCGTCACGCTGGGCTGGCTGACCCTGGCGGTCATCCGCCATGGCGGCGGCGCGCGCCGGGCGGCCGAGGCGGGGCGCTGAGCCGCGGCCGCCCAGCCCCTCGCCCCTTCGCGCCGCATCCGGGCGCGGAAGGGCTGGCCGCACGAACCGGCCGCGCGGCCCCGCGCCCGGGCGCCATGCAGGACCTTCGCCGCCGCGCGCCGGCGCCCCCGCCCGTGCGCCTCCGGGCGCCCCCGCCCATGCGCCATCCAGGCGCCCCCGCCCGTGCGCCATCCAGGCGCCCCGCCCGTGCGCCATCCCCCGCGCCCCGTCTCCGCGCCCGGTCCCTGCGACCCATCCCTGCGCCCGATCCCTGCGCCGCGCCCCTTGCGCCCCGCCCGCCCGGCGCTTAGAACCGGGCCGGATCGCGCCGGGCTTGACCGCCGCGCCCCGCCGCCGGCCCCGCGCCCGGCCTCGTCCGAACGCAGTTGACAGGATCCGCCCGATGGCCATCGACAAGGACACCGCCCGCCGCGTCGCGCATCTTGCGCGCATCAGGGTCGAGGAGACCGAGCTCGAGACGCTCGCGCGCGAGCTTTCGGGCATTCTGGAGTTCATGGAGCAGCTTGCCGAGGTGGACGTCGAGGGCGTCGAGCCCATGACCTCGGTCACGCCCATGGCCCTCAAGCGCCGCAAGGACGAGGTCACCGACGGCGGCATCCGCGACAAGATCCTGGCCAACGCGCCCGACGCGCGCGACGGCTTCTTCACGGTGCCCAAGGTCGTCGAGTGAGCCGCCGGCGCCCGCGCGCCGCGCCCTGCCGCCCGTCCCCGCACCGCACCGCCAGCCGCCCCACCGGAGCCCCGCCATGTCCGACCTGACCCGACTGACCATCGCCGAGGCGCGCGACCTGCTGCGCGCGCGCAAGATCAGCGCCGCCGAGCTGGTCGAGGCCAGCCTGGCCGCCATCGAGGCCGCCGCGCCGCTGAACGCCGCCGTCGAGATCACCGCCGAGCAGGCGCGCGAGGCCGCCCGCCGCGCCGATGCGCGCCTGGCCGAGGGCGACGCGCCCGACATGTGCGGCATCCCCATCGGGGTCAAGGACCTGTTCTGCACCGAGGGCGTGCGCAGCCAGGCGGCGTCGCGCATTCTCGAGGGCTTCCGCCCGCCTTACGAGAGCACCGTCACCGCCCAGCTTCGCGACGCGGGCGCGGCGATGACCTGCAAGCTGAACATGGACGAGTTCGCCATGGGCTCGTCCAACGAGACCTCGTGCTACGGCCCGGCGGTCAACCCCTGGCGCGCCCGGGGCTCGGACGCGCGGCTGACGCCGGGCGGCTCGTCGGGCGGCTCGGCCGCGGCGGTGGCGGCGGGGCTGTGCCTGGGCGCCACGGGCACCGACACCGGCGGCTCGATCCGCCAGCCCGCCGCCTTTGCGGGCATCGTGGGGGTCAAGCCGACCTACGGGCGCTGCTCGCGCTGGGGGATCATGGCCTTCGCCTCGTCGCTGGACCAGGCCGGCCCGATGACGCGCACCGTGCGCGACGCGGCCATCATGCTGCGCGCCATGTCCGGGCACGACCCCAGGGATTCGACCTCGGCCGACATGCCCGTGCCCGACTTCGAGGCGGCGCTGACGGGCGATCTGCGCGGCAAGCGCATCGGCGTGCCGCGCGAATACCGCATGGAGGGCATGCCCCCCGAGATCGAGGCGCTGTGGGCCCGCGGCGCCGAGATGCTGCGCGACGCGGGCGCCGAGCTTGTCGACATCTCGCTGCCGCACACGAAATACGCCCTGCCCGCCTATTACGTCATCGCGCCGGCCGAGGCCTCGTCGAACCTGGCGCGCTATGACGGCGTGCGCTACGGGCGGCGCGCCAAGCTGGCGCCTGGCGACGGCGTGACCGAGATGTACGAGAAGACCCGCGCCGAGGGCTTCGGCCCCGAGGTGCGCCGGCGCGTGATGATCGGCGCCTATGTGCTCAGCGCCGGCTATTACGACGCCTACTACCTGCGCGCGCAAAAGGTGCGCACGCTGATCAAGCGCGATTTCGAGCAGGTCTTCGAACAGGGCGTGGACGCGATCCTGACGCCGACCACCCCGTCGCCCGCCTTCGAGCTGGGCGCCATGGCCGAGCAGGACCCGGTGAAGATGTATCTGAACGACGTGTTCACCGTCACGGTCAACCTCGCCGGCCTGCCCGGCGTGTCGGTCCCCGCGGGGCTGAGCGCCGAGGGGCTGCCCCTTGGCCTTCAGGTCATCGGCCGCCCGTGGGAGGAAGGGCCGATGATGAACGTCGCCTACGCCATCGAGCGCGCCGCCGGCTTCGACGCCCGCCCCGAGCGCTGGTGGTGACGCCCCCGCGCCGCCCCTGCGCCGGGCGCCTTCCCGGCTGAGCGGGCGGGCGCAGGCGCGGCGGCGCGAGCCCGGCGCAAGGGCGCAATTCCGCGCCCCGTCCTTCAGGGCGCGAACCGCCGCGCCGCCCACCATGGCGTCCGCCCCCGCCTCGATCCAGGCGCGGCGCCCGAACCCCGCGGCCGGCGCGCAAGCGCCCCACGCCAAGCCCTGGCAGGCAAGCCTCATGCCCCCGCGCGCAAGCCTAGCCGGAACCTGCTCGATCGAGCAGGCGATCTTGTCATCTCATGCCCCCGCGCGCAAGCCTAGCCGACCGGCGACGCAGCCCTGCGCCCCGGCGCGCGGATCGCGGCGCGGGGCCGGCCGCAACGGCGGCCCGAGGCTCAGGCGCTGCGGCGGGGGCGCAGGACGTGCGGATGGGCGCCGTCGTAAAGGGCGCTGTCGCGGAAGGCGCCGGGGTCCAGCGCCCGCCCCACCAGGATCAGCGCCGTGCGCGTCAGCTTGGCCGCGCGCACCTTCGCGCGAATGTCGGCCAGCGTGCCCTCGATGAAGGCCTGATCCGGCCATCCCACCCGATAGGCGACCACGACCGGGCAGTCGGCGCCGTAGAGCGGGATGAGCTTGCGCTCGATCTCGCGCAGGTTGCGGATCGACAGGTGGATCGCCAGCGTCGCGCCGGTGCGGCCGATGGTCTCCAGATCCTCGCCCTCGGGCATGGCCGAAGACTTCATCGCCGTGCGCGTCAGGATCACCGTCTGCGCCACCTCGGGCACGGTCAGCTCGCGCCCCAGCGCCGCCGCCGCGGCGGCGAAGGCGGGCACGCCCGGCACGATCTCGTAGTCGATGCCCGCCGCGCGCAGGCGGCGGATCTGCTCGGCGATGGCGCCGTAAAGCGACGGATCGCCCGAATGCACCCGCGCCACGTCCTCGCCGCGGTCGCGGGCGGCCTCGATCTCGGCCATGATCTGGTCCAGCGTCATCGGCGCCGTGTCGATGACCCGCGCGCCGGCGGGCGCCTCGGCCACCACCGCCTCGGGCACCAGCGAACCGGCGTAAAGGCACACCGGGCAGGCGCGGATCAGCCGCAGCCCCTTGACCGTGATCAGATCCGGGTCGCCCGGACCCGCGCCGATGAACCACACCTTCATGCCGCGCTCCCTTCCTCGCGCTCCGCACCCGCGCGCGCGTCGATCCGCCTGGCGTAGCCGCGCGGCGTATACATGCGCGGCCCCTCGCCCAGCATCGCCAGGCGCGATTGCGACGAGCCCACCAGCACCACCGTCAGCATGTCCACCTCCTCGACGCGCAGCGCGTCGAGGCGCCGGTAGGCGATGCGCTCTTCGGGCCGGCCCAGCGACGAGGCCAGCAGCACCGGCGTGTCGGGCGGGCGGCGTTCGAGCAGCATGTCGCGGGCGATGGCCAGCAGGTCGCGCCGGCGGCGCGAGACGGGGTTGTAGAAGGCGATGACGAAATCGCCCTCGGCCGCCGCGCGGATGCGTTGCAGGATCGTCTCGCGCGGGGTCAGCAGATCGCTGAGCGAGATGGCGCAGAAATCATGGCCCAGCGGCGCGCCCGCCCGCGCCGCCGCCGCCTGCAGCGCCGAGACCCCCGGCGCCGAGATCACCTCGACCCGCCGCGCCGCGTCGCCGACGCCGCCCTTGTCCGGCGCGCGGTCCATCAGCTCGAACACCAGCGCGCCCATGGCGTAGATCCCCGCATCGCCCGAGCACACGATGGCCACGTTGCGCCCCCGCCCCGCGCGCTCGAGCGCGTAGCGGCAGCGGTCCTCCTCGGCGCCCAGCGGGAAATCCGCGCGCGGCTTGCCCGCCGCAAGCGGCCCGAGCAGGTCGAGATACAGGCTGTAGCCCACCAGCTCGTCCGCCTCGGCGATCAGGCGCGAGGCCTCGGGCGTGCGCCAGTCGGCCTGCCCCGGCCCGATGCCCACCAGCGCCACGCGCCCGCGCGCGCGCCCCGCCGCCCATGGCGCCGCGCCGGGACCGATGCGCGCCGCGGCGCATGTGGCGTTGGCGCTCTTGCGCTTGGGCGCGATCAGCGCGCCCTCGGGACCGGCCAGCGCCAGCGCCGCGCCCTCGGCCACGCCATGGCAGCCCACCTCGGCCAGCACCGTGGGCGAAGGGTTGGCCAGCCGCGGCGCCTCGGCTTCAAGCTGCTCGGCCGAGAACAGCCGCAGCGGCGCGCCAAGGGCGCGGGCGGTCTCGATCACCGCCGGCTCGTCGGCCTTCAGGTCCAGCGAGCCCGCGAAGGCCACCTGCAAGGGCGACAGCCCCGCCTCGCGCAGGGTGCGCCGCGCCAGATCGGCCATCTCGGCCGGATCGCAGCCGCGCGCGCAGCCCAGCCCCAGCGCAATGTCGCGCCGCCAATAGCGCAACGGCCCGGCGCCGCCCGCCGCAAGCGTCGCCGTCGGGGCCGGAGCGGCGCTTGCCGGCGCCTCGGGCGCCGCTCCGGCCGCGCCGGAGGCGGGCGGCCTGCCCGCCCGCGCAAGCGCCTCGGCCAGCCACGGCGCCTCGCCGGTCATCGCCGGCGCGGCGCCCGAAAGCAGCGCCGCGGCCACCGCCTTCGCGTCCTCGGGGTTCTCCAGCGCCCAACCCTCGGGCGGCTCGTCCAGCGCCACGCCCAGCGCCAGATCGCCCGCCGTGGTCAGCGCCGCCGCCCCGCCCAGCGCCGCGGCCAGCGCGCGCGCCATGCGGTTCGCCCCCCGGTGCCCGCCCAGCAGCGGCACGGCCGCCGAGCCGTCCTCGGCCAGCGCCACCACCGGCGGCTCGGCGCGCTTGTCGCCCAGAAGCGGCGCCAGGGCGCGGATCACGATCCCGGCGGCGCACACCGCCACGATGGGCCGGCCCGCGGCGAACAGCGCGCGCAGATGCGCGGCCGCGTCCTCGAAGGGCGCGCCCTCGTCGACGCGCCCGGCGCGTCCGTGCAGATCGGCGCCCAGCGCGCGCGCGGCGCGGCGCGCGGTCTCGAGCCCCGAGGCCGTCAGGCACAGGACGGCCGGGACCGCGCCGGGCGCATCGGCCCGGGGGCGGACCTCGGGGCCGAAGTCGGGGCGGGAGTCGGGGCCGGCGGCGGTCAGGTCAGCCAAGGATCGTTCCCCTTGTAGATCAGGATCATCGAGAAATACGGCGCCTGCTCGGGCGCCTGCGCCAGCGGAACCGCGCGCTGGACGGGCAGCGAGGCGCGCTCGACATAGCCGGCGCGATCGGCCAGCCCCATGCTTCCCAGCAGCGCGCGGATGCGGGCGAAATGGCGCCCGACCTTCATGATCGCGACCGCCTCGGCGCCCTCGATGCGGCGGCGCATCTCGTCGTCGGGCAAGGGGCCGGGGATGACGGTCAGCACGTCGTTGCGCGCCGTCAGCGGCCGGCCCAGCGCGGCGGCGCAGGCGCCCAGGCTGCTGACCCCCGGCGTCACCTGCACCCGGTGATGGGGCGCCAGACGCGCATGCACATACATGAACGAGCCGTAGAAGAACGGATCGCCCTCGCACAGCATCACCACGTCGCGCCCCGCATCGAGGCGGCGGGCGATGCGCGCGGCCGCCGCGTCGTAGACGCCCTGGGCGGGGTGGCGCTCGACGGCCATGGGGACCTCGATGCGCAGCTCTTCGGCGTCGGGGCGGATATGCGCGCGGGCGATGGCGCGCGCGAAGCTGTCGCCGCCGGCCGGGGCCAGATAGGCGACGACGTCGGCCGCGCCGATCAGCCGCGCCGCGCGCAGGGTCAGAAGCTCGGGATCGCCCGGCCCGACCCCGACGCCGTGAAGCGTTCCGGTCGCGCTCATCGCTTGATCAGGCTCCACTGCACCACCGGCATCAGCGGCCGCCAGCCCTTGAGCCGCCCCACCGGCTCGACCCGCTCGACCGAGATGCGGGCCAGATCGCCCCCCATGCGCGCATGCAGCCCCAGCAGGACCGCCTCGCTTTCCAGCGTCACCGCGTTGGCCACCAGCCGCCCCAGCGGACGCAGCGCGCGCCAGCAGGCCTCGAAGACCTGCTCGCTCAGCCCTCCGCCGATGAAGATGGCGTCGGGCGCCGGCAGCCCCTCGAGCGCGGCCGGGGCCTCGCCCTCGATCAGCTCGAGGCGCGGCGCGCCCAGCGCCAGCGCGTTCTCGGCCGCCATGGCGCGGCGGTCGGCGCGCGGCTCGATGCCGATGGCGCGGGCGTAGGCGGCGGCGCGCATCCACTCGATGGCGACCGAGCCGCAGCCGCAGCCCACATCCCAAAGCAGCGCCCCGCGCATGGGCATCAGCTTGCCCAGCGTGGCGGCGCGCACCTCGCGCTTGGTCATGGTCCCGTCATGGCGGAAGGCGTCGTCGGGCAGACCCGGCGCGCGCGGCAGCAGCGCGGCATCGGGCGCGGCCACGCATTCGACCGCCAGCGTGTTGAAGGCCGGCACCTCGTGCGACCAGCTTTCGGCCAGCCCGTCGAAGCGCGCCTCGTCCTTGCCGCCCATGGCGGCGAAGACCGTCATGCGGCTGCGCCCATAGCCCCGCTCGGTCAGGAAGCGGGCGATGCGCGCGGGGGTGTCCGAGCCGGTGGTCAGGATCAGCAGGCGGATGTCGGGCTGGATGAAGGCGATCATCTGCTCGACCGGGCGGCCGTGGACGGTCAGCGTCTCGACGTCGGCCATGGACCAACCCATGCGCGCGGCCGCCAGCTGAAAGGCCGACAGCTGCGGGTGGTAGACGATCTCGGCCGGGTCCAGCGCGCGCCCGATCCGCGCCCCGACCGAGAACCAGAGCGGATCGCCCGTGGCCAGCACCACCACGCGCCGCCCGCGCAGCGCGCGCAGCGTGTCGATGAGCGCATCGAAGGGCGAGGGCCACGAGATGCGCTCGGCCTTGACCTTGTCCGACAGGCGGTGGTGGCGCTCGCCGCCGATGATGATCTCGGCGCTTTCGACGATGGCGCGGGCGGCGGGGCTGAGCCCCTCCATCCCGTCCTCGCCGATGCCGACGACATGAAGCCAGGGTTCGCTCATGACAGCCCCTTCGCGATGGCGTTGACGGCGGCCGAGGCCATGGCCGATCCGCCCCGGCGCCCGCGCAGCGTCAGGAAGGGCGCGCCGCGCGGGTCGGCGGCCAGCTCGGCCTTGGACTCGGCGGCGCCGACGAAGCCCACGGGAAAGCCGAGTATGGCGGCGGGCCTGGGCCAGCCCGCATCCAGCAGCTCGAGCAGGTGAAACAGCGCGGTGGGCGCGTTGCCGATGGCCACCACCGCGCCCTCGACGCGCTCGCGCCACAGCTCGACCGCCGCGGCCGAGCGCGTGTTGCCGATGCGCTGCGCCAGCTCGGGCGTGCGCGGGTCGTTGAGCGTGCACAGCACCTCGACCCCGGCGGGCAGCAGGCTGCGGATGACCCCGGCGGCGACCATCTCGCAATCGCACAGCACCGGCGCCCCCGCCGCGAGCGCCTTGCGCGCCGAGGCGACGACGTCGTCGGACCAGGCCAGGCGGTTGGGCACGTCGGCCATGCCGCAGGCATGGGCAAGGCGCACCGCCACGTCGCGCAGATCCTCGGGCAGGTGATCGAGCCGCGCCTCGGCGCGCACGGTGGCGAAGCTTTCGGCGTAGATGGCGGCGGGGTCGCGCTCGTATCGCAGGCGCCGCGCGCCGGGAACGACGGCCCCCGACAGCGCGTGCTCGAGACCCAGCATCCACCCCTCTTCGCGCGCCACGGCCTCGCGCTCGGCCTCGCCCAGCTCCTCGGGGCCGGCGAACAGCGGGGCGAGGCGGCCCTCGGCGTCCAGCGCCGCCAGCTGCGAGGCGGCGGCGCGCACGCGCGCGGCGCGGGGGGGCTCGCCGGGGCGCGGGGCGGGCTCGACGAAGGCCAGGGCCGCTTCGGCGAAGACGATCGGCGCGGCGTCGGTGTCGGGGGCGGTCAGCCCTGTCTCGAAGGGCCAGATGCGCGCGCCCTCGAGCCGCGGATCGTCGCGCAGCCGGGCGACGGCGGGAATGCCGGTCAGCGCCTCGCCGCCGACCGAGCCGACGCCGTTGAGCTGCCACACCGGCGCGGGCCGCGCGCCGCGCGCGGCGGCCCAGGCCTCGGTCAGGCGCAGCTCCTCGAGCCCCAGCTGCGAGAAGGCCGCGGCCTCTTTCGGGCGCAGCTGGCTCAGTCCCGGATGGCGCTGGCTGGGCGGGTGCCCCCAGAAGGGACCGTCCGCAAGGCCGAGGCGGCGGTTGAGCTCGCCGGCGATGGCGAAGCGGTTGTTGTGATTGGCGCCCGTGTCGATCAGCGCCTCGGTCAGCCCGGCCCAGACGGCCATCCAGTCCGAGGCGCCGTAGGCCGCCGCGGCGAAGCCGCGCGGATAGCCGAAGGGAAAGCCGAACCCGGCCAGGACGCGCCGCCCCGAGGCGCGCTCTTGCGCCAGAAGATCGCCCAGCGCGCGCAGCGCCTCGGCCCGGGTCGGCGCGCTTTCAAGGCGCGCCAGCCCGTCCTTGCGCCGGTGCAGCGCCCAGGTCGGGGCGTCGGCGCCGGCGCCGGGCTGGCCGGCGGCCGACCAGGCGACGATCAGGTAGCTGTCGAAAAGGCTCACGGGTCTGCGCTCCTGCGCCCTGGGGCTCAACGGGGGCGCTTGAGGTGCTTGCGCACGCTCTGCGGCCCCAGCGGGTGATCGGCATGGGGGTAAGGCGGGTGGTGGTGATGGTGGTGGCCATGGTCATGGCCGTGCCCATGGCCGTGCGCGTGGTCATGGCCGTGCGCGTGCTCATGGCCATGGTCATGCCCATGCGCCGCGTCCAGGCGGCACGCGCCGGTGCAGAAATCGTCGCACAGCGCGCAATCGGCCACGTTCGAGCCGGGCGCCGAGGCGCCCTGCCCCTCGACATGGTGATGGTGGCTTTCCTGCGGCATCCCCACCTCGGCCTCGAAGCCCAGCACCTGCGCGCGGTATTTGCACATGGCGCAGTTCATGGCGTTCTGACCCTCGAGGATCTCGGTCACGCGCTCGGCGAAGGTCTCGATCACCTTGGGGTGGTCGTTCAGATACCCCGCCTTCACGAACTGGATGTGCGGATGCGCCTTGGCCACCAGGTCGGCGAAGCCGTAGATGCGGTCGATGAGGATGCCCGTGAACAGGAAATAGGGGAACACGATCACCCGCCTGTAGCCCAGCCGCGCGACATGCTCGAGGCAGGGCTCGACCAGCGGGAAGGTGACGCCCGAATAGCCGGTCTCGGCCCAGCCGAAGCCCATCCCCTCCCACAACAGGCGGGTGATCTTGGCGACGTTGGAATTGGCGTCGGGGTCCGAGGCGCCGCGCCCGATCACCACCAGCGCCGTCTCGGTCAGCGGCACGGGGCCATGCTCGGCGTCGGCGCGCGCCACTGCCTCGCGCACGCGGTCGGCGGCGGCGGCGATCATCTTGGGATCGACGCCCAGCTCGCGCCCGTATTGCACGGTGACGCCATGCTCGGCGGCGTAGGCGTTCAGCACCGAGGGAATGTCGTTCTTGGCATGCATGGCCGCGAAAAGCATCCCCGGCACGGCCAGGATGTGGTCGCAGCCCTGCGCGCGCAGCCGGTCCAGCCCGGCGCGGATGACCGGATTCGCGAATTCGAGATAGCCGTATTCCACCGGCCAGCCCTGCGGCAGATGCGCCGGCAGCTTCTGCGCAAGCACGGCGAATTCGTCCACCGCGGCCTGGCTGCGCGAGCCATGGCCGCAGATCATCACCCCGATGCGGCTCATGCGCGCTGGTCCGCGCCCGAGGCCTCGGGCTGCGCGTCGGCCTGCGAATCCTCGGCCTCGTCCTCGGCCTCGGCCGCGCGGCCGCGGCTCTTGGCCAGCCACGCCGCCAGCGCGGCGGCGGCCAGCATGGCGCCGGCGGCCAGCCAGTGGCTGTGGCCCGAAACCTCGGCCAGGTGCCCCGGATGGGCCAGGGCCGGCGCGGCGGCAAGCCCCAGGACGGCGGCGATAGCGTGACGGGTCATGGTCGGGTCCTTTCCTCCTGCTGCGCCGAGGAGGAGGCCCGCCGCGCCCCATGGCCCGGCCGGCCGACGGAATGCTCCGCCCGTCGAACGGCCCCGGACCGCGCCCCCGGTTTGGGTCGGCGCCGCATCCGAATCCGCTCCGCCCCTCCTCGGGGCGCCGTTCGCGCCCCTTCCTTATCATCTGGGGCGCGTGTCGCAATCCACTTTGATTCCGTCCCCCCGCGCGCATAAGACGACACGCGGCGGCGCCATCATGCGTCCGCCCCGCCCGATGCGCCAAGGAGAGCCGATGTCCGTCCGACTGATCATATGCGAAACCTGCGCCCACGCCCCCGGCGAGAAGCTGCGCGACGGGCGCACCGGCGGCGAGGCGCTGCTGGCCGAGGTCGAGCGCGCCGCGCGCGACGCGCCCGGCGTCGCGGTCGAGCGGCACGCCTGCCTGATGGGCTGCGAGCATCCGTGCAACGCCGCCATCGCCGCCGAGGGCAAGATCGGCTATGTGCTGGGCCGCTTCGCCCCCACGGCGGACAGCGCGCGCGCGCTGGTCGAATACGCCGCGCTCTACGCCGACAGCCCCACCGGGCAGGTGCCCTACCGGCAGTGGCCGCAAGGGGTGAAGGGTCATTTCATCGCCCGCATCCCCGCGCCGCGCGCCGATACCGCCAAGGAGTGAACATGCTTGCCGATCTTCGCGTCCCGCCCTTCGACCCCGCGCTGCGCGCCCGCGTTCAGCACGCCATCGACGTCAAGACCAAGCCCCAGGGCTCGCTCGGCCGGATCGAGGAGCTGGCCCTGCAGCTGGCCCTAATCCAGGAAACCGAGGCCCCGCGCGTCGAGGCGCATCTTCTGTTGTGCGCCGCCGATCACGGCGTCGTCGCCGAGGGCGTGTCCGCCTGGCCGCAGGAGGTCACGGCGCAGATGGTCGCCAACTTCCTGGCCGGCGGCGCGGCCTCGACGGTCTTCGCGCGCGAGATGGGCTGCAAGGTGACCGTCGCCGACGCGGGCGTCGCCGCCCCGATCCCGCCCGCGCCCAAGGGCGCGCCGGCGCTGCGGCGCGCGGGCATCCGGCCGGGCACGCGCAACTTCGCGCGCGAGGACGCCATGACCCCCGCCGAACTGTCCGCGGCGCTGGAATTCGGCGCGACGCTTGCGCGCGAGGCCATCGCCGAGGGCGCGACCGTCATCGCGCTGGGCGAGATGGGCATCGGCAACACCTCTTCGGCGGCGATGCTGGCGCACAAGATCGCCGGGATCGAGCTGGCGCCGCTGGTCGGCCCCGGCGCGGGGCTGGACGGCGAGGGCGTGTCGCGCAAGCAGCAGGTGCTCGAGCGCGCCGCCGCGCGCCATCCGCGCCGCATGGATCCGATGGCGGCGCTGGCGGCCTATGGCGGGCTCGAGATCGCGGCGCTGACGGGCGCCTGCGCCGCGGCCGCGGCCGGCGGGGCGGCGGTGCTGTCGGACGGGTTCATCGCTTCGTCCGCGGCGCTGGCGGCCATCGCCGCGCGGCCCGAGATCGGCCCGCGGGTGATCTTCTCGCACATGAGCCGCGAGCCGGGTCATCGCCTGATGCTCGAGGCGCTCGAGGCGCGCCCGCTGCTCGATCTCGACCTGCGGCTGGGCGAGGGCACGGGCGCGCTGCTGGCGCTGCCGCTGCTCAGGGCCGCCTGCGCGATGCTGGCCGAGATGGCCACCTTCGGAAGCGCCGGCGTTTCGGGCAAGGACTGATGGCGCCGCCGCCCCGCCCCGACGCGCCCGAGCCGGGCGCCGCGCCCGAGGCGCATGGCGCGTCCGCCCCGCATGGCCAGGGCGCAAGCCCAGGGGACGCCGACGCGGCCGGCCTGCGCGGCCGGGCCGGCGCGGGCGGCGATCAGGGCGGCGATCAGGGCGGAGATCAGGGCGGAGATCAGGGCGGCGCGAGCGCCGACGCGGGCGGCCGCGCGGGCGGCGGCGGGAACGGCGCGCGCGCCGGGGCGGCAGGGGCGGCCGGCGCGCTGGGGCGCGAGTTGCGGCTGATCGTCAGCGCGCTGGGCTTTCTGACCCGCGCGCCCCTGCCCGCGCGGCTCTGGGCCTGGGCGGGGCACGAGCCCGACCGGCTGGCGCGCGCCGCGCGCTGGTTTCCGCTGGTCGGCGCGGCCGTCGGCGCGCTGTGCGCCGCGGTGTGGCTGGCGGCGGGCGCGGCGCTGCCCGCGCCGCTGGCGGCGGGGCTGGCGGTGGCGGCGGGCGTCGCGGCCACGGGCGCGCTGCACGAAGACGGGCTGGCCGATTGCTGCGACGGGCTCGGCGGCCATGCGGGGCGCGAGCGCGCGCTCGAGATCATGCGCGACAGCCGCATCGGCGCCTATGCTGGGCTGGGGCTGATCTTCTCGATCGGCCTGCGCTGGGCGGCGCTGGCGGCGCTCGAGCCGGCGGCCGGGGCGGCGGCGCTGATCGTGGCGCATGCATGGGCGCGGGCGCTGATGACCGGCGCGCTGGCGGCGTCGGACTATGCGCGCCCGACCGGCGCGGCGGCCGGCGCGGCGGGCGTGACGCGGGCCGAGGCGGGCGCCGCCCTCGGCCTTGCGCTGGCGATCGCCGCGGCGCTGGGCGGCGCGGGCGCCGTGGCCGCATGCGGCGCCGGTCTCGTGGCCGGCCTGTGGATGCTGCGCCTTCTCAAGCGCCGGCTGGGCGGCCATACGGGCGACGGGTTGGGCGCCATCGAGCAACTGGGAGAGATCGCCGTGATGACGACGCTGGCGGGGCTTTGGACATGATCTTCCTGCGCCATCCCCCCCCCGACGCCCCGCCGGGGCTGTGCTACGGGCGGCTCGATCTGGACCTGGCCCCCGGGGCCGAGGCGGAGATCGCCGCTGCGCTCGACGCGACGCCGCGCGCGCGGCATGTCGTCTCCAGCCCCGCCCGGCGCGCGCGCATCCTGGCCGAGGCGCTGGCCGCGCGCGACGGGCTGGAGGTGCGCTTCGACGAGCGGCTGTGGGAATACGGCTTCGGCGCCTGGGAGGGGCGGCTGTGGTCCGAGCTGCCGCGCGAAGACACCGAGCGCTGGATGCAGGACATGTGGACGCGCCGCGACCACGGCGGCGACAGCTTCGAGCAGCTCCACGCCCGCGTCGAGGCCGCGCTGCGCGACATGCCCGACGGAGCGGTGGTCGTCTGCCATGCCGGGCCGATCCGCGCCGCGCAGATGATCCTGCTGGGGCTGAGCTTCGAGCAGGTCTTCGCCCGCAAGGTGCCCTTCGCCGCGCCCATCGATCTGCGCAAGGAGGCCGCCCGATGGCGCGCGTCGCTCTGATCCTTGGCGGCGCGCGCTCGGGCAAGTCGGCGCGCGCGCTGGCGCTGACCCGCCCGCCGCGCGTCTTCCTGGCCACCGCCCAGGCGCTGGACGAGGAGATGGCCGCGCGCATCGCCGCCCATCGCGCCGAGCGCGGCCCCGACTGGACCGTGGTCGAGGAGCCGCTCGAGCTGACGCGCGCCCTGGCCGCCCATGCCGCCGAGGGGCGCTGCGTGCTGGTCGATTGCCTGACGCTGTGGCTCAGCAACCTCATGGCCGCCGGCCGCGACCCCGAGGCCGAGGCGGCCGCGCTGGCCGCCGCCCTGCCCGCGCTGCCGGGCGAGATCGTCTTCGTCTCGAACGAGGTCGGCATGGGGCTGGCGCCCATGAACGCGCTCGGGCGCGCCTTTCGCGACGCGCAAGGGCGGCTCAACCAGACCATCGCCGCCGTCGCCGACCGGGTCGAGTTCGTCGCCGCCGGGCTGCCGCTGACGCTGAAGGACAGGCCATGACCGCGACGCTGATGATCCAGGGCTGCGGCTCGAACGTGGGCAAGTCGGCGCTGACGGCGGGGCTTGCGCGGCTGTTCGCGCGGCGCGGGCTGCGCGTGCGCCCCTTCAAGCCGCAGAACATGTCCAACAACGCCGCGGTGACCGCCGACGGCGGCGAGATCGGCCGCGCGCAGGCGCTGCAGGCGCGCGCGGCGGGCGTGGCGCCCTCGGTGCACATGAACCCCGTGCTGCTCAAGCCCGAGACCGACCGCGGCGCGCAGGTCATCCTGCGCGGCCGGCGGCTGACCACGGCGCAGGCGCGCGACTATCACCGCCTCAAGCCGCAGCTGATGGAGGCCGTGCTCGACAGCTTCGCGCGCCTGCGCGCCGAGGCCGACCTGGTGCTGGTCGAGGGCGCGGGCAGCCCGGCCGAGGTCAACCTGCGCGCCGGCGACATCGCCAACATGGGCTTTGCGCGCGCCGCCCATGTGCCTGTGGTGCTGGTCGGCGACATCGACCGCGGAGGGGTGATCGCGCAGATCGTCGGCACGCAGGCGGTGCTCGACCCGGCCGACGCGGCGCTGATCCGCGGCTTCGTCGTCAACAAGTTCCGCGGCGATCCGGCGCTGTTCGAAGACGGTCTGCGCCTGATCGAGCGGCGCACGGGCTGGCGCTCGTTCGGGGTCGCGCCGTGGTTTCCCGACGCCCATCGTCTGCCGGCCGAGGACGCCGCCGATCTGACGCGCGCGCGCGCCGCCGACGCGCCGGACGGCGCCGGGCGCGACGGCGCGGCCGCCCCGGCGCGGCCGCCGGTCAGGATCGCGTGCCCGCTCATCTCGCGCATCGCCAATTTCGACGATCTCGACCCGCTGCGCCTCGACCCCGCGGTGCGGCTCGAGATGATCCCCCCCGGCCGCGCCCTGCCCGGCGACGCCGACCTGGTGATCCTGCCCGGCGCCAAGTCCACGCGCGGCGATCTCGACTTCATCCGCGCCCAGGGCTGGGACGTCGACATCCTGGCCCATTGGCGGCGCGGCGGGCGCGTGCTGGGCATCTGCGGCGGCTATCAGATGCTGGGACGCAGCGTGGCCGACCCCGACGGCGTCGAGGGCCCGCCCGGCGAGACGCCCGGCCTTGGCCTTCTGGACGTGACCACCGTCATGCGCCCCGACAAGCGCCTGACGCTGGCGCGCGGGCGTTGCGCGCTGACGGGCGAGGCGGTCGAGGGCTACGAGATCCATATCGGCGTCACCGAGGGCCCCGACCGCGCCCGCCCGGTGTTCGAGCTGGACGGCCGCGCCGAGGGCGCCTCGAGCCCCGACGGGCGCGTGCGCGGCAGCTATCTGCACGGCATGTTCGCCGCCGACGGCTTCCGCGCCGCGTTCCTGCGCATGCTGGGCGCCGCGCCCGCGCATGACGCCGCGCCGGGCTACGAGGCGCAGATCGACCGCACGCTCGACGCGCTGGCCGACCATCTCGAGGCGTCGCTGGATGTGGACGGCCTGCTCGAGGTCGCCCGCGCGGGCGTGTAGGGCGCGCTCGGCGCAGCGCCCGCGCGCCGACACGGCGCCGGGGCGCGCGCCGGCGCCCGCATCGGCAAGCCGCTGCGGGCCGCAAGCGCGCGCGCAACGGCCGCCGAAACGGCGATGCGACCCGTCGCGGAACCGGCGCAGCGACGCCGGGGGCAGGCGCCTGTCGCGCCGCGGCGCAGGCGACGCGACGCCCAGGCGGCGGCGCGCGGGCGCACCGCGCGCCAGCCGCCGCAACAGACACGCCCTTTCAGTCTTCCGACGCGCGCGATCGCGACCCTGGCCTGCACGGTCGGCATCCTTTCGGCGGCCGCCCCACCTGCGCGATCGCGCGCTCGCGCCAAGCGCATCGCCGATGGGCGGGCCGCCCCGCGCGTTCGCGGTCTTCTCGCGGTCTTGCGGATCGCTGCGAGCCGCAACCTGTGCGTGGGACGCTCCGCGCGCGATCGCGCGAACGGCTGCGTCGATCCAGATGCTCGATTGCGCAAGGCCGCCCCACCCCCTCGCGCGGCGGCGCCATCCTCGACAAGTGCGCTCGCGCTCGCGGCGCCCCATCGCGCGTACGGTCGCACCTCGGCGATCGCGCGTCGCGCACGCCTCGCGCGACGGCGCCGCCCCGCACGCGCGCTCGCGCGCCAAACGCCGCCTTGTGCGCCGGCCGCGTCCGGGGGCCGCCACGCGAGCGCAAGACCCGGCCATGCGCCGCGCCCCCGCGGCATCCGGGCCCCGGCTGCATGCGCTTGCGTCCCCGAGCGGCCCCGGGCGCGGCACGCGATCCTTGCCGGAAGCTCCCATTCCGCCCCGCCCGGCGCCGCGCTCGGGGGGCGCAGGGCGCGGCGGCTCTTGACTTCGGGCCACGCGCGGCGTTCTCAGGCTTCATGACCCCGAAACGCATCCCCGACAGCGCCGGGAACGCGCGCGTCATCGAGGACCCGCTCGACCCCTGGCACGCCGCGGCGCTGCACGCCGCGCTCGACCTCGACGGCCCGCCGCCGCAGGCCGGCGATCCGCTGCCGCCGCTGTGGCACTTCGTCTATTTCCGCGAGGCGGCGCGCGCCTCGGCGCTGGGCCATGACGGCCACCCGCGCACCGGCGACTTCATCCCCGACGTCGGCCTGCCGCGCAGGATGTGGGCGGGCGGGCGGCTGCGCTTTCTGGCGCCGCTGATCCTGGGCGCGCCCGCGCGGCGGGTGTCGGCCGTGCAGAACGTGGCGCTCAAGCAGGGCCGGGGCGGGCCGCTGGCCTTCGTCACCATCCGCCACGAGATCTTCGCCGGCCAGGCCCTGGCGATCCGCGAGGAGCAGGACCTGGTCTACCGCCCCCTGCCCGCGCCCGGCGACCCCGCGCCCGCGCCCGCGCCGCGCCGCGCCGACGCGCCCGCCTGGCGGCGCGAGGCGACGGCCGACAGCACGCTGCTGTTCCGCTATTCGGCGCTGACCTACAACGGGCACAAGATCCATTACGACCTGCGCCATGCGACCGAGGTCGAGGGCTACCCCGACCTGGTGGTCCATGGGCCGCTCATCGCGCAGCTTCTGGCCGATCTGGCGCGCGCACATGCGCCCCGGCCCCTGGCGCGGTTCGAGTTCCGCGCCGTCTCGCCCGTGTTCCGCGGCCGCCCCTTCGCGCTGTGCGGCGCGCCCGAGCGCGCAGGAGGGGCGGAGCAGGCCATCGACCTTTGGGCGCTGAACGAGGACGGGCGCCTGGCCATGACCGCCCGCGCCACGCCGGAGCCCGGCCGGTGACGCGCGCCGGGGCCGGGGAAGGCGGCGCATGAAGGCCTTCGCTCCCGCGCCCGAGGGGGCCGAGCGCGCGCCCGCGCGCCCGCCCTATCGGCCCGACATCGACGGGCTGCGCGCGGCGGCGGTGCTGGGGGTGGTGGTCTATCACGCCTGGCCCGCGCTTCTGCCCGGCGGCTATGCGGGCGTGGACGTGTTCTTCGTGATCTCGGGCTTTCTCATCACCGGGATCATCGCCGCCGAGATGCGGGCCGGGGCGTTCTCGCTCACGCGCTTCTACGAGCGGCGCTTTCGCCGCATCCTGCCCGCGCTGTTCGTCATGCTGGCGGCCTCGACGGCGGCGGCCTGGGCGCTGCTGCCCCCGCGCGAGCTGATGGAGTTCAGCCACGCCCTGCGCGGCGCGGCGGTGTTCGCGGCGAACATCGCGCTGGCCGACCTGACCGACTACTTCGCCGGCCCGGCCGAGATGCAGCCCCTGCTGCACACCTGGTCGCTGGGGGTCGAGGAGCAGTTCTACCTTGTCTTTCCGCCGCTGCTTTGGGCGCTCTTGCGCCTTGGCCACGGGCGAACGCTGGCGGCGCTGGCGGCGCTGGCGGCGGCGAGCTTCGCCATGGCGCTGTGGGGCGTGCGCACGGCGCCCGACAACGCCTTCTTCCTGCCGCACATGCGCATGTGGCAGCTGCTGGCCGGCGCGCTGCTGGCGCTGGCCGCGCCGCGCCCATCGAGCGACGCCGCCGCGCTGGCGCTGGCGGGGGCGGGCGCGGCGCTGATCGCGGGCGCCTTCGTCCTGCTGGGACCGCAGGCGGGCTTTCCGGGCTGGCCGGCGCTGGCGCCCACGCTTGGCGCGGCGCTCATGATCGCGGCAGGCGGGCGGGCGAACCCGGTTTCCCTGATGCTGGGGGCGCGCTGGCCGGTGGCGATCGGGCTTGCGTCATATTCGCTTTACCTGTGGCACTGGCCGCTGCTGGCCTTTGCGCGCACGCTTTCGGACGGGCCGCTGGAGGGCTGGACGCGGGCGCTTCTGGTGGCGGCGGCCTTCGCGCTGGCCTTCGCCTCGTGGCGCTGGATCGAGCGCCCCTTCCGCGCGCGCCCGCCGCTCTTGTCGCGGCGCGCGGCGTTCGCATGGGCGGCGGCGGGATCGGCGGCGTTCTTCGCGCTTGGCTGGGCCGGCAAGGTCGCCGACGGCGCGCCCTGGCGGTTCGACCCGGCGCTGCAAGCCGTCTATGGCGCGCGTCAGGCGTATTTCGAGGGCCCCGGCCGGGCCTGCGGCGCGCGCACCGGCGCGATCGCGCGCGCAACGGACCCGGCCGAAGCCGCCGCCCTGGCCTGCCGCATCGGCGCGCCCGAAGGCCCGGCGCAATTCGTCCTGTGGGGCGATTCGCTGGCCATGGCGCTGCAACCGGCGCTGGACGAGGCCGGGCGCGCGCTGGGCGCCGGGGGGCTGGCGCTGGGCCGCTCGGCCTGCGCGCCCCTGCCCGGCTTCCTCCGGCGCGAGGACGCCAAGTCGCGCGAATGCCTCGCTTTCAACGCGCGCGCGATGCAGATCGCCGCCGCGCCGCAGATCCGCGCCGTGGTCATCGTCAGCGCGCTGCAGTCGCTGCTTGCCGGGCCGCAAGGCCCCGAGTTGCGCGCGCGCCTGCTCGACACGGTCGCGCGGCTGCGCGCCATGGGCAAGCAGGTCGTCATCGTCGCGCCGCCGCCCCGGCCCGGCTTCGACGTGCCGCAGGCGCTGGGGCGCGCGCTGCGCTTCGGCCGCCCCGCCCCCGAGGGCCCCGCCCGCGCCGAGGCCGAGGCCGCCCTCGCCCCGCTGACCGAGGCCATGGCCGCGGCGCGGGCGCTGGGGGCGCTGACGGTCGACTCGACGCCCGTCTTCTGCGCCCGCGGCCGCTGCGACGTCGCGCGCGAGGGCCGCGCCCTGTTCGCCGATTCGCTGCACCCCTCGCCCGAGGGCGCGCGGCTGATGACCCCCGCCATCGCGCGCGCGCTCGCCCACGCCCTGCGCGCCACGCCCCAGACCCAGGACGACGACCCATGAGCGACCGCGACGCCGAACCCGCCCGCCCGCCGCGCCTGACGGCGCTGGCCCGCAGCCTGCCCGCCTCGGTTCCCTTCGTGGGCCCCGAGGCGCAGGAACGCGCGCTTGGCCGTGCTTTCCGCGCGCGGCTTGGCGCGAACGAGAACGTCTTCGGCCCCTCGCCGCGCGCGCAAGAGGCCACGCGCGCCGCCGCGGCCGAGGCGTGGATGTATGGCGACCCCGAGGCGCACGAGCTGCGCGCGGCCATCGCCGCCCATCACGGCGCCCGCCCCGAGAACGTCATGGTCGGCGCGGGGATCGACGGGATTCTGGGCGATCTGTGCCGCCTGATCGTGGCGCCCGGAACGCCCGTGGTCTCGTCGGACGGCGCCTATCCGACCTTCGCCTATCACGTCGCGGGCTTCGGCGGGCGGCTGGTCGCGGTTCCCTACGCCGCCGACGACCGCGAGGACCCCGAGGCGCTGGCCCGCGCGGCGCGCGAATGCGGCGCGCCGCTGGTCTATCTGGCCAACCCCGACAACCCGATGGGCTCGTGGAACGGCGCCGAGGCCGTGCGCGCGATGCTGGACGCGCTGCCGCCCGATTGCCTGCTCTGCCTTGACGAAGCCTATGCCGAGTTCGCCCCCGAAGGCGTCGCGCCCGAGCTGCCGGCGGACGATCCGCGCGTCATCCGCATGCGCACCTTCTCCAAGGCGCATGGCCTGGCGGGGCTGCGGGTGGGCTATGCGCTGGGCGCGCCCGAGCTGATCTCGGCCTTCGACAAGGTGCGCAACCATTTCGGCGTCGGCCGCCTGGCGCAGGCCGCGGCGCTGGCGGCGCTGGGCGACCGGGCCTGGCTTGACCATGTCCGCGCCGAAGTCGCCCGCGCGCGCGCGCGCATCGCCCGGATCGCGCAGGAGGCGGGACTGCGGGCGCTGCCCTCGGCGACCAACTTCGTCGCCGTCGATTGCGGGCGCGACGGCGCCTTCGCGCGGCGCGTGGTGCAGGCGCTGGCCGCGCGCGGGGTCTTCGTGCGCATGCCCTTCCGGGCGCCGCAGGACCGGTGCATCCGCATCTCGGCCGGCCGGCCCGAGGATCTGGACCTGCTGGCCGAGGTCCTGCCCGCGGCGCTGACCGAGGCGCGCGCGGGCTGAACGGGGCGCGGGGCCCATCCGCGACGGGCGGCGGGCGGCCCAGGTCGCCGGCCGCCCGCCTGCGCAGCGCCGCCGGCGCGAAGGCGGCGCCGAGGCAAATGCTGCGGCAAATATCGCATGCCCCCCGCGGCGGAGCCGGGCTATGCTGCGCCCTCACGCCCTCTTGCGCCGGACCGCCATGATCGACCGACTGCCGCCGCAACATCCCGACCGCATCGCTCTGGCCAACGAGCTGCACGCGCGCCCCTTCCCCGAGCTGGCCGCGCCCTGCCGCGCCGCGATGATCGCCCTTCAGCCCGAAAGCGGCGCGGCCGAGCGCGACCCCGAGGCCGACCGCGCCCATCTGCGCGCGCTGCTCGACCGCCACGGCGCACAGCACCCGGCGCCGGGCGCCGACCACTATTTCGGCGCCCTCGGCCGCGCGCGCCTGAAATGGGAGCGCCACACCGAGTTCGTCTCCTACACCCTGTTCCTCGACGGCCCCGCCGCCCAGCCCTTCGACGGCGCCGATTTCGCGCTGTTCCCGCCCGACTGGCTGGCCGAGGCGCCGGGCCGGATCATCGCCTCGGCGCTGGTGCATGTGGATCTGACCGAGGACGCCGCCGCCCCCGGCCCGGCCGAACGCGCGATCCTCGAGCGGTGCTTCTCGGCCGAAAGCCTGGCGCTTTCGCGCGTGCTCGACGGCAAGGCGCTGGCGGCCACCGATTTTCGCCTGCACGAGCATGGCTGCGCGCGCATCGCCGTCTTCGTGCGCCCCGAGGTCGGACGCCGCCGGCTGGGGCGGCTGGTGCAGCGCCTGCTCGAGCTGGAAACCTACAAATCCGCCTCGATGCTGACGCTGCCCGTGGCGCGGCGCGCGCAGCGGCGGCTGTCGGAGATCGACCAGGAGCTGACCCGGCTGATGGAGGGGCTGCGCCGGGGCGACGGCGACTCGCGCGCCACGCTCGACGCGCTCATGGAGCTGTCCACCGAGATCGAGACCATGGCCGCGCGCGCCGCCTTCCGCTTCGGCGCCGGGCGCGCCTACGAGACCATCGTGCGCGACCGCATCGCCGCGCTGCGCGAGGAACGCGTCGAGGGGCGCCAGACCTTCGCCGAGTTCATCAACCGCCGCTACGATCCGGCCATGCGCACCTGCCACGCGGCCGAGGGCCGGCTGCGCGATCTGGCGGCGCGGGCGGCGCGGGTGGCCGATCTGCTGCGCACGCGCGTCGACGTCGAGATGTCGGCGCAGAACCAGGCGCTGCTCGAAAGCATGGACCGGCGCGCGGCGCTGCAGCTGCGCCTGCAGGAAACGGTCGAGGGCCTCTCGGTGGTCGCCATAACCTAATACGCGGTCAACCTGGCCGCCTACGCGCTGGCGCCGCTGGCCAAGATGGCGCATGTGGACAAGACGTGGCTGACCGCCGCGCTGGCGCCGCCGGTCGTGGCGGCCGCGTGGTGGGGGCTCAGGCGCATGCGCCGGCGCCTGGCGGGCGGCGGCGACTGAGCGCTCAGCCGTCGGGCCGCGCCAGCCGCCGCTCGAGCCAGCGCACCGCCTGGCTCGCGATCAGGATCAGCGCAAGATATTCGAGCACCAGGATGGTGTAGATCTCGAGCGCCCGATACTCGGTGGTGTTGAGCTCGTTGGCCCTGCGCGTCAGCTCCTGCGCGCCGATGACCGAGACCAGCGACGACATCTTGAGCATGTAGACGAACTGGTTGCCCAGCGCCGGCAGGATGCGCCGCAACGCCTGGGGCAGGATCACCAACCGCATCGTCTGCCACGAGGACAGGCCGATCGAGCGCGCGGCCTCGATCTGCCCGCGCGGCACCGACTGGATGCCGGCGCGGAAGATCTCGGCCTCGAAGGCGCTGTCCGACAGCGCCAGCGCCAGCACGCCGGCCCAGAACACCCCCAGATCCGCGCCCGAGCCCAAGATCGCCGGCAAGCCGTAATAGACGTAAAGCAGCAGCACCAGCACCGGCACCGAGCGCACGACCTCGACATAGACGCGGTTGACCGCCCGCCACCAGGGGCTGCGCGACAGGCCGGGCAGCGCCACCACAAGCCCCAGCGCGACCGAGATCGCCAGCGCCGTCAGCGACAGCGCCAGCGTCAGCTTCAGCCCGCCGAGCATGAACAGAAGGTTGCTGCGCCCCGAGGGCAGCAGCGGCGACACCACATACCACCCGCCGGACGCGCATCCGCCCAGCGCCAGCGCCGCCGCCAGCGCCCCGGCCACGCCCGCCGCGCGCCGCCATCCGCCTGTTCCGCCGGCCATGCCGTCCCGCCCCCCATGCCCGCGCGCCGCCGCACGCGCCCCATGCCTGCGCGCATCCGCGCGCCCGAACTCATGCGCGCATCCGCGCAACCGAACTGACGCGCGCATCCGCGCGACCGAACTGACGCGCGCATCCGCGCGACCGAACTGACGCGCGCATCCGCGCGACCGAACTGACGCGCGCATCCGCGCGCGGGGGGCATCCTAGCGCCCGGCCCCGCCAAGGCAACCGCCGCCCCCGGCCCAGACCGCGCCGCCACGCCCGCCCGGCCGAGGCGAACGCCTCGCCCGGGGGCGACATCGGCGCCGCACGCGCTATGATCTCCGAACGGCCCGCGCGCGGCGCGGGCGCGACAAGGACGGAGAAGCACATGAAGAACTTCATCGCCGGCGCGATCGCCGCCCTCGGGCTCGGGGCGCTGAGCCTTGCGGCCGGCCCCGCCGCGGCCCAGTCAGCGCTGCAGGACATCCTTCAGAGCGGCAAGCTCAAGGTCGGCGTGACGGGCGACTGGAACCCCATGTCCATGCGCGACCCGGCCACCAACACCTTCCAGGGCTACGACATCGACGTGACGCGCAAGCTGGCCGAGGATCTGGGGGTCGAGGTCGAATACGTGCCCACCGACTGGAAGACGCTGGTCAACGGCGTGACCTCGGGCAAGTATCACATCACCGGCTCGGCCTCGATCTCGCCCGCGCGGCTCAAATCCGCCGGCTTTTCCGACAGCTATCTGACGGTGGCCATCCTGCCCTTCACCACCCGCGACAAGCTGCCGCGCTTCGCCGGCTGGGACAGCATCGACAATCCCCAGACCCGCGTCGCCACCACCCTGGGCACGACCTTCGAGCGCATGGTCAAGGACTGGTTCCCCAACGCCCAGCGCAAGACCGTCGAGGCGCCCGCCCGCGGCTATCAGGAGGTTCTGTCCGGGCGCGCCGACGTCTTCATCACCTCGAACGTCGAGGGCGCGACGCTGACGAAGAAATACCCCGATCTCGTGCAGATCCCGGTCGACAAGCCCCGCGCGCCTTCGGCCATCGCCATGCTGCTGCCGCAGGCCGATCAGGTGTGGATCAACTACGTGAACCACTGGATCCGCATCCGCAAGCTGTCGGGATTCTTCGACGAGACGGCGGCCAAGTGGGGTCTGGCGCCGCCCTCCTGACGCGCGGGCGCGATCCGGGCTGGATTTCGCATTTCGGCGGATCGGGATTTTTCCGATCCGTCGTTCATTTTAAAGTTGTGTTATGAATTTTGCATGAATAAGACTCGGCAAGAGAGCGGCGGCGCCGCTCTCTCGGACCCTGGGGGCGGGCGCACCGCTACGCTACGCTACACCGAACGGGCCGCTTGCGGCCCGGGCCTGTCCCCGCCCCCGGGGCTCCGTCACGCCAGCCGCGCATCGCGCGAATGCGGGACAATTCCCGAATTTCGTTCACCTTTGGGAAATCTCGCGCCGCTCAGCCCTCGAAGCGGCGCGCGACCAGCACGGCGTTGAGGCCGCCGAAGGCGAAGGAATTGCTCATCGCCGCGCGCAGCTCGGCCCGCCGCGCCTCGTTCGGCACCACGTCCAGCGCGCATTCGGGATCGGGCTCTTCGAAATTGATGGTGGGGGGAATCACCCCTTCGCGCAGCGCATGAATCACCGCCGCCAGCTCGACCGCACCGGCGCCGCCCAGGCAGTGCCCGTGCATCGACTTGGTGGACGAGACCATCAGCCGCTCGGCATGTGCGCCGAAGGCGGCGCGCAGCGCCTCGCACTCGGTGCGGTCGTTGGCCGCCGTGCCGGTGCCGTGCGCGTTCACATAGCCGATCTCCTCGGGGGCGATTCCCGCATCCTCGAGCGCCGCGCGCATGGCCCGCGCCGCCCCCTCGGCCGAGGGCTGCACGATGTCGCCCGCATCGGCCGACATGCCGAAACCGGCGATCTCGGCCAGGATCGGCGCGCCGCGCGCCTGCGCCGCCTCGAGCGGCTCGAGCACGAAGATCGCCGCGCCCTCGCCCTGCACCATGCCCGTGCGGTTGCGCGAGAAGGGGCGGCAAGCGTCGCGCGCCATCACGCGCAGCCCCTCCCACGCCTTCATCACGCCGAAGACCAGCGGCGCCTCGGCCCCGCCGGTCACGGCGATATCGGCCATGCCCGCGCGCACCATGTGAAAGGCCTGCCCGATGGCGTGATTCGACGACGAGCACGCCGTCGAGACCGACCAGGCCGGCCCGCGCAGGCCATGGCGCATCGAGATGTTCGAGGTCGGCCCCGACACCATCAGCCGCGGCACCACGAAGGGGTGCACGCGGTTCTTCCCCTCCTGGAACACGGCGCGATAGGCCTCGTCGATGGTGCCCATTCCGGTCAGCGCCGTGCCGATCACCGTCGCCGCGCGCAGCCCCGCCTCGCCGGCGAAGGAGACGCCCGATTGCGCCACCGCCTCGTCCGCCGCGGCCAGCGCCATCTGCGTGGCGCGGTCGAGCAGCGCCAGCTCCGAGCGCGAAAAGCGGTCCTCGCCGCGGAACTCCCTGGCCTGCGCGCCGATGCGCACCGACAGGCGCTCGACGTCGGGCATCTCCAGCTCGCCCACGCCCGAGCGCCCCGCCTCGAGCGCGGCGCAATGCTCGGCCGCCGTCGAGCCCAGCGCCGAAACCACGCCCATGCCGGTGACGACGACGCGCCTCATGCGCCGCTCAGCCCTTTTGCTGCGCGATCAGCGTCCGCACCCCTTGGGCGATCTTCTCGACCGACGAGATGTCGAACTCGCCCGAGGTCGGATCGTTGGCGTTGAAGGGGACCGAGATGTCGAAGGCCTCTTCGATGGCGAAGACGGCCTCGACCAGTCCCAGGCTGTCCACGCCAAGCTCCTCGGGGCTGGACTCGGGCTTCACCTCCTCGGGCGAGATCAAAGCCTGCGCGGCGATGATCTCGACGATCTTGCGCATCACCTCGTCCGACATCGCGTTCTCCCAATCCTGCGTCGCCGTCTCCTATCGCGTCGGGCGGCGACGGGAAAGCCGAAATTCATTTCCCGAGCCGCCCGATCAGCCGCGGCAGGCGCCGCATGGCCATCATCATGCGCATCCATTCGTCGCGCGCGATGGCCGGCGAGCCGATCACCACCGCCCGCGGCGGCACGTTCGAGCCCACCCCGGACGAGGCCGCCACCACCGCGTCATGGCCCACGCGCACATGATCGGCCACGCCCACCTTGCCGCCCAGCACCGCGCGGTCGCCGATGCGGGCGCTGCCGGCCACGCCGACCTGGGCGCAGAGCAGGCAGTTCTCGCCGATCTCGACGTTGTGGCCGATCTGCACGAGGTTGTCGATCTTCGTGCCCGAGCCGATGCGCGTGTCGGTCAGCGTGCCGCGGTCCACCGTCGAGCCCGCGCCGATCTCGACGTCGTCGCCGATGCGCACGGCCCCCAGCGAGTGGATGCGCGCGTGATGGGTGTTGAGCGCGTCGGCCGCCACGGCGCCGGTCTGGCGCGCGCTTTCGACGGCGCCCTTCTCGGGCGTGACGAAGGAAAAGCCGTCGCCGCCGATCACCGCGTTGGGCTGGGCGATGAAGCGGTCGCCGATGCGCACGCGCTCGCCCACCCGCACGCCCGCATGCAGCAGCGCATCGTCGCCGATGCGCGCGTCGGCGCCCACGCTGGCATGCGCCAGGATGCGCGCGCGCGCCCCGATGCGCGCGCCCGGCCCGATCCAGACGAAGGGGCCGATCGATGCGCCGGGGCCGATGCTGGCCGACGGATCGACGACGGCCGAGGGGTGCACGCCCTCGGGCGCATGCGGCGGATGCTGGAAGGTCTGCGTCAGCGCCGCCATCGCATAGCGCGGACGCGGGGCGAACAGCGCCGCCTCAAGCCCCAGCGCCCGCCAGTCGGCGCCCGGCCACAGCAGCGCCGCGCGCGCGCCCCCGCCCTTCAGCGCCTCGGCGTAGGAGGGGCTGGCCGCCACGGCCAGATCCTCGGGTCCCGCCTCGGCCGGATGGGCGGCGCGGACGACCGCGATCGACAGATCGCCCGCCCCCTCGACGCCAAGCGCGCGGGCAAGGTCGGAAAGCGTGATGCGGCGAAGATTCTGGGGCATGGCGCGGCCTCGGGCTGGGTTCGTTGCGCCGACCCTATACCCTTCGCGCCGCCCCGGCGCCAGAAGCGGCGCGCTCAGCCCTCGCCGGGCGCCGCCTCGGCCACGCGCGCGCCCTCGCCCGAGGGGGGGTCGCTCAGGCCCTGCGCGCGCAGCGCCTCGTAAAGCCGGGCGTCGCGCCCGTAGACGTCGGCGCGGAACTGCGGCGTGCCGTCCGCCGCGACCCAGACCGTGCGATAGCCGATATGCACCGGCATCGGCGGCCGCAGCGTCACATAGACCTCGCGCCCGGCCTCGAGCCAGCGCGCCATGCGCTCATCGACGTCGGGGTATTGCGGCGCAAGCAGGCGCCGCGCCAGCGCGAAGGGGTCCTCGACGCGCACGCAGCCATGCGAATAGGCGCGCCGGTCGCGCGCGAACAGCCGCTTGGCCGGCGTGTCGTGCATGTAGATGCTGAAGCGGTTGGGGAACATGAACTTCACGCGCCCCAGCGCGTTCTCCTCGCTCGGATCCTGCTTGACGAGGAAGGGGAAGCGGTCGGCGTCGAAGGCCGAGAAATCGGCCGGCATCTGCTCGGGCGGCAGGGGCGCGCCGTCGCGGCCGACGAGGCGCATGCCGTTGCGCTCGAGATAGGCGGGGTCCTCGCGCAGCTTGGGCAGGATCTCCTTGACCGCGATCGAGCGCGGCACGTTCCAGATCGGGTTGAAGACGAGATGGGTCATCTCGTCGTCGAACTCGGGCGTGCGGAACCTGGGCGCCTTGCCCGCCACGATGCGCGCCGAGTGAACGGGCGCGCCATCCTCGAACAGCGTCATGCGGAAATCGGCCAGGTTGACCTCGATCCGCCGGGGCGCCGGCGCGCGCGGCCGCCAGCGGATGCGCTCGAGATTGACCGCCGCCTGGCGCATCCGGTCCTGCGCCGAGGCGCCGAGCGCCTCGAAGCTGAGCGCGCCGGCCACGCCGTCATCGTTCAGGCCGTGCCGGCGCTGAAAGGCGCGCAGCGCCCGCTCGAGCGCTTCGTCGAACAGCTCGGGGTCCTCGGCGGGCGCGGGCTCGGCCAGATCGCCCATCAGCGCAAGGCGCGCGCGCAGCCGCGCCACGCGCGGGCCGCGATCGCCGCGCCGCAAGGTCGGGCCGTTCAGATCCTCGGGCGGCCAGACGCCGGCGCGCGCAAGGCGCCCGAGCTCGGCGTAGAGCGCGCGCAGGGCGGCGTAGTCGGCGTTGGCCGGCGCCAGCGATTCCAGCGCCGCGCGCATGGCGGCCGCATCGCGCGCCTGGGCGGCCAGCGCGATCAGACGCTCGGGCGCGGGGCGCTCGGGGCGGATCTGGATCTCGGGATCCACGCGCGAGGGGTCGAGCGCCCCCGAGGCAAGCCCCGTTCCCACGCGCAGCAACGCGCGGCTGAGCGCCGCCTCGGCCCGCGCGGCGGCGCGCATCGCATCCGGCCCCGGCGCCTGGGCGCGCGCCATGGCGGCGCGCAGATCCTCGGCCAGCCCCGCCGGCAAGGGCAGCGCATGCGCGCTCGCGTCTTCGATCGCGGACAGAAGTCCGCCCGCCCGCCCGCGCCCCGCATCGTCGAGCCAGAGCGGGCGCCATGCCCGCGCCTCGTAGGCGCGGCGCAGCGCGGCGTCTCCGGCCAGCTCGGCGCCCAGCGCGGCCGGCCACGAGGCCTCGTCCCAGGGGGCGGGCGCAAGCGCGCCCCGCTCCTGCGCGGCCCCCGAGGCGGCCCCCGAGGCGGCGCGCGGCCCGGAGAGGTCCGGCGCCAGCGTCAGCGCCAGAAACAGCGCAAGAGGGATCGCGAAAGGCCTGAAAATCATCGTTGCACTCCGAACACGGCGCCAAGGGCTTTGCGTCGCATCATAGACGCGCCGCCCTCGCGGCACGAGAATGACGCGCGATGCGTGAGCAAATCGTGATCATGCGTGGGATTTTCGTCGCAGAAGCGGCCCGCCCCGCCGGCCGCGCCCGGCCGATGGGCGCCGAAATTGCGGCGAATCTGCAACTTGGCGCGACATTCGCCTCATGTGATATGGTTGACGCAATGCTCCGCAACCGGGGCGAAGCCGGGCAACTCCGGCGGCGTAGTGTGAACGAGGCGGCAGGAAGCATCATGACCATGGACCAGCGGCTCACCCGCAGGGGCCTTCTCGGGCTGATCGGCGCCGGAGCGGCGCTTGCCGCGGCGCCCGGGCTGGCGGCGCCGGCGACCTTGCGCGGCAAGGGCGACTATCGCGCGATCCACCTCTTCAGCTCGCGGCTTGGCGAAAGCGTCAACACGGTCTACTGGATCGACGGCGAATACATTCCCGAGGCGCTCGACGAGATCAGCCATCTGCTGCGCGACTGGCGCCAGGATCTGGTCAAGCCCATCGACCCGCGCGTGATCGACATTCTGGCCGAGGCGCACCGCAAGCTGGACGCGGCCGAACCCTTCGAGGTCGTCTCGGGCTATCGCAGCCCCCAGACCAACGCCATGCTGCGCCGGCGCAGCAGCGGCGTGGCGCGCAACAGCTATCACATCAAGGCCATGGCGGCGGACGTGACCATGCGCTCGCGCAGCGTGGAGCAGATGTATCGCGCCGGCCTGTCCTGCCATGGCGGCGGCGTGGGCCGTTACTCGCGCTCGGGCTTCGTGCACATGGATTGCGGCCCCGTGCGCAGCTGGGGCCGCTGAGCGCTCAGAACCAGGCCAGCGGATCCGGCCCGATCAACGCCGGATGCAGGCGCAAAAGCGCCAGCCAAAGCGCCGCGCCCGCCGCCGCCTCGACGGCGAGGCGCGGCGACGCGGCGCGGCGAAGGCGCGCGGCAAGGCGGCCCGAGCGCGGCGGCGCGCGCCGCTCGAACGCCGCGACGCCGGCCAGGGCGAACAGCGCGAAGCCGCCGAACATCATCGCCGCGACCGCGTCGCCATTGGCGATCAGATGCGCCAGCGCCCAAAGGAACAGCCCCCACAAGAGCGGATGCCGCGTCAGCGCCGCCACCCCGTCGGGGCTGGCCGGCGCCGCGCCGGGCAGGATCGAGACGGAATGCGGATTGGGCCGCGCCGCCCCGGCCGCCAGCAGGATCGAGGCCGGCAGCATGAGCGCCACCGCCGCGGCGGCCGTCTCGGGGCCCGAGGGCCAGAGCTCGACGGTGGGCGCGCGCAGCGCCGCCGAGATCGTCCAGGCCAGAGCCCCGACCGACAGCGCGCTGTAGAGCGCGACGTAGCGCCCGCGTCCGAGGCGCGCGATGAGCCTTGCGCGCAGGTCTGCGACGCGCGGCGCCAGGTGCAGGGCCAGAAAGACGGCGTAGGCGGCGAGAAACTCGGCCATCGGGCGCTCCGCGATCATGGCGACGATCCGGCCTCCGTTCTGAACCGCGCGAAGACGGCGCGCAAGCCCCCGCCGGCGGTCCGCAGCGGCGGGCCGATGCCGCGCCGGGCGCGGCGGCGCGCGCGAAGCGGCGTCTTGGGGCGCAAGGCGCCGACGCCCGCGCGAGCGGCGGGCCGAATGCGCGGCCCCGGCGGCGCCGGGCCCGAGGGCGGCGCGCCGTCGAGGCGCAAGGGGTGCCCGAGGCGCGCGCCGGCGGCATGGTCGGCTTGCAAGCCGACCGGGCGAATGGCGCTCGCGCGGGCCCGGCCCCATCGGTCGGCCGCGCAAGACGTCGTCGAAGGGAACGCAAGGCGCAGGCCATCCGCCGCACCGCCCGGCCCATGCCCGGACGTCGCGCGGGAAAGCCATGCCGGAACGAAGCATCGCGCGGCGCCGGTGCGTGGAAGCCGAGACGAGGTTGATGAACGGAACCTTGTGCAGCGCGCCGCCGCCCGATTGTCGGTCGCGCAGGCCCGCCGCAAATCCCTGCGCCCCGCCGGGGTCGGCAATGACGCTGGCGGATCCGCCCCGCCAAGCCCGAGCCCGAGCCCGAAAACCCCGGGTCGGCCTTCGCGCGAATGGAAGCGCCCGCGTCCATTGCCCGATGCGCTCGGCGCCCGGGGGCGCCTCCTTCGCGAATGGCGCGATCCCTGGAACGCGGGGCCCGCGCCGCCGCCGCAAGGGCGCGATCCGCCCCTCGCGGCCCCTTGCCCGCCGCGCGCTCAGGGCTAACTTGCGCGGCGCGGGCGAAGCGCCGCCGCGCCGGACACCGAAGGAGCTTGACATGAATGCACCCGCGCTCTCGCCGCCCGCGGTCGCGCTGCTCATCGCTCATGGCTCGCCCAGCCAGCCCGAGCGGGCCGAAGCCGTCTTCGCCGACATCGCCTCGCGCGCCGAGGCGCTGGCGGCGCCGACGCGCATCATCTCGGCCACCCTGGCCGCGCCGGGCGCGCTGGCGCGGGCGCTGACGGAAGCGGGCGCGCTGGCGGGACCGGGGGCCGAGGCGGCGGCGCTGCCCTTCTTCATGACCGATGGCTGGTTCGCCTCGGACGAGCTGCCGCGCCGTCTGGCCGAGGCCGCGCGCGCCTGCGCCGGCGCGCCGCGGCTGCGCCTGCTGCCCCCCTTCGGCGCAGAGCCCGAGCTGGTCGAGATCGGCGCCGCGCGCGCCCGCGCGGGGGCGCTGGCGGCGGGGTTCGATCCGGCCGAGGCGACGCTGGTCGTGGCCGCGCATGGCTCGCCCTCGGACCCGCGCCCCGGCGCGGCGGCGCGCGACTGGGCGCGGCGGGTGCGCCGGCTGGCCGGCTTCGGGGCGCTGAGGGTGGGCTTCGCCGACGAGGCGCCCAGCCTTGCCGAGGCCCTGCGCGTGCGCGGCCCCGCGGTGTGCCTGCCCTTCTTCATCGGCCATGCCGGCCATGCCGAGCGCGATCTGCCCGAGGCCGCGCAAGAGGCGCGCTATGCGGGCGTCATGCTCGACCCGATCGGCGCCGATCCCGAGACCCCGCGCCTGATCGCGCAGGCGCTGGCGCGGGCCACCCCGCGCCCCTCGCCCTGAGCGCAGGCGCCCTCAGCAGACCGTCTCGCCGCCATCGGCCACGATCACCTGGCCGGTGATGTAGGCCGCGGCCGGCGAGCACAGGAAATGCACCACCCCGGCGATTTCGTCGGGCACGCCGATGCGGCGCAGGGGGTTCTTCTCTTCGGACTGGCGCCGGCGCTCGGGATCGTCGGTCAGCGCCTTGGCGAAATCGGTCGCCACCAGCCCCGGCGCCACCGCGTTGACGCGCACGCCCTTCGGGCCCCACTCGACCGCCAGATTGCGCGCCAGCGAAGCCTCGGCCGCCTTGGACATGCCGTAGCACCCGATGACCGCGTTGCCGCGCAGCGCCGCGATCGAGCTGAGCAGCACCACCGCTCCGCCGCCATTGGCCGCCATCTGCGGCAGCACCAGATTGGTCAGCCAGATGGTCGAGAGCACGTTCACCGTCATGATCTTGTGGAACGCGTCGTCGCTCAGCGCCGAGATCGGCCCGTAGACCGGGTTCGTGGCCGCGTTGCACACCAGAATGTCGATGCGCCCCCAATGGGCCAGCGTCTTCTCGACCAGCTCCTCGATCTGGGCCTTTTCGCCTACATGGCAGGGAATGGCGATGGCCTCGCCGCCGGCGGCGCGGATCTCTTCGGCCACGGCCTCGCAGGGGCCGGCCTTGCGCGACGAGATCACCACCTTGGCGCCCGAGCGCGCCATCTGCATGGCGGTCGCCTTGCCGATGCCGCGCGACGAGCCGGTGATGACGGCGACCTTGCCTGAAATGTCGAACATGGCGGCCTCCTCAGGGCTTGAGCACGATCTTGCCGATCGCCTGGCGGTTCATGAGCATGCGCAGCGCCTCGGGCGCCTGCTCGAGCGGCAGCACATGGCTGACGCGCGGCTTGAGCTTGCCCTCGGCGTGCCAGGCGAAGAGCTGCTCGAAATTGCGCTGGTCCTCTTCGGGTTCGCGCATGCGGAAGGCGCCCCAGAACACGCCCACGATGTCGCAGCCCTTGAGCAGCGGCAGGTTCATCGGAACCTTGGGAATGGTCCCCGAGGCGAAGCCGATCACCAGCACGCGGCCCTTCCAGGCGGTGGCGCGCAGGGCCTGCTCGAACAGATCGCCCCCGACGGGGTCGTAGGTCACGTCCACGCCGTTGCCGCCGGTCAGCTTCTTGAGCTTGTCCTTGATCTCGCCGTCGGAATAGTCGAGCAGCTCGTCCGCGCCGGCGGCGCGGGCGGCCTCCAGCTTCTCTTCGCTCGAGGCGGCGGCGATCACCTTTGCGCCCATCAGCTTGCCGATCTCGACCGCCGCAAGGCCGACGCCGCCGCCCGCGCCCAGCACCAGCAGCGTCTCGCCCGGCTGCAGGCGCCCGCGCTGCTTGAGCGCATGCATCGAGGTGCCGTAGGTCATCGAGAAGCCCGCCGCCGTGACCCCGTCCATCGACTCGGGCCGGCGCATGAGCGCGGCCGCCGGCGCCAGGATCTGCTCGGCGAAGCCGCCATAGCCCGTCATGGCGATGACGGGATCGCCGGGGCTCCAGCCGCTCACGCCCTCGCCCACCGCATCGACCACGCCGGCCACCTCGCCGCCGGGCGAGAAGGGCGGCTCGGCGCGCAGCTGATACTTGCCCTCGATGATGAGCGTGTCGGGAAAGTTGACGCCGCACCCCTCGACGCGGATGCGCACCTGGCCCTTGCCCGGCTCGGGCACGGGAACCTCCTGCACCGCCAGCTTCTCGGGCGGGCCGAACTCGGAACAGATCACAGCGCGCATGTCGCCTCCCTTTCGATCGTTTCGCATGGCGCGGCGGCCGCGCCGCCGCTCCTGCGGGCACATTGCCCGCCGCGAAACAAGATTTCAACATGCAGAACGGCCGGCCGGCCGGCCGCGCGCGCTGACGTGGCGGCGCCCGCGGCCGGCGACGTTGACAGGGACCGGGGCGCGCCTTAGCGTTTCGGCGGCATTGCGGAACGCGCTTTCGCAAGCCGCCGACGCCGCGCCGCCCGCCCCCCGCAAGGCCGGCGCGCGCGGCGCGGCGGCGCGCAGGCCGCGCCCCGCCCCCGACAGGAGACGAGCATGGAACTGGCCTTCACCAAAGAGGAACTCGCCTTCCGCGACGAGGTCCGCGCCTTCATCGACGCGAACCTGCCCGCGCGCATCCGCGACAAGCTGCGCGACGGACGGCACCTTGCGAAGGAAGAGATCGTGGAGTGGACCCGCATCCTTCACAAGAAGGGCTGGTCCGTGCCCAAATGGCCCGTCGAATACGGCGGCTGCGACTGGACGCCGATCCAGCAATACATCTTCTCGGAAGAGCTGGCCGCCGCCCCCGCGCCCGAGCCGCTGCCCTTCGGCTACTCGATGGTCGGGCCGGTGATCTACACCTTCGGCAACGAGGCGCAGAAGAAGCGCTTCCTGCCGCGCATCGCCGACCTGTCCGACTGGTGGTGCCAGGGCTTTTCCGAACCGGGCGCCGGCTCGGACCTGGCGTCGCTCAAGACCCGCGCCGTGCGCGACGGCGACCACTACGTCGTCAACGGCCAGAAGACCTGGACCACGCTCGCGCAGCATGCCGACTGGATCTTCTGCCTGGTGCGCACCGATCCGGACGCCAAGAAGCAGCAGGGCATCTCGTTCCTGCTGATCGACATGAAGACCCCCGGCATCACCGTGCGCCCGATCCAGACCATCGACGGCGGGCACGAGATCAACGAGGTCTTCTTCGACGACGTGCGCGTGCCGGCCGAGAACCTGGTCGGCGAAGAGAACCGCGGCTGGGACTACGCCAAGTTCCTGCTCTCGAACGAGCGCGTGGGCATCGCGCGCGTGGGCGCCTCGAAGGCGCGCATCCGCCGCATCAAGGAGCTGGCGGCGCTCGAGCGCATCGGCGAGGGCCGCGTGATCGACGATCCGCGCTTCCGCGCCAAGCTGACCGAGGTCGAGATCGAGCTCAAGGCGCTCGAGATGACGCAGCTGCGCGTGCTCGCCTCCGAGGCCCGGAACGGCAAGGGCAAGCCCAACCCGGCCTCGTCGGTGCTCAAGATCAAGGGCTCCGAGATCCAGCAGGCGGTGACCGAGCTGCTGATGGACGTGGTCGGCCCCTACGCCCTGCCCCGCGCCCCGCAGGAGGACGGCTGGAACGAGCCCCCGGTCGGGCCCGACTGGGCCGACGCCGTGGCGCCGTCCTACTTCAACACCCGCAAGGTGTCGATCTATGGCGGCTCGAACGAGATTCAGAAGAACATCATCGCCAAGGCCATTCTGGGCCTGTGAAGCGGACGGAGAACGACGAGCATGGATTTCGACCTGAACGAGGAGCAGCGCCTTCTCAAGGAGAGCGTGGACCGTCTGCTGCTGGACCGCTACGACTTCGAGGCGCGCAAGCGCCACATGAGCGGCCCCGAGGGATGGAGCCCCGAGATCTGGGAAAGCTTCGCCGAGCTGGGGCTTCTGGCCCTGCCCTTCTCGGAAGAGGACGGCGGCTTCGGCGGCGGCGGCGCCGAGGCGATGCTGGTGATGGAGAGCTTCGGCCGCGCGCTGGTCGTCGAGCCCTATTTCGCCACGGTCATCCTGGGCGGCGGGCTGATGGCGCGCGCCGCCTCGGCCGAGCAGCGCGCCCGGGTGCTGCCCGGCGTGATCGAGGGGCGCACGCGGCTGGCCTTCGCCCATTCCGAGCGCCAGTCGCGCTATGACCTGGCCGATGTGCGCGCCACGGCCGTGCGCGACGGCGAGGGCTGGAAGCTGAACGGCGACAAGACGCTGGTGCTGCACGGCGACTGCGCGCAGCAGCTGATCGTGTCGGCGCGCGTGGCGGGCGGGCCGCGCGACGAGGGCGGCGTGGGCCTGTTCCTGGTCGCCGCCGACGCGCCCGGCCTGTCGCGCCGCGGCTACGCCACGCAGGACGGCATGCGCGCGGCCGAGGTCGCGCTGCGCGACGTGCGCGCCGAGGCGCTGGGCGATCCCGAGGGCGCCATGCCGATCATCCGCCAGGTCGCCGACGAGGCCGTCGCCGCCCTGTGCGCCGAGGCCGTCGGCGCCATGGAGCGGGCGCACGAGCTGACCATCGAATATCTCAAGACCCGCCAGCAGTTCGGGGTGCATATCGGCGCCTTCCAGGCCCTGCAGCACCGCGGCGCCGAGATGTTCGTGGCGCTCGAGCAGGCGCGCTCGATGGCGATGCTGGCGGCGATGATGTCGCGCGATCCCGACCCGGTCGAGCGCAGCCGCGCCGTGTCGGGCGCCAAGGTCCAGGTCGACCGCTCGGGCCGCTTCATCGGCCAGTCGGCCATCCAGCTGCATGGCGGCGTGGGCATGACGATGGAGTATGCCGTCGGTCACTACTTCAAGCGTCTGAGCATGATCGAGAAGACCTTCGGCGACATCGACCACCACCTGCGCCTGGTCTCCGAGGCGGGGGGCATGGCGCTCTGACCCCGGCCCGGGCCGCGGGACGAGACGGCGGCGGAGGTCATCCGCCGCCGTTTTCCTTTCGGCGGCTCCGGGCGCCATGGCCGCACCCCGCGCGCGCTCGCAAGCCGCAGGTTGCGCAGGCGCGGCGGGGCCGACGCCCGTCGCGCGCCCGAACCTTGGCGCAGTTGCTCAAGACGGGACCGAGACGCACGCCCCCCGGCGCATCTTCCCCGCAGCGCGCGCATGCGCGACGGGCCGCCCGGCAAGGGGCGCGGCGCGCGGGTCAGTCGAAGCGCGGCGGCCGGCCCTCGAGCCCGGCGCGGACGCATTCGAGCTGCTCGGGACCGCCGATGATCTCCATCTGGATGCGGCTTTCGGCCATCAGGATCTCGGCCTCGCGATCCTCTTCGACCAGGTTCAGAAGCCGCTTGGCCGCGCGGATGGCGGCGGGGCTCTGAGCGGCGACGGTCGCGGCCAGCTGGCGCGCGCGGGCCAGCGGATCGTCGGCGATCTCGGTCACAAGGCCGAATTCCAGCGCCTTTGCGGCGTCGATCATCTCGGCCGTGTAGGTCAGACGCCGGATCACGTCGCCGCGCGCCAGCCGGCGCATCAGCGCCATGCCGCCCATGTCGGGCACGATGCCCCATTTCATCTCCATCACCGACACGCGCAGATCCGGCGCGGCCACGCGCATGTCCGCCCCCAGCGCGATCTGGAGCCCCCCGCCCAGCGCGACGCCATGCATCGCGGCGATGACGGGAATCGGCGCGCGCCGCCACATCATGGCCGCGTGCTGGAACAGGTTCGCGTCGCCCCGGTCCCGCACGGTCAGATCGCCCAGCCCCGCGCCCGGCTGGGCCATGCGCGCGAAGTTGCTCTTGTCGAGCCCGGCGCAAAAGGCCCGCCCTTCGCCGCGCAGAACCACGGCGCGCACCTGCGCATCGGCGCATGCGCGCTCGAGCGCCGCTTCCATGCCCGTTATCAGTTCGGGCGTGATGGCGTTCATGCGCTCGGGCCGGTTGAGGATGATCTCGGCCACATGGCCGTCCTTCTCCAGCAGAACGGGGGTCGCTTCGTCGGTCATGCCTGCCGCCTGTCCGCGCGCCTTGCCGGGGCCGCAATCGCGCGCCACTCTCGGGCCATGGAACAGAAGCGACTCGGCCATGGCAAGCGCGACGCGGCGGAAGCAGGGGCGCGGCGCGCGGCCCGGCGCGCCGGCCTGCTGGCGCTGGCGCTGGCGGCGCTGACCGCGGCGGGCGGCTGCACGCCGCGCACGGGCCTGGGTCCGCCGCCCGCCCCCATCATCCGCGGCGGCGATTGCGAGGACCCGGACTGGATGCTGCTGGGCTTCGAGGACGGCCTGCGCGGCGTCGCCCCGGCGGCGCGCGGCTATGCGCTGCGGCGCGCGGCGTGCAAGCTGCCCAACGACCCCGACGACGCGCGCGCCTATGCCGCCGGACACGCGCGCGGCCTGCGCCGGCGCCCCGCCGCGGCCGACGCCCCGCCCGCCCGCTGGCCGCTGCCGCGCATCGGCGCGCATGTGGGGCTGGGCTCGGGCGGCTGGACGACGGGCGGCGTCTCGATCGGGTTCTGAGCGGGCCTAGCCCTCGGCCCTCCCGGCCCCGGCGCGATGGCTGCGCGCTCCGTCCGGGGCCGGACGGGGCCTGCCGGCCAGCCCGGCCAGCACGTCCTCGATCGAGGCGCGCGCCCGCTCGCGGCGCCCGCGCGGCAGGGCGTAGACCGTGCGCGTCGCCTCGACCAGCACCGCGCCCGCGAGGCGGTGCGCGCCAAGGCGGCGTCCGGCGCGTTCCCACAGCTGATGGGTCTTGAGCCAGAAGCGCCTGTGGCTGGGCGGCCCGAACAGGGCGGCGGCGTGACGCTCGGGCTCGAAGCCATGGGCGGCCAGCGCCGCGTCCAGCTGGGCCGCGCTGTAGGGCCGGCCGTAGCCGAAGGGCGTGGCGTCCGAGCGCGCCCACATGCCCGAGCGGTTGGGCGCGATGATCATGACCTTGCCGCCCGGCGCGAGAACGCGGCGCATCTCTTCGAGCAGGGCGTCGGGGCGCGCGCAGCTTTCCAGCCCATGGGCGACGATCAGCCGGTCGGCGAAGCCCACGGGCAAGGGCCAGTGAGTCTCCTCGACCAGGACCGAGACGTTCGGCCCCTCGGCCGGCCAGGGGCACACCCCCTGCGGCGCGGGCATCAGGCAGAGGGTGCGCGCGGCCTCGGCCATGTAGGGCCGCAGCAGCGGCGCGGCGAAGCCGAAGCCCACCACCGTCTCGCCGCGCGCCGATGGCCACAGCGCGGCCATGGCCTCGCGCAGGGCGCGCTGCGCCGCGCGCCCCAGCTGGGTGCGGTAGTAGAAGCGGCGAAGCTGGACCACGTCGAGATGCATTGCGCGGCTCCGGGGCTTGGGACAGGATGCGCCCGACCTTAACAGCTTCGCGCGCCCGGCGGTAACCCGGCCGCGCACCGCGAAAGGAGGCGCCGATGGCCCTGCACGTGACCGTGATCCCCTGCCTTTCCGACAACTACGGATACCTGATCCACGACGACGAAGCGGGCGTGAGCGCGCTGATCGACGCGCCCGAGGCCGCGCCGCTGCGCCGCGCCATCGAGGCGGCGGGGCGGGGGCTGGACCTGATCCTGCTGACCCACCACCACGCCGATCACGTCCAGGCCGCGGCCGAGCTGGCGCGCGCATACGGCGCGCGAATCGCCGGCCCGGCGGACGAGGCCGACAGGATGCCGCCCCTCGACCTGCATCTGCGCGACGGCGACGTGGTAGCGGTGGGCGCGCAGCCGGCCCGGGTCATGGCCGTGCCGGGCCACACGCTGGGGCACATCGCCTATCACTTCCCCGACGCCGAGGTCGCCTTCACCGCCGACAGCCTCATGGCGCTGGGCTGCGGGCGCGTGTTCGAGGGCACGCATCTGATGATGTGGGAAAGCCTGACCAAGCTGGCCGCCCTGCCCCCGCGCACGCGCATCTATTCGGGCCACAACTACGGCGCCGCCAACGGCCGCTTCGCCCTGACCATCGAGCCCGACAACGCGGCGCTGCGCGACCGGGTGGCGCGCATCGCGGCGCTGGACGCCGAGGGCGCGCCCATCGTCCCCGCCACGCTCGAGGAAGAGCTGGCCACCAATCCCTTCCTGCGCGCCTCGGTTCCGGCGGTGAAGGCGGCGGTCGGCCTGCCCGACGCCGACGACGCCGCCGTCTTCGCCGAGATCCGCCGGCGCAAGGACGCCTTCTGATGCCTCCGCCGCGCCCGGCGCCGCGCAAGATCCGCGCGCCGGGCGACGGCGCGCTGCCCGAAACGCTCTGGGGCTATGTCGTGCAGATGAGCGGCCGCAGCCAGCTGGGGCTGTGCCTGCTGGCGGTCGGGGTCTCGGCGCTGAACCTTGCGCCGGTCGAGCTGCAACGGCGCATCATCGACGACGCGATCGCCGCGGGCGACGCGGCGCTGCTGACGCGGCTTGCGGCCCTTTACGGCGCGGCGCTGCTGGTCCACCAGGGCGCCAAGTTCGCGTTGCGCATGTGGCAGGGGTGGATCTCGGAAAGCGCCATCGCCCATACCCGCCGGCGCGCGCTGGCGGCCAGGCGCGCGCGCACCGGCCAGAACGCGCCCAAGGGCGCGCCCATCGTCCTGGGCGCCGAGATCGACAAGCTGGGCGGCTTCGTGGGCGAGGGCCTGTCGGGCGCGGCGGCGAACCTGGCCATGCTGATCGGCGCGGCGGGCTACATGCTGGCGGTCGAGCCGACGATCGCCGCCTTCGCCATGCTGTTCCTGGCGCCCCAGCTGGCGCTGACGCGGCTCCTGCAGCGCCGGCTCAACGCGCTGATCGAAGAGCGCGTGGCCCTCGTGCGCGAGATGGGCGCGAGCGTGCGCAACCCCGACCTGTCGCCCGAGGCGCAGAGCGCGCAGATCGCGCCCATCTTCCGCAACCGGATGAAATTCCTGGCCTTGAAATTCGCCATGAAGGCGGCGCTGAACCTGTCCAGCGCGCTGGCGCCGCTGGCGGTGCTGGGCGTGGGCGGCATGATGGCCGTGCGCGGCGAAACCAGCGTCGGCGTGCTGGTGGCCTTCCTGTCCGGCTTCCAGCGCATCGCGGACCCCCTGCGCAAGACGGTCTCGTTCTACCGCCAATGGGCTCAGACCGAGGTCCAGCGCCGGATGGTCGCGCGCTGGATGCGCGGCGAGGACGGCCTAGATGAGGACGGCTGACGTCGCGCCCAAAGCCGGGCGCATGCCAACCGCCGCCGGCAAGGCGGCCCCGAAGAAGGAACCCCGATGACCGACGAACCGCTCTTGCTGCTCGTCTGCGGCTCTCTGCGCAAGGAAAGCCGCAACGCCGCGCTGTTGAACGAAGCCGCGCGCCTGTTCGGCCCAGCCCGGATCGAGCGCGCCGACCTGCGCCTGCCGCTATACGACGGCGATCTCGAGGCGCAGGGGATTCCGCCCGAGGTGATGCGCCTGGTCGAACAGTTCCGCCGCGCCGACGCGGCGGCGATCGCCACGCCCGAATACAACAAGAACCTGTCCGGCGTGCTCAAGAACGCGCTCGACTGGATCAGCCGCGTCAAGCCGCAGCCGCTTCTGGACAAGCCGGTCGCGATCATGTCCGCCGCGGCGGGGCGCTCGGGCGGCGAGCGCAGCCAGTTCTCGCTGCGCCACTGCCTGACGCCCTTCCAGCCGCGGGTGCTGCAGGGCCCCGAAGTGCTGATCGCCAACTGCGATCAGGCGTTCGACGAGGACGGGCGCCTGAAGGATGACCAGGCGCAGGCGCTGCTGCGGCGGCTGATGGACAAGCTGCGCGCCGAGATCGCGCTGCGCGCGGCGCAAGGCTCGTGACGCGCCGCCGCGCGCAGCGGGGGGCCTGAAGCGCCGCCGTCCGGAGGACCCGATGCGCCGGCGCGCGGGGCAGGCGGGCCGAAGCCCGCCGCCGGACGCGCGCCCGGCGGCGGCCGCCGCGCCTAGCGGCGGATCTTTTCGGGCAGGATGCCCCTGGGCGCAAAGCGCAGCACCAGCAGCAGGATGAGCCCCATGAAGATCATCCGCATGTGCGGCGCGCCCTCGGACAGCGCCTGCGCCAGCGGGCTGCCCTCGGGCAGCAAGGCGCCCACGGTCTCGGCCAGCATCAGCCCCGCCGGTTCGGCCTGAACCCAGACGAACCAGATCAGGAAGCCGCCCAGCACCGCGCCCCAGTTGTTGCCCGAGCCGCCCACGATCACCATCACCCAGATCAGGAATGTGTAGCGCAGCGGGTTGTAGGTTCCGGGCGTGAACTGACCATCCAGCGTGGTCAGCATGGCGCCGGCCATGCCGATCACCGCCGAGCCCAGCACGAACACCTGCAGATGGCGCGCGGTCACGTCCTTGCCCATGGCCGCGGCCGCATGCTCGTTGTCGCGGATGGCGCGCATCATGCGCCCCCAGGGCGAGCGCAGCGCCCGCTCGGCCAGCCACAGGATCGCCAGCAGAACCGCCGCGAACAGCCCCGCATACATCGCCTTGACCGCCAGGCCCGAGGCCTCGGCCGGGTCCAGCCCCCAGGACTGCGCCTTGGCCACGAACCAGGCGCTCTGCTGCAGCTCCAGCTCGTAAGGCACCGGGCGCGACAGGCCGGACACGTTCTTGACCCCGCGCGCCAGCCAGTCCTCGTTCTTGATGATGGCGATGATGATCTCCGAGATGCCCAGCGTCGCGATGGCCAGATAATCCGAGCGCAGCCCCAGCGCGATCTTGCCCACCAGCCAGGCCGCCGCCGCCGCGAACAGCCCGCCCACCGGCCAGGACAGGATGATCGGCAGGCCAAGGCCGCCGATGTTGCCCGCGCTCGACGGGTCGATCGCCTCGATCGCCTCGACCGCCGGGTCGAAGAAATGCCGCGCCAGCGCATAGCCGCCCATGGCCAGGATCGCGGTCATCGTCCCGCGCGCAGGGCCCGGCCGCATGCGCCGCCTGAGGGCCGCGATCAGCGCCGCCGCCGCCAGCGCGCTGGCCGCCGCCGCGCCCAGCCCCGCGCCGCCCGCACGCCAGGCCTCGGGGCGGAAGGGCTCGGACACCAGCACCGCCGCCAGCCCGCCCAGCGCGACGAAGCCCATCACGCCGGCATTGAACAGCCCCGCATAACCCCACTGGATGTTCAGCCCAAGCGCCATGATCGCCGAGATCAGGCACAGGTTGAGCATGGCCAGGCTGACCGACCAGCTCTGCGCATAGCCCACCGCGATCAGCAGCGCCGCCATCGCCCCGAAGGCCGCAAGGCCGCGGCCAAGCCCATTGCCCGCCATCACAGCACCCTTCCCTTGAAGATGCCCGTCGGCCGCACCAGCAGCACGACGACCAGGATGATGAAGCTGACCGCGAACTTGTAGTCGGTCGAGAGGATCTGCAGCAGCCCGTCGGGCTCCCACGCCGGGACCAGATAGGCGAAGAACTTGCGATAGGCGTAGGTCAGCGTGATTTCCGAGAAGGCGACCAGGTAGCCGCCCACGATGGCCCCGATCGGCTGGCCGATGCCCCCGACGATGGCGGCGGCGAAGATCGGCAGCAGAAGCTGGAAATAGGTGAAGGGCTTGAAGCTCTTGTCGAGGCCGTAGAGCACGCCGGCGATGGTCGCCAGCGCGGCGGCGATGATCCAGGTCACGCGCACCACCCGGTCGGGGTCCACGCCCGAGAGCAGCGCCAGATCCTCGTTGTCGGAATAGGCGCGCATGGCCTTGCCCGTGCGGGTGCGCTGAAGGAACCAGAACAGCGCCGCGACCACCAGCGCCGCCACGACCACGGTCAGCGCCTGGCTCTGACGCAGGGCGACGCCCTCGGCCAGCCCAGACCATTCCTTGAAGTCGCGGGCCGTGAAGACGAAGCGCGCGCCGTCGGCGAAGCGTTGATCGTTCGGCCCGATGATCAGGCGCACCAGACCGTTGAACAGGAACATCACGCCCACCGAGGCCATGACGAAGATCACCGGCTTGGCCCGCCGCGCGCGGTAGAAGCGGAACACCGCGCGGTCCGCTGCCAGGCTCAGCGCCACGGCGCCGAGAATGGCGACCGGCAGCGCCAGCAGCGCCGTCGGCAGCGGCGCGATGCCGATCCCCGCTCCCTGCAGCCCCCAGGTGGTCAGCACCGCCAGCATGGTGCCGAAGGCCATCAGGTCGCCATGGGCGAAATAGGCGAAGCGCAGGATCCCGAAGATCAGCGTCACGCCCAGCGCCCCCAGCGCCAGCTGCGAGCCATAGGCCAGCGCCGGGATCGCCACGAAATTCGCGAACAGCGCCAGCGCGTTGAGAATGTCGATCGTCTCGGGCACGGCCTCAGCCTCCCAGGAATGAACGGCGCACCTCGGGGTCGGCCAGCAGCTCGGCCCCCGTGCCCGTGTAGCGGTTGCGCCCCTGAACCAGCACATAGCCGCGGTCAGCGATGTTCAGCGCCTGGCGCGCGTTCTGCTCGACCATCAGCACGGCGATGCCCGCGCGGGCGATCTCGATGATGCGGTCGAACAGCTCGTCCATGACGATGGGCGAGACGCCCGCCGTCGGCTCGTCCAGCATCAGCACCGAGGGCCGCGTCATCAGCGCGCGCCCCACCGCCACCTGCTGGCGCTGGCCGCCCGACAGCTCGCCCGCGGGCTGGCGGCGCTTCTCGCGCAGCACGGGGAACAGCTCGAACACCTGCTCCATGGTGGCCGAGAAGTCGTCGTCGCGGATGAAGGCCCCCATCTCGAGATTCTCCTCGACGGTCATCGAGGCGAAGACGTTGTTCGTCTGCGGCACGAAGGCCATGCCCTCGCGCACGCGCTCCTGCGGGGTCAGGGCGGTGATGTCGCGCCCGCCCAGCCGAACCTGGCCCGCGCGCAGCGGCAGCATGCCGAACATCGCCTTCATGGCGGTCGACTTGCCGGCGCCGTTGGGGCCGACGATGACGGCGATCTCGCCCTTGTCCACGGCGATGGTCACGCCATGCAGGATGTCGGCGCCGCCATAGCCGCCGGTCATCTCGTCGCCGATCAGATAGCTGCCGGTCATGCGCGCGCCTCCGCGGCCCGCTGGGCGGGCGTCTTGTTCTTCAGGCCCGTGCCCAGATAGGCCTCGATCACGCGCTCGTCGTTCTTGATCTCTTCGGCCGTGCCCTGGGCCAGAACCTTGCCCTCGGCCATGCAGATCACCGGGTCGCACAGGCGCGAGATGAAATCCATGTCGTGCTCGATCATGCAGAAGGTGTAGCCGCGCTCGCGATTGAGGCGCAGGATCGCGTCGCCGATGGTGTTGAGCAGCGTGCGGTTCACGCCCGCGCCGACCTCGTCCAGGAACACGATGCGCGCGTCGGTCATCATGGTGCGCCCCAGCTCGAGCAGCTTCTTCTGGCCGCCCGACAGGTTGCCGGCCAGCTCGTCGGCGACGTGGCCGATCTCGAGAAACTCGATCACCTCGTCGGCGCGGGCGCGGATGCGCTCTTCCTCCTCGCGCACGGCGCCGCCGTGGAACCAGGCCTGCCACAGGCGCTCGCCCGGCTGGTTCGGCGGCACCATCATCAGATTCTCGCGCACCGTCAGGGTCGAGAACTCGTGCGCGATCTGAAAGGTGCGCAGCAGACCCTTGGCGAACAGCTGATGAGGCTTGAGGCCGGTGATGTCCTCGCCGTCCAGATAGACCTTGCCCGAGGTCGGGGGAAAGGCCCCGGCGATGACGTTGAACAACGTCGTCTTGCCCGCTCCGTTGGGGCCGATCAGGCCGGTGATCGTCCCGGTCTTGATCTCGAGCGTCGCTCCGTCCACCGCGTGCACGCCGCCGAAATGCTTGTGCAGGTTCTCGACACGGATCATGAGACGCGTCCCGTCTTGTCAAAGACCCGGCGCGGGGGCCGCGCCGGGTCCGGTTGCGTGGATGAGGCCGCGCTCAGCGAACGCGGACGGTGGTGAACTTGCCGCCCTTGACCTCGAGTTCGCGATACGAGCCGGCGGCCTCGCCCGGGCCGATCAGCTCGACATTGGTGGCGCCGACGTAATCGACGTCGCCGCCCTTGGCCAGGATGTCCAGCGCCTTGGCCAGCTCGCCGGGGCCGATGGGCTCGCCGGGGGCGTTGGCCACCTCGATGATCTTGGACTGGATGGCGGCGCGGTCGTCGGAACCGGCGGCCTGCATGGCCAGGGCGATCAGCGCCGCGGCGTCGTAGGATTCGCCGCGATAGGGACCGTCGCCCATGATGCCGTTGGCCTTGGCCATCTTGTCGAACTTGGCGAAGTTGTCGCCCGCCGAGCCGGGCGCGGTGCCGAAGCTGCCGTCCAGCGCCGAGCCGAAGGTCTGGGTCAGGCTGTCGCCGATCATGCCGTCGCCAAGGATGAAGGTGTCGAAGGCGCCGGTGTCGAGCGCGGCCTGGATCACGCCCTTGCCGCCCTGATCGACATAGCCGAACACGGCCAGCGCATCGGCGCCCGCCGCGGCCAGCGCGCCGACTTCGGCCGAGTAGTCGCCCTTGCCGTCCTCATGCGCGGAAACGATCGGAACCTCGCCGCCCGCGGCGGTGAAGGCGGCGACGAAGGCGTCGGCCAGGCCCTTGCCGTAGTCGTTGTTGGTGTAGGTGACGGCCACGCTCTTGATGCCGCGCTCCTTGACGATGTCGGCCAGCACCTGGCCCTGGCGCGCGTCGGACGGCGCGGTGCGGAAGAAGTAGCCCTTGTCCTCGATGGTCGAGAGCGCCGGCGAGGTGGCCGAGGGCGAGATGGTGACGACGCCGTTGGGCACCGACACGTTCGCGGTCACGGCCATGGTCACGCCCGAGCAGTCGGGGCCGTAGATGGCGGCGACCTTCTCCGAGGTGACCAGGCGCTCGGCCGCGGCGACGGCGGCGGCCGAGTCGACGCAGGTGCTGTCGGCGCGCACGGGCACGAGCACCTTGCCGCCCAGCAGCGTGCCGGCGTCCGAGGCCTCCTTCATGGCCAGCTCGGCCGAGGCGGCCATGTCGGGGGTCAGCGACTCGATCGGGCCGGTGAAGCCCAGGATGACGCCGATCTTGACCTCCTGCGCGCCCGCGGCGCCGGTCAGCGCCAGCGCGACGGCGGCCGAGGCGAGAAGCGTTTTCTTCATGATCATCTCCCGTTGGGTGTCTCGTTGCTTGTTGGGCGCGCGCCGGGCGCGCGGCGACGGAAAACCCTTCCGCGCCGCCCGCCGGGGCGCCATGCCGCGGCGCCATTGTGTCTTGGATCGGCGGCGCGCTGTCAATCAAGACAAGCGCCAGCATATGTCTATTTGCGCGCCCTGCGCGCAGAATTCCGCCCCCGCAGAGGGCCGCGCGGCAATTTTCTTCCCAACTTTCCCCGCCGCGCCCCCCGCGCGCGGAATCCGCCCCGGCCGCGGCCGCGAAGGCGCGCTCAAGCGCCCTTGCGAGCGGCGCGCCGAGCCGCGATAAAGACCTGATCCTTCCCGCGGCGCCCCGGCCGCTCACAGGAAAAAGGCTGGAATGGAAGCGAAAGACGTCAACCCGCGCTCGCTCGGCTTTCTGATCACCGACGTGGCGCGGCTGCTGCGCGCCGATCTGGAACGGCGCGTGGCCAGGGCCGGGCTGGCCCTGACCAGCGGCGAGGCGCGCGCGCTGGTTCACGCCGCCGCCGCCGAGGGCGCGCGCCAGACCCACCTGGCCGAGCGCATGGGCGTCGAGCCGATGACCCTGTGCGGCTATGTGGACCGCCTGGAATCGCAGGGGCTGGTGGCCCGCCAGCCGCACCCGCAGGACGGGCGCGCCAAGATCGTCACCCTGACCCCGCAAGGGCGCGAGATGATCCGCGAGATCGCGCCCCTGCTCGCCGCCATGCTGGCCGACGCCACCGAGGGCATGTCGCAGGCGCAGATCGACGCGCTGCGCGCCGCGCTCGAACACATGCGCGCGCGCCTGACCTCGGACGAGGGCTGAACGCTCAGCCCCGCGGGGCGTGGAGGAACCGCGCCTCGGGCGCGCCGCGCACATCCTCCAGATCGATCGCGAACACCGCCCCCGCATCGGGCTGCGCGGCCAGCTGCGCCTCGCTCAGCCCCGCGCGCGCCGAGACCACGAAAAGCCGCCGCAGATCCGCCCCCCCGAAGGCCGGGCAGGTCGGGCGCTGGATCGGCAGCTCGACCACCCGCTCCTCGCGCCCGTCCGGGGCGTAGCGCACCACGCGCCAGGCGTCCCACTGCGCGTTCCACACATGCCCCTCGGCGTCGCAGACCGAGCCGTCGGGCCAGGCCTTGCCGCGCAGGTCCACGAACACCTCGGACTCGCCGCGCGGCGCGCCGTCGGCCGGGTCGAGCGGCTGGCGCCAGATGATCTGCTCGACCGTGTCGGTCCAGTAGGCCGCGCGCCCGTCGGGCGAGAAGCAGATCGAGTTGGGCACCGTCACGCCCTTGCGCCAGAGCCGCGGCCCCTCGGCGCCGACGCGCCAGATGGCGCCCGCGCCGCGCTCGAACTTCCAGCCCATGGTCCCGATCCAGAAGTTCCCCCACGGATCCGCCCGCCCGTCATTCGCGCGCGTGACGGGATCGTCGGCCTCGAGCGGCCAGAGGCGCTCGCACGCCTCGCCGTCCAGATCGAGCCGCCAGAGCCCGCTCTGCGAGGCGGCCAGGATGCGGCGGCGGTCGATCCAGGCGGCGGCCGAGAAGGCCTCGGGCAAGGCGCGGCGGCGCAGATTCTCGCCCTCCGCGCCGCATTGGAACATCGCGCGCTCGGGGATGTCGAACCAGATCAGCTCGCCGCGCTCGGGATGCCAGAGCGGCCCCTCGCCCAGACGGCAGCGCGTCGGCGCGATCACGCGCGGCCTGCCCATGCCTGCGCCTCCAGCCGGCGCGCTCAGCGGCCCGGCCCGAGCGATTCGCGCGCCATCTCGGCCGACAGGGCCAGGAACAGCCGCCACGGCGCCGCCAGCAGCGTCATCATGTTCTGCACGCCCTGCAGCTGCGCCTCGGCAGCCCCGAACGAGAACGCGTCGCCCGCGACGGGCGCCGGGGCCTCGGTCATCGAATGTCTGCTCATCTTCGCCTCACGCAACTTTCTCGCGATCAACGGCGCAGCTGCGCAACGCCGTTTCGCAAAAGCTATCATGCGAAGAGTTTATGACAGGTTTCAAGCGCTTCGATCAGCGCATCGACCTCTTCGATGGTGTTATACAGCCCGAAGCTCGCCCGGCAGGTGGCGGGCACGCCCAGATGCTCCATCAGCGGCTGCGCGCAGTGATGGCCGGCGCGCACGGCCACGCCCTTGCGGTCGAGCACGGTCGAGATGTCGTGCGCATGGGCCGGCCCGCGCATGGTGAACGAGAAGATCGCCCCCTTGCCCGGCGCATCGCCCTGCACCTCGAGCCAGTCGAGCGCGCCGAGCCGCGCGCGGGCATGATCGCGCAGCCGCGCCTCGTGGGCGGCGATGTTCTCCATCCCCAGCCCCTCGAGATAGTCGATCGCCGCGCCCAGCCCGATCATCTGCACGATGGCGGGGGTGCCGGCCTCGAACTTGTGCGGCGGATCGTTGTAGGACACCGCGTCGCGGCGCACCTCGCGAATCATGTCGCCGCCGCCGAAGAAGGGGCGCATCTCGGCCAGCCGCTCGGCGCGCGCGAACAGCGCCCCCGAGCCGGTGGGGCCATACAGCTTGTGGCCCGTGATCACGTAGAAGTCGCAGCCGATGCGCGAGACGTCCACCTTCATGTGCACCGCCGCCTGACTGCCGTCGATCAGCGTCGCCACGCCCCGCTCGCGCGCGGCGGCGCACACGCGCGCCACATCCACCACCGTGCCCAGCACGTTCGACATGTGCGTCAGCGCCACCAGCTTCGTGCGCGGCCCGATGGCGTCGATCACCTTCTGCGGATCGAGGCTGCCGTCGGGCTCGGGCTCGACCCAGCGCAGGACCGCGCCGTGGCGCTCGCGCATGAAATGCCAGGGGACGATGTTGGCGTGGTGCTCCATCACCGACAGGACGATCTCGTCGCCCGCCTCGATGCGCGGCTCGAGCCAGGCGTAGGAGACCAGGTTGACGCCATGCGTGGCGCCCGAGGTGAAGATGATCTCCTCCTCCGAGGGCGCGCCGAGGAAGGCGGCGATGCGGGCGCGCACGCTCTCGTAGCGCTCGGTGGCCAGGTTGGACAGGTGGTGCAGGCCGCGGTGGACGTTGGCGTATTCCTCGGCATAGGCGCGCGTCACCGCCTCGATGACCGCGCGCGGCTTCTGCGCCGAGGCGCCGTTGTCCAGATAGACCAGCGGCTTGCCGTGGACGGTGCGCGAGAGGATCGGGAAATCCCGGCGCACGGCGTGAACGTCATACATGCGAAAGCCTCCTTGGATACCCGGCCCTCATCCCAGCAGCCCCCCGATCAGCCCCGCGGCGACCAGCGCCACGAAGCCCAGCGCGATGAAGCCGACCAGCGTGGCGCCGATGACCGGCGCAAGGCGCGTGAAGCCATGCGCCTCGGCCACGAACTGCGCGAACATCCAGATCGACACGCCGACCGAGAAGGGCAGCAGCAGCGCCAGCCCCTCGGGCAGACCCGCCTCGGGGCGCGCGGCGGCCATGCCCAGCGCCGTCGCCGGCGCCAGGGCCGAGGTCGCCAGGCTGTGCCACGCCACCGCCGCCGCCACCTGCATGCGCGCGCCGCGCCCGCCGAAGCGCGCGCCAAGAGCGTAGGCGCCCTGCGCGAGCAGCGCGAACATGAACAGCTGCGCCAGGAGCTCGAGCGCGCGCGCCGCCAGCCCCGCCGGCGCCGGCGGCAGGCCGGCCAGCGCGAAGGTCAGCCCCGACAGCACCGACTGGATCAGGTAGCCCAGCGTCACCATCAGCACGCAGGCCGACATGTCGGGCGCCGCGGCGATGATCCGCCGCGCCGATTCGCGCGGGCGCAGATAGGCGTCGCGCAGGTTCAGAAGAAAGTCGTTGATCATGCGGCGCGTCCCCTGATGCCGGGGCGACGCGCCGCGCGCGCGCGGGTCAGACGACGCCCCTCGCCGCCAGATAAACCGTGAAGACCGAAAGCGCCACCGCCGCGACGGACAATCCCATGAAGAGGAAACCCATGCGCCGGAAGCCATGCACCTCGGCCAGGGCGCAGGAGATGAAGAACAGGAAGGGAATCAGCCCCACGTAATAGGGCGGCAGGGCCAGCATGTCGTGCCTGAGGATCGGAAAATCGTCCTCGAACCAGCTCATCGCCACCGTCAGCAGCGCCGCCGCCAGGCCGAAGGGCGCCGAGACCAGCGCTCCCCAGAACACGGCCAGGCGCGTCTCCCACCACCCGGCGGCGCCGCCGAAGACGCGGCACACGATCCGCAGCCCGGCCGCGAGCGCATACATGAAGCTCGTGCGCGCCAGCAGCGCCAGCACCAGCCACATCCCGATCTGCGCCGGCAGCTTGGCCTGCGCGGCCGCGGTGGGCGCGACCACCGTCTTGATGGTCCAGCTGAGGAAGAAGATGATGTCCGAGAGCATGACGTAGAACAGGAGCCGCGCCTCGGAAGGCTCCTCGCGCAGCAGGCGCCGGGTCGAGGCGCGCATGTCCGCCCACGCGTCCAGCACCCTGTCCTTGAGCGAGGCCCGCGCCAGATCGTCGCCATCCATGGCCGCAAGCCCGGAGTCCGCACGCTCCATCAATCCGCTCCCCTACGCAACGCACACGCCAGGCGCCCCCCGAAGGCAGGCGCCGCGCGCCGAGGCTAGCAAAGAACGGTCGGGTTGCGAAACCCTTTCGCGCATCGCGGCCCGCGGGCGCGGGCGTCGGGCAGCGCGCGGGGCCGGGCGCGGGGCCGGGCGCGCTCATGCCCCGCCCGTCAGCGCCGCCAGCGTCATGAAGGCCAGCGCCGCCCCGTTTACCAGCACGAACAGGCCCGCGAACACCGCCGCCGCCGAGCGGAAGCCATGCGCCTGCGCCACGCACGAGGCCCAGATCCACGCCGTCAGCGCCCAGGCCGCGGCGCCAAGCGCCGTCGCCGCCCAGCCCGCCCCCGCCATGCGCAAGAGGTCGCCCACCAGCGTCGCCCCCAGCTGCGCCGGCGCCGCCACGAGCAGCGCCCAGAAGGTCGCCAGCCGCGTCTCGTACCAGCCGCCGGCGCCGCCGAAGGCCCGCGCCCCCAGCTGCGTCAGCGCCGCGACGGCGTAAAGAACCAGCGGCAGAAAGAACAGGAGCGCCAGCATCGCCGCCCCGACCTGCGCGCCAAGCCCGCCCTGCAGGCTGCCCGCGGGCGCATGCAGCAGCTGCGCCAGACGGCCCAGGAACAGCGCCAGGCACGCGCCCATCGCATAGGCCAGCAGCCGCGACTCGGGCGGCCGCTCGGCCAGCTGCGCGGCCATCGAGGCGCGAAACCGCGGATACGCCCCCAGCACCGCCGCGGCCAGGCCGCGGCGGCGGGCGGGGGCGGATCCGGCGCCCGGCGCGCTCATCGCGAGCGGCGCTCGAGCCACGCGGCGACGCGCGCGCGCACCACGTCGGCCAGGGCCTCGTCCTCGATCTCGGCCACGGCCTCGTCGAGGAAGGCCAGCACCAGCATGTTGCGCGCCGCATCGGCCGGAACCCCGCGCGAGCGCAGATAGAACAGCGCCGTCTCGTCCACCGCCCCGACGGTCGAGCCGTGCGAGCACGCCACGTCGTCGGCGTAGATCTCGAGCTCGGGCTTGGAGTCGAACTCGGCGTTCTCGGTCAGCAGAAGCCCCTGGCTGAGCTGATAGCCGTCGGTCTTCTGCGCGCCGGGCCGGACCAGGATCTTGCCCTGGAAGACGCCGCGCGCGCCCTCGCGCAGGACCTTCTTGAACACCTGGCGGCTTTCGCAGCCCACGGCGTCATGGGTGATGAACACCGTGTCGTCGTGCAGGAAGGCGCCGTCGCCCACGCACGCCCCGGCCAGATGCGCCGAGGCGCCGTCGCCCGCCAGGCGCACCACGGTCTCGTTGCGCGTCAGCCGCCCGTTCGCGGTCAGCGTGAAGCTCTTGAACGAGGCCTCCGCGTCGAGCAGCGCGAAGATGTGCGCGGCGCCCACGCGCTCGTGATCGCGCCCCTGCGCGCGCACGTGATGCAGACGCGCGCCCTCGGCCAGCGAGACCTCGAGGCACATGTTCGCGCGCGCCGCCACGGCCCCCTCCTCGAGCAGCGTCAGCTCGGCGCCCGGCTCGAGCCGCACCAGGTTGCGCACCATGGCGTCGGCGCGCGGATCCTCGTGCACGTAGCGCAGGTCGATCGGACGCGCCGCCTTGCCGGTCGCGCGGATGGCGAAGCCCTGCGCCGCGCGCGCGGTGTTGAGCGCGGCCAGCGGGCGCTCGACCTGCGACTGGCCCTCGGCCTCGAGCCGGCCGAACAGGTCGGCCGCCCAGTGGATGTCGGCCGCAAGCGCCTCGGACAGGGGCGCGATCTCGACCCCCTCCATGCGCGGATCGTCCGACAGGTCGGGGCGGAAGACGCCGTCCACGAACACCAGGCGCAGCGCGTCGGTCCCGGCCCAGAGCGGCCCCTCGTCGTCGGCCATGGCGGGCGCGGCGTCGGGCGCGGGCTGGAGCAGCGGCGCGGGGTCGGTGTATTTCCAGTACTCGTCGCGGCGCGCGGGCGCGCCCATCTCGCGCAGGCGCGCCTCGGCCGCGGCGCGGGCCTCGCGCGCCCAGCGCGCCTCGCCCTCGGGCGCGGGCCGGGCGGCCAGCAGCGCCTCGGCCGCCTCGAGCTTCTGCGGCGTCTTGCGGGTGCGGATCGGCGCCAGCATCAGACGACCTCCGCCAGGATGTCGGCATAGCCGTTGCGCTCGACCTCGAGCGCCAGCTCGGGCCCGCCGGTCTTGACGATGCGCCCGTCGGCCATGATGTGCACCACGTCGGGCGCGATGTGGTCCAGCAGGCGCTGGTAATGCGTGATGACCAGGAAGGCCCGCCCCGCGTCGCGCAGCGCGTTCACGCCCTCGGCCACCAGCTTCATCGCATCGACGTCAAGGCCCGAGTCGGTCTCGTCCAGGATGCACATCTTCGGCTCGAGCACCGCCATCTGAAGGATCTCGTTGCGCTTCTTCTCGCCTCCCGAAAAGCCCACATTGACCGGCCGCTTGAGCATCTCGGCGTCGATCTTCAGCGCCTTGGCCTTCTCGCGCACGATCTTGAGGAACTCGGCGGCCGAGACCTCGGGCTCGCCGCGCGCCTTGCGCTGGGCGTTGTAGGCGGTGCGCAGGAAGGTCATGTTGCCCACGCCGGGGATCTCGACCGGATACTGGAAGGCCAGGAACAGGCCGGCGGCGGCGCGCTCCTCGGGCTCCATCTCGAGCAGGTCCTTGCCCAGCAGCGTGACCGAGCCCTCGGTCACCTCGTAGCCCTCGCGCCCGGCCAGCACGTAGCTGAGCGTCGACTTGCCCGAGCCGTTGGGCCCCATGATCGCGTGCACCTTGCCCGCCTCGACCGTCAGATCGACGCCCTTGAGGATCGCCTTGTCCTCTTCCTCGAGCTTCACGTGCAGGTTCCTGATCTCAAGCATTCCCGATTTCCTTCTTTCCGTTTCGTCGGCCGCCTGGCGGCCATGTTCCGCGGGCGTCAGGGGCGCGACAGCGAAACCGCCGTGCCCGAAGCCGACACCATCAGCATCGACTCGCCCAAAACCTCGTAGTCCAGATCGACGCCCACCACCGCGTCGGCGCCCAGCGCGGCGGCGCGCTCGGTCATCTCGCGCAGCGCCGTCTCGCGCGCGTCGGCCAGCTTGCCTTCATAGGCGCCCGAGCGGCCGCCCACGATGTCGGTGATCGAGGCGAAGAAGTCGCGCAGCACGTTCGCGCCCATGATCGCCTCGCCCGTCACGATGCCGCGATAGGCCGTGATGCGCGCGCCCTCGACGGCGTGGGTTGTGGTCACGATCATGCCTCTCGCTCCGTCTCGTCGGCCTGACGCCGCTCCTCGTCCCCTTCGGCCAGGTTGAGCAGGATGCCCACCAGCGCCATGCCCGACAGCGCCGCCGCGCCCAGCGCGGCGCGCCCGACGCCCGTGGCGAAGCCGCCGCCGAAAAGCCCCGCCGCCGCCGCCGCCAGCATCAGCGCGAAGGCGGCCATGGCCCATGCCCGCGCCCCGCCCGACAGGAAGCGCGCCGCGGCGCGCCGCCCCTGGCGCGGGTCCGGCGCCCAGCGCGCCATGAATCCCGACAGGGTCAGCGCCCAGGTGCCCTGCGCCACCACCAGAAAGATCGCCGCCTGCGAGACCAGACCGCCCCCGGCGCGCGCCGACAGCGTGGCCGCCCCCTGGGCCGCCAGGACGGGGGCCAGCACGCAGGCGGCCCCCTCGAGCATCTGGCGCAGGCGGCGCGGCGTCACCCGACCGACCCTTCGAGCGAGATCGCCACCAGGCTTTGCGCCTCCATGGCGAATTCCATGGGCAGGGCCTGCAGCACCTCGCGGCAGAAGCCGTTGACCACGAGCGCCACGGCCTCTTCCTCGGTCATGCCGCGCTGGCGGCAGTAGAACAGCTGATCCTCGTCCACCTTCGAGGCGGTCGCCTCGTGCTCGACCCTCGATGAGCTGTTCTTGCACTCGATGTAGGGCACGGTGTGGGCGCCGCACTTGTCGCCGATCAGCAGGCTGTCGCACTGGGTGTAGTTTCGGCTGCCCGACGCCTTGGGATGGATCGAGACCAGTCCGCGATAGGTGTTCTGCGCCCGGCCCGCGCTGATGCCCTTCGAGACGATGCGGCTGCGCGTGTTGCGCCCCAGATGGATCATCTTCGTGCCGGTGTCGGCCTGCTGCATGTTGTTGGCGATGGCGATCGAGTAGAACTCGCCCTGGCTGCCCTCGCCGCGCAGGATGCACGACGGATACTTCCAGGTGATGGCCGAGCCCGTCTCGACCTGCGTCCACATCACCTTCGAGCGCGCGCCGCGGCAGTCGGCGCGCTTGGTGACGAAGTTGTAGATGCCGCCCTTGCCGTTCTCGTCGCCCGGATACCAGTTCTGCACCGTCGAATACTTGATCTCGGCGTCGTCCAGCGCCACCAGCTCGACCACCGCGGCGTGCAGCTGGTTGGTGTCGCGCATGGGCGCGGTGCAGCCCTCGAGATAGCTGACGTAGGAACCCTTGTCGGCGATGATCAGCGTGCGCTCGAACTGACCGGTGTTCTCGGCGTTGATGCGGAAATAGGTGCTCAGCTCCATCGGGCAGCGCACGCCCGGCGGCACGTAGACGAACGAGCCGTCCGAGAACACGGCCGAGTTGAGCGTGGCGTAGAAGTTGTCCGTGGCCGGCACCACCGAGCCCAGATACTTGCGCACCAGCTCGGGATGCTCCTGCACCGCTTCCGAGATCGAGCAGAAGATGACGCCGGCGCGCGCCAGCTCTTCCTTGAAGGTGGTGCCGACCGAGACCGAGTCGAACACCGCGTCCACCGCCACCTTGCGCGCGTCGGCGCGCGCGTCGGCCGGCGCCGCCTCGGCGCCCTCGACGCCGGCCAGGATCATCTGCTCGCGCAGCGGGATGCCCAGCTTCTCGTAGGTGCGCAGAAGCTCGGGATCCACCTCGTCCAGCGACTTAGGCTTCTTGGCCATGCTCTTGGGCTGGGCGTAGTAATACTGCTCCTGGAAGTCGATGGGCGGATGCTCGAGCATCGCCCAGCGCGGCGGCTCCATGCCCTGCCAGCGGCGGAAGGCGTTCAGGCGCCATTCGAGCAGCCATTCGGGCTCGTTCTTCTTGGCCGAGATCAGGCGCACGATGTCCTCGTTCAGGCCCTTGGGCGCGTATTCCGTCTCGACCTTGCTCTCGAAGCCGTATTTGTAGCGCTCGCCGATCGAGCGGACCGCCTCGACGGTCTCCTTCTCGACGCCTTCCTTGACCTTCGTCTCGTCCAAAGCGGCCATCCTCGTCTCCATTGCGTTTCGCCGGGGCGCAAGGCCGGCCGGCGTCCTGTCCTGCTGCGCGGCCCCCGCGGGCCGCATGGGGGCGCGCCCCCGTTCGTTCCTCATCCCCCGTCCGGATCCCCCGTCCGGGCCCCTCGGCGCCCGCGCGGGCCGTTCAGGCCGCCGAGGCGCTCCGGCGGCGCCGGCGCAGCTCGGCCCAGGCCTCGGCGAAGGCCAGCGCCTCGTCCTCGCGCGTGTCCGGGCCCAGCGAGACCCGCAGCGCGCAGCGCGCCAGTTCGGGCGCCAGCCCCATCGCCGCCAGCGCGCGGCTGGGCGCCGTCTTGCCCGAGGCGCAGGCCGAGCCGGCGCTGACCGCGAAGCCGGCGAGATCCAGCTGCATCACCTGCGTCTCGCCCTTCCAGCCCGGCGTGACGGCGCAGGTCGTGTTGGGCAGGCGCGGCGACCCCCTGCCGGGGAAGATGGTTTCGGGAGAAGCCTTTTCGAGCCGCTCCTCGATCATGTCGCGCAGCCTTTCGACCCGCGCCCAGACGCCCGCCTCCAGATCGCGCAGCGCCGCCTCGGCCGCGGCGCCGAAGCCGGCGATGCCGGGCACGTTCTCGGTGCCCGGCCGGCGGCGCAGCTCCTGCCCGCCGCCGGCGGGGCCGAAATCGACCCCGGCGCCCGCGCGCACGATCAGCGCGCCCACGCCCTTGGGCCCACCGATCTTGTGCGCCGACAGCATGAGCGCCCGCGCGCCCATGGCCGCGAAATCCAGCGCCGTCTTGCCCGCCGCCTGGGTGGCGTCGCACAGAAGAAGGGGTGCGCGGCGCGCGGCCGGCTGCATCACGCCGGTCTCGGAATTGGCCAGCTGAAGCGTCGCGGGCGCGCCCTCGGGCGCATCTTCAAGACGCACGCGCCCGCCCGCCTCGACCCCCAGCCGCGCCGGCGCGGCGCAGGCGACGGCCTCGGCATGGACCGAATCGTGCTCGACATCGGCGAAGGCCAGCGCGCGGCGCCCGCGCAGCATGATCCGCGCCGCCTCGGTGGCGCCCGAGGTGAAGACCACCTCTTCGGGCGCGCAGCCCGCCAGCGCGGCGACCTGGCGGCGCGCGCGCTCGATCGCGGCGCGGGCGGCGCGGCCCTCGGCATGGACCGAGGACGGGTTGCCGACCAGATCAAGCGCCGCCAGCATGGCCGCGCGCGCCTCGGGGCGCAGCGGGGCGCTGGCGTTCCAGTCCAGATAGACGCGCGGGGCGCTCATGGCGCGTTCGCCGCCGCGGCGGAATCCTCGGCGTCGTCCTCGATCAGCGCGGCGAAATCCGGCACCGCCGGGCACGGCGCCAGCCGGTCGGCCACCACGTCGGCCAGCGTCATGCGCGCCAGGAACACATGCACATGGGCCGAGAGCTGCTCCCACAGGTTATGCGTGAGGCAACCCGCCTTCGAGCCCCCGCAGCCCTGCCCCGGCTTCTTGTCGCAGCCCATGGCGTTGAGGCGCTCGTCCACCGCCGCCATGATCTGCGCGATGTTGATCTGCGCCGCGGGCCGCGCCAGCCGGTAGCCGCCGCCCGGGCCGCGCATCGACTCGACCAGCCCCGCCCGGCGCAGGCGCGCGAAGAGCTGCTCGAGATAGGCCAGCGAGATGTCCTGCCGCTCGGCGATCTCGGCCAGCGAGACCAGCCGCGCCTCGTCCCCGCCCGGCTCGGCGCCCTGCAGCGCGATGTCGGCCAGCGCGGTCACGGCGTAGCGTCCCTTGGTGCTGAGCTTCATGGCCGTGTCCTTTCCGAGGGGCGCGCAGGCGCACGCGACGCCGCGGCCATTGACGGCGCGGCCCGCGCCGACTACCTCCTGTCGGTCGATCCAGGCCGCGCACGGCGTGGCGGCCGCGCTCGATTCTGGAATGTTTCTAGGTTTTCCTAGTCAAACAGTCAAGCATCGGCGCGCGCATTCGCCGCCGCCGGCCCCAAAGGATGAGGAAAAGGCATGCCCGAGGTGATTTTTCCCGGCCCCGAAGGCCGGCTGGAGGGACGCTATCACCCGCAGAAGGAGAAGGACGCGCCGATCGCGCTGATCCTTCACCCCCACCCCCAATACGGGGGGACGATGAACAACAAGGTCGTCTACAATCTGCACTACGCCTTTCACCGTCTGGGCTTCTCGGTGCTGCGGTTCAATTTCCGCGGGGTCGGCCGCAGCCAGGGCGAGTATGACCAGGGCGTGGGCGAGCTGTCGGACGCCGCTTCGGCGCTGGACTATCTGCAGGCGATGAACCCGGGCGCGCGCACGACCTGGGTGGCGGGGTTCTCGTTCGGCGCGTGGATCGGGATGCAGCTGCTCATGCGCCGCCCCGAGATCACGGGATTCGTCTCGGTCGCGCCGCCGGCGAACATGTATGACTTCAGCTTCCTCGCCCCCTGCCCGGCCTCGGGCCTGATCATCAACGGCGAGGCCGACCGCATCGCTCCGAAGGACGACGTGCAGAAGCTGGTGGACAAGCTCAAGACCCAGCGCGGCATCGAGATCACGCACAAGGTCATCCCCGGCGCGGGCCACTTCTTCGAGAAGGAGCTGGACGACATGATCGCCCAGGTCGAGGACTACGTGCGCGCGCGCATGCTGGCCGACGCCATCTGATCGGCCGCTCCCGCCGCCGCCCGGCGCAGGGCCGCGCGGGCGGGGCCGCGGCGCGCCGCGCGCTCAGGGCGGGCTGACGCGGCCGCCCCTCGTGGGCGCGCGGCAGCCCGTCGCGCCCGGCGCCGACAGCGGCAGGCCGCGCAGCGCGCGCACCGCCAGATGCGCGAAGGCCTGCGCCTCGAGCATGTCGCCGTCCAGCCCCGCCGCCTCGACCGGCTCGACCGGGGCGTCGAGCCGCTCGACCAGCATCGCCATCAGCGCCGCGTTGCGCCGCCCGCCTCCGCAGATCAGCCAGCGCGCCGGGGCCGCCGGCAGGCGGCTTGCCGCCGCCGCGACGCAATCGGCCGTCAGCGCCGTCAGCGTGGCCGCGCCGTCCTCGACGCTCATCCCCGCGACCGCCGCCATCGCCGGCGCGAAATCGTTGCGGTCGAGGGATTTGGGCGGCGGACGCTCGAGCCACGCGGCGACGCCGCCAAGCCGCGCCAGACGCGCGCGCACGCGCCCGGCGGACGCCGCCGCGCCGTTCGCATCGCACGGCGCGCCGGCGCGCGCGCGCATCCAGTCGTCGATCAGCGCATTGCCCGGCCCGGTGTCGAAGGCGACCAGGGCGCCGGGCGCCTCGGGCGCCGGGGCCGCGGGATCGACCCAGGTCACGTTCCCCACCCCGCCCAGGTTCAGAAACGCCAGCGGCGCGTCGGCGCCGATCATCCGCGCCAGCGCGAAGTGAAAGAACGGCGCCAGCGGCGCCCCCTGCCCGCCCGCCCGCATGTCCGCCGAGCGGAAATCCCACGCCACCGGCACGCCCAGCGCCCGCGCCAGCGCCGCGCCGTCGCCCAGCTGCCAGGTCCAGCCCTGATCGGGCGCATGCGCCACCGTCTGCCCGTGAAAGCCGACGATCGCGGCCGGCGGCGCGCCCGGCGCCGCCAGAAGCCGCCGCGCCGCGCGCGCGTGCAACGTCAGCACCTCGTCCTCGGCCGCGGCCAATGCCGCCGCCTCGGCGGGGCCGCGCGGCGGGCGGAACGGGCGCCAGTCGGCGTGAACGCGCCTGAGCGCCGGCGCGTCGCCGGGCCCGTAGGGCGCCGCCAGGCTGGGGCCGAAGGCGCGCGGGGTCTCGCCGTCGGTCAGCACCAGAGCCGCGTCGATCCCGTCCAGCGAGGTGCCGCTCATCAGCCCGAGAGCCCATACCGGGCCATGCGCCGCTTCGTTCATGCGCTGCTCTTTCCTTCCTCGCGCGGCCGGTGCATACATCGCGGGCCGACCGGCCAGAGGTTAGCCAAAGCGACGGAACAGGACCATGACCTACACGCCCAAGTCTGACTTCCTTCACGTCATGCAGACGCGCGGCTTCCTGCAGGACTGCACGGACCTGCAGGGCCTGGACGAGGCGCTGCTTGCGGGCGTGGTGCCGGGCTATATCGGCTTCGACGCGACGGCGCCCTCGCTGCATGTGGGCTCGCTGATCCAGATCATGATGCTGCGCTGGCTGCAGAAGACCGGCCACAAGCCGCTCGTCCTGATGGGCGGCGGCACCTCGAAGGTGGGCGACCCCTCGTTCCGCGCCGAAGAGCGCGCGCTGCTGTCCGAGGAGCAGATCGCCGCCAACATCGCGGGCATCCGCCGCGTCTTCGCCAACTACGTCGAGTTCTCGGACGCGCCGACGGGCGCGCTCATGCTCGACAACGCCGAGTGGCTCGACGATCTGAACTACCTGCGCTTCCTGCGCGAGGTGGGGCGGCACTTCTCGGTCGGGCGCATGCTCAGCTTCGAAAGCGTCAAGCAGCGCCTCGAGCGCGAGCAGTCGCTGAGCTTTCTCGAATTCAACTACATGATCCTGCAGGCCTACGACTTCATGGAGCTGAACGCCCGCTACGGCTGCCGGCTGCAGATGGGCGGGTCGGACCAGTGGGGCAACATCGTCAACGGCATCGACCTGACGCGCCGCATGCGCCGGCAGGAGGTGTTCGGCCTGACCTCGCCGCTGCTGACCACGGCCGACGGCAAGAAGATGGGCAAGACGCAGGACGGCGCGGTGTGGCTGAACGCCGACATGCGCTCGCCCTACGAGTTCTGGCAGTTCTGGCGCAACACCGCCGACGCGGATGTCGAGCGCTTCCTCAAGCTCTACACCGAGCTGCCGCTCGAGGAATGCGCGCGGCTGGGCGCGCTGCAGGGCGCCGAGATCAACGAGGCCAAGATCCGGCTGGCCAACGAGGTCACCGCCCTGGCGCACGGCCCCGAAGCGGCCGCCGCCGCCGAGGCGACGGCGCGCGAGGTGTTCGAGCGCGGCGGCGCGGGCGAAGACCTGCCCAGCGTCGCCCTCGGCGCCGACGAGCTGGCCGGCGGCCTGAGCGCGGCGCAGCTTTTCGTGCGCGCGGGGCTGGCGGCCTCGGGCAAGGAGGCGCGGCGGCTGTTCAAGGAGGGCGGCGCGCGCATCAACGACCGCCCCGAAAGCGACCCGGGCCGGATGATCGACGCCGCCGACTTCGCCGACGGACCGCTCAAGCTGTCGGCCGGCAAGAAGCGCCACGCCCTGGCCCGCCTGGCCTGAGGCCGCCCGCCGCGCCGGCGATCGCGGCGGCGGGCGCGGCCGACCGGCCCCTGCGCCCGTCGCGGGCCGCCCTCGCCGCCGGGCCCCGACAAGGGCCGCGCGCACGGGCAAGTCCACGCGCGCGCCGACACGCACCGGGCGCACGGGCAAGGCCATGCCCGCACGGACATGCACCGCGCGCAGGGGCAAGGCGGCGCGCGAGGCCGACACGCACCGGGCGCTGCAGGCAAGGCGAAGCGGACCGAGCGTAGCCGCCGCGGCGACCGAGCCGCTCGGCGCCGGTCCGGCGGCCTGCGGCATGTCGCGCCTCAGCGTTCGATGCGCTCGTCATCCCGGACCGAGACCCCACCGCGGCGTCCAAGCCGCTCGACGCCGGTCGAGCGCCCTGCGGCGTGTCGCGCCTCAGCGCTCGATGCGCTCGTCATCCCGGACCGAGACCCCACCGCGGCGCCCAAGCCGCTCGACGCCGGTCGGGCGCCCTGCGGCATGTCGCGTCTCAGCGTTCGATGCGCTCGTCATCCCAGACCGAGAACCCGCCACGACGCGCCGGAGGCGCACCGGGCGGACGAGCGCCCGCGGCCCCGTCGCCGGGCGCATCGGCGTCGCCCGCCGCCGCGCCGCTCCCGGCCCCGGCCCGGTCGGGCGGCGGGGCGGCTTGCGGCTCGCTTGCCCCGCCCGACCCGCCCGGCCCCGCCGACGCGGCTGCGGGGCCATCGCCGCTCGGGGCGGAGGACTGCGCATCCGCGCCCGGCCCCGCCGCAGCCGCATCTGCGCCTTCGGGCTGCGCGGGGCCCGCATCCGGCCCGCTACGGGCCAGGCCGCCCTCGTCGGGGCTGGCCACATCCTCTGGCACGCCGCGGCGCGGGGCGATCAGCTTGCGCAGCACCCCCGGCGCCAGCGCGGACAGCGGGTTGACCGACACCTCGGGATCCTCGCGCGGGCCGGCGATGGCGAAGGTCACGCCGATCAGCCCCTCGCCCTTGCCGCCGAACAGCGCGCCCAGAACCGGCAGCTGGGCCAGCGCCCCGTTGACGGCGTAGGCGGGGGTCAACACCCCGTCCATGGCGATGCGCCCGTCGCGCAGGTTGTAGACGCCGCCCAGCGTCAGCCCAAGGCTGGGGCCCTGGGCGCGGGCGTTCTCGATCTCGATCACGTCGCCATGCAGGCGGAAGGGCGCGTCGATGGTGGTGAACAGAAGGCCGCCGCCGCCCATGTCCTCGATCACGCCGAACAGCGACGCCGAGCGCAAGAGCCGCGTCAACGCCGTGTCGCTTTTCACGCGCATTCCGCGCACGACCAGCCGCCCGGTCAGATCCGCCCCCTGGGCGCCGCCCTGCGCGGCCGGGCGCGCGGTCAGCGTCAGCGCGCCGCCCTCGCCCGAGGGGAACAGATCGAGCGCGCGCAGCGTCGCGCCGGCATCCTCGGCCCGCACCCGCAGCCGCCCGCCCTGGCCGTCGTCGCTCCAGCGCGCCGTCGCCTCGGGGCCGCCGTTCACGCGCCCGCTCACCTCGGCGAGGACGCGGCCGGGCGTGATCTCGGCCGATCCGCGGGCCTCGTGCAGCGCGGCGCCTTCGGCCAGGATCAGCCGCTCGAGCGCAAGCGAGACGCGGGTCGGCACGGCCCCCGAGGCGCCCTCCGAGGCGGCCCCCGCGGCGCCCCCCGAGGCGCCCGACGAGCCCGCGTCCCGGGGCGCGGCGCCCTCGGACATCGCCTTGAGGCGGCGCAGATCCAGCAAGGCGCCGCTCAGCCGCAGCGTGCGCGCGCGCGCGTCGTCCTGCGACAGCTCGACCGCCAGATCGGCCGCCCCGTCGATCTTCAGCCGCGACAGCCGCAGCCGCGTCAGCGCCCCGCCGGCCGAGACCTGGCCCCGCCCCTCGGCCTCGAGCCCCGGTGCGCGAAGGCGCAGCGCGGTGATGCGCGCCGCCCCGCCGGGCGCGATCGCCGCCTCGGCCGACAGCGTTCCGGGCGCGCCGGCGGGCTTCGACCAGCCAAGCGCCGGGATCGACAGCGCCGCCTCCTCCAGCCGCGCATCGAGCCGCGCTTCGCCGCCGCGCCCGATGCGCGCATCAAGGCTGACCGCGGCCGCTCCCGCCTCGATGCGCGCCGCCTCGACCCCCAGCCGACGCAGCAGCGCGCCGTCCACCGCCGCCGAGGCGCGCAGCCGCGTGCCCGCCCCCCCATCCGGCGGCGAAAAGCTCTCGTCCCAGCGCAGACGCACCGGCGCGCCTTCGATCATCGCGTCGCCGCTCAGGCTCAGCCCGTCGTCATCGGCCCTGAGCGTCGCCGTCTCGGCCCGCACCTGCAGGCCCAGCGCCGGATCGCGCAGCGCCAGCCCGCGCAGCGCCGCCTCGACCTGAACGCCCACGCGCTCGATCGACAGATCGGCCAGAAGCGGCACGCGCAGCCGCGCGCGCACATCGGCGACGCCCCGCACCGGCCCCAGATCGGCGCCCAGCCGGCGCACGAGCCCAAGCGGCGGCTGGTCGATCAGCGCCAGCATGTCGGCGACGGCCCCGCGCGCGCGGATGTCCGGGCGGCCGATCTCGGGCGAGCGGGACAGGTCCTCGATGGCGAAGGACGATCCGGCCAGGTCGATGCGCCCGCCGCCCGGCGGCGCCGTCCAGCCGCGATCGATGCCGATCTCGAAGCGCCCGCCCGCAAGGCGCCCGCGCCCGGCGCCCTCGCGTATCGGGGGCATGCCGTCGAGCACGCGCGCCGACACGCCCGAGAAGGCGAAGTCAAGCGCCGCCTCGACGTCGTCGGGGCCGCGGCGGGCGAAAAGCTGGGCGCCGTCCACCCTGCCGCCGCTCAGACTGCGCGCGACCCATGCCCGCGCCCCGGGGGCCGCGCCCAGCGGCCAGTTGGGCGCCAGCGCCGCGACCGGCATGGGCCCGAGCGTCGCGTGCAGCGCGCCCGCAAGGCCCGCCTCGGCCAGGCGCCCCTCGACCCGGCCCTCGATGCGCGCGCCGGCCAGCGTCAGGGCGAAGCGCCCTTCGCGCAGCACCCAGCCGGCGGACGGGTCGGACAGGTCGAGCGCGCCGCGAAACTCGGCCCCTTCCAGCGGGCGCGGCGCGGCGAATCCCAGCCCCGCGCCCAGCGCCCCGCGCTCGAGCAGCCGCAGCGCAAGCCGCGCCCCCGCGATGCGCCCCTCGGGATCGCGCGTCAGATCGGCGCGCCCCGCCAGCTTCAGCGCGCCGACATCGCCGCTCAGACTGGCCTCGCGCAAGGTCACGCGGTCGGACGAGGCATCATAGGCGAAGCGCGCCAGGGCCTCGGAGAGCGCCGGAGCGGGCGCGGACAACGGCGCGCCCTGCGGCTCGAGACGCGCCGCGCCCTCGAGCGAGACCAAACGCAGCCCCGGGGCGAGGCGCGCGCGCGCCTCGATCGCGGCCGAGCCCTCCAGTCCCAGCCCCGCAAGCGCCGGCGCGCGCGCGCTCAGCGCGTCAAGACGCACCCCGGTCAGCCGCAGCCGCGCCTCGACGAAGCCGTCGGCATCCATGCGCCGCGCCGTCGCGGTCAGCCGCGCGGGCGCGCCGCCGGGCAGCGGCAGCTCGGCGGCAAGCGCGGCCGACACGCCCCCGGCGACCCGCCGCAGCGTCAGCCGCGCGTTGCGCGCCGTCAGGTTCGCCCCCGCGGCGCGATCGACGTAGCGCAGACGCAGGCCGCGCCCCTCGATCACCCGCAAGGCTCCGGTCGGCCCCTCGGCGTCGGGCAGAAGCAGGTCCAGAAGCTCGTCGCCCGCCGCATCCTCCTCGGCGGCGCCCAGCGCGATGTCGAGCCGCCCGTCGCGGCCGCGCTCGAGCCGCAGATCCAGCCCCTCGGCCAGGATCGCCGTCGGCCTCAGCCGCCCCATGACCAGGTCCGGCAGGCGCACGCGCATGGTCAGCGCCGGCAGCCGCGCCACCACGCGCCCGTCCGCGTCGCGCATCCGCACGCCGCGCAGGCGCAGCCCGCCCATGCCCTCGGCCGCGCCAAGGGCGAATTCGGCGCCGTCCGCCTCGAACAGCGCGTTGGACGACTGGTTCAGCGCCTCGATCGCCGGCGCCAGCAGCGCATCCAGCGGCGCAGGCCCCTGGCGCAGGCGCAGATACCCCGCCGCGCCGACCAGCGCCGCCAGCATGGTCAGGCTGACCGCCAGGCCGACAAGCCGCGCCAGCGCCGCGCGCACCGCAGAGCGCCGCGGCGGCCCCGCGCGGCGCGCCCGCGCCATTCGTTTGCGGTGATGCGGGTGCATCGGCCTCCATCTTTCGCCGCGCCGCGGACGAAGGGCGCCGCGCGCTTGACGCGGGCGGCTGCGGCTGTCTTCCTCGCCCGCGGAACCAGCAATGCTGTTCCACTCTAGGGCCCCCGCCCGTCAAGGAGAAGTCGAAGGATGAACGAACCGCTCGAGGTCGGCGCCCCCGCGCCGGATTTCACCCTGCCCAAGGCCGGCGGCGGCGAAACGTCGCTGCGCGATCTGCGCGGACGCAAGGTCGTGCTCTACTTCTACCCCAAGGACGACACCTCCGGCTGCACCCGCGAGGCGCAGGAGTTCACCGCCCTGCTGCCCGAATTCGAAGCCGCCGGCGCCGTCGTTCTGGGCGTGTCGCGCGATCCGGTCTCGAAGCACGAGAAATTCGCCGCCAAGCACGGGCTCGGCGTCACGCTGCTGTCGGACGAACAGGGCGAGACCTGCGCGCGCTACGGCGTGTGGGTCGAGAAAAGCATGTATGGCCGCAAGTACATGGGCATCGAGCGCGCCACCTTCCTGATCGACCCCGAGGGCCGCATCGCCCGCATCTGGCGCAAGGTCAAGGTTCCGGGCCACGCGCAGGCGGTGCTGGACGCGGTCAAGGCGCAATGAGCGGGTCCGACGCCCCCTCCGCCGCACAGCCCCCGGCGCTGCCGCCGACCCTGGCCGCCTGCGCCGAGGCGGTGCTGCGCGAGGGCGACGCGCGCGCCAAGGCCGCGCTGGCCCGCCGCGCCGCCGCCGCCTGGCTGGCCGGGCGCGAGGCCGGCGCGCCCATGCCGGTCGGGCGCGCCGATCCGCCCGACTTCCCCGCCCGACCCGCGCGCCCCGAGCTGCGCCCCCCGCGCGAGATGCCCCGCCGCCGCGGCGGCACGCAGGCCGGGCGCGCGGCGCTGCTGCATGCGGTGGCGCATATCGAGCTCAACGCCGTCGATCTGCACTGGGACGTCATCGCGCGCTTCGCCCACATCCCCATGCCGCCGGGCTTTTACGACGACTGGGTGCGCGCCGCGGATGACGAGGCCAGGCACTTCAACCTGCTGGCCGACCGGCTCGAGGCGATGGGCAGCTTCTACGGCGCCCTGCCCGCCCATGCGGGCATGTGGCGCGCCGCCTCGGACACCGCGCATGACCTGATGGCGCGCCTGGCCGTCGCGCCCATGGTGCTCGAGGCGCGCGGGCTGGACGTGACGCCCGGCATGATCGAGCTCTTCCGCAAGGCCGGCGACGCCGAGACCGTGGCCGCGCTCGAGATCATCTACGCCGACGAGGTCAGCCACGTCGCCTACGGCGCCAAGTGGTTCAACTTTCTTTGCGGGCGCCATGACCTCGACCCGCGCGACGCCTTCCACGCCCTGGTGCGCAAGCATTTCCGCGGCGCGCTCAAGCCTCCCTTCAACGAGGAAAAGCGCGCCGAGGCCGGCCTGCCGCCCGATTTCTACTGGCCTCTGGCCGAAGAGCTTGCGCAGGCGGACGGGACGGCCGAGACCGATTGACGCGACGATCGCCGCGTGCGCGGGCGCGATTTGCGTTGATCGCCGGGTCAAGCTTCGCTATCGATGCATTTCGACAACACAAGAACAAAAAATGCGGCCCCCCGCGCGCCCTTCCCCACGCGCGACGGCCGCGCAAGCCGAGGGACCCGGACGATGGCTCAAGACGGGAATCACGCCGGCGGCTCGTCGCCCGAACATCCGGCGGGGCGCGCCGGCGCCGGCCTTTTCGCCGAGAAGCGCATCTTCATCCGCAGCGGAGAGCGCATGCGCTATCTGCGCCTGTCGCGGCGCGCGCAGATCGCCGCGGCGGCGCTCGGCGCGGCGCTGACCTGCTGGACGGCCTTCGCCACGGTCTCGCTGGCGACGCTTTACGCCGAGCGCGCGGCGCAGGGCGAGGCGGTCGCGGCGCTGCGCGCGGGCTACGAGCGGCGCCTGGCGCGCGAGGTCGCGCGCGCCGAGGCGGCCCAGGACGCCATGAGCCGCCTGCGCGAGCGCGTGGCGGCGCTGGATGCGGCGCTCGATTCCGAGCGCGGCGCGGTGATCGCCGCGCGCGCCGACCGCGCCGCCGCCCAGGCCGAGGCCGCCGCCCTGCGCGAGCGTCTGCGCCAGGCGGTCGCCGAGCGCGAGGCGGCCCGCCGCTCGGCCGAGGCGCTGCGCCGGGGGCTGGACCAGGCGCGCCGCCGGCTGGCAGGTCTGGACGACGCGGCCGAGGACTGGGGCGCGACCGTCGCCGCCGTCGCCGAGGCGCTGGATTCGGCCGTGGCCGAGCGCGACGCCGCCGAGCGCCGCGCCGCCGAGGCGGCCGAGAAGCTGGCCGCGCTCGAAAACCGCATGCGCGAGGACGAGGCGCGGCGCGCGCGCATGTATGCCCAGCTTGAGGATGCGATGCAGATCGGGCTCGGCTCGCTCGAGCGGATCTTCGCGCGCGCGGGCATGGATGTGGAAAAGCTGATCGGCCGCGTTCGCGCCGAGTATTCGGGCGCGGGCGGCCCGTTCATCCCCGTCGAGCCGGCTTCGCTGGACGCCGAGGCCGGCTCGGACGCGGCGCGGGTGACCTCGCTCATCACCGGGCTCGAGCGGCTCAACCTGATGCAGGTGGCGGCCGCGCGCCTGCCCCTGGCGGCGCCGCTGCGCGGGTCCTACCGCCTGACCTCGGGCTTCGGCATCCGCCGCGACCCCAAGAACGGACGCCGGCGCATGCATGACGGCGTGGACGTGGCCTCGGCCCGCGGCACGCCCATCCTGGCCACGGCCGACGGGGTGGTGACCTATGCCGGCTGGCAGCGCGGCTATGGCCGCGTGGTCAAGATCAGGCATGATTTCGGCTACGAAACCGTCTACGCGCATCTGGACAAGATCCGCGTCAAGAAGGGCGAGCGGGTTGCGCAGGGCGACCGTATCGGCGATATGGGGAACTCTGGTCGAAGCACCGGCGTCCATCTCCACTACGAGGTGCGCAATGGCGGAAGGCCGATCAACCCGCTCAGATATATCGAGGCTGCGCGCAATGTTTTCTAAGCCGAAGATCACCGACCCGATCGAGCCCGCGAAGGACCAGGCCGCCCCCAAGGCGCCGCCGGCCGCCCCGCCCGCGCCCTCGGGCGCGCCGGCCAAGCCCAAGGCCGCGCCCTCGGTGCTGTCCTCGGACCTGACCATCAAGGGCAACGTGACCACCACCGGCGACGTGCAGGTGGAAGGCTCGGTCGAGGGCGACATCCACGCCCATCTGCTGACCGTGGGCGAGACCGCCACCATCCGCGGCGAGGTCGTGGCCGACGACGTGGTCGTGCACGGCCGCGTGGTGGGCCGGCTGCGGGGGCTCAAGGTGCGGCTGACCTCGACCGCCAAGGTCGAGGGCGACATCATTCACAAGACCATCGCCATCGAATCGGGCGCGCATTTCGAGGGCTCTGTGCAGCGCTCGGACGACCCGCTGGGCGACGGCGGCAAGGCCAAGCCCGCCGCGGGCTGACGGCCGAAGAGGGCTTGCCGGGACCGAGCGCCCGGCGCGCTTGGGGGGCGGGCGGCCGCAGGGCCGGCCCGCCCTTTTCGCATTTCTCCGCGGCGTTTCCGCCGGCCTGGCGCCGACAGGAGGCGGGCAAGCGCCTTGAGTCGGACAGGACGCACCGCGCCGCAAGGACCACGCCGGGCCGGCGCAGCGCCCGCGATGGGGCGCGCGGCCACGCGCCCCGGTTCGGCCGGCCGAGCGGCGGCTTGGGGGCGTCCTGCGCCCGGTTCCCTGGGTCTGGTTCCTTGCGCCCGGTTCCTTGCGCTCAGTCCTCGGCCTGGGCCTCGGCGCGCGACTTGCCGGAGACCTCCATGGCCAGGGCGGCGGCCATGAAGCGGTCGAGATCGCCGTCGAGCACGCCCTGGGTGTCGGAGGTCTCGACGCCCGTGCGCAGATCCTTCACCATCTGGTAGGGCTGCAGGACGTAGGAACGGATCTGGTTGCCCCAGCCGATCTCGCCCTTGGCGTCGTGCTGCTCCTGGATGGCTTGGGTGCGCTTGCGCATCTCCAGCTCGTAAAGGCGCGACTTCAGCGCCGCCATGGCGTTGGCGCGGTTCTGGTGCTGCGACTTTTCCGAGCTGGTCACCACGATGCCCGTGGGCAGGTGGGTGATGCGCACCGCCGAGTCGGTGGTGTTCACGTGCTGCCCGCCCGCGCCGGACGAGCGGTAGGTGTCGATGCGGATCTCGTTGGGCTTGATCTCGATCTCGATGCTGTCGTCCACCACCGGATAGACCCACACCGACGAGAACGAGGTGTGCCGCCGCGCGGCGCTGTCATAGGGCGAGATGCGCACCAGGCGGTGCACCCCGCTTTCCGACTTCAGCCAGCCATAGGCGTTGGGGCCGATGATCTTGTAGGTGGCCGACTTGATGCCCGCCTCTTCGCCGGGGTTTTCCGAGATCAGCTCGACCTTGTAGCCGTGCTTCTCGGCCCAGCGCACATACATGCGCGCCAGCATCGCCGCCCAGTCGCAGCTTTCGGTGCCGCCGGCGCCGGCGTTGATTTCAAGGAAGGTGTCGTTGCCGTCGGCCTCGCCGTCCAGCAGCGCCTCGATCTCCTTCTGCGCGGCGCGCTCGCGCAGGTCCAGAAGGGCCTGCTCGGCCTCGCCCACCACCTCGGCGTCGCCCTCGGCCTCGCCCATCTCGATCAGCGCCCGGTTGTCGTCCAGCTCCTGCATCAAGGCCTTGCAGGCGTCGATGGCGTCGGCCAGCGTCTGGCGCTCGCGCATCACCTTCTGGGCCTTTTCGGGATCGTTCCACAGCTCGGGGTCCTCGGAGCGCGCGTTCAGCTCCTCGAGCCGGTGCTCGGCGGTTTCCCAGCCCAGGCGCTGGCGGATCAGATCCAGCGACTTCTCGATCTGCGCGACGGCGGATTGGATTTCGGCCCGCATCTGAAGTTCCGCTCCCATCATCGATGCCGCGCGCCAGCGCGCGCGCGAGGGTCAGAGAGATAGCCGCCGACGCGCGCCCCCGCAAGGGCGCGCGGGGCGCCGTTCAGTAGAGCCCGCCGCTGCCGAAGCCCGCGGCCGGGCGCGGCGGCGCCGGGCGCGCGTCCTGCCCGGCGCCGGGCGCGGCGGAGCCGGGGGCGCCGGGGGGCGGCGGCGCGGGCGCATCCTCCTCGGCGCGCATGGGCAGATCGCCCCCGTCCGGCGTGAAGCCGAACACGCCCTCGCCCACCACCGCGCCGCCGGTGAAGGCGCCGATCTGGGGGACCTGATCGGGGCGGAAGGCCTCGACCACCACCTCGGGGCCCTCGGCCTCGTCGGGCAGGCGCACGCCGGTGTGGCGGTCGATCTTGACCAGGACGGCGTCCCTGGGCGGCTTGAAGTCCAGCTTCGGGCGATCGCGCATGGCCGCCTCCATGAACTCCTGGAAGACGGGCGCGCAAAGCGTGCCGCCATAGGCGCCCTTGCCCATGGGCCGGGGCGTGTCGTAGCCGATGAAGCAGCCGGCGACGAGGTTGGGCGTGAAGCCGATGAACCATGCGTCGCGCGCGTCGTTGGTGGTGCCCGTCTTGCCCGCCACGGGAAAGCCCAGCGCCGCCAGCTGACGCGCGGTGCCGCGGGTGGTCACGCCCTGCATCATGGAGGTCAGCTGATAGGCCGTGACCCCGTCCATGACGCGGCGCGCGGGGTCCTTGAGCCACGGATCGGGCAGATCGGGCCGCCAGGGCGCGTCGCAGCCCACGCACACGCGCCGGTCGTGGCGCAGCACGGTGACGCCGCGGCGGTCCTGCACGCGGTCGACCAGCGTCGGCTCGACCCGGAGCCCGCCATTGGCGAACATGGCATAGGCGGCGACCAGCCGGTAAAGCGTGGTCTCGCCCGCGCCCAGCGCGTAGCTGAGCAAGGGCGGCATCGAGTCGTAGACGCCGAAGCGCTCGGCGTATTCGGCCACCTTGTCCATGCCCAGATCCTGCGCCAGGCGCACGGTCATCACGTTGCGCGACTGCTCGATCCCCAGCCGCATGGGCGAGGGGCCGTAGAACTTGCGCGAGCTGTTCTGCGGCTTCCAAAGCTCGCCCGTGCCGTCGTCGACCACGATCGGCGCGTCCATGATGACGGTCGAGGGCGTATAGCCATTGTCCAGCGCCGCGGCGTAGACGAAGGGCTTGAAGGCCGAGCCGGGCTGGCGGCGGGCCTGGGTGGCGCGGTTGAAGACGCTCGTCTGGTAGGAAAAGCCCCCCTGCATGGCCAGCACCCGCCCCGTGCGCGGGTCCATGGCCATGAAGGCGCCCTCGAGCAGCGGGATCTGCCGCAGCGACCAGCGCAGGAAGGCGCCCTTCTCGTCGCGCAGATCGGCGGTCAGGATCACGTCGCCGCGCGCAAGCACGTCCGAAGGCCGGCGCGGCGCGGCGCCCAGTCGCCCGTCCTTGCCGCGCGGGCGGGCCCATTTCATGTCGCTGAAGGGGATGAAATGGCCGTCCGCATCCTCTTCGACGCCCTCGATGCCGATGCGCACCGACTTGGCGCCCACCTCCAGCACCACGGCCGGGCGCCAGCCCTCGATGTCGCGCGGGATCTCGCGCAGCTCGGCCAGGGCGGCGCGCCAGGCGGCCTCGTCGGCCATCTGCTCTTCGCTCAGGCGCGCCAGGGGGCCGCGCCAGCCGTCGCGCTCCCGATCCCAGCTTTCGAGCCGCCGCCGCAGCGCCCGCGCGGCCGCGCGCTGCATCTGGGGATCGACCGTCGCGCGCACCGTCAGGCCGCCCGAGGCGACCTCTTCCTCGCCCAGGACCGCCGTCAGCTGGCGGCGCACCTCTTCGGTGAAATGGTCGGGCGCGGGCGGGCGCGGCAGCCGGTCGGGCAGCCCGCCGTCCAGCACGGTCAGCAGCGGCGCCCGCATGGCGGCCTCGGCCTGCTCCTCGTCGATGTAGCCGTTCTCGAGCATCTGGCCGATGACGTAGTTGCGCCGCGCTACGGCCCGCTCGCGGTTGCGCACGGGGTGCAGCGTGCTGGGCGCCTTGGGCAGCGCGGCCAGATAGGCGGCCTCGGCGATGGTGAGCTCTTCGAGCGGCTTGCCGAAATAGGCGTCGGCGGCGGCCGCCACGCCATAGGCGCGCGCGCCCAGATAGATCTCGTTCAGGTAGAGCTCGAGGATCTGGTCCTTGCTCAGCGTCCGCTCGAGCCGCACGGCGAGGATGATTTCCTTGAGCTTGCGCTCGCCCGAACGCTCGTTCGACAGCAGGAAGTTCTTCATCACCTGCTGGGTGATGGTCGAGGCGCCGCGCAGCCGTCCCCCCGCCAGATAGTCGCGCACCGCCGCGAGGATGCCGATGGGGTCGAAGCCCGCATGCTCGTAGAAGTGCTTGTCCTCGGCCGAGATGAAGGCCTGCTTGACGATGTCGGGGATCTCGTCGATCGGGGCGAAGATGCGCCGCTCGGTCAGGTATTCGGCGATCAGCCGGCCGTCCTTGTCGTAGACGCGGCTGAGCGTTGGGGGCTGATAGGCGGCCAGCTGCTCGTGATCGGGCAGATCGCGCGAGAAATGCCAGATCAGCCCCGCGAATGCGCCGAGGCCGGCGATCCCGGCGATCGAGGCGAGGCTGAAGAGCGTGGCCAGAATTCGGATCATGCGTTCGGCGTCTTTCCCGTCATCGGGCGCGACGCGGCCGATCCGCGCGCGCGCCGCGCACCGCATATATCGCCTGCGGCCCTCATTGGCGATACCCGGGCGCCGCCGCGCGGGCCTCGGCGGGCGGCGGCGCGAAGGCGGGGGCGCGGGCGCGCCGCTCGGCCCAGTCGCCCAGCGCCGCCGCCATCGCCCGCGCCGCGCGCCGCCGCCAGGCGGGATCGCTCAGGTTGCGCAGATCGTCCGGGTTCGACATGAAGCCCAGCTCGACCAGCGCCGAGGCCATGCTGGGCGATTTGAGCACGCGGAATCCGGCGAAACGGTGGGCGCGCCCGGGCAGGATCGGGGCGGCGCGGCCCAGCCCGCGCAAGAGCGCCTCGGCCAGCTCGCGCGAGCGCGCCTGCGCGCGCCGGCGCGCCAGGTCGATGAGCGCGCGCGCCACGTCGTCGCCCTCGCCCTCGAGCTCGTCGCCGCCGGGCAGGTCGGCGCGGTTCTCGAAGGCGGCCAGGGCGGCGGCCTCCTCGTCCGAGGCGCTCTCTGACAGGGTGTGCACCGAGGCGCCCGAGGCGTCGCCGCTCTCGACCGTGTTGACGTGGATCGAGACGAAGGCGGCCGCGCCCGCGGCGGCGGCGATGCGCACGCGCTCGCGCAGGCCCAGAAAGACGTCCTCGTCGCGCGTCATGGCCACGCGCACGCGCCCGTCGCGCCGCAGGGCGTCGCGCAGCTCGCGCGCGAAGGCCAGCGCCAGGTCCTTCTCCAGCACATCCCCGCGCACCGCGCCCGGATCGGCGCCGCCATGGCCGGGGTCGATGACCACCAGCGGCGGCGGCGCGGGCCGGGGCGCGGGCGGCGGCGCGTCGGCAGGCTGGGCGGGGGCCGCGCCGGGCAGCGCGCGCAGCAGCAGCTCGAAGCCGCCGCCGCCCTCGGGATAGCCGGCCGAGACGATGCGCGCCGGGCGCGACAGCGCCACCGTCAGCCGCGCGCCCCCCGCCCCCGCCGGCGCGGCCGAAAGCGCGCGCGCCAGCCCGCCCGCGGCGCGCGGGGCGGGAAGGGGCGCGCGCCATTCGAGGCGCGGAAACTCGAGCACGGCGCGCGGCGGATCGGCCAGCATGTAGGCGCGAAAGGGCGCCACGCGGTCAAGCTCCAGCCGCAACGCGAAGCCCGCGCGCCCCTCCTCCAGCCGCGCCGAGCGCACCTCGACCGACTGCGGCCCGGCCGCCGGCGCGCGCGGCGCCGTCGCCGCCCCCAGCAGGGCCAGCGACAGAAGGCCGGCCGCAAGGCGCGCCCACGGCCCATGGCGCCCGTTGCGCGACGGTTCTTTCCGGCGCTCCTCGCCCGACAAGCCTTCCTCCCGCATGCGCGCGTCGATCGCGGCCGCTTCCCGCCCGCGCAGCATAGGGGGGCCTTGCGCCAATTCCAATTGTCAAGCCCCTCGCGGCAAGGCTATGGTGCTCGGGCCGCGAACCGTCCGCGCGTCCGCCCTCCGGCGGCGATCGGCGGCGCGCGCGAAAGACGAATTTTCGAATGAAGCGGCCAGACCTCGCCGAAGCTCCGCGGACGGAGCCGCCCGGGGTCCACCGAAAAGCGCTGCAGAGTTTCGAATGGCCCCGGCCCGAAGCCGCCCCAGGCGGCGCAGGAACCGGGGACCCGCCCGACCGGGGCCGACGCCGAATCGGCGCGGCTCGAAGAGAGATGAACGCGATGACCCGAGCCGAACGACAGGACATGCACGCCGCGCAGGACGGGGCCCAGCGCCCCGCCGGCGCCGCGCCGCGCTGCGGGCGGCCGGCTCCTCTCGCACAGAACGAGAACGCGGCGCCGCCCCGCGGCGGATGCGATCCCGCCCGGATTGCGCGCGCGCCGCGGCGCAGGAGAACATGGCCAAGAAGATGCTCATCGACGCGACGCATCCCGAGGAGACCCGGGTCGTCGTCGTGGACGGAAACAAGGTAGACGAGTTCGATTTCGAATCGAGCAGCAAGAGGCAGCTTGCAGGCAACATCTATCTGGCGAAGGTGACGCGCGTCGAGCCGTCGCTGCAGGCCGCTTTCGTCGAATATGGCGGGAACCGGCACGGCTTCCTCGCCTTTTCCGAGATCCACCCCGACTATTACCAGATCCCCAAGGCCGACCGCGAAGCGCTGCTGGCCGAAGAGGCCGCCGCCTCGCGCGCGGCGCAGGCGCGCGACGACGCCGCCGCGGGCGACGCCCCGGCCGGGGACGAGGACGAAGACGAAGCGCAAGAGGCCGGCGCCGCGGGCGACGAGGACGGATCGCGCAAGCGCCGCGGCCGCGCCCGCCGGGGCGGCCGTCGCCGGCGCCGCGAGGAAGGCGGCTCGGACGACGCCGCGGGCGGCGGCGAAGCGGCTGGCCAGGCGACGGGCGACGCCCCCGCCGAGGCCGCCGAGGCCGCCGCGCCCGCGGGCGACGAAGCCTCGGAACCCCAGGGCGGCGCGCAGGCCGAGGACGCGGCGAATGCGGCCGACGCGCAGCCCGAGGGCGGCGAGGCCCCGGCGGCCGAGGCCGAGCAAACCGCGACCGCGGAGAAGGAGGCCGACGCGCCGGCTGACGCGGCAGGCGCCGCCCCCGAGGGCGACGAGCTCCCCGCCGCGCCCCAGACCGCCCGCGCCGACGCGCCCGCCGAGGATGTCGCTGCGGCCCGGACGGCCGACGCGGCGGACGAGGCGCCGATTTCGCCCCGGCAGCCCGCCGAAACGGCGCCCGCCGACGCGCCGGCCGGCGAGGGGGCGGCTGACGAGGCCGCTGACGGGGCGGACGACGCGAAGGATGATTCCGGCGAAGGCCCCCGCTCGATCGCCGAAAGCGCCGGCGCGGACAAGGACGAGACCATCCACGAAGACTACGCGCCCGCCGAGGCCGCCGGCGCGCGGGCGCCGGATGCGGCCGCGGGCGCCGAGGACCAGGCGGCCCCGCCCGTCGCCGCCGCCGGCGAAGCTGGCGAAGATGGCGCGCCCGCGCCCGAAACGCCCCTGACCGAAACGCCCGCCGCAGACGCCGCCGCTCAGGCGCCCGACGCCGTGACGGTCAAGGCCGGCGACGCGCCCGCCGACGAGCGCAACGAGACGACCACCGACGCGGCCGCCGAGTCGCCCTCCGACGCAAGCAGGCCCGACGCCGCCGATGCGCCCGAGACGGTCGCCGAGGGCTCCGAAACGCCCGACTCCGGCGCCGCGGCGGCCGAACCGCCGCAGGACGACGCCGCGGAAGGCGGGGCGGCGCAGGCCGAAGCCGATCCGGCCCGGAGCGGGGAAGCCGAAGCGGACGAAGCGGACGACGCCCCCGCCCGCCCCCGCAGCCGACGCCGCCGTCCGGCGCGCGGCCGCGGCCGGGTGCAGCCCGACGCGCCCTCGGACGAGGACGCGCAGCCCGAAGCCGAAGCCGAAGCCGAGCCCGAGGTCGAGGAGATCGCCCCCGAGGACCCGATCGAAGAGGCGCGCCCCCAGCGCCCGCGCATGCGCCGCTACAAGATCCAGGAGGTGATCAAGGTCCGGCAGATCATGCTGGTCCAGGTCGTCAAGGAAGAGCGCGGCAACAAGGGCGCGGCGCTCACCACCTACCTGTCGCTGGCCGGGCGCTACTGCGTGCTCATGCCCAACACCGCGCGCGGTGGCGGCATCAGCCGCAAGATCACCAACGCCGCCGACCGCAAGAAGCTCAAGGAGATCGCCGCCGAGCTGCAGGTGCCCAAGGGCATGGGGCTGATCATCCGCACCGCCGGCGCCAAGCGCACGCGCGCCGAGATCCGGCGCGACTACGAATACCTGCTGCGCCAGTGGGAGCAGATCCGCGAGCTGACGCTGCGCTCGATCGCCCCGACCCTGGTCTACGAGGAGGGCAGCCTGATCAAGCGCGCCATCCGCGACCTCTACAGCCGCGACATCGACGAGATCCTGGTCGAGGGCGAAGAGGGCTACCGCGAGGCCAAGGACTACATGAAGATGCTCATGCCCTCTCACGCCAGGAACGTGAAGCGGTATGAGGACCGCGTCCCCCTCTTCATCCGCTACAAGGTCGAGGACGAGCTGGCCTCGATGTTCAACCCCGTCGTGCAGCTCAAGTCCGGCGGCTACATCGTCATCGGCGTGACCGAGGCGCTGGTGGCCATCGACATCAACTCGGGCCGCTCGACCAAGGAGGCCTCGATCGAGGAGACGGCGCTCAAGACCAATCTCGAGGCCGCCGACGAGATCGCCCGCCAGCTGCGCCTGCGCGACCTGGCGGGGCTGATCGTGATCGACTTCATCGACATGGACGATCCGCGCAACAACCGCGCGGTCGAAAAGCGGATGAAGGAGCGGCTCAAATCCGACCGCGCCCGCATCCAGGTCGGGCGCATCTCGCCCTTCGGCCTGATGGAGATGTCGCGCCAGCGCCTGCGCCCGGGCATGCTCGAGGCCTCGACCGCGCCCTGCCCCCACTGCCACGGCACGGGCGTCACGCGCTCGGACGAATCGATGGCGCTGTCGATCCTGCGCGAGGTCGAGGAAGAGGGCGTGCGCGGCAAGGCGCCCGAGATCCTGGTCAAGGCGCCGCTTTCGGTCGTCAACTTCCTGATGAACCAGAAGCGCGAGCATCTGATGCGCATCGAGGCGCGCTACGACATCTCGGTGCGCGTCGAGGCGGACCCGACCATGATCGTGCCCGACCGCAAGATCGAGCGCATCAAGACCCCGCTGCGCGAGCGCGCGCGCGTCCAGGCGCCGGCGGCGGTGACGGCGGCCGCCGTCTACGCCGCCTCGCCCGACCTGGCCGGCGCGGTCGAGGACGCCGAGATCGTCGCCCCCGAGGCCGAGGCGCCCACGGCGCCCGCCCCGACGCCCGAGGCCGAAGGCGCCGAGGCCAAGCCGCGCCGCGGCCGCCGCGGCGGACGGCGCCGGCGCAAGAGCGCTTCCGCCGAGACCTCGGATGAGGGCGCGCCCGTGCAGGCCCCGGCGCAGGCCGATGCGCAGCAGCGGACCGATGCGGGCGCCGAGGCGGCGCTGGGCTTCGGCCCCGAAGGTCCGAACATCGCGGCCGAGGGCGCCGAGGCCGACATCCCCGCGCCGCGCCGCAGCCGCCGCCGGCGCAAGCCCCGCGGCGAAGGCGCCGCCGACGCCGAGGCCGCGCCGACGCCCGAAACCGGGACCGGAGCAACGACCGCGCCGGCCCCCAAGGATGAGGGTGAAGCCGAGACCGGGGCGGCGACTGGCGCCGAGACCGGGGCCGGGGCCGAGACCGGAGCCGAAACCGGAGCGGCCGAGACTGGGGCCGGGGTCGATGCCGCCGCGCCGCCGGAACCCGAAGCGGACGAGGCCATGGCGACGGCAGAAACGCCGACGCAGGCCGAGGCCGAGGGCGCTCCTGCGCCGAAGCAGCCGGCGACCGGCGACGGGACCGCGCCCGCCGCCGCGCCCAAGGCCGAGGACGAAGCCGCGGCGGACGCCCAGGCGGCGCGGGCGCCCGAAACCGAGCCCGAAACCCCGGCCGAAACCCTGACCGAAGCCAAGGCCGAAGCGGCGCCGACGCCCGAGGCGGGGACGAGCGACGCCGAGGACGGCGCCGCGCCGGAGCAAGGCGCGCAAGCCGAGGCAGCGCAACCGCAGGGCGATGCCGCGCAGCCGCAGGGCGCCGCACCGACGGACGCCGCGCCTCAGCCCGACTCGCCGCCCAAGCCGCGCAAGCGCGGATGGTGGTCGCTGCGCCGCTGACGCGCCCTGCCCTCTGAAAGACGACGCCCGGCCGCGCCTGCGGCCGGGCGTTTTCGTCGCCCCCTGGGTCCTGATCGCGCGGGCGCCGCCGCGGCCAGGCGGGCGGTCAACGCGCCGCCTTGCCGCCCGCGCCCAGCCATGCCCTGAGCCGCCGAGCGCCCTCGCGCATCTGCGCCTCGGAGCCGGCGAAGCTGAAGCGGACCGTCCGCGCCCCGCGCACCGGGTCGAAATCCAGCCCCGGCGTCGCCGCGACGCCCGCCTCGTCAAGCATCCGCGCGCAAAAGGCGCGGCTGTCGTCGGTCAGATGCGCGACGTCGGCGTAAAGATAGAACGCCCCGTCGCAGGGCGCGATGTCGCGGAACCCGGCGCGCGGCAGCTCCTCGAGCAGCAGGGCGCGGTTGCGCGCATAGACGGCGCGGTTGGCCTCGAGCTCGTCCTCGGCCTCGAGCGCGCCCAGCGCGGCGACCTGGCTGGCATGGGTCGGGCAGATGAACAGGTTCTGCGCCAGCCGCTCGACCGCGCGCAGATGGCTCGGCGGCACGACCATCCAGCCGATGCGCCACCCCGTCATGGAGAAATATTTCGAGAAGCTGTTGATGACGAACACATCGTCCGTCGCCTCGAGCGCCGAGACCGCCGGGCGCTCGTAGGTCAGGCCGTGATAGATCTCGTCCGAGATGAAGGCCGCCCCGCGCGCGGCGCAGGCCTGCGCCAGCGCGCGCAGCTCGTCCAGCGCCAGCATCGTGCCGGTCGGATTGGCCGGGCTGGCGACCAGCAGGCCGTCCGAGTCGCCCATATCCGCGGGCGTGGGCTGATAGCGCGTCTCGGGGCGCGTCTCTATCCGGCGCACCCGCACGCCCAGCGCCTTGAAGATGTTGCGATAGCTCGGATAGCTGGGATCGCCCAGCGCGACCTCGTCGCCGATCTCGAACAGCGCCAGAAAGGCCAGAAGGAACGCCCCGGACGAGCCCGCCGTGACCACCACCCGCGCCGGGTCCAGATCCAGCCCATGCCGGCGCTTGTAGAGCCGCGCGATGCCCTCGCGCAGCTCGGGCAGGCCAAGCGCCACCGTGTAGCCCAGCGCGTCGCTGTCCAGCGCCCGCGCCAGACGCTCGCGCGCAAGGCGGGGCGCGGGCGTGGCCGGCTGGCCGACCTCCATGTGAATGACGTCGCGCCCGGCGGCCTGGGCGGCGCGGGCCTGCTCCATGACGTCCATCACGATGAAGGGATCGACCGATCCGCGTCTTGAAATCTTCATCTTCGCGCAGTCCTCTGATCGGGCCTCTGATCGGGCCTCTGGCCGGGTTCGCGCCGTGGTATGGGCCGCCGCGCGCCCAAGGGCAAGCGGCGCGCGCGCCCGCCGGGGGTGACATGACGGCCCGAAGGGGCCATATGGTCGGGAATGATGACGCGCTTGACACGAACCCTATCGCGCGCGGCATGCGCGCTGGCCGTCGCGGCGGCGACGCTGCAGGCGGCGCCTGCGCAGGCCCTGTCGCTGATCCGCGACGCCGAGATCGAGGCGACGCTGCGCCGCCTGTCGGGGCCGGTGTTCCGCGCCGCGGGGCTCGATCCCGACGAGGTGCGCATCGTCATCCTTCAGGACCCGAGCGTGAACGCCTTCGTCTTCGGCGGGCGCAACATGGCGCTGACCACGGGGCTGCTGCGCGAATCCGATCGCCCGGCGCAGCTGATCGGCGTCATCGCGCATGAGGCGGGGCATATCGTCGGCGGCCATCTGGCCCGGCGCCAGATCGCCGAGCGCAACGCCCGCGGCCCCGTGCTTCTGGGCCTGGCGCTGGGCGTGGCGGCGGCGGCGGCCGGCGGCGGGCCCGCGGCGGCCGCGGCCATCGCCGGCGGCGGGCAGGCCGCCGAGCGCGCCCTTCTGGCCTACAGCCGCGCCGAGGAAAGCGCCGCCGACCAGGCCGCGCTGACCTATCTCGAGCGCGCGGGGATCGACCCGGGCGGGATGCTCGAGGTGCTCGACCGTTTCCGCGGGCAGGAGGTGTTCTCCGAGCGCCACCAGGACCCCTTCGCGCGCACCCATCCCATCAGCGCCGAGCGCCTTTCGCTGGCGCGCGCGCGGGCGATGCGCTCGCCGGCCTGGGGGCGGGCCTCGCCGCCCGAAACCGTCTATTGGTTCGATCGCATGCGCGCCAAGCTCGACGGTTTTCTCGAGCGGCCCGACCGGCTTCTGGCGCGGCTCGATCCGGCCGACGGCTCGGAATTCGCGCGGCTTCGCCGGGCGGTGGCGCTGCATCGCCTGCCCGATCCCGACCGGGCGCTGGCCGAGGTGGACAAGCTGATCGCGATGCGCCCCTCGGACCCCTATTATCACGAGCTCAAGGGCCAGATCCTGCTCGAAAGCGGCCGCGCGGCCCAGGCCGTGCCCGCCTATCGCGAGGCGGTGCGCCTTGCGCCGGACGAGCCGCTCATCCTGGCGTATCTGGGCCGCGCCTTGCTGGCGCTGAACGATCCGGCCGCCGACCGCGAGGCGCGCGCGGCGCTCGAGCAGGGGGCGGCGCGCTCGGGCGGGGGCGACGCGACGCTGCTGCGCGATCTGGCGCTGGCCTATGCGCGCACCGGCGACGAGGGCATGGCCGCGCTGACCACCGCCGAGCGGCTGGCCATCGCCGGCGCACGCCGCGACGCGGTGAACCAGGCCCGCCGCGCCCTGACCCTGCTGCCCAAGGGCAGCCCCGCCGCCACGCGCGCGCAGGACATCATCCTCAGCCTGCAGGACGGCTGAGGGAAGCAGACAGACCGCGAAAGGACCGACATGCCCGTTTTCCAGACTCTCCGCAGCCTTGCCGCAGGCGCCCTCGGCGCGCTGTGCGCGGCCGCCGCGCTGCTTCCCGCCGGCCCCGCCGCCGCGCAGGAGATGCCGCCCGAGGAACGCGCCCTCTTGCGCGCCGAGGTGCGGCGCTATCTGCTCGAGCATCCCGAGGTGGTGATGGAGGCGCTGCGCACCCTCGAGCAGCGCCGCCGAGAACAGGCCGCCCAGGCCGACGGCCATCTGGTGCGCGCCAACGCCGACGCCTTGTTCAACGATGGCTACTCCTACGTCGCCGGCAACCCCGAGGGCGACGTGACGGTGGTCGAGTTCCTCGACTACAACTGCGGCTACTGCAAGCGCGCCCATGGCGAGGTGAAGAAGCTGCTCGAAACCGATCCGAACGTGCGCCTGATCATCAAGGAGTTCCCGATCCTCGGCCCCGGCTCGACCGTGGCGGCGCAGGCCGCGCTGGCGGCGCTCGAGCAGGATGGCGGGTCGCGCTACCTGGCCTTTTCCGACGCGCTGATGCGCCATCGCGGCGCGCTGGACGAGGAAGCCGTGTGGCGCATCGCCGAAGAGGTGGGGCTTGACGTGCGGCGCCTGCGCGACGACGCCGCCTCGCGCCGGGTGCGCGAGCGCGTGCGCGCCAATCACGACCTGGCGCGCGCGCTGCGCATCGAGGGCACGCCGACCTTCGTCGTGGGCGATCAGCTGGTGCGCGGCTACGTGCCGCTCGAGCAGCTGCGCCAGCGCATCGAGAAGGCGCGCGCCGACAAGGGCTGAGCCGCGCTTGCAACCGCGCGGCGCGTTGGTGTAAAGCGCGGGTCTGTGAACGCGCCCGACAACGGGCCGGGCCGCGCCGGACGCGGACCGGGGCAAGCGCCGCGCGGGCCCTCATGGCCCGCCGCGCCAGGAGATTCAGGGATCCCATGAGCAAGACCCACGAAAGCGACATCGCCTTCATCCGCGAACTGGCCGAGCTGCTGCGCGAAACCGACCTGTCCGAGATCGAGGTCGAGCGCGAATACGGCAAGGAGGACACCCTCAAGGTCCGCGTCGGCCGCCACGCCGCCGCCGCGCCCGTCGTCCAGGCCTACGCCCCGCCGGCGCCCGCGGCGCCGGCCGCCCCCGCCCCTTCCGCCGCGCCGGCGGGCGAGGCGCCCGCGCCCGCCGATCCGGCGCAGCATCCGGGGGCGGTGACCTCGCCCATGGTCGGCACGGTCTATCTGCAGCCCGAGCCCGGCGCCGCGCCCTTCGTCAAGGTCGGCGATCAGGTGGCCGAGGGGCAGACGCTGCTCATCATCGAGGCGATGAAGACCATGAACCAGATCCCCAGCCCGCGCGCGGGGACGGTCAAGCGGATTCTCGTCGAAGACGGCACGCCGGTCGAGTTCGGCGCGCCGCTCATGATCATCGAATAACCGCCCGGGAGGACCGGGCATGTCCCGAAACGAGCCGCTTTCCATCAAGAAGGTCCTGATCGCCAACCGCGGCGAGATCGCCCTGCGCATCCAGCGCGCCTGCCGCGAGATGGGCGTGCGCACGGTGGCGGTGCACTCGACCGCCGACGCCGACGCCATGCATGTGCGCCTGGCGGATGAGAGCGTGTGCATCGGCCCGCCCTCGGCGGCGCAAAGCTATCTGAACGTGCCGGCCATCATCTCGGCCGCCGAGATCACCGGCGCCGACGCGATCCACCCCGGCTACGGCTTTCTGTCCGAGAACGCCAGCTTCGTGCAGATCGTCGAGGATCACGGCCTGACCTTCATCGGCCCGACCGCCGAGCACATCCGCCTGATGGGCGACAAGATCGCCGCCAAGGAGACCATGCGCGCGCTGGGCGTGCCCTGCGTGCCCGGCTCGGAGGGCGGCGTCGCCGACGTCGAAGAGGCCCGGCGCATCGCCGACCAGATGGGCTATCCGGTGCTGGTCAAGGCCGCGGCGGGCGGCGGCGGGCGCGGGATGAAGGTGGCGCGCTCGGCGCAGGAGCTGCCCAACGCCTTCTCGACCGCGCGCTCCGAGGCCAAGGCCGCCTTCGGCGACGACGCCGTGTATATCGAGAAATATCTTGGCCGCCCGCGCCATATCGAGGTGCAGGTGTTCGGCGACGGCAAGGGCGGCGCCGTGCATCTGGGCGAGCGCGACTGCTCGTTGCAGCGCCGGCATCAGAAGGTCTTCGAGGAAAGCCCCTCGCCCGCCATCTCGGACGCCCAGCGCGCCGAGATCGGCCGCGTCTGCGCCGAGGCCGTGGCGCGCATGAACTATCGCGGCGCGGGCACCATCGAGTTTCTCTACGAGGACGGGGCCTTCTACTTCATCGAGATGAACACCCGCCTGCAGGTCGAGCATCCGGTGACCGAGGCGGTCTATGGCGTCGATCTGGTCAAGGAACAGATCCGCGTCGCCGCCGGTCTGCCCCTGTCCTTCCGCCAGGAAGAGCTGCGCCCGCGCGGCCATGCCATCGAGTGCCGCATCAACGCCGAGCGCCTGCCCGACTTCGCGCCCTCGCCGGGGCTGGTCTCGCATTATCACGCGCCGGGCGGGCTGGGCGTGCGCATGGACAGCGCGCTTTACTCGGGCTACCGCATTCCGCCCTACTACGACAGCCTGATCGGCAAGCTCATCGTCCATGCCGAGGACCGCCCCGCCGCGCTGGCGCGCCTGCGCCGGGCCCTGCGCGAGACGGTGGTGGACGGCATCGACACGACGCTGCCGCTGTTCGCGCAGCTGGCCGACGATCCGCAGGTGATCGCGGGCGATTACGACATTCACTGGCTGGAAAAGAAGCTGTCCGGCGAGTGACCCGGCCCGCGGCGCGCCCGCGCGCCGCGGCCGTCAAGCGCAAGGCGTCCCAGCGCAAGGAGGCCCCATGCCCGGCCCGTCCGACCGCGACGGCGTCACGCCCGAGCTGCTGCTGCAAGCCTATGCGGCGGGGGTGTTTCCCATGGCGCAGTCGGCCGGCTCGACGCGCATCTACTGGGTCGATCCGCGCTGGCGCGGGATCCTGCCGCTGGCGCGCTTCCACGTCCCGCGCTCGCTGCGCAGGCGCGCGCGGCGGGGCGACTTCTCGATCACCGTCGACCGCGACTTCGCCGGCGTGCTGGACGGCTGCGCAGACCGTCCCGAAACCTGGATCAACCCGCGCATCCGCGAGCTTTACCTTGCGCTGCACCGCATGGGCTGCGCGCACTCGATCGAGGTGCGCATGGACGGCGAGTTGGCCGGCGGGCTGTATGGCGTGCGCATGGGGGCGGCGTTCTTCGGCGAAAGCATGTTCTCGCGGCGCACGGACGCCTCGAAGCTGGCCCTTGTGTGGCTGGTCGCGCGGCTTCGGGCCGGGGGCTTTCGCCTGCTGGACACGCAGTTCGTGACCGATCATCTGCGCCGCTTCGGCGCGATCGAGATCCCGCGCGCGCGCTACCTGACGCTGCTGGACGAGGCGCTGTCCTGCGCCGCCGATTTCCACGCCCTGCCCGAAGACGCCTCGTCCGAGCTGGTGCTGCAATTGACCAGCCAGACGTCGTAGCGCGCGTGATCCATGGCCGAGAGCGCGGGGCTCGAGGCGAACATCCACCCGGCGAAGCGCGGCGCCTCTTCGCGCAGGTCGCGCGCCTCGAGATAGGCGAAGGCGTCTTCGGCGGCGACGTCCTCGGGCGGGACGCGGCAGGCGCGCAGGACCAGTTCGAGGCGCCCGCGCCGCAGCCGCGCGCCCACGGGCAGGTCCAGCGTCTCGACCCGGCCGGTCATCTTGTCCAGCAGCCGAAGCCGCGCGCCGGGCTGGGAAACGCCGCGCCATTCGGGCGGGCGCGCGTCTTCGAAGCCGAACCATTGCGGCCCGTCCTCGGGCGCGGCGCCGTCCGGCGGGCGGCGGAAGAGCGCGCCCAGCGGGCCGCGATCGGCGCCGTCTTCGGGCGCGCGCGCGGCGGGCCCCTCGGCGGATCCGTCGGCGGGGCCGTCGGCTGGCGCTTGCGCGGGGCCGTCCGGGGGCGCGGCGCCGGGGATGGCGGGCGTCTGGGCCGGCGCGGGCGCGGCCAGAAGCGCCAGGATCGCCGCGCAGGGCAGCGCGCGTCTCACTGCCCCGCCGCCGAAATCGCCTTGCCGACCAGATCCAGGATGCTGATCGAGCCCTGCGTATACTGGATCTCGTCGCCGTTCTCGAACATCACGTCCGACGAGCCGGGCGTGATCGCCACATAGGCGCCGCCCAGAAGGCCCTCGGTGGCGACGGCGGCGTCGCTGTCCTCGGGCAGCTTGATCTTCTCGTCGATGGCCAGGCGGGCCAGCGCGCGATAGGTCTTGAGGTCAAGCTCGAGCGCGGCGACCGAGCCGACCTTGACCCCCGCCACGCGCACGTCCGAGCCCACGGCCAGCCCGTCGGCCTTGCGGAAGGGCGCGACCAGCTCGTAGACGCCGGCCTTCCCGCCCAGCTCGTAGCCGGTGGTCTGCGCCGCATAGGCGAAGAAGCCGCCGGCGGCGAGCAGAACCGCCGCTCCGATCACGGTTTCGGCTGCGGAATTGGCCATGTCGCTGTCTCCCGGAAAAGGCGGCGGCGCGCCGGGCGCGGCTCAGTCGGCGGGGCGCCAGGCTTCGTAGTCGGGACGCATGCGCGGCGCCGGATCGGGGTTCAGCAGGCTGCCCGGCGGGTGATAGGCCGCCTCGGTGCCGGTCATGTTCGGCTTGTGCGGCTTTTCCCACGGCTTGTGCGGCAGCGGCGCCGCGGTGGGCGGCTGGTCCCAGGTGTGGTGCAGCCAGCCATGCCATTCGGGCGAGATGCGCGAGGCCTCGGCCTCGCCATTGTAGATCACCCAGCGGCGCTTGCCGTCGCGGCTCTGGTAGAACTGGTTGCCCTGCTCGTCCTCGCCCACCTTCACGCCATGGCGCGAGGTGAACAGCAAGGTGCCGACGGTGGCGCCGTTCCACCAGGTGAAGATCCTCTTGAGCAGCTGCATCACGGGCGTGGTTCCCTTGGCGATGTGTCCCGGGTCGCCCGCCGTTCTATCACAGCCTGCGGCCGGGTCCAGCCCGACATGGCGCCGCGCCGCTCAAAGCGGGGGCAGGTCGCCCTCGGCGCGGCGGGCGTGGAAATCGGCGACGAAGGCGTCGAGCCGCCCGGCGGCGATGGCGTCGCGCAGGCCCTGCATCAGCTCCTGGTAGTAGTGCAGGTTGTGCCAGGTCAGCAGCATGGCTGCGATGATCTCCTGCGCCTTGTGGACGTGGTGCAGATAGGCGCGCGAGTAGTTGCGGCAGCACGGGCAGGCGCAATCGGGATCGAGCGGGCGCGGGTCGTCCTGGTGGCGGGCGTTGCGCAGATTGACCGCCCCGCGCCGCGTCAGCGCCTGGCCGGTGCGCCCCGAGCGCGTCGGCAGCACGCAATCGAACATGTCGACCCCGCGCTGCACCGCGCCGACGATGTCGTCGGGCTTGCCCACGCCCATCAGATAGCGCGGCTTGTCCTCGGGCAGCAGGCCGGGGGCGTAGTCCAGCACGGCGAACATGGCCTCCTGCCCCTCGCCCACAGCCAGCCCGCCGATGGCGTAGCCGTCGAAGCCGATGGCGCGCAGCGCCTGCGAGCTTTCCTCGCGCAGCTCGCGGAACACGCTGCCCTGCTGGATGCCGAACAACGCATGGCCCGGCCGGTCGCCGAACGCCTCGCGCGAGCGCGCGGCCCAGCGCATGGACAGCCGCATGGATTCGGCCGCCGTCGCCTCGTCGGCCGGAAAGGGCGTGCACTCGTCGAAGCACATCACGATGTCCGAACCGAGCAGGCGCTGGATCTCCATCGAGCGCTCGGGCGTCAGCTCGTGGCGCGAGCCGTCGACATGCGACTTGAAGGTCACGCCGCGCTCGTCCAGCTTGCGCAGGCCGGCCAGGCTCATGACCTGAAAGCCGCCCGAATCGGTCAGGATCGGCCGCTCCCAGTTCATGAAGCGGTGCAGCCCTCCCAGCCGGGCGATGCGCTCGGCGCCGGGGCGCAGCATCAGGTGATAGGTGTTGCCCAGGATGATGTCGGCCCCCGTGGCGCGCACGTTCTCAGGCAGCATGGCCTTGACGGTGGCGGCGGTGCCCACGGGCATGAAGGCGGGGGTGCGGATCTGGCCGCGCGGGGTGCTGACGACCCCCGTGCGCGCGGCGCCGTCGGTCGCATGGACGGTGAAAGAGAATCGGGTCACGGGCCTTGCTCCTGCTTGCCGGATGGCGCTGCATACCCCCGCAAGGGCGGCCGACGCCAGAGCGGGCGGCGCTGGACCTGAACCCGCGCCGGGCCTATATCTGAGGAAACGGATCAGGCATGGAGAACGCGATGACGGACGCCGTCAAGGACGAAGCGCCCGAGGCCGGGGTCGGCGAGCGCGCCGGGGCCGACGCGCCGGCCGAGGGACAGCCGCTGATCGGACCCTCGAGCGTCGATCACCCCCTTTATCCCCAGATCGTCGAGGCGTGCCGCACCGTTCACGATCCCGAGATCCCAGTGAACATCTACGATCTCGGGCTTGTCTACCGCATCGCCATCGACGACGAGAACAACGTCGAGATCGACATGACCCTGACCGCCCCGGGCTGCCCCGTGGCCGGCGAGATGCCCGGCTGGGTCGCCGACGCGGTCGAGCCCCTGCCCGGCGTCAGGACGGTGAACGTGCGCCTGGTGTGGGAGCCGCCCTGGGGCATGGACATGCTCTCGGACGAGGCGCGGCTGGAGCTGGGCTTCATGTGAGGCCCGCCTTTCGGATCAAGGGAGCAAGCCGATGTTCGCAATGCCCGGAAAGCCGCCGGTCACCCTGACCGAGGCCGCCGCGCGCGAGGTGCGCCGGCTGATCGAGGAATCCGACGGCCGCGTGTTCGGCCTGCGCATCGGCGTGCGCAAGGGCGGTTGCGCGGGCATGGAATACACCATGGACTACGCCGAAGAGGCCGGCCCCCATGACGCGGTGGTCGAGCAGGACGGCGCGCGGGTGCTCATCGCCCCGACGGCGCAGATGTTCCTGTTCGGGACCGAGATCGACTACAAGTCCTCGCTGCTCGAATCGGGCTTCGTCTTCAACAACCCGAACGTGACGGAGGCGTGCGGCTGCGGCGAATCCGTCAAGTTCGCGAACGCATGATCATGGCCCTGGGCGCCGAGGCGCTGGCGCGGGCGCGGCGGCTGTTCGCCGCGCTGGCCGAGCTTGAGGTGCGCCCGATGGCCGGGGGCGCGGGGCTCTACTCGCAGGGCGTGCTCTTCGGGCTGATCTGCCCGCGCGCGCAGATCTTCCTGCGCGCCGAGGGCGTCGTGGCCCGCGCCATGGCCGCCGAGGGCGCGACGCGCTTCGCCTTCACCCGCGACGGCGCGCCGCGCACGCTGGGCTATTGGAGCCTGCCGGCCGACAGCGAGGACGACCCCCTCGCCGCCGCCCGATGGGCCCGCCGCGCCGTCGAGCTGGCCCGCGCCGAGGCGCTGGGCTGACGCGCGGCCGATCGGCAGGGCGCAGGGCGCCTGCGCCCGCATCGTCGCAAGGCGCGCCCCGGGCTGTTGCGTGATCCGCGGCCGATCGGCAAGGTGCGGGGCCGGGCGCCCCCTCCCTTCTCGCGAAAGGCCCCGCGCGCCCCCGCCCTTGCCCCCCTTGCCCACGGCCCCTCGCGCGCCGAGGCGCGGGCCCGGAGCGACGCAAGGTCCGGCTTCGACGGCACGCGCCCAGGCCCCGCCGCCGCATCCGCGCCCTGCGGCCCCGGGACCCCCTGCGCGCGCCGCGCCCCTTGTCCCGCCAAGCCGAGGCCCGCGCCTCGCCCGTTCGCGACCGGCCGGCCCGCCGCGCGGCCCCCGCGCCCCCTTGCGCGCGCCGCGCCCCTGTCCCGCCAAGCCGCGGCCCGCGCCTCGCCCGTTCGCGACCGTCCGGCCCGGCCCGCCCCGGCCCCGGGCCCCTTGCGCACGCCGCGCCCCTTGTCCCGCCAAGCCGAGGCCGCGCCTCGCCCGTTCGCGACCGTCCGGCCCGCCCCCGGCCCCGGGCCCCTTGCGCACGCCGCGCCCCTTGTCCCGCCAAGCCGCGGCCCGCGCCTCGCCCGTTCGCGACCGTCCGGCCCGCCTCGGCCCCGGGACCCCCTGCGCGCGCCGCGCCCCTTGTCCCGCCAAGCCGAGGCCGGCGCCTCACCGCCCCTCCCGCGCCCGCGGCCGCCCGGCCTCAGCCCCGCCCCAGCCCCGCCCCGGCCCGCGCCGGCTCGGGCGAGCGCGCCTTGGCCGTCGGCGGGGCGCGGGCGGCGCCTTGTCCGCTGCCATGCGCGCGCGTTCCTGCTATGACGCGGCCCAGGCATTGATCCGATCCGCAACAAGGGAGACCCCGCCATGGCCCGACGCAAGCTGGCCGCCGGAAACTGGAAGATGAACGGAACCCGCGCCGCCCTGGCCGAGGCCGAGGCGCTGGCCGCCGCCTGCCCCGCGCCGGGCTGCGACGTGCTGCTGTGCCCGCCCGCCACGCTGATCGCCGCCATGGCCGAGCGGCTGCGCGGCGGCCCCGTGCGCGTGGGCGGCCAGGATTGCCACCCCGCCCCTTCGGGCGCGCATACGGGCGACATCGCCGCCGAGATGCTGGCCGATGCGGGCGCCGTCGCGGTCATCGTCGGCCATTCCGAGCGCCGCGCCGATCACGGCGAGACCGACGCGCTGGTTCGCGCCAAGGCCGAGGCCGCGTGGCGCGCCGGGCTGACCGCCATCATCTGCGTCGGCGAGACCGAGGCCCAGCGCGACGCGGGCAAGGCGCTCGAGGTGGTGGGCGCGCAGCTTGACGGGTCGGTTCCCGACGGCCCGACGCCCGAGCGGCTGGTGATCGCCTACGAACCCGTCTGGGCCATCGGCTCGGGCCGCACGCCCACGCTCGAGGACATCGCGCAGGTGCACGAATTCATGCGCGCGCGTCTGGCCGCACGCTTCGGCGACGCGCTCGCCGACGGGGTGCGGCTGCTTTACGGCGGCTCGGTCAAGCCGGGCAACGCGGCGCAGATCTTCGGCGTGCCCAATGTCGATGGCGGGCTGGTCGGCGGCGCCAGCCTGAAGGCGGCGGATTTCGCCCCCATCGTCGAGGCCGCCTCGACCTGAGGATCCGAAGCCGCTCCCGCGCCGCGCCACGCCGTCGCGGCGCGGCGCGGCCGCCGGTCGCACGACCGGCAGGGGCGGGCAAGGGGCGCCGCGCGTCCGGTTCGGCGCGCCCGCTCAGGGGCCGCATGCGCCCGCCGAACGCCCCGGAACGGACCGCCGGCGCAAGACACGCTCGCCGGCCCAATTGCAGGGTTCGATCGCCCCGGTTGATCGCCCTAGCCGGGTGCCCACCAGGTCAGTCGCCCGGGTCAATCGCCTTGGCCGGCCGCCCGGGTCAATCGCCTTCGGGCGCCGCGCGCCGCCCCGGCCCGGTCGCGTCCTCGACCGCGTCGGCGAAGCGGTCGGCCAGCGCGGGCGCCATGCCCAGCCAGCGCTCGGGCGCCAGGATCGCGGCCCAGTCGCCCTCGGGCGCGGGGGCCGGATGCAGCGCCTCCAGCGCCTCGGCCAGCGCGATTCCCCTGGCCAGCGCCTCGGCGCAGGCGCGCTTGACCAGCGCCTGCGCCTGCGGGCGCGGCAGGCTGCGGGCCAGGGCGAAGCTGGCCGCCTCGGCCATCGCCAGCCCGCCGCGCGCGCCCAGATTGGCGGCCATGCGCGCCGGGTCGGGCCGCAGATCGGCGGCCAGCGCCGCCGCATGGCGCAGCCCCCCCGCCGCGCCCACGCACAGCTGCGGCAGGGCGTGCCATTCCAGCGCCCAGGCGGCGCCGTCGCGCTCTCCTTCGTGCAGGAGCGCGTCGTTCATGCTTCCGGCCAGCCGCGCCGTCAGCCGCGCCAGCGTCACCAGCGCCTCGGGGCCGACCGGGTTCGCCTTGTGCGGCATGGTCGAAGAGCCGCCCCCCGCGCCGGCCCGCAGCTCGGCCACCTCGTCCTGGCCCATCAGCGCCACGTCGCGCCCCATCTTGCCCAGCGCGCCGCACAGGGCGGCCAGCGCGAAGGCCAGCTCGGCCAGGGAATCGCGCGCCGAATGCCAGGGCGCGGGCGCCGGCTCCAGCCCCAGGGACTCGGCCATGCGCCGCGCGGTCTCCTCGGCCTGCGGGCCGAGCGCGGCCAGCGTGCCCGCCGCGCCCCCAAGGCTCAGCGTCAGAAGGCGCGGGCGCAGCTGCGCCATGCGCGTGCGCGCGCGCAGGAGCGGCCAGCCCCAGCTCGCGACGCGCGCGCCGAAGGTGGTGGGGGCGGCGATGCGCCCGCGCGTGCGCGCGGCCATGGGCAGAGCCCGGTGCGCGCGCGCCGCCGCGGCCAGCGCGCGCAGCGCGTCGTCGAGCTGCGCCTCGATCAGCGCCAGCGCCCGGCGCAGCCGCAGCGCCAGCCCGGTGTCGGCGGCGTCCTGGCTGGTGGCGCCGAAATGCACGTAGGCCGCGTGCTCGGGCGCGCCCATCGCTGCGCGAAAGGCCTCGACCGCGGCGGGAACGGGCGTGCCGTCGCGCGCGGCGCGGGCGGCCAGCGCGCCGGGGTCCAGCGTCACCTCGCGCGCGGCGCGGGCGATGGCGGCGGCGGCCTCGGCGGGGATCACGCCCAGCGCCCCCTGCGCCTCGGCCAGGGCGCCCTCGAACAGCAGGATCGCGCGCAGCTCGGCCGCGTCGGAAAACAGCGCCGCCACCTCGCGCGCCCCGAACAGGTCGCGCAGCAGCGCCGAGTCGAAGGGCGAGACGGCCATGCGCTCAGCCCGGCTCGGGCAGGCCCAGGATGCGCCGCGCCTGGCGCCAGTCGGCCACCGGGCGGCCGTGCTTCTCGCAGATCTCGGCCGCGATGCGCACCAGCGCCGCGTTGGACGGCGCAAGGGTGTCGCGGTCGAGGCGGATGTTGTCCTCGAGCCCGGTGCGCGTGTGGCCGCCCGCGGCGATGGACCATTCGTTCAGCGTGCGCTGGTGGCGCCCGATCCCGGCCCCGCACCAGGTGGCGTCGGGCATCAGGCGGCGCAGGGTGCGCACGTAGAAGTCGAACACCTCGCGATCCACGGGCATGGCGTTCTTCACGCCCATCACGAACTGCACATGCAGCGGCCGCTTGAGCCGCCCGTCCTCGACCATGGCGGCGGCCTGGAAGATGTGGCTCAGGTCGAAGGCCTCGATCTCGGGCTTGACGTCGTGGCGGATCATCTCGGCCGCCAGCCAGTCGACCAGATCGGGCGGGTTCTCGTAGACGCGGGTGGGAAAGTTGTTCGACCCGACCGACAGCGAGGCCATGTCGGGCCGCAGGGGCAGCATGCCTCCGCGCGCCTTGCCCGCCCCCGAGCGCCCGCCCGTCGAGAACTGGATGATCATGCCGGGGCAGTGCTTTTCGATCCCCTCCTTGAGGCGCGCGAAGCGCTCGGGGTCCGAGGTCGGCCTGCCCTCGTCGTCGCGGACATGGCAATGGGCGATGGTCGCGCCGGCCTCGAAGGATTCGTGGACCGACTCGATCTGTTCCTCGACCGTGACGGGCACGGCGGGGTTGTCGGCCTTGGTCGGCACCGAACCGGTGATGGCGACGCAGATGATGCAGGGATCGGACATGGGGTCCTCGCTGGGTCTGTGGCTGGTTCCGTCCTAGACGTCGAGGAAGACGGTTTCCAGAGGTCCTTGCAGGCGGATCTCGAAGCGATGCACGGTCGGCCCGCCGCCCGGGTCGGGCTCGGGGCGCGAGATCAGCGTCTCGCGGCGGGAGGGCTGCTCGATCATGGCCAGGAGCGGGTCGGCGGCGTTGGCCTCGGGCTCGTCGCCGAAATACATGCGCGTGTGCAGGCCCATGTTGATGCCGCGCGCCACGATCCAGAAGGTGATGTGCGGCGCCTGCAAGCCGCCGCCGGGCCAGGGCACGGGGCCCGGCTTGACGGTCTCGAAGCGCCACAGCCCGTCCTCGAAGCCGGCGCACACGCGCCCGAAGCCGCGAAAGCGCGGATCGACCTCGGCCGCGCGGGGGTCTTCGGGGTGGCGGTGGCGGCCCATGTGGTCGGCCTGCCAGACCTCGATCAGCGCGTCGCGCAAGGGGGTTCCGGTTCCGTCCAGCACCACCCCCTCGACGGCGATGCGCGGGCCCGGGCAGCCGGGCGCCGCCGGGTCGCCCGCAAGCGGCCGGCCGACGGCGCGCAGCCCCGCCGCCTCGGGGGCGAGGCCGATATGCACATAGGGCCCCGCGGTCTGCGAGGGCGTCTCCTTGAGGTATCGGGGCGCGTTCGGGGTCATGTTCCCTCCGGGCGGTTCTCGAACGGGGTGGCGCGGCGGCCGCGCAGCACGATGTCGAAGCGGTAGGCCAGGCAGTCGAAGGGGATGGCGGCGTTCATGTCGAGCCGCGCGGTCAGCAGCTCGACCCCCGCCGGATCGGGCAGCGTGCGCACGATGGGGCATCGCGGGATCAGGGGGTCGCCCTCGAAATAGAGCTGCGTGATCAGCCGCTGGGCGAAGGCGCGCCCGAAGACCGAGACATGCACATGCGCCGGGCGCCAGGAGTTCGAGTCGTTGCCCCACGGATAGGGCCCCGGCTTGATGGTGCGGAAGGCGTAGCGCCCCTCGTCATCGGCCAGGGTGCGGCCGCAGCCGCCGAAATTGGGATCGAGCGGCGCAAGGTAGCGGTCGTTGCGATGGCGGTAGCGGCCGGCGGCGTTGGCCTGCCAGATCTCGATCAGCGCGCCGGGCACGGGGCGGGCGTTCTCGTCCAGAACCCGGCCGTGCAGGATGATGCGCTCGCCAACGGGCTCGCCGTCCTGCGCGTAGTTGCGGATCAGGTCGTTGTCGAGGGGGCCGATGTCGTCATGCCCGAAGACCGGCCCGGTGATCTCGGACAAGGTGTTGCGCAGCGACAGAAGCGGCGCGCGCGGCGCGCGGTGGACGGTGGTCTTGTAGAAGGGCGCGAAGGCGGGCGTGCGCCAGGCCGGATCGCGCGGGAGATAGTCGTGCGGCGTGCTCATGAGGCGGGCTCCTGCTGGGGGCGGGATTCGGCGCGCTCGGCGAACACCTCGCGCGCGATGGCGAAGGCGCGGTTGGCGGCGGGCACGCCGGCGTAGACGGCGACGTGCAGCAGCGCCTCGCGCACCTCGGCGGGGGCGGCGCCGGTGTTGCGGGTGGCGCGCAGATGCATCTCGAATTCCTCCCAGTGGCCCAGCGCCGCCAGAAGCGCCAGCGTCACCAGCGAGCGCTCGCGCCGGCCCAGCCCCGGCCGCGCCCACACGCCGCCCCAGGCGGCCTCGACGATGTATTCCTGGAACGGCGCGTCGAAATCGGTGGCGCGGGCGGCGGCGCGCTCGACATGCGCGTCGCCCAGAACCTGGCGGCGCACGCGCATGCCGCTTTCGCGGCGCGAGAATCCTGCGGGGTCGTCGGCGCGATCAGGCAAAGCCGTTCTCCTTCAGAAAATCCAGAATCAGCCGCGCGGTCTCGTCGGGGCGCTCGACGCCGGGCAGATGCCCCGCCCCGCGCACCAGCGCGAAGCGCGCGCCCGGGATCAGCGCCGCGGTCTCGCGCACCAGATCGGGCGGCGTCGAGCCGTCCTCGTCGCCCGCCAGCGCCAGGGTAGGCAGGCGCAGCCGCGCGGTGCTTTCAAGCAGGTCCGTGTCGCGGATCGCGGCGCAGCAGCCCAGATAGCCCTCGACCGGCGTGCGCGTGAGCATGTTGCGCCACAGCGCCAGCTCGTCGGGCCGCGCGGCGCGCGTTGCGCGCGAGAACCAGCGCTCGAGCACCTGATCGGCCACCGCCTCGACGCCCCCGGCGCGGATGGCGGCGATGCGCGCGTCCCACATGCCCGGCGCGCCGATCTTGGCGGCGGTGTCCATCAGCACCATGGCGCGGACAAGGTCCGGGCGCTCGGCCGCCAGGCCCTGCGCGATCATTCCGCCGATGGACAGGCCCACCACCGCCGCGCCCCGCACCTCGAGCCGGTCGAGCAGCGCCGCCAGGTCCTGCACCAGGTCGCCCATGCCCCACCCGTCCTCGGGCAGGCCGCTGAGCCCGTGCCCGCGCTTGTCGTAGCGGATGATGCGCAGCCCTTCCGGCAGCCGCGCGATCAGCCGGTCCCAGACGCGCATGTCCGTGCCCAGCGAGTTGGCGAAGACCACGGGCGCCCCCGCGCCCTGGTCGGCGTAGTGCATCAGGCATCCGTTGATGACCGCGGCTTGCATGACCCAGGCTCCTTCTCAGCGTGCGGAAAAGAGTGTTGCCCGAAAGAGGCGGTTATGTGAAATGATGTTATCTGGCTTTTCCATAACCGGAACAACATGAACTTCGCGGCGCGCATAAAATTCCGCCATCTCCAGTGCTTCATGGAGATCGCCCGCCAGGGCCACCTGTCCCGCGCGGCCGAGGCGCTGGGGGTCACGCAGCCCGCCGCCTCGAAGACCCTGCGCGAGCTCGAAGAGACGCTGGGCGCCAGCCTGTTCGACCGCAGCGGACGGCGGATGCGGCTGACCCCCGAGGGAGAGACCTTCCTGCGCCATGCCGGCGCCTCGCTGGCCGCGCTGCGGCGCGGGGTGGACAGCCTGCGCGGAGGCGGCGGGCGGCCGCGGCGCATCCGCGCGGGCGTGCTGCCGACCGCCGCCGGGCGCGTGATGCCGCGCGCGGCGCTGAACTTCGCGCGGCGCGCGCCCGACGTGCTGCTCAGCATCCATGCCGGGCCGAACGCGCTGCTGCTCGAACGCCTGCGCGCGGGCGAGCTGGACCTGATGATCGGCCGCCTGCCCGAGCCAGACCGCATGGCCGGGCTGACCTTTCAGCATCTCTACGACGAATCGATCCGCGCCGTGGTGCGCGCCGGCCATCCGCTGCTGGGACGCCCGCCCGAATTCGCGCGCATCGCCGCCTATCCGATGATCCTGCCGACGCCCGACTCGATCATCCGCGCGGACGTCGAGCGCTTTCTGCTGGCCAACGGCCTGCATTCCGAGGGCGCGCGCCTCGAAACCGTGTCGCTTGCGGCCGGGCGCGGCCTGCTGCGCGGATCGGATGCGATCTGGTTCATCTCCGAAGGCGTGGTGGCCGACGAGCTGGCCTCGGGCGAGCTGGCCGCCCTGCCCTTCGAGATCGGCGAAACCGCCGGCGCCGTGGGCGTGACCATGCGCGCCGATCACAAGCCCGACGCGCCGCTCTCGGATCTGGTCGCGGCGCTGCGCGAGGCGGCCATGGGGCTGCCCGGCGCGCCGCCCCCCGCCCCGCCCTGCGCCGCCCCGCGACAGGCGGCGGCGCGCTGACCGCGCGCGCCCCCGCAACCGATCCCTCATGGCCCGCCATCTGCAAGGAACGCACGGCATGCCCGCCAAAGACGACGACATCCGCATCGGTCAGGTCCGCTCGGTGACCCGCGCGCTGACCGTGCTGCGCACCCTGGCCGAAAGCGCCGACGGCCTGACGCTGACCGAAACGGCGGCGCGGGCGGGGCTGGCCGCCTCGACCGCGCACCGCATCCTGACCACGATGGAAAGCGAGCGCTTCGTGCGCTTCGACGCGGCCAATGGCTGCTGGCATGTGGGCGTGGCCGCCTTCACCGTCGGCGCCGCCTTCGCGCGCACCCGCGACGTGATCCAGCTGGCGCGCCCCTACATGCGTCGCCTGGTCGAGCAGACCGGCGAGACGGCCAACATCTTTCTCGAATCGGGCGGCGAGGTGATCTGCATGGCGCAGGTCGAATCGCGCCACCAGATGCGCGCGCTGACCCGCGTCGGCGGCCGGGTGAAGATGCACTGGTCCGGCGCGGGCAAGGCCATGCTGGCCTTCATGGAGCCCGCCCAGGTCCAGGCCGTGATCGCCGAGCACGGCCTGCCCCGCGCCACGGCGCGCACCATCGTCGCCCCCGAGGCGCTGGCCGAGGAGCTGGCCCGCATCCGCCGCGAGGGCGTCGCCATCGACGACGAGGAGAACGCCGAGGGCCTGCGCTGCGTCGCGGCGCCGGTGCTCAACGAATCCGGCGCGCCGGTGGCGGCGATGTCGGTCTCGGGCCCCAAGACCCGCATCACCAACGAGCGCCTGCGCCATCTGGCGCAGGTGGTCGCCCGCGTGGCCGGCGACGTGACGCGCGATTTCGGCGGCGCGGCCGCTCCCGCGGCGCTGGGCGCGGCGCGCTGACAGGCCGCGCGGGCCCTTCGCGCGGGCCTGCGCGTGCGGGGCGAAAAGCCTCTGGACGCGGCGAATCCGCTTTGCTATACGCTGCGGCGTCCCGGGGGGCCGGCCCTTCTGATCCGGCGTAGCTCAGTGGTAGAGCATCGGACTGTTAATCCGCTGGTCGCAGGTTCGAATCCTGCCGCCGGAGCCAATGACAGGCCGCCCCCCGGGACGATCGCCCCCTTCCCCGCAATCCTCGCCGCGCGCGCAACGCCGAACCGCGCCCGATCGCGCCGCGTCGGCCTGCCCGCCTTGCGCGCATGAAAAAGCCCCTCATCCGCGTCGGACAAGGGGCCTTGGGCGCCGCGCGCCGGCCGCCGCGCGGGGCGGTCAGCGGTTGAGCGTCTCGGCGATCTCCTCGATTGTCATGTCGGCGAAGCCGATGTCGGCCAGCTGGGCGGGCGTCAGGCGGCGCAGCGCGGCGATGGTGCGGCGGCGGCGCAGATGGGCGTGAACCGACGCGATCGCGGACTCGACCGCGGTCACGATGCGAAGGGCGGCGATGGCGCCGAAGGGCGCGACAGGCGCGTTGGGAGCGATGGCCATGGCGGCGTTCCTTGATGCGAGAGGCGACGAACCGGCGACGGGCCGGCGACGGGCGCGCGCCCGCCGATACGCGGCAGTTAGGGCTCCGCGCATCCTTTCGCAACTGCGAAAAAGGCATGTCTCCCATGCGCGCCGCGCAAGCCCCCGCCGCCGAAAACGGTCGCGCCGCGGGCCTGCGGCGGCTATGCACCCGACATGAGCACGCAAGACGATCTGGACATTTTCCTGGCCGCCCCGCCGGGCCTCGAGGACGAGCTGCTGGCCGAGGCGCGCGAGCTGGGCTTCGCCGATCCGCGCCCCGAGCGCGGCGGCGTGGCCGTGCGCGGCGGCTGGCCCGAGATCTGGCGGGCGAATCTGCAGCTGCGCGGCGCCCAGCGGGTCATGCTGCGGGCGGGCGCGTTCATGGCCTTTCACCTGGCGCAGCTGGACAAGCGCGCACGCCGCTTTCCCTGGGGCGATTTCCTGCGCCCCGACGTGCCGGTGCGGGTCGAGGCGAGCTGCGCGCGCTCGAAGATCTACCACGCCGGCGCGGCGGCCGAGCGCGTCGCGCGCGCCATCGCCGAGACCCTTGGCGCGCCCGTGCGCGACGACGCCCCCGTGCGGGTGCTGCTGCGCATCGAGAAGGACCGCGCGCAGCTGAGCATCGACTGCTCGGGCGCGCCGCTTCACAAGCGCGGGCACAAGCTGGCCGTCGCCAAGGCGCCGCTGCGCGAGACCATGGCCGCGCTGATGCTGCGCCGCTGCGGCTATGCGCCGGGCGCGCCGCTGGCCGATCCGATGTGCGGCTCGGGCACCTTCGTGATCGAGGCCGCCGAGATGAGCGCGCGCCTCGCCCCCGGACGCGGGCGCGACTTCGCCTTCGCCCTGCTGCCCTCGTTCGACGCCGGGCGCTGGGAGGCGATGCGCGCCGAGGCCGCTGCGATGGCGCGCACGCCCGAGCCGGCCTTCTTCGGCGCCGACCGCGATCAGGGCGCCGTGCGCGCCGCCGCCGCCAACGCCGAGCGCGCGGGCGTGGCCGCCTTCGCGCGCTTCGCCTGCCAGCCGGTCGGCGCCTTCGCGCCCCCCGACGGCCCGCCCGGCCTTGTGATGGTCAACCCGCCCTATGGCGGCCGGATCGGCCAGCGCCGCCCCCTGTTCGCGCTTTACGCCACGCTCGGGCGCGTGCTGCGCGAACGTTTCCAGGGCTGGCGCGTGGGGCTGGTGACCTCGGACCCGGGGCTGGCGCGCGCGACCGAACTGCCGCTCGCGCAGCTGGGGGCGCCGATCGGCCATGGCGGCATGACGGTGCGCCTGTTCGCCGCCGGGCCGCTCTGAGGCCCGGCCCGCTCAGTCTGCCAGACGCTTGCCGCTGGCGGCGTCGAACAGGTGCAGCTGACCGGGGGCGAAGCGCATGATCCGCCCCGCCTCGGGCGCGCGCACCCCGTCGAGCTGCACGGTCATCTCGTGCTGCGTCCCCTCGAGGCGGCCATGGACCAGCGTCGCGGCGCCCAGCTGCTCGAGCACCTCGACCTCGACCGCCACGGGCCCGGCCTCGTCGGGCGTCAGATGCTCGGGCCGCACGCCCAGCGTGGCGTCGCCAGCGGCGCGGGCGGGCGCGGGCAGCCGCGCGCCGTTCGGCAGGATCGCCGCGTCGCCCTCGACGCGCACGGGCAGGAAGTTCATCGCCGGGCTGCCGATGAAGCCGGCCACGAAGACCGAGGCCGGGCGCTCGTAAAGCTCGATGGGCGAGCCGAACTGCTCGACCACGCCCTTGTTGAGCACCATCAGCCGGTCGCCCAGGGTCATCGCCTCGACCTGGTCATGGGTGACGTAGATCGACGTCACCCCGAGGCGCCTCTGCAGCTTGCGGATCTCGAGCCGCATCTGCACGCGCAGCTTGGCGTCGAGGTTGGAAAGCGGCTCGTCGAACAGGAACACCTGCGGGTGCCGCACGATGGCGCGGCCCATGGCCACGCGCTGGCGCTGGCCGCCCGACAGCTGGCGCGGCTTGCGGTCAAGATAGGGGCGCAGCTCGAGGATGTCGGCCGCCTCGTCCACGCGCCGGGCGATCTCGGCCCTGGACATGCCGCGGATCTTCAGCCCGTAGGCCATGTTCTGCCGCACCGTCATGTGCGGGTAGAGCGCGTAGTTCTGGAACACCATGGCGATGTCGCGCTGCGAGGGTTCAAGGTCGTTGACCACGCGCTCGCCGATCAGGATGCGCCCGGCGGTCACGGCCTCGAGCCCGGCGACCATGCGCAGCAAGGTGGACTTGCCGCAGCCCGACGGGCCGACGACGACGATCATCTCGCCATCCGCGATGTCGGCGTCGATGCCGTGCAGGATGCGCGTGTCGCCATAGGATTTGATCAGGTTCTCAAGCTTGATTCCGGCCATGGGTCGAACGCCTTACTTGTCGGTTTCCGTCAGGCCCTTCACGAAGAGCTTCTGCATGGCGATGACGACCGCCACCGGGGGCAGCATGGCCAGAAGGGCCGTCATCATGATGATGTTCCATTGCGGCGACTGCTCGGCCGCCTCGAGCATCTGCTTGATCGAGATCATCACCGTGGACATGTCGCGGTCGGTGGTGATGAGCAGCGGCCACAGATACTGGTTCCAGCCGTAGATGAACAGGATCACAAACAGCGCGGCGATGTTCGTGCGGCTGAGCGGCAGCAGGATGTCCCAGAAGAAGCGCAGCGGCCCCGCCCCGTCGATGCGCGCGCTTTCCAGCATCTCGTCCGGAATGGTCAGGAACACCTGACGGAACATGAAGGTCGCCGTGGCCGAGGCGATCAAGGGCACGGTCAGGCCCCAGTAGCTGTTCAGCAGGCCCAGATCCGAGACCACCTCGTAGGTGGGCAGGATGCGCACCTCGACCGGCAGCATCAGCGTGATGAAGATCATCCAGAAGAAGGCCATGCGGAAGGGGAACTTGAAATAGACGATCGCGAAGGCCGAGATGATCGAGATCGCGATCTTGCCCGCCGCGATGCCCAGCGCCATGACCAGGCTGTTGAGCAGCATGCGCCAGACGGGCGCGGTCTCGGCGCCGGACAGGCCTTCGCCGAACAGCGTGGCGCGCAGGTTCTCCCAGAAATGGCCGCCGGGCAGCATGGGAATGGGCGCCTGCATCATGCGCGCGGCCTCGTGCGAGGCGGCGACGAAAGTGATCCAGATGGGCAGCGCGACGATCGCCACCCCCAGGATCAGGGCCAGATGGGCGAAAAGGTTCAGCCAGGGGCGGTTCTCGATCATCAGTATTCCACCCGTTTTTCGACGAAACGGAACTGCACCGCCGTCAGGGCGATGACCAGCGCCATGAGGATCACCGACTGCGCGGCCGAGCCGCCCAGATCCAGGCCCACGAAGCCGTCGTTGAACACCTTGTAGACCAGCGTGGTCGTGGCGTTCGCCGGCCCGCCCTGCGTGACCGCGTGAATGATGCCGAAGGTGTCGAAGAAGGCGTAGACCGCGTTGATGACCAGCAGAAAGAAGGTCGTCGGCGAGATCAGCGGGAAAACGATCGAGAAGAAGCGCCGCACCGGCCCCGCCCCGTCGATGGCCGCCGCCTCGATCACCGAGCGCGGGATCGACTGCATCGCCGCCAGGTAGAACAGGAAGTTGTAGGCCACCTGCTTCCACGCCGCCGCCAGGATGACCAGCAGCATCGCCTGCGTGCCGTTCAGATGGTGGTTCCACTCATAGCCGACCATCTCGAGCAGATAGGGCAGGATGCCCAGCGTCGGGTTGAACATGAACAGCCACAGCGCGCCCGCCAGCACCGGCGCCACCGCATAGGGCCAGATCAGCAGCGTGCGGTAGGTTCCCGCGCCCCGCCCCACATGATCGGCGAAGGCCGCCAGCGCCAGGGCGAAGGACATCGACAGGAACGCCACCGCGCCCGAAAAGACCAGCGTGCGCCAGAAGCTGGCCAGATACTGGCTGTCGTGGAACAGGGCCTCGAAATTCTCGAACCACACGAATTCGGTGGACAGGCCGAAGGCGTCCTCGATCAGGAAGGACTGCCACAGCGCCTGGCTTGCGGGCCAGATGAAGAAGACCAGCGTGATCAGCACCTGCGGCGCCACCAGCAGATAGGGCAGCGGCGAGGCGGGGAAGTGGACGCGCTTGAGCATGGCGAGGGGGAATCCCGGCGGATCTTGCGACGAAATCGCCCCGGCCGCGCTGGGCGGCCGGGGCGTCGGCGGGTCTGGGGCCTCAGCGGGCCGAGCGCTCGAACTTGCGCAGCAGGACGTTGCCGCGCGCCACAGCCTCGTCCATGGCCTGACGGGCGGTCTTGTCGCCCGCCCACAGGGCCTCGAGCTCTTCGTTGATGATGTCGCGGATCTGCACGAAGTTGCCGAAGCGCAGACCGCGCGAGTTCGGGGTCGGCGGGTTCAGGCTCAGCTGCTTGATGGCCGTGTCCGTGCCGGGGTTCTTCTCGTAGAAGCCCTGCTTCTTGGACAGCTCGTAGGCGGCGTGGGTGATCGGAACGTAGCCCGTCTCCTGATGCCACCAGGCCTGCACCTCGGGCGAGGACAGGTAGGACAGGAACTTGGCGACGCCCTTGTATTCCTCGGCGTCATGCCCCGACAGCACCCACAGCGTGGCGCCGCCGATGATCGAGTTCTGCGGCTTGTCGCGCACGGCGGTGTCGAGCGGCAGCATCGTCTGGCCGAAGTTGAACTTGGCCTGGCTCTTGATCGAGCCGTAATAGGCCGACGAGTTCATCCACATGCCGCACTCGCCGTTGACGAAGAGCGGCAGGCTGTCGCCGCGGCGCCCGCCATAGACGAACTCGCTGCGCTTGCCCATGTCGGCCACGCGGTCAAGCCGGTTGACCACATGGTCGTTGTTGAAGACCAGCTCGGTGTCGAGGCCGGCGAAGCCGTTCTCCTTCGTGCCGATGGGCAGATCGTGCCAGGCCGAGTAGTTCTCGATCATCACCCAGCTCTGCCAGCCGAAGGACAGGCCGCATTTCATGCCGTTGGCGACCAGGGCCTTGGCGGCGGCCTCGACCTCGTCCCAGGTGCTGGGCGGCTTGACGCCCGCGGCCTCGAGCGCGTCGGCGTTGTACCACAGCACCGGCGTCGAGCTGTTGAAGGGCATCGACAGCAGCTGGCCGTCCGAAGTCTGGTAATACGAGATCACCGCCGACAGGTAGTCGGACTTGTCGAAGGGCTCGCCCGCGTCGGCCATGAGCTTCTCGACCGGGTAGATGGCGCCCTTGGCGGCCATCATGGTGGCGGTGCCGACCTCGAAGACCTGCACGATGTGGGGCTGCTCGCCGGCGCGGAAGGCGGCGATGGCGGCGGTCATCGTCTCGGTGTAGTTGCCCTTGTAGACGGGCTTGACCTCGTACTCCGACTGCGTGGCGTTGAAGTCGGCGGCGATCTTGTTGACCCGCTCGCCGTTCACGCCGCCCATGGCGTGCCACCACTCGACCGTGACCTTGGCCGAAGCCGATCCGGCCGTGAGCGCAAGCGCGGCGACCCCCGCGGCGAAGGCTGTTTTCATCGTCATGCGACGTTTCTCCGTGCAAATGCCTGACGCGGGCGGTTTGGCCCAGGCGCCGTAGCCGCGCAAGTGAAACATTCTTGACGCCGGATATCACCGATTTTTCACATTACCACGCAGAAACGAACGCAAACGCGGAATTTCGCGCATGCCGGCGCGCGAAACCGCCCCATGGGCGCGCAACCCGAAAGAAAAGGGCGGCGCGGGGCCGCCCAGTCCGACGTCGAATTCTCAGGCTTCTGATTGCTGCTCGGAGGTTTCTGCGCCCGCGGCCTGATTCCGTGGCCGGGGCGCGCGCGCCCCGGCGATTCTCGCTCAGCTGCAGCCGCTGGTGGCGCCGCAGGTGTTGCACTTCATGCAGGTGCCGTTGCGCACGAGGGTGAAGTTGCCGCACTCGCCGCACGGGTCGCCCTCATAGCCCTGCATCCGCGCCTTGGCGCGCTCGTCCATCACGGCCGCGCCCACGCGCGCCACCGTTTCGGCCACCGAGGCCGAGCCGCCCACCGTTTCGAGCACCGGCGCGCCCAGCCGCGCCGAGGCGCCGCCGTTCAGCACCACCAGCTCCTGCGGCAGGCGCTTGCGCAGATAGCCCGGCGACGAGACCTGGCGGATCATCTCCACCGCCGCCTCGGACACGCGTGGCGAGGCCTTGACCACGTTCGAGCGCCCCTCGTCCTGGCCGCGGCCGATCTCGTCCCAGCCCAGCCCGTCGGGCTTCACATGCGCAAGGTCCGTGCGGTCGAGATAGCTGACCGCCAGCTCGCGGAAGATGTAGTCGAGGATCGAGGTCGCGTTCTTGATCGAGTCGTTGCCCTGCACCAGCCCGGCAGGCTCGAAGCGGGTGAAGGTGAAGGCCTCGACGAATTCCTCGAGCGGCACGCCGTATTGCAGGCCCACCGACACGGCGATGGCGAAGTTGTTCATCATCGCGCGGAAGGCGGCGCCCTCCTTGTGCATGTCGATGAAGATCTCGCCCAGCGTGCCGTCCTCATACTCGCCGGTGCGCAGATACACCTTGTGCCCGCCGACGATGGCCTTCTGCGTGTAGCCCTTGCGCCGCTCGGGCAGCTTGCGGCGCAGGCCGCGCTGGCGCTCGACCTCGCGCACCACGACCTTCTCGACGATCTTCTCGGCGATCATCTCGGCGCGGGCCGCGGCCGGGGCCTCGGTCAGCTCGTCGATGAAGTCCTCGTCATCCTCGTCGTCGATCAGCTGCGCGGCCAGCGGCTGGCTCAGCTTCGAGCCGTCGCGGTAAAGCGCGTTGGCCTTCACCCCGAGGCGCCAGCTCAGCTCGTAGGCCGAAAGGCAGTCCTCGATGCGGGCGTCGTTGGGCATGTTGATGGTCTTCGAGATGGCGCCCGAGATGAAGCTTTGCGCCGCCGCCATCATGCGGATGTGGCTTTCGACCGACAGGTAGCGCTTGCCGATCTTGCCGCAGGGATTGGCGCAGTCGAAGACGGGCAGGTGCTCGGGCCGCAGGCCGGGCGCGCCCTCGAGCGTCATGGTCCCGCAGACGAAATCGTTCGCCTCGGCGATCTGGCGGCGCGAGAAGCCCAGATGCGCCAGCAGGTTGAAGGTCGGATCGATCAGCTTCTCGGCCGGGACGCCCAGCACGCGGGTGCAGAACTCCTCGCCCAGCGTCCACTGGTTGAAGACGAACGAGATGTCAAAGGCCGTGGCCAGCGCGTCCTCGATCTTCTCGAGCTCGGCCTTGCCGAAGCCCAGCGCCGCCAGCGTCTCGTGGTTGATGTGGGGCGCGCCGGCCAGCGTGCCGTGCCCGACCGCGTAGGCGACGATGCGCTCGATCAGCAGCGGATCGTAGCCCAGCTTCTGCAGCGCGGCGGGCACCGACTGGTTGATGATCTTGAAATAGCCGCCCCCGGCCAGCTTCTTGAACTTGACCAGCGCGAAGTCGGGCTCGATGCCGGTGGTGTCGCAGTCCATCACCAGGCCGATCGTGCCGGTGGGCGCGATGACGGTGGTCTGCGCGTTGCGGTAGCCGTGGCGCTCGCCCAGCTCCAGCGCGCGGTCCCAGGCGGCGCGGGCGCGCGCCGACAGCTCGGGGTCGGGGCAGTTGGCGTGGTCGAGCGGCACGGGCGGGGTGGCCAGCTCCTCGTAGCCCGAGGCCTGACCATGCGCGGCGCGGCGATGGTTGCGGATCACGCGCAGCATGTGCGGCGCGTTGCGCTCGTAGCCGGGGAAGGCGCCCAGCTCGGCGGCCATCTCGGCCGAGGTGGCGTAGGCGACGCCGGTCATGATGGCGGTCAGCGCGCCGCACAGGGCGCGGCCCTCGTCCGAGTCGTAGCCATGGCCCATGTTCATCAGCAGGCCGCCGATATTGGCGTAGCCGAGGCCCAGCGTGCGGAACTCGTAGGAGCGGCGCGCGATCTCCTTCGAGGGGAACTGCGCCATGAGCACCGAGATCTCGAGCGTCACCGTCCACAGCCGCGCCGCGTGCTCGTAGGCGTCCACGTCGAAGCGGCCGTCCTTGTAGAACTTGAGCAGGTTCATGGACGCCAGGTTGCAGGCGGTGTCGTCCAGGAACATGTATTCCGAGCACGGGTTCGAGCCGCGGATGGGCCCGTCCTCGGGGCAGGTGTGCCAGGCGTTGATGGTGTCGTGGAACTGCACGCCCGGATCGGCGCAGGCCCAGGCGGCGTGGCCGATCTGCTCCCACAGCTCGCGCGCCTTGACGGTCTTGGCCACCTTGCCGTCGGTGCGGCGGATCAGCTCCCAGTCGCCGTCGCGGCGCACGGCCTCGAGGAAGGCGTCGGTGACGCGCACCGAGTTGTTGGAGTTCTGCCCCGACACCGTCAGATAGGCTTCGCTGTCCCAATCGGTGTCATAGGTGGGGAACTCGATCGAGGCGTAGCCCTGCTCGGCGTATTGCAGCACGCGCTTGACGTAGGTCTCGGGGATCATGGCGCGGCGCGCGGCCTTGATCGCCTTCTTCAGCGCGGGATTTTTGGCGGGGTCGAAGGCGTCGGCCTCGGCGCCGTCCCAGCCGCGGATGGCGGCGAAGATCTCGTTCAGCTTCTTCTCGTGCATCTTCGAGCCGGCGACCAGGCTGGCCACCTTCTGCTCTTCGCGCACCTTCCAGTTGATGAACTCCTCGATGTCGGGGTGATCCATGTCGCAGATCACCATCTTGGCCGCGCGGCGCGTGGTGCCGCCCGACTTGATGGCCCCGGCGGCGCGGTCGCCGATCTTGAGGAAGCTCATCAGCCCCGACGACTTGCCGCCGCCGGCCAGCGGCTCGTTGGCGCCGCGGATGGACGAGAAGTTGGTGCCCGTGCCCGAGCCGTATTTGAACAGCCGCGCCTCGCGCGTCCACAGATCCATGATGCCGCCTTCGTTCACCAGGTCGTCCTCGACCGACTGGATGAAGCAGGCGTGGGGCTGCGGGTGCTCGTAGGCCGATTCCGAGCGCACCAGCTCGCCGGTGCGGAAATCGACGTAGTAGTGGCCCTGCCCCGGGCCGTCGATGCCATAGGCCCAGTGCAGGCCGGTGTTGAACCATTGCGGCGAGTTGGGCGCCGCCATCTGGTTGGCGAGCATGAAGCGCATCTCGTCGAAATAGGCGCGCGCGTCGGCCTCGGACGAGAAATAGCCCCCCTTCCAGCCCCAGTAGGTCCAGGCGCCGGCCAGGCGGTCGAACACCTGGCGGGCCGAGGTCTCGCCGCCGAAGCGGGCGTCTTCGGGCAGCCTGGCAAGCGCCTTCTCGTCGGGGACCGAGCGCCAGAGGAACTCGGGCACGTCCTTTTCGGCTACCTTGCGCAGGGCGCGCGCCACGCCGGCCTTGCGGAAATACTTCTGCGCCAGAACGTCGCAAGCCACCTGGCTCCACGCCGCGGGAACCTCGATGTCCTTGAGCGCGAACACCACCGAGCCGTCGGGGTTTCGGATCTCGGACGAGGTGCGGCGGAACTCGATGCGGGCGTAAGGCGACTCGCCCTCGGCGGTGAAGCGACGTTCGATCTTCATCTTTTTCCTGTCCCCGTCATCCGGGCGCAGCCGTTCGGCGGCGCGCAAGGCGCCTGCGGGCGGCGGCGGCCCGGGTGATGTGCTCGTCATGTGGTTGAGGGACGGACGCGCCGCGTCCAACCCGTTTCGGCGCGCGGGCCGCCCTGGCTTCAGCCACCAGATCTTGCGGCCAGCGCCCCCTGCACCACCAAGATTAGGGAATTCGGGGGGCGCATCAACCGATTTTTTATCTGTCTTAACGACATTTCGCGGTTGACGCGCCGCCGGCCGCCAAATGTGGGGCCCGCAATCAAGGGCTGCCTTTGGCCGACCACGCACACCCTATCCGTGTGTCGCGTCGGGCATTTTCGCCGCCGGGCGCATGCCGCGCTCGATTCGCGCGCCCCCGCCGCGCCCGCGCCGGGGCGGCGCGCAAGGGGCGGGCAAGGGACGGGCAAGGGACGGGCGGTCGACGGGAATCGCCGCCGTCAGCCGCGGCGGGCGGAGGCGATGATTCTGGTCGCCTCGGTCCGGCGCACCGGCTCGAAGCCCGCGCGCTGATACAGCGGCAGCGCGCGCGGATCGTCGAGCGAGCAGGTGTTGACGGTCATCTTCTCGACGCCCTCGCGATCCCAGCCCATGCGCACCGCCTCGCCCAGCAGCCACTTGCCAAGGCCGCGGCCATGCAGCTGCTCGGCCAGGCCGAAATAGGCCAGCTCGCAGCGGCCCGCCTCGCGCCAGTCCAGAACGAAGAATCCCCCCGGCCAGCCGTCATGCAGCATGGCGAACAGGGCCACGTCGTCGTCATGCAGCCAGGCGCGCAGCGCCTCGGCCGAGTCGGCGTGCCGGTCGGTCCAGTGATAGGCCGCGCCGACCATGTCGTAGAGATAGAGGAAATACGCGACCGGCGGGCGCACCGCCCGCATCAGCGACACCGGCGCGTTCATGGGCAGCGGCGCCGGCGGCGCCGAGGGGCGGCGCGTCATCTCGAGCCAGGTCACCACATAGGAGACTTCGTCGCCGGGCGTGGGGCTCATCCGCGTTCCACCTTCAGGTCGGGATAGGCGCCCCACTCGGCCCAGGAGCCGTCGTAAAGCGCATGGTCGCGGTGGCCGATCAGCTCGAGCGCCAGCGACAGGATCGCCGCCGTCACGCCCGAGCCGCAGCTGGTGATCACCGGCCGCGACAGATCGACCCCGGCCGCCTCGAAGGCCGCGCGCAGCTCGGCCGGCGGCTTCATGCGCCCGTCCTCGGTCAGCAGCTCGCGGTAATGCAGGTTGATCGCGCCCGGGATGTGCCCCGAGCGCAGGCCGGGGCGCGGCTCGGGCTCGTCGCCGCGAAAACGCCCGGGCGAACGCGCGTCCACGATCTGCTCCGAGCCCAGCTTGACCGCCTGCGCCACCTGCGTGACGTCGCGCACCAGCGACGCGTCGCGCCGGGCGGTGAAGTGCCGGTCGCGCGGCGTCGCGGGCAGGTCCTCGACCGGGCGCCCCTCGGCGATCCAGCGCGGCAGGCCGCCGTCCAGCACCGCCACGTCGCGATGGCCGAACAGCCGGAACAGCCACCACGCCCGCGGCGCCGAGAAGATGCCCGCCTGATCGTAGATCACCACCCGGTGCCCGTCGCCCACCCCCAGCTTGCGCACGCGCGAGACGAACTTCTCGGGCGGCGGCGCCATGTGCGGCAGGGACGAGCGCGTGTCGGCGATCTCGTCGATGTCGAAGAACTGGGCGCCGGGGATGTGCGCGGCCGCGAATTCGGCGCGCGCGTCGCGGCCGCTGTCGGGCATGTGCCACGAGGCGTCCAGCACCTTGACGTCCGGCGCCGACAGATGCTCGGCCAGCCATTCGGTCGAGACGAGAAGCCTCGGATCGCTCTGGTATGAATCGCCATGCGCCACGCGCGGCCCTCCGGGTTGCGTTCCTTGCGTCTGCGGAAAGGCTTAGAGAAGCGCGGCGGCCAGATCAAGCGCCCGGGCGCGGGCGATCGGGCGCTGAAGCCGTGGTGCCGCAGGAGGGACTCGAACCCCCGACCCCATCATTACGAATGACGTGCTCTACCAGCTGAGCTACTGCGGCGTCCGACGCGCTCTATAGAGAGCGCGCCGGGGGATTGCAAGGGCTCACGCGCCGGCCGCGGGGCGCGCGCCGTCCTCGGCCTTCGCGCGGCCGTTCTCGCCCGCCTCGGCGTCGGGCGCGTCGGCCAGCTCGGCGTCCTGCGCATCCTCGCCGCGGCGCGAGGGCGGCGTCGGCGCGGCCTCGAGCGCGCCGACGATCAGCGGCAGCATCGCGCTTTCGGCGGCGGTCGATTCGCCCGCCCCCTCGGGCTGCTTCCACGCCAGGCTGTCGACCGCGCGGCAACGCTCGCACAAGGGGCGCCATTCGTCATGCACATGGCCGCAGGCCTCGCAGGTCCAGCGCTCGCCGCGCGGGGCGGACAGGGCCTTGGCCAGCCAGGCGCGCACCACATGCTCGTCGGCGCCCGAGCCCCGCTCGGCCGCCGCCATGATGGCCAGCGCGCGGGTGGTCGGCTCGGTGGTCGGCAGATCGCCCAGCGCGGCGCGCGCGCCGGGAAAGTCCTCGGCCGCCAGGGCCAGCTCGGCCTCGAGCATCCGGCTTTCCTTGTGGTCCGGGTTCTCGGCGATCAGGGCGCGGAAACGGCGGCGGCGGGCGACCGGGTCCTCGTCCGGCTCGAGCGCGGCGTAGGCGCGGGCGATGTCGGGATGCGGCGCCAGCTTCCAGGCCTTGCGCAGGATCTTCTCGGCGCGGCGCTTGCGCCCCTCGGCCATCAGGCGCTCGGCCGCGGCGACGGCGGCGGGCGCCAGGTCGGGCGCGCGGCGGTTGGCCTCGAGCGCCGCGTCGCGCGCGCGCGCCAGGTCGCCCTTCTCGAGCGCCTCGCGCGCCTCGGCCAGCGCCAGCACCGCGTCGCGGCGCGCGCCCACGTCGCGGGGCAGCACGCCGGCGCGCACCTCGGCCGCCAGCATGCGGCGCGCGGCGGCCCAGTCCTCGGCGCGGGTTTCGAGGTCGAACAGCGAGGACATCACCTCGGCGTCGCGCGGGCGCAGCGCGAAGGCGCGGCGGCCCAGAAGCAGGGCGCGCTCGACGTCGCCCTCCTCCATGGCCTGCTTCATCAGCCCCTTGACGCCGATGGCCTGGGTGCGCTCGTCGCGCGCCAGCGCCTTCAGATAGGCCTGCGCGCGCGCCTTGTCCCCGGCCAGCGAGGCGGCCTGCGCGCCGACCAGGTTGGTCAGTTCGGGATGGTCCAGAAGCCGCCCGGCCTTTTCGGCGCGCTCGACCGCGCGGCGCGCGTCGCCCTCGGCCAGGGCGATGAGGCTTTCGGCCATGGCGTTGACCCCGCGCCGCTGGCTCGAGCTGTTGAAGAAGCGGCTGAGCGCGGTCTCGTCGCCGCCGATCAGCCGCGCGATCGCGATCAGCAGCCCCACCAGCTTGAACAGCAGCCAAAGCGCGGCGAAGCCGGCCAGGATCAGCCCCGCGAAGGTGAGCGGATCGAACAGATAGCTGCGCCCGTTCCAGGTCAGCTCGACGCCGCCGGGCGTGTCGAGCAGCATCGAGACGCCCCAGGCCCCGGCCAGAACCAGGGCGACGAAGACGGCGGCGCGCAGAAGAAGCCAGATCATGGTCGCGTTCCTTTCCTGTGCGCAGCGTTCAGCCGCGGGTCAGCGCGGCGCGCCACTGGGCCAGCGCGCTCAGCGCCGCCTGGCGGGCGCGGGCGCGATCGAGCCACGCGCCCATCGCCGCGCGCGCCGCTTCGGGCAGCGCCTCGGCCTCGGCCAGCGCGTCGTCCAGCCGCCCTTCGCTCAGCGCCGCGTTCATGCGCCCCAGCGCCGCGTCGGGCGAATCGCCCTCGACCGCGCCGGTGGGCAGGCCCGTCAGCCGCGCCTTCAGGCGCGCCGCCAGCCGTCCCTGCACGGTCGGCTCGGCCTCGGCCATGATCGCCGCCTCGAGCGCGGCGCGCGCGGCGGCGGGGAATGCCTCCTGCAACGCCAGAAGCGTCGGCGCCCCCCTGGCCGCGACCAGCGCCAGCGCCTCGGGGGCGGCGACGCCCGAGGCGGCCTCGACTTCGTCCAGCGTCGCGGCGAAAGGCGCGCCGGTGTCGAGCGCGGCGCCGATGGCCTCGAGCCCGGCGCGAATGCGCGCCTGCGCCGCGGCCTTCGCGGCCTCTTCGCGCGCGGCCGCGGCCTCGGCGTCGGCCAGGGCGACGCGCGCGCGCATCTTCTCGAGCGCATCGTTCAGACGCCGCTCGACCCCGGCCTCGACCGCGTCCACCCGGCCCGTCAGCGCCTCGACCCGCCGCGCCAGCTGGGCGAACTCGCCGCGCAGGGCGTCCACCTCGGCCTTGAAGGCGGTCACGCGCATGGCCGATTCCTCGCTCAGCCCGCCATTGGCCTGCCCCAGATCGGCCAGCCCGCCGGACAGCGCGCCAAGGCGCCCCTCGAGCCCGGCCAGCTTGGTCTCGAGCCCGGCGACGCGCGCGTTCACCCCGGCCGGGTCCAGCGCGTCAAGCTGCGCGGCCAGCGCCTCGAGGCGGGTTCTCAGCTCGGCCAGCTCGGCCGGATCCGCTCCCTGCGCGCGCGGCGCGGCCGACAGGCGCGACAGCTCGGCCTCGACCGCCTCGATGCGCGCCATCGCCTGCTCGAGCGCGGCGCCGACGCGCTGGTCCATCTGCGCGCCGATGCGTTCCTCGAGCGCGGCCAGATCCTCGGGCGTCACCGCCGCGGCCGGGGCCAGCAGGCGCGCCACGGGCGCGGGCAGATGCGGCGCGGCCTTGGGCGCAAGCCACAGCGCCAGCCCCGCGCCGGCCAGCAGCAGGATGAGGCCGGTCAGCAGCACCCCGGCCACCGAGCGCCCGCCCTCTTCGTGTTCGTCATGCGCCTCGTCCTCGAGCGCACCGTCCTCGTCATGCGGATCGTCGAGCGGATCGCCATGCAGATCAGGCGCCTCGGAGGGGCGCCCATCCGCGCGCCCGGCCTCGGCCGAGAAGCGGCCCGCGCCGGGCGCGTCGGCCCTGTCCGTCGCGCCGGCGCGCGGGGCGTCGGCCCCGTCCTCGTCCCGCGCGGAGGCGGTTTTGCCCGCCTCGTCGGCCGCCTCGCCCTTGCGCGGCGCGGCGTCCTCGCCCTCGTTCGACGCGGCGCCCGCCGGTGGCGCGTCCGGCTGCGCGCCGTCCTCGGCCGGCGCGGCGTCGGCCGCGGCCGCCGCCTTGCCCGGGGTTCCCTCGCCCTGCGCCTTGTCGGAGCGCGGCGCGGCCTGCCCGGGGGTCTTTTCGTCTTCCGAGTCGCCGTTCCTGCCCGTCATTCGCCCGCCTCTGATCCTGAGTTTCCTGCCCGCGCGATAGTGCCGCCGCGCCTTGCGCCTGTCGATCCGCAACGGCCGCGGCCGATTGCTGCGGCCGCGTGCGCCGCTCACAAGGGCTTAGCGCGAAGCGCGGATGCGGTCCAGCAGCCTTGCCGCCGCGTCGCGCATCGCCGCCCCGTCGGGACGGGCTGCGATCTCGACCAGGCCCGGCGCCAGCGGCGCCAACGGCGCGGCCGCGGCGGGGCTGATCGCCGCCGCCCCCGCCAGCCGCGCAGCGCCCCCCTGCCGCGCAGCGCCCGCCAGCCGCGCAGCGCCCGCCTGCCCCGCCGCCAGCTGCGCCAGAAGGGCCGCGCCGCGCGGCGAATAGACCGCCGCCGACGCCCCGCCCTCGGCCAGCGCGCGCAGGGCCGGCTCGGGCAAGGCCTCGCAGGCCTGCATGCGATAGACCACGGCCTCGATCACCTCGACCCCCGCGGCGCGCAGGCTGCGGGCGGGCTCGGCGCGCGCCTCGGCGCCGCGCAGATGCAGCACCGGCCCGCGCTCGCCCGCCGCCAGCATCCGCGCCGCCAGCGCCGCGCCGTCGCCGCCGCCCTCGCGCACGTCGCGAAACCCCGCCGCGCGCGCCGCCGCCGCCGTGGCCGGCCCCACGCACCAGACCGGCAGCGCCAGCGCGCCGGCGCAAGGCCGCACGGCCCGCAGCGCCTTGGCCGAGGTCAGCGCCAGCGCGCGGGCCGAGGCCCAGTCGGGCGCCTCGGCCGTCGGGACGAATCGCGAGACCGGGCAGGGAATCGCCCGCCACCCCAGCGCCGACAACGCCTCGGCGTCGCGCTCGGCCTCGGGGCGGGCGCGCACGACCAGAAGCGGCGGCGCGCGCATGCTCAGCCCCAGTCGAAAAAGCCGGGCCCTGCGCGCCCGCGCAGCTCGGCCGCGGCGTCGGCGCCCATGGCGGCCCCGTCCGAGGCCGGCCCCTCGCGCTCGGTCGCAAGGCGCTCCGAGCCATCGGGGCGCAGGATCTCGGCGCGCAGGCGAAGGCGGTCGCCGTCAAGCTCGGCAAGGGCGCCGATGGGCGTGCGGCACGAGCCGTCGAGCCCCGCCATCAGCGCGCGCTCGGCCGCAAGGCGCAGCCCGGTCGGGGCGTGGTCGATCGCCGCCAGGAGGGCGCGCACCTCGTCGTCGGCGGCGCGCTGCTCGATCCCGATCGCGCCCTGCGCGACCGCCGGCAGCATCACCTCGGGCGCGATCGGATGCGCGGCCAGATCCGCCATCCCCAGGCGCCGCAGCCCGGCCACGGCCAGGAAGGTCGCCTCGGCCACGCCCTCGGCCAGCTTGCGCAGGCGCGTCTGCACGTTGCCGCGGAACTCGACCACCTCGAGATCCGGGCGGAAGTGGCGCAGCTGCGCGCGCCGCCGCAGGCTCGAGGTCCCGACCCGCGCGCCCGGCGGCAGCGCCGCGATGCCCGCATGGCGCGACGAGATGAAGGCGTCGCGCACGTCCTCGCGCTCGAGATAACAGGCGATGACGAGGCCCTCGGGCTGCTGCGCGGGCATGTCCTTCATCGAGTGCACCGCGATGTCGATGCGCCCGTCCAGCAGGGCCTCCTCGATCTCCTTGGTGAACAGGCCCTTGCCGCCGATCTCGGACAAGGGGCGGTCCAGCACGCGGTCGCCGGTGGTCTTGATGACGACGATCTCGAAGGCGGATTCGGGCAGGCCATGGGCGCGCATCAGCCGCGCGCGCGTCTCGTGCGCCTGCGCCAGCGCAAGCGGCGAGCCGCGGGTGCCGATGCGCAGCGGCGCGTGGGCGCCGAAACGGCTCGAGGAACGGGCGGCGGGGCGCGGCGCGCGGGCTTCGGATTGCATCGTCATGCGCGCGGTGTTACCTGCCGCGCAAGCCGCGCGCAACGCCCGCGCGCCGTCCGGGGCCCGCGCGAGGGCCCCGCGGGGCGCGGCGGCGCGCATGCGAGCGGAGGTGCGACTGACCCGCCATCTGACCATTCTGGGCCTTGAGTCGAGCTGCGACGACACCGCCGCGGCGGTGGTGCGCGCGCGCATCGAGAACGGCGCGCCCGTCGGGCCGGGGCGGATCCTGTCCTCGGTCGTGGTGGGGCAGAACGCGCTGCATGCGGCCTTCGGCGGCGTCGTGCCCGAGATCGCCGCCCGCGCCCATGCCGAGCGGCTGGACCTGTGCGTCGAGCGCGCGCTGGCCGAGGCCGGCCTGGCGCTGCGCGACATGGACGCGGTGGCGGCGACCGCCGGACCGGGGCTGATCGGCGGGGTGCTGTCGGGCGTGATGTGCGCCAAGGGGCTGGCCATGGGCGCGGGACTGCCGCTTGTGGGGGTCAACCACCTCGAGGGGCACGCCCTGACGCCGCGCCTGTCCGATGGGCTGCCCTATCCCTATCTGATGCTGCTGGCCTCGGGCGGGCACTGCCAGCTGCTGGCGGTGCGCGGGCCGGGCGCCTACGAGCGGCTGGGCGGCACCATCGACGACGCCCCCGGCGAGGCCTTCGACAAGGCGGCCAAGCTGCTGGGGCTGGGCTATCCGGGCGGCCCCGAGATCGAACGCGAGGCGGCGGCGGGCGATCCCTCGCGCTTCGCGCTGCCGCGCCCGCTGCTGGACCGCCCGGGCTGCGACATGAGCTTCTCGGGGCTCAAGACCGCGCTGCGGCGCGCGCGCGACCTGCTGGTCGAGCGGCAGGGCGGGCTGACCGCCGCCGACCGCGCCGATCTGTGCGCCGCCTTCCAGGCCGCCTGCGCCGAGGTCCTGGCCGAAAAGACCCGCCGCGCCCTGGCGCAGGAGCGCGCGCGCGCGGGCGCCGCGCCGGCGCTGGCGGTGGCCGGCGGCGTGGCGGCGAACCGGACGCTGCGCGCCGCGCTCGAGCAGGCCGCGCGCGACGAGGGCGGCGCCTTTTTCGCGCCCCCGCCGGCGCTGTGCACCGACAACGCCGCCATGATCGCCTGGGCGGGGGCCGAGCGCTTCGCCCGCGGCGCGCGCGACGGGCTGGACCTGGCGGCGCGGCCGCGCTGGCCGCTCGACCGTTCGGCCGCGCCGATGCTCGGCTCGGGCAAGCGCGGGGCCAAGGCCTGAGCGCCTTGCGGCGCGCGCCGGCGGCGGGCATATCTGCATCGGATCGCGCCCGATCCCGAACCCGGAACCCAGAACCCGACGGAGCGCCCATGCCCCATATCCTGATCTGCAAGGACAAGCCCGGACATCTCGAGGTCCGCAAGGCCAATCGCGACGCCCATCTGGCCTATGCCGAGCAATCGGGCCTGGTGATCTTCGGCGGCCCGATGACGGACGAGGGCGGCGCCATGATCGGCTCGGTCCTTGTGCTCGACACCGAGGATCGCGCCCGCGCCGAGGACTTCGCCGCCGGCGATCCCTATGCGCGCGCCGGCCTGTTCGAGAGCGTCGAGATCCGCGGCTTCCGCAAGGTGTTCGGCTGATGGCGCGCTGGCTGTTCAAATCCGAGCCCAACACCTGGTCCTGGGAGGATCAGGTCGCGCGCGGCGACGCGGGCGAGCCCTGGGACGGCGTGCGCAACTACCAGGCCCGCAACAACATGCGGGCCATGAAGAAGGGCGACAAGGGCTTCTTCTATCACTCGGTGAACGAGAAGCGCATCATGGGCGTGGTCGAGGTGATCGAAGAGGCCCGCCAGGACCCCACCACCGACGATCCGCGCTGGGAGTGCGTGACCATCCGCGCCCTCGCGCCCCTGCCCCGGCCGGTCACGCTCGAGGAATGCAAGAACGATCCGCGGCTGAAGGACATGGTGCTGGTGCGCAACTCGCGCCTGTCGGTCCAGCCCGTGAGCGAAGAGGAATGGCGCGTGATCTGCGAGCTGGGCGGCCTGACCGGCCCGGCGGCGGACTGACGCCGCCCGCGCGCGCGCCGCAGGGGGGCTTGCGCGTGCGGGCCTTCTCAGGCGCCGGCGCCGCGCCCTGCGGCGCACGCGCGGCCCGGCATCGGGCGCGGCGGCTGCAAGAGCCAAGGCGCGCGTCATCGGCCCTGCATGGCGGCGCATCGGGCCTCGGCGCCCCGCCCCGCGGCGCACGCAACCCGGCATCCGCAAAAACCCGGTCGCGCGTCGTCGGCCGCACCGACGCCCCCGCCGAGGCTGTGCCGAGAGCCCGCTGCGAAGGCGCGCAGCCGCCCCCCCCCCCGGAACGCAACGCCAAACGCGGCGCGACGAGGACGGGCGCGACCGGCAAGGCCGGCCGCGGCCGACGCATCCCGCCATCGCCCTCGCCCGTTGCCCCGAATGGCGGCCGCGACCTGCGCGGCGCGGCCCTGCGCGGCTCAGGCGAGCGCCTTGTCCGCGCCCGGTTCGGCCTCCGGCGCCGTCGCGCGGCGGTATAGATGCCAGGTCGCATGGCCCAGCACCGGCACCGCCACGACAAGCCCCGCGAACAGGGGCAGCATCCCCAGCGCCAGGGCGCCCGCCACGATCGCCCCCCAGGCCAGCGCCGGACCGGGGTTGAGCAGCGTGAAGCGCACCGAGGCCACCACCGCCGCCGGCAAGCCGACGTCGCGGTCGAGCAGCATGGGAAACGAGATCACGCTCGCCGCCAGCACCGTCGCGGCCAGAAGGCCGCCGACCGCCGCGCTGGCCGCGATCAGCGCCCAGCCCTCGGGCGTCGTCAGCGCAAGGCGCGCCAGATCGGCCAGCGAGGCCGGCGCATGGGCGCCGAGCGTCGCCGCATACAGCGCCGCCGCGATCGCCATCCAGGCCACGAAGACCGCGCCAAGCATCAGCGTCAGCGCGAAGACCGGCCCGAAGGCGGGCGAGCCGATCACGCGAAAGGCGTCGATCCAGCTGGGAGACTCGCCGCGCTCGCGCCGGCGGCTGAGCTCGTAGAGCCCGATCGCCGCCGCCGGCCCGATCAGCGCAAAGCCGGCGGCGGCCGGAAACAGCAGCGGCAGAAGGCGCGCATCCGCGGCCGCCATCCAGGCCGCCAGGCCGACAAGCGGATAGATCACGCACAACAGCAACGCATGCGTGCGGCAGGCCAGGAAATCATCCCAGCCCGCGCGCAGCGCGGCGCGGATGTCCTCCATCCCGATCCGACGCAGGGCCGGCGGCGCCTCGCGCCCATCCGCCGCCCCGCCCAGGCGCGCGCCCGCCTCGGACAAGCCGCCCAGCGCGCGTTCCAGCGCCTCGGCGCTCCAGACCAGGGGGTTTCGTATGGTGTTCGCCATGACGGACTCCTTTCGAGCCTCGCCCGCCGCCGCGGCGCCTTCGCGCACGGCTGGCGGGCTATTGTTGACGTAACGTCACCATAGCACGATGCGCCGCCGCGCGCCTTCACATCTGCGCGCCGCCACGACATGCGCGGCCCAGGGCTCGGTGATCTGGATCAAGGCCGGCAAGGGGCGGCGCCGGCACGATGCGCGCCGAACGCCGCAACGGATTGGACGCCCATGCCCGCTTTCGCCCTCGCCCTTGGCTATCTTGCCACGCTGCTCGGACCGCTGGCGCTGGCGGCCTGGCGCGGACCCGCCCCGCGCAGCCCCGCCGACGAGCTGGCCTCGGGCGCCGGGATGATGGCCCTTTCCATCATCCTGGTCGAATTCGCCCTGTCAGGACGCTTCGCCGTCATATCGCGCCGAACGGGGCTGGATGCGACGATGCGCATGCATCAGCTTTTCGCGCGCACGGCGCTGGCCCTGGCGCTCGTGCACCCGTTCCTCTATCGCGCGCCGGCCGCGCCGCCCCCGCCCTGGGACCCCACGCGCCAGGGCGTGATCGCGCATGAGCCCTGGGCGCTGGCCGGGGGCATCGCCGCCTGGCTGATCCTGCCCGCGCTGAGCCTGTCGGCCATCGGGCGCGACGCGCTGGGCTGGCGGCACGAAACCTGGCGGCTGACCCATGGCGCGCTGGCGCTGGCGGCGCTGGGCGGCGCGCTGCACCATGCGCTGAGTGCCGGGCGCTACGCGGCCGAGCCGACGCTGGCGGCGGTCTGGATCGCGGGATCGGCGCTTGCGGCGCTGTCGCTGCTGTGGGCGCGGATCGGGCGGCCGCTGGCGCTGGCGCGTCGCCCCTGGCGCATCGCCGCGCTGGCGCCCGCCGCCGAGGGCGTGTGGCGGCTGCGGCTCGAGCCCGACGGCTGGCGCGGGTTTCGCTACACGGCGGGGCAGTTCGCCTGGCTCAAGCTGGCATGCGGGCCGTTCTCGATCCGCGAGCATCCGTTCTCGATCGCCTCGGCGCCGGCTTCGGGCGACGGGCTGGAATTTCTCATCAAGGAGCTGGGCGACTTCACCTCGCGCATCGGGGCGCTCGAGGTCGGCGCGCGCGCCTGGGTGGACGGCCCCCATGGCGCGCTGACCATCGAGGGCCGGCCTGCCCCGCGCGTGGCGCTGATCGCCGGGGGCGTGGGCATCGCGCCGCTTCTGGGCATCGCGCGCCAGATGGCGCTGACGAACGACCCGCGCCCGCTGACGCTGGTCTACGGCAACCGCCGCGCCGAGCAGATCGTCCATGCCGACGAGCTCGAGGCCCTGGCCGCGCGCCCGCGCACGCGCGTCGCGCTGGCCCTGGCCGAGCCGCCGCCGGGTTGGCGCGGTCATCGCGGCGTCATCGACCCCGGCCTGATCCGCGCGCTGTTCGGCGCGCCCGAGCATCGCGACACGCTGTTTCTGCTGTGCGGACCGCCCGCGATGATGGAATCGGTCGAGGGCGCGCTCATCGCCCTTGGCGTGCCCGCCCGACGCATCCTGTTCGAAAGGTTCCGCCATGACTGACCCGCGCGACCGTCTGCCCCAGCGCGCCCGCCTGCTGCTGGCCTTTCACGCCTTCAATCTGGCCGCGGCGCTGGCGCTGATCGCCTTCGCGCTGCGCTGACGCGGCGCGCCCGGCCGGATCGCTCCGGCCGGGCGCTGCGGCAAGATGGCGTCGCAGGATGCCTGCGGAAGATGCCTGCGGGGCGCGCTCAGAAGACCTCGAACAGGCCCGCCGCGCCCTGACCGCCGCCGATGCACATGGTGACGACCACATACTTCACGCCGCGGCGCTTGCCCTCGATCAGCGCGTGGCCGACCATGCGCGCGCCCGACATGCCGTAGGGGTGGCCGATCGAGATCGAGCCGCCGTCGACGTTCAGGATCTCGTCGGGGATGCCGAGGCGGTCGCGGCAGTAGAGCACCTGGCTGGCAAAGGCCTCGTTCAGCTCCCACAGGCCGATGTCGTCCATCTTCAGCCCGGCCCGCTCGAGCAGGCGCGGCACGGCGAAGACCGGGCCGATGCCCATCTCGTCGGGCTCGCAGCCGGCGACCTGGAAGCCGCGGAAGGCGCCCAGCGGCTCGAGCCCGCGGCGTTCGGCCTCCTTGGCCTCCATCAGGATGCAGGCCGAGGCGCCGTCGGACAGCTGCGAGGCGTTGCCCGCGGTGATGAAGTTGCCCGGCCCGCGCACCGGCTCGAGCGCGGCCAGCCCCTCGAGCGTGGTGTTGGGGCGGTTGCACTCGTCGCGGTCGAGGACGACCTCCTTGTGCGTGACCTCGCCCGTCTCCTTGTCCTTGACGGCCATGGTGACGGTGATGGGCACGATCTCGTCGGCGTAGCGCCCCTCGCGCTGGGCGGCGGCGGTGCGCATCTGCGACTGGTAGGCGTATTCGTCCTGCGCCTCGCGGCTGATGCCGTAGCGCTGGGCCACGATGTCGGCCGTGTCGATCATGGGCAGGTAGAGATCGTCCTTGTGCTTCTCGAGCCAGGGATCCTTGCGCGCCACCGGGTTGAGATTGGCCTGGGTGATCGAGATGCTCTCGAGCCCGCCCGCGCCCATCACCGGCGAGCCGTTCTGCGTGACGGCGTGCGCCGCCATGGCGATCGCCTGCAGCCCCGACGAGCAGAAGCGGTTCACCGTCACGCCGCAGGCGGTGACCGGAAGGCCGGCGCGCAGGGCGATCTGGCGGGCGATGTTGCCGCCCGTGGCCGCCTCGGGCAGGCCGCAGCCCATGATCACGTCCTCGACCTCGGCCGGATCGATGCCCGCGCGCTTGACCGCGTGCTCGAGCGCATGGCCGCCCATGGTCGCGCCATGCGTCATGTTCAGCGAGCCGCGGAACGCCTTGCCGATGCCCGTGCGGGCGGTGGAGAGGATGACGGCCTCACGCATTGTTCAGATCTCCGAATTTCCGGCCGCTCTCGACCAGTTCAACCAGCAGAGGCGCCGGCTTCCAGAAGCGCGGATCCTCCTTCTCGAATTCGCGGATGTCGGCCAGGATCCTGTCCAGCCCGACATGATCGGCGTAGTGCATCGGCCCGCCCCGCCAGCGCGGATAGCCGTAGCCGAAGATGCTGACCATATCGACGTCCAGCGGCCGCAGGGCGATGCCCTCGCCCACCACCTTGGCGGCCTCGTTGACCGTGGCGGCGACGTAGCGGCGCATGATCTCTTCCTTCGAGAACTCGCGCGGGGTGATGCCCAACTTCTTGCGCTCTTCCTCGATCAGGGGCATGACGCCGGGGTTGGGCGGGCCCGAGCGCGGGTTCTGCGAGTAGTCGTAGAAGCCCATGCCCGCCTTCTGCCCGATCCAGCCCTTCTCGTACATGCGGTCGAGAAAGCCCGCCGCGTAGCGGTCGGCCGGATCGCGCGTGGCGTCGCGGTCGCGGCGCGACAGGTAGCCGATGTCCAGCCCCGCCAGGTCGCCCATCTGGAACGGCCCCATGGGGTAGCCGAACTCGCGCACCGCCTCGTCGATGACGTAGGGGCTGGCGCCGTCCTCGACCATCATGTTGGCGGCCTTCATGTAGCTGCCGAGGATGCGGTTGCCGATGAAGCCGTCGCACACGCCGCAGCGCACGCCCACCTTCTTCATCTTCTTGGCCAGCAGGAAGCCCGTGGCCACCGCGTCGGGCGCGGATTTCTCGCCCACGATCACCTCGAGCAGGCGCATGATGTGCGCCGGCGAGAAGAAGTGCAGCCCGATCACGTCCTGCGGGCGGCGGGTGCAGGCGGCGATCTCGTCGATGTTCAGATACGAGGTGTTCGAGGCCAGCACCGCCCCCTCGGGGACCACGGCGTCGAGCTTGGCGAAGACCTCCTTCTTCACCGCCATGGTCTCGAACACCGCCTCGATGACCAGGTCCACGTCAGAAAGCGCGCCGTAGTCGTCCGTGGCCTGGAAGTTGGCGGCCAAAAGCGCGTCGAGCTGCTCCTGCGTCATGCGGCCCTTCTTGACCGACGAGGCGAAGTTGCGGCGCACGTTCTGCTCGCCGCGCGCGGCGGCCTCGGCGTCGCGCTCGACCATCACCACCTTGAGCCCGGCCTGAAGCGCCGCCGCGGCGATGCCCGCGCCCATGGTGCCGCCGCCGATGATGCCGATCTTCTCGAGCTTGCGCGGCGTGGCGCTGGCCTCGGGCACCTTGGCCACGGCCCGCTCGGCGAAGAAGGCGTGCACCAGCGCGGCGCGCTGGGGATCGTCATGCAGCTTCTGGAACAGCTCGCGCTCGCGCTTGAGGCCCTCGGGCAGCGGCAGGTTCGAGGCCTCGACCGCGTCCACGCACACCACCGGCGAAAGCTGGCCGCGCGACTTCTTCTTCATCTCGGCGCGCCAGGCGTCGAAAAGGGCCGGATCGTGGCCCGCGGCGGTCATGTCGCCGGTGCGGCGCACGCCCTTGCCCTCGGCCAGCAGCTTGCGCGCGAAGGCGACGCCCGCGGCGCGCGGGTCGCCCGAATCGTCGATCGCGTCGATGATGCCCTTCTCCAGCGCCTCGGCGGCGGGCACATGGCGGCCCGAGGTGATCATGTCCAGCGCGGCCTCGACCCCGGCCACGCGCGGCAGGCGCTGCGTGCCGCCGGCGCCGGGCAGTATGCCCAGATGCACCTCGGGCAGGCCGACGCGGGTGTCCGGCTGCGCCACGCGCCAATGGGCGCCCAGCGCCACCTCGAGCCCGCCGCCCAGCGGCGTGCCGTGCAGGCTGGCGACCACCGGCTTCGAGCAGGCCTCGATCTCGTTGACCAGCTCGGGCAGCCAGGGCTCCTGCGGGGGCTTGCCGAATTCCGAGATGTCGGCGCCGGCCATGAAGGTGCGCCCCTCGCCTACGATGACCGCGGCCTTGGCCTCGGGGTCCGACTCGAACTTGCGCAGCGCGTCCTGCATGCCCTTGCGCACGGCGTGGCTCAGGGCGTTGACTGGCGGATTGTTGACGGCGATGACGGCGATGTCGCCGTCGCGCGTGTATGTCACCACGTCGGACATGTTCCTCTCCTGACTTCGGACGGCCCGCACGTTTTGCTGTGCGGCACAACGTTTCGCAATGTCGGAGCCGGAGTTTAGACACGCAGACCGCCAGCGCAACCCCCCGCCGCGACGCGGCGCGATTTTCCGCGCCGCCGGGGCGGAGCCGCGCCCGGCGCCCGGCACCCGGCGTCATGGCCCATGGTCCCAAGCGCGTCCCGGGCGCGGGCGGTTGGCGCGCCGAGGCCGGATCTTCGCGGCGACGCAAGGGCGCGCGGGGCGACCGGCCGCGCAAGGCGCCCGGGCGCAAGGTCTTCGGCGCCGCCGGATGGCGACCTGCCGATGGACATGCACGCCCCCCGCGCGCACGCGGTCTCGCGGCGGCGCGTCAAGGACTTCGCCCGCGACCCGCAGAGCGCCGCGTTGCCGGCGCCCCGCGCGCACGCAATGAAGGAAATGGCGACGAAGGAACGCCGCGGCCGTTCGGGGGCGCCATGTCGGGTCGGCGGCGCGGCGCGAACGCGGAATGGCGGAGGGTCCCCCAACCCTCCGCCTCCCCACGTTCAGCCGCGATCGCGGCTGCGCTCCCACCCGTTCGGACGCCTCGAGCGGCGCTGGCGAATGGTCTTCCGTTCTGGAGAGTCTCTTCCGGTCCTCGCGCCGGCCATGGGCCGGGCTTGCCGCGGAGGGCGGGCGCATCCTGCGCCGGCCCGTGGGGGCGGGGCCAAGCCTGCCGCCCCCTCTACATGGATGTTTCTACGGGATGATTCTTAACAAAGCATGGCCGCCCGCCGGCCGCTCGGAAAAAACCGCCGGCGGGCCGAAGCGTCAGTAGCGGTAGTGTTCGGGCTTGAAGGGCCCCTCGGGCCTGACGCCGATATAGGCCGCCTGCTCGGGCGTCAGCGACGTCAGCTTCACGCCCAGCTTGCCCAGATGCAGCCGCGCCACCTTCTCGTCCAGATGCTTGGGCAGGACATAGACCTTGTTCTCGTAGGCGTCGCCATTGGTCCACAGCTCGATCTGCGCCAGCACCTGGTTGGTGAAGCTGGCCGACATCACGAAGCTGGGATGGCCCGTCGCGTTGCCCAGGTTCAGGAGCCGCCCCTCGGACAGAAGGATGATGCGCGCGCCCGAGGGCATCTCGATCATGTCCACCTGCGGCTTGATGTTGGTCCACTTGCAGTTGCGCAGCGCCGAGACCTGGATCTCGTTGTCGAAGTGGCCGATGTTGCCGACGATGGCCATGTCCTTCATCCTGCGCATGTGCTCGATGCGGATCACGTCCTTGTTGCCGGTGGCGGTGATGAAGATGTCGGCCGTCTCGACCACGTCCTCGAGCGTGACCACCTCGAACCCGTCCATCGCCGCCTGCAGCGCGCAGATCGGATCGACCTCGGTCACCTTGACCCGCGCCCCCGCGCCCGCCAGCGAGGCGGCCGAGCCCTTGCCCACGTCGCCATAGCCGCACACGACCGCGACCTTGCCCGCCAGCATCACGTCCGTGGCGCGGCGGATGCCGTCGACCAGCGACTCGCGGCAGCCATACTTGTTGTCGAATTTCGACTTGGTGACCGAGTCGTTCACGTTGATGGCCGGGAAGGGCAGCCGCCCCTGCTCCATCAGCTGGTAGAGCCGGTGCACGCCGGTGGTGGTCTCTTCGGACACGCCGCGGATCATGTCGCGCTGGCGCGCGAACCAGCCCGGCGAGCGCGCCATGCGCTTGCGGATCTGGGCGAACAGCGCCTCTTCCTCCTCCGACTGCGGCGCGGCGATCAGCTCGGTCTCGCCCTCTTCGACGCGCGCGCCCAGCAGGATGTACATCGTCGCGTCGCCGCCGTCGTCCAGGATCAGGTTCGCGCCGCCCTCGGGGAAATCGAAGATGCGGTCGGCGTAGTCCCAGTATTCCTCCAGCGTCTCGCCCTTGACGGCGAAGACCGGGATGCCCCGCGCCGCGATGGCCGCGGCCGCGTGATCCTGCGTCGAGAAGATGTTGCACGAGGCCCAGCGCACCTCGGCGCCCAGCGCCGTCAGCGTCTCGATCAGCACCGCGGTCTGCACCGTCATGTGCAGCGACCCGGCGATCCGCGCGCCCTTGAGCGGCTGCGCCGCGCCGTATTCCTCGCGCAAGGCCATCAGCCCCGGCATCTCGGTTTCGGCGATGTCGAGCTCCTTGCGGCCGTAATCGGCCAGCGAGATGTCCTTGACGACGTAATCGGTCATGTTCCCGTCTCCTTCGCGCGCCCGGCCTGCGGGCGCATTCCCGCGTGGTGTTATCAGCGCCGGGCGGCCGCGGCAATGCGGGGGCCGGGCGCGCGCTCGACAAGGCGGCGGCGCTGGACTAGACCTCGGCGCGCAGGCTGGATCGGGAACCGGAGGCGACATGGCCGCCGCGCGCGCATGGCAAAGGATGCTTTCGGGGCGCAGGCTGGACCTGCTCGACCCCGCGCCGCTCGACATCGAGATCGAGGACATCGCCCACGGCCTGGCCTTCGTGGCGCGCTGGAACGGGCAGACCCGCGGCGAGTGGGCGTTCTCGGTCGCGCAGCATTCGCTGGTGGTCGAAGAGATCTTCGGACGCATGGCCGAGGCGCCGGCGCGCTGGCGCCTGGCGGCGCTCTTGCACGACGCGCCCGAATACGTGATCGGCGACATGATCTCGCCCTTCAAGGCGGCGCTGGGGCTTGACTACAAGGACTTCGAGCGCCGCCTGGCGGCCGCGGTGCACATCCGCTTCGGCCTGCCGGCCGAGCTGCCGCGAACCGTCAAGGCCCGCATCAAGCGCGCCGACCGCGCCTGCGCCTGGCTCGAGGCGACGCAGCTGGCAGGCTTTTCCGAGGCCGAGGCGACGCGCCTGTTCGGCAAGCCGCGCTTCGGCGGCTGGGACGGGATCCGCCTGACGCCCCTGCCGCCGGCCGAGGCGCGGGGGCGGTTCCTGGCGCGCTTCGCGCAGCTGACCGGGGCGGACTGAGCGGTGGCGTCCGCGCGCCCCATCGCCGTCGATCTGAGCGCCGTCATCGTCGCGCTCGACGAAAGCGAGCGCGACGCGCAGCCGCTGGCGCTGGTGACCGATCAGGGGCGGCTGCCCAGCGTCGGCTACGATCCGGGGCGCGGCCGCACCCTGGCGCTGGCGCTGCGCGACAGCGTGCGCCGCACCACGGGTCTGTCGCTGGGCTATATCGAGCAGCTCTACACCTTCGGCGACAGCGCCCGCGCCCCCGAGGACGACCCCGGCGCGCCGCATGTGGTCTCGATCGGCTATCTGGCGCTGACCCGCCGCGGCCCCGAGCCGCCGCCCGGCCACCAATGGGTCCCCTGGCGCCAGTTCTTTCCCTGGGAGGACCGCCGCGGCCCGGCCCCGGCGCTGGACGAAATCGAATCGCGGCTGCGCGTCTGGACCGAAGGCCGCGGCGCGGCCGAGCGCGAGCGCGCGCGGATGCTGTTCGGGCTGGACGGCGCGCCCTGGCGCGACGAGCTGACGCTCGAACGTTACGAGCTGCTCTACGCCGCCGAGCTGGTCGAAGAGGCCTGGCGCGACCGCGGCGCGGCGCCGCCGCCCGATCTGCCGCGCCTTGGGCTGGCGGGCTGGCGCGACAACCGGCGCATCCTGGCCACGGGCGTCAGCCGCCTGCGCGGCAAGCTCAAATACCGCCCCGTCCTGTTCGAGCTGATGCCCGACGAGTTCACCCTGTTCGAGCTGCAGCGCGCCGCCGAGGCTGTGTCGGGCGTGCCGCTGCACAAGCAGAACTTCCGCCGCATGGTCGAGAAATCGGGGCTGCTCGAGCCCACCGGGCGCACCTCGTCGCGGCTCGGCGGACGGCCGGCGGCGCTGTTCCGCTTCGTCTCGGACGGGCGCTGGGAACGCGGCCTGGTCCCCGTGCGTTTCGGCGGCGCCCGGCGCGGCTGAGCGCGGGTCGCGGGCCGGCTGCGGCGCAGGCCCGCCGCCCCGGGCGGCGCGGGCGATCCGGCCCGGCGCGGGCGCAGAACCGGCCCCGGCCTCGCGGGCGGCATGCGAAAGCGGGCGGGACCTAGCGGGCGGACAAGGGGCGCAAGCGCCGGCCGGGCGTGGCTTGGCGCATGCCCGCGCAAGGCGCCCGAAGCGGCGCCGCGGTCAGGCGTCGGGGCCGCGCTCCTTGGCCGCCTTGCGCGCGCGCTGGAAGGCGTCCGAGAAGGCCGCCGCCAGAATGCCGGCGGGCACCGAGATCAGCGCGATCGAGCTGAGCATGGTGAACCCCGCGATCGCCTTGCCCAGCCCCGTCGCCGGCACCGCGTCGCCGTAGCCGACCGTGGTCAGCGTCGCCACCGCCCACCACATGGCGCGGGGAATCGAGCCGAAAACCTCGGGCTGGACCGCGCGCTCGGCCAAATATAGCCCCACCGCCGAACCCATGATCAGGATCAGCCCCAGCACGCCCGCCAGCGCCAGCTCGATGCCGCGCTCGCGGATCGCCCAGACCAGTTCGCGCGTGGCCATGCCCACCGCCGATTCCCGCGTCAGGGCGAAGATGCGCAGGATGCGCGCCAGACGCAGCATCACCGCCCAGCTCACGTCATGGCCGATCAGCGCCTCGGACCACACCGCCGCCAGCGCCGCCAGGTCGATCAGAGCATGCCAGCGCAGCGCATAGCGCAGCCAGCCCCAGCGCCCGGAAAAATCGGGCGCCAGCGGCTTGACCCACAGCCGCGCGACGTATTCGACCGTGAAGACGGCGGCCAGCGTCAGGCCGATCGCCGACAGCGTCGGGCGCAGATGGGCCAGCGTCGGTTCCGTGCCGAGCGCCGCGCAGGCGACCGAGACCAGCACCAGCGCCAGGATCACGCGGTTGAGCGGCGACACCCCCTCGCCGCGCCAAGCGTCGAGATCCAGCTGGCGATAGAGCCGCTCGCGAAGGCGCTCCACGGCTCAGAGTTCCCGCGCGCGCGCGCGCAGCTCGAACTTCTGGATCTTGCCGGTCGAGGTCTTGGGCAGCGGGCCGAACACCACCTTGCGCGGCGCCTTGAAATGGGCCAGATGCGCGCGGCAATGGGCGATCAGCTCGGCCTCGTCGGTCTGGGCGCCCTCGCGCAGCTCGACGAAGGCGCAGGGGGTTTCGCCCCATTTCTCGTCGGGCTTGGCCACCACCGCGCAGAAGGCCACGGCCGGATGCCGGTAAAGCGCCTCTTCGACCTCGATCGAGGAGATGTTCTCGCCGCCCGAGATGATGATGTCCTTCGAGCGGTCCTTGAGCTGGATGTAGCCGTCCGGGTGCCGCACCGCCAGATCGCCCGACCAGAACCAGCCGCCGCGAAAGGCCTTGGCCGTGGCCTCGGGGTTCTTGAAGTAGCCCTTCATCACCACGTTGCCGCGGAAGCAGACCTCGCCCATCGTCTGACCGTCGGCGGGAACGGGTTTCATGGTTTCGGGGTCGAGCACCTCGAGCGCCTCGAGCGCGGCGTAGCGCACCCCCTGCCGGGCCTTGAGCCGCGCCTGCTCGGCCGGCGGCAGGGCGTCCCATTCGGGCTTCCACTCGTTGATGACGGCGGGGCCGTAGACCTCGGTCAGCCCGTAGACATGCGTGACGCGAAAGCCCGCCGCCGCCATCGCCGCCAGCACCGCCTCGGGGGGCGGGGCGGCGGCGGTCCAGAACTCGACGGGATGGGGCAGCGGGCGCTTCTCGCTCTCATCGGCGTTCAGAAGCGTCGACATCACGATGGGCGCGCCGCACATGTGCGTGACCCCGTGGCGGGCGATGGCGTCGTAGATCGCGCCCGCGCGCACCTGCCGCAGGCACACATGCGTGCCCGCCTTGGCCGCGATCGACCACGGAAAGCACCAGCCGTTGCAGTGGAACATGGGCAGCGTCCACAGATAGACCGGGCGGTCGCGCATGCCCGCATGCAGAACGTTGCCCGTGGCCAGCAGCATGGCGCCGCGGTGATGATAGACCACGCCCTTGGGATCGCCCGTGGTGCCCGAGGTGTAGTTGAGGCTGATGGCGTCCCACTCGTCCTGCGGGCCGGGGGCGGCGAAGTCGGGATCGCCCGCGGCGAGGAAGGCCTCGTAATCCTCGCCCTCGGCCTCGGCCGGCGCCATGGGATCGCGCCAGACGATGACGCGCGGGCGAACGCGCGCCAGCGCCAGCGCCTCGTTGGCCAGCCCGGCCAGCTCGGCGTCCACCAGCAGCACCCTGGTCTCGGCATGGTCGAGGATGAACGCCACCCCCGCCGGATCGAGGCGCGTGTTGATGGCGTTGAGCACCGCCCCCAGCATGGGCACGCCGAAATGGGCCTCGAGCATGGGCGGCGTGTTGAGCAGCAGCGCCGAAACCACGTCGCCCCGCCCCACCCCGGCGGCCGCCAGCGCCGAGGCCAGCCGGCGCGAGCGCGCCGCGAACTGCGCCCAGGTGAAGCGCATGTCGCCGTGGATCACCGCCTCGCGGTCGGGAAAGACCTGCGCCGCGCGGTCCAGAAGGCTCAGCGGCGTCAGCGGCTGGTGGTTGGCGGCGCATTTGTCCAGGTCGCGCTGGAAGGCGTCGTTCATGGTCGGGGTCTCCGCGTCATGGCGCATCGGGGCGTGCGGCGCATATTCGCCGCCTTGCGCGGCCATGCGCAAGGGGCCGCGCGCCCTCGCCAGGCGGGCCGCGTTCGGCTAGGGTCCGCCCCGGCCGGCCGCTTCCCCGCCGGCGCGAAAGAACACGGAGATCTTCCGATGACCGATCTGCTCGAGGGCAAGACCGCCATCGTCACCGGGGCCGCCCATGGCGTCGGCCGCGCCGCGGCGCGCCGGCTGGCGCGGGCCGGCGCGCGCGTCGTCGCCTCGGACCGCGATCACGACGCGCTGGCGCGCACGGTGGCGCAGATCGTCGAGGATGGCGGCCAGGCGGTCGCCTTCGCCTGCGACATGCGCGGCGCGCTCAGCGCCTCGAACCTGATCGCCTCGACGCTGGACGCCTACGGGCGGCTGGACATTCTGGTGAACGCGGCGCGCTCGGTGGTGCCGGGAACCTTTCCGGACGGCGACGACGGCGCCCTGCAGGACGCCTTCGACGCCAACGTCCGCTCGGCCTATGTGATGAGCCGCGCGGCCGCGCGGCGCATGATCGCGCAGGCCGAGGCCGACCCGCAAGAGGGCCGCGGGCGCTGCGCGGGGGCGATCGTGAACATCTCGTCCATCGCCGCGCAGCGCACGATCCCCGAGCTGCTGCACTATTCGGTCAGCTGCGCCGCGCTCGACCAGATGACGCGGGCCATGGCGGTGGCGCTGGCGCCGCACCGCATCCGGGTGAACGCGGTGGCGCTGGGCAGCGTGATGACGGCTAGCCTGCGCGACGCGCTGCGCGAGCGCGCCGAGCTGCGCGAGGAACTTGTGCGCGTCACCCCGCTGGGCCGAATCGCCGAGCCCGACGAGGCCGCCGAGGCGGTGCTCTACCTCGCATCCGAGCGCTCGAGCTTCGTCACCGGGCAGGTGCTGAGCGTGGACGGCGGACGCACCGTGCTGGACCCGCTGAGCGCGCCCGCCCACTGACGCGCCGCGCGCGGCGGCGGCCGGACGCCGGGTCGGCCTGAGATCGCGCCGCCCCCGCCGCGCCATCCCCCCGGCGCGGCGCGCATGACGGGGGCGGATGGGCCGCGCGGCCGCGCGTCATTCAAGACATTGATAGGTGCGGATCACCGTCGTCCGAAGGCAGGTTCCATAGCCGTCGGACACGTCGCAGCGCGTGCGCACGCCCTCGTAACCCTCGGCGCGCGCGTAGCCCCATTGCCGGCAGCGCCTGCTCGCGGCGTCCTCGGCGGCGGTCCAATCGACCACCGGCTTCTCGAAAAGGCCCACCTGATAGGCCATCTCGATCGCCGCATCCGCGCGGCTGCCGCCGATCGGAACCGGCGTCTTGGCCACGTTCTGCGCGCACGCGCCGGTCATGGACGCAAACGCCAAAAGCAGGATCGGCTTGATGCCCGGGCGCATGAACTTACCTCCTGAAGCGAAATATCGCCCCTCGCAACTCTACCTATACGGGCGCACAACCTGAACGGCAAACCCCATTTGCCCATCGCACCTTCGCGTCGGCCGGGCCGCGGCGCGCGCCGCACGCTCGCCGGCCGTCGGCGCCCCTTCGGGGCCGCCCGGCGCCGCCGCCATGCCCTGCGCGCAAAAAAGCCCCGGCGGCGCCTTGCGGCGCGCCGGGGCGCGGTCGGGCGGGGCCGGGCCGGTCAGACGGGCTGGTCGTCCTCGTCGCCCTTGCCCTTGGGCAGGTTGAACAGCGCGTCCGGGTCGGCCGAGTCGGGATCCGCGTCGCGCGGATCGTCGGCATGTTCGACAAGGCTGAAATTCTCGAGCCCCGAGATCGCCGAGGGCATCCGCGGCGAGGGCTCGGCCGAAAGGCTTTCGTCGGTGGAAAGAAGGCTCATGCGCTCTTCGGCGGACATGACCTCTTCCTGCTCGCGGCGCTTGCGCTCGGCGGCCTTGCGCACGGCCTCGTCCAGCTCGGTCTGCTTGCACAGCCCCACCGCCACCGGATCGACCGGCACGATGTTGGCCGAGTTCCAGTGCGTGCGGTCGCGGATCGACTGGATGGTGGGCTTGGTGGTGCCGACCAGCTTCATGATCTGCGAGTCGCTCAGCTCGGGGTGATAGCGCACCAGCCAGGCGATGGCGGCCGGCCGGTCCTGCCGGCGGCTCAGCGGCGTGTAGCGCGGCCCCTTGCGCTTCTGCTCGCCCTCGGCGGCGGGGTTGCGCTTGAGGCGCAGCCGGGCCTTGGGATCGGCCTCGCAGCGCTTGATCTCTTCGGGGTCGAGCTGGTTGTTCGCGATCGGATCGAACCCCTTCATGCCCACGGCCACCTCGCCATCCGCGATGCCGTTGACCTCGAGCTCGTGCAGGCCGGTGAACTCGGCGATCTGCTTGAAGGTCAGGCTGGTGTTCTCCACCAGCCACACGGCGGTGGCCTTGGGCATCAGCGGCAGCGTCATCGTTCTAGTCTCCATGCAACATACGGCATACGGCTTCGCCGCGGTCCGAGAACCAGGCGGGAGGTCCGGCTGAGGTTTTCGCGGGGGAGCTTCGCCGGTTATATAGCCATGATCGAGACCGAACGAAAGGGTCAAACATGCGCCTTCTGCTCGCCATCGCCGCCTTCTGGGCGCTTTCGGGGCCGATCCTGGCCGATCGGCAACGGCCGGCGGGCGATTTCGACCATTACATCCTGGCCCTGAGCTGGTCGCCCGCCTGGTGCGCCCAGGAGGGGCGCGCGCGCGGCGCCGAACAATGCGCGCCCGGACGGCGGCTGGGATTCGTGCTGCACGGGCTCTGGCCGCAATACGAGCGCGGCTGGCCCGCCTGGTGCCGGTCCGGGCGCCGCGACCCCAGCCGCGCCGAAAGCGCCGCCATGGCCGACATCATGGGATCGGCCGGGCTGGCCTGGCATCAGTGGAAGAAGCACGGGCGCTGCACCGGGCTGAGCGCGGGCGACTACTACGCGCTGATGCGCCAGGCCTGGGCGCGCGTCGTCCGCCCCGAGGCGCTGCGCCGCCTCGAGCGCGCGGTGCGCATCGACGCGCGGGTGATCGAGCAGGCCTTCCTCGAGGCGAACCCCGAGCTGACGCCCGACGCGATCACCATCGTCTGCCGCGACGGAGCGATTCGCGAGGTGCGAATCTGCCTGAACAAGGACCTGTCCCCGCGGCCCTGCGCGCCCGAAAGCGCGCGCGATTGCCGGGGGATGGCCAGGCTTGACCCGCCGCGCTGACGAAATTTCGCGAACGGGACAAGAACACCCAGCCCGACTGCGCCGCGACCCCTTGACGCGCCCCGAGGCCGGCCTTCTAGGTTGATTCGGTCACGCCACGTTCACCGACGCGAGGACGCCAGGAATGCGCCATTTGCGGCTTGTCGAGCTGGAACAGCCCTGCACCGCCCCCGACGCCTCGGCCGCCGAGCGCGCCGCGCTGGCCCGGATCCTGATCTGGGCGCGCGCCGAAGCCGAAAGCATGGGCTGCGAGGGCGCCGCGGCGCATCTGCGCGCGGCGCTCTTGTGCATTCACGGCAAGTCCGACGCCTCGTCCTGACGCTGCGTCAACTCCCCGCCTGACGCGCCGGTCAGACCGTCAGCACGATCTTGCCCATATGCGCCGAGCTTTCCATCAGCTCGTGCGCCCTGGCCGCCTCGGCCAGCGGGAAGGTCGCGTGCACGCGCGGACCCACGCGCCCGGCCTCGATCAGCGGCCAGACATGCGCCTCGAGCGCGCGGGCGATGGCCGCCTTGGCCTCGATCGACTGCGGGCGCAGCGTCGAGCCGGTGATCGTCAGCCGCCGCACCATCACCGGCGCGAAGTTGAGCGTCGCCTTCGACCCGCCCAGGAACGCGATCATCACCAGCCGCCCGTCATCGGCCAGCGCCGCCACGTCGCGGGCCAGATACTCGCCCCCCACCATATCCAGGATCACGTCCACGCCGCGCCCGCCGGTCGCGCCGCGCACCGCCTCGACGAAATCCTCGGTCTTGTAGTTGATCGCCAGCTCGGCCCCGAGCGCGCGGCAGAAGGCGGCCTTTTCCTCCGAGCCGACCGTGGCGAAGACGCGCGCGCCGAAGGCCCGCGCCAGCTGGATCGCGGTCGAGCCGATGCCCGACGAGCCGCCATGGACCAGAAAGGTCTCGCCGTCGCGCAGCCGGGCGCGGTCGAAGACGTTGGTCCAGACGGTGAAGAAGGTTTCGGGCAGCGCCGCGGCCTCGACCGCCGTCAGCCCCGCCGGGATGGGCAGCGCGTGATCGGCATGGGTCAGCGCGTATTCGGCATAGCCGCCGCCGGGCAGCAGCGCGCACACCCGGTCGCCCGGCTTCCAGCGGTCGACGCCGGGCCCGACCGCGACGACCTGGCCCGCGCATTCGAGCCCCGGCAGATCCGAGGCCCCCGGCGGCGGCGGATAGGCCCCCGCGCGCTGCAGGACGTCGGGCCGGTTGACGCCGGCCGCCTCGACCTTGATCAGGATCTGCCCCTGCTCGGGCGTCGGGATCGGACGCCGCGCGGGGGTCAGCGCCTCGGGGCCGCCGGGGCGCGCGATCTCGACCGCGAGCATGTCGGTGGGAAGGTCTTGCATCTGGGTTCTCCGCTGCGCGCCTGGCCGGCGCCGTCGCGCCATCAATGCCCGACCCGCCCCCCGCGCGGCAAGCCCCGCGCGGCCCGTTTCAGCGCGCCGGGGCGGCGGCGCGGGCCTTGCGCGCGCGCTCGGTGGCGGATTTGAGCTGCCCGCAGGCGGCCATGATGTCCTGCCCGCGCGGCGTGCGCACGGGGCTGGCGTAGCCGGCGCGGTTGACGATCTCGGCGAAGGCCTCGATGCGGTCCCAGTCCGAACGCTCGTAGGGCGCGCCCGGCCAGGGGTTGAAGGGGATCAGGTTGATCTTGGCCGGAATCCCCGCGATCAGGCGCACGAGGCGGCGCGCGTCCTCGTCCGAATCGTTCACGCCCTTGAGCATCACGTATTCGAAGGTGATGCGCTCGGCGTTGGACAGGCGCGGATAGGCGCGGCAGGCGTCCAGCAGCTGGGCGATGTTCCACTTGCGATTGATGGGCACCAGCTTGTCGCGCACCTCGTCGGTGGTGGCGTGCAGGCTGATGGCCAGCATGCAGCCGATCTCTTCGCCCACGCGCGGGATCAGCGGCGCGACGCCCGAGGTCGACAGGGTGATGCGCCGGCGGCTCAGGCTGATGCCCTCGGGGTCCATGGCGATCTTCATCGCGTCGCGCACGGCCTCGAAATTGTAGAGCGGCTCGCCCATGCCCATGAGCACGATGTTCGACAGCAGGCGCTTGTCCGAGGGGCGCTCGCCCGGGCGCGGCCATTCGCCCAGATCGTCGCGGCACGCCAGGATCTGGCCGACGATCTCGGCCGCCGTCAGGTTGCGCACCAGCCGCTGCGTGCCCGTGTGGCAGAACGAGCAGGTCAGCGTGCACCCCACCTGCGAGCTGACGCACAGCGTGCCGCGGTCCTCTTCGGGAATGTAGACGGCCTCGACCTCGTGCCCGCCCTCGATGCGCAGCAGATACTTGCGCGTGCCGTCCTGCGAGACCTGGCGCGTGACGATCTGCGGCCGGCCGACCACGAAACGCTCGTCCAGAAAGGCGCGAAACGCCTTGGACAGGTTGGTCATCTGCGCGAAATCCGTCGCGCCGCGCTGGTAGATCCACTGCCACAGCTGCCCGGCGCGCATCCTGGCCTGCCCCTCGGGCGCGCCGGCCTCGATCAGCGCCGCGCGCAGCGCCTCGCGCGTCAGGCCGACCAGCGCGGGCTTGCCCGCCGCCGGGCGCGGGGCATAGGCGGCCACGTCGGGGCGCAGCGGCGCCGGCTCGGGCGTCGCGGCCGGCTGCGGATGCGATGCGGTCATGGCGGCGGCCTCCGTTGCAGGCGCCGCGCGGCCCGCGGCCTGCGGCGCAAAAGCGCGCGCGCCCCCAGCACAGGGCGGGAGGCGCGTCGCCCATTGGCTATCACATCCGCGTCGCCGCGCCAAGGCGCCGCGGGCGCCGGCGGCTCACTTGCAGCGCGCCTGCGCCTCGGCCAGCGCCGCCGTGAAGCCCAGAAGCGAGAAGGTGTCCTTCGTCACCGTGCCGCGGCTGGAGACGCCCGTCAGCACCGCCGTCGCCCCGCGCTTCATGTCGGCGACCATGCGGTCGTCCTCCTTGGCCGAGCTGAGCCAGGCGCCCTCGCCCTTGGTGAACATCTCGTATTCCGAAGAGCCGACCCTGGCTTTCACCTTCGACCCCGGCTTGAACGGATAGCCCGACAGCATCGAGACCTCGTTCTTCACGCCCCTGGTCGGACGCACCGAGACCATCAGGAAGATGTCGCCGCGGCGCACCGACACCGGCTTGCCGTCGCGCAGCGCCACCGAGGCGGTCGGCCTGCTGGCGATCCAGCACAGCTTGCCGTCGCGGTCGGATCCGACGAAGACCGACCAGTCCTTCTTCGCGTCGACGCGGTTGGCCGTCTGCGCCAGGGCCTGCCCCGCCGGCGCGGCCGCCAGCCCCAGCGCGAGGATGGCCGCCGCCGCCGCCCGGATTCCGGTTTCGATTGCTCTCATCATCGCCTCATCGTCGTTTTTCGTCGTCCGCTCGCGGTTCGCTTCTTCGCGGCGCGCGCGCGTCGCGGCTTTTGCTTGTGCGCCTGCACGGTTAATCTAGCCGCAAAGCGCCGCCGCGCGCCACCCCCGGCGGGCCGCGGCGCGGGCTCCGCCGCTTGTCCGCCGCTCGAAGGATCCGCCCCCATGACCCGACCCTCATTCGACGACGCCGCCCCCGTGCTGGTCGAGCTGCGCCGCGGCGAGATGACCGAATCGGTCCATCGCGGCATCGCCGCCGTCTGCGCCCCCGACGGCGCGCTGATCGCCGCCTGGGGCGACGTCGATCGGCCGATCTACCCGCGCTCGTCATGCAAGATGCTCCAGGCGCTGCCGCTGGTCGAAAGCGGCGCCGCCGACCGCTTCGGGCTGAACGACGAGCGCCTTGCGCTGGCCTGCGCCTCGCACAACGGCGCGCGGATGCACGTCGCGCGCGTGCGCGCCTGGCTGGCGGATCTTGGCCTGGCCGAGAGCGACCTGCGCTGCGGCCCCCAGCGCCCCGACGACCGCGAAGAGCGCGAGCGCCTGCGCGCCTGCGGCTGCCCGCCCGACCAGACCCACAACAACTGCTCGGGCAAGCATGCGGGCTTTCTGACCCTGGGGCGGCATCTGGGCGGCGGGTCCGAATACGTCGATCCCGACCACCCCGTTCAGCGCGCCGTGGCCGAGGCCTTTCACGAAATGACCGGGCAGGAGCCGATCGGATACGGCATCGACGGCTGCTCGGCGCCCAACCACGCCGCCCGGCTGCGCGGGCTGGCGCTGGCGATGGCGCGCATGGCCCGGCCCGAAGGAACCCTGCCGCCCGCCCGCGCCCAGGCCGCCCGGCGCCTGACCGAGGCCATGGCCGCCCATCCCGAGCTGGTCGCCGGCGAGGGGCGCGCCTGCACCGAGCTGATGCGCGCCGTCAACGGCGGCGGGCGCGTGCGCGCCGTGATCAAGACCGGCGCCGAGGGCGTCTTCGCCGCCATCCTGCCCGAGCTGGGGCTGGGCGTGGCGCTGAAGATCGACGACGGCGCCACGCGCGCCTCCGAGGCCGCCATCGCCGCGATCCTGGTGCGTCTTGGCGTGGCCGATCCCCAGGATCCGGCGGTGCGCAAGCGCCTTTCGCCCGACGAGATCAACCGCCGCGGCCTGCGCGTGGGGGCGCTGCGCGCGGTCCTGCCCGATCCGGCCTGAGCGCCGCTCTCCCGCCCGCGCCCGCCGCGCTAACGCGCCTTTCACGAATGCGCGCCATTCTTCGGAGCGTGGTGATGCGGCGCCCTGCGGCGCCTATGGGAGAGAACGGAGACATGAGCGCAACCATCGTCAGGATTCTGCCGACGGCGCGGGAAGCCGCGCTGGACATCGACGCCATCGAAGCCCTGCGCGAGGCGGTCGGGCCGCATCTGTGCCGCGAGATCATCGAAGACGGCATCCTGCACGCCACCGATCGCCTCGCGGCGCTCGAGCGGGCGCTGCGCGAAGACGACTGGGCCGCCGTCGCCCGCATCGCGCGCGACCTGATCGCCGTGCCGGGCCAGATCGGCATGACCGAGGTCTCGCGCCAGGCGCGCGCGCTGCTGGACGTGTGCGTCGCGCATGACCCAGTGGCGCTGCACGCCGTCGCCGCGCGGCTGCTGCGCACGGGCCGCGACGCGCTGATGGCCGCGCCCTTCGACGCCGACCGGCTTGACGACGAGGGCGGGCGCGGCGTCTGATCCGCCGCCAGGCGGAAAGGCGGCCCGGCGCCTCTTGCGCCGCGGGGCGCGCGGGGCGATCGTCCGGCCGGGCGGCCCGCGCCAGGGCCGTGCGCGCACGCAGGAGGATCGCTCATGCCCCAGCCCCTCACGCCCCCGGCCGGCGCCGCCTCCGCGACCGTCTGCGTCTTCGACGCCTACGGCACGCTCTTCGACGTGGCCGCCGCGGCGCGCAATCTTGCCGCCCAACCGGGCAAGGAAAGCTTCGCGCGCATCTGGCCCCGCCTGTCCGAGATCTGGCGCGCCAAGCAGCTGCAATACACATGGCTGCGCGCGGCGGCCGGCGTGCATGCCGATTTCTGGACGGTGACGGCGCAGGCGCTCGACTACGCCATCGAGGCCGTCGGCCCCGAGGCCGCCCCCGAGCGCGAGGCGCTGCTCGCGCTCTACCGCCGGCTCGACGCCTATCCCGAGGCGCCGGCGGCGCTGAGGGCGCTGCGCGCGGCGGGCCTGCGCACGGCCATCCTCTCGAACGGCACGCCCGACATGCTGGCCGACGCGGTCGAAAGCGCCGGCATGGCCGATCTTCTCGACGCCACGCTGTCGGTCGAATCGGTGGGCGTGTTCAAACCCGCCCCCGCGGCCTACGCGCTGGTCGAGCGCCATTTCGGCGTTCCCGCGGGCCAGGTTCTGTTCCTTTCGTCCAACGGCTGGGACGCGGCGGGCGCGGCGGGCTACGGCTTTCGCGCCGCCTGGGTCAACCGCGCGGGCGACCCGGTCGAGCGACTGCCCTGGCGCCCGGCCGCCATCCTGCGCGATCTGAGCGGCGTCCCCGCCCTGGCGGGCGTCGCATGAGCGCCGAGCCCCGCTTCTTCGCCGCGCCCGATGGCCGCCGGCTGGCCTATTGGGACGAGGGCGACGGGCCGCCGGTGCTGTGCCTGGCCGGGCTGTCGCGCAACCGCCGCGATTTCGAGCCCTTGCGCGACGCGCTGGTCGGCCGGTGGCGCGTCATCCGGCTGGATTCGCGCGGCCGCGGCCTGTCCGAGCGCGCGCGCGATCCGCTGGCCGAATACGCCCCCGCGGTCGAGGCCGCCGACGCGCTGGCGCTGCTCGACCATCTGGGGCTGGAGGGCGCGGCGGTGGTCGGGACCTCGCGCGGGGGCATATTGGGCATGACCATGGCGGCGCTGCGCCCGGGCTCGGTGCGCGCCCTGGTCCTCAACGACATCGGCATCGAGGTGCGGATCAACGGGCTGCGGCGCATCATGGGCTATCTTGGTCTGCCCCCGGACCACGCCAGCTTCGAAGAGGCCGCCCGCGCCATCGCCGAGGCCGAGGCGGCGCGTTTCCCGGGCGTTCCCCTGGCGCGGTGGGAGCGGCATGCGCGCGCGATTTTCGACGACGAGGGCGGGCGGCCCGTCCTGTCCTACGACCCGCGGCTGCGCGACGCGACGGCGGCGGCGCTGGCCGCGGTCGAAGGCGATTCGCTGTCGCTCGAGCCGCTGTTCGCCGCGCTCGAGGGCGTGCCGCTCCTGACGATCCGCGGCGAGAATTCCGACATCCTCGACGCCGACGCGCTGGCGCGGATGGCCGCTCTGCGCCCGGACATGGCGCATGTGACCATCGCCGATCGCGGGCATGCGCCGTTCCTGGACGAACCCGAGGCGATCGCGGCGATCGAATCGCTGCTGGCGCGCGCGCGATGAGCGGCTTCGCGGTCGATCCGGCCATGATCGCCGACGCGGCGCGCCGGCTGGACGGGCGGGCGCTGCGCACGCCGCTGCTGGAATCGGCGTTGCTCAACGAAGCGGCAGGGCGGCGAATCCTGATCAAGGCCGAATGCCTTCAGCATGGCGGCGCCTTCAAGTTCCGCGGCGCCTGGTCGGCGATGACCGCGCTGGCGCCCGAGCGCCTGCGGGCCGGCGTCATCGCCTATTCATCGGGCAACCATGCGCAGGGCGTGGCGCTGGCGGCGCGGCTTCTGGGCGTTCCGGCGGTGATCGTGATGCCCGAGGACGCCCCGCGCGCCAAGCGCGAGGCGACGCGCGCGCTGGGGGCCGAGCTGGCGACCTATCGCCGGGGCGAGGAAAGCCGCGAGGAGCTTGCCGCCCGCATCGCCCGCGCCCGCGGCCTGACGCTGGTGCGGCCCTATGACGATCCGCACGTCATCGCCGGCCAGGGCACGGCGGGGCTCGAGATCGCCGCCCAGGCCCGCGCCGCGGGCGTCGCGCGCGCCGAGGTGCTGGTTCCCTGCGGCGGCGGCGGGCTGACGGCCGGGGTCGCGCTGGCCCTGGCCGAGGCGGCGCCGGACATGCGCGTGCGTCCGGTCGAGCCCGAGGGCTTCGACGACGTCGCGCGCTCGCTCGCGGCCGGGCGGCGGCTGAGCAACCCGTCCGAGAAGGGTTCGATCTGCGACGCCATCCTGACCCCCTGCCCCGGCGAGCTGACCTTTCCCATCATGCGCGCGCTGTGCGGCCCCGGCCTTCGGGTGCGGGACGACGAGGCCCTGCGCGCCATGGCGACGGCGTTCGAGCGCCTGCGGATCGTCGTCGAGCCGGGCGGCGCGGCGGCGCTGGCGGCGGCACTGTTCCGGCCCGATTCGCTCGAATCCGACGCGGCGATCGTGATCGCCTCGGGCGGCAACGTCGATTCGGCGCTTTTCGCGCGCGCATTGACCCGCAATGACGGCGCCGAGGTCTGAATCCCGCGTCGCGCCTCGCCCTGTTAGGTATTTCTACGGCGCCTGACGGCGCTGCGCGCGCGGACGCGTCACGAACCGATCACGCGGAATCGCCCATACATGTCCTGCAACGCACGGTGAGGGTGTGGGGCGAAGAACAGGAAGGCGCAGGACATGTGAACGGCGCCGCTGAGGAACCGGAAATTGAGGCCGGGAGACAGCGGGAACACCGCCGCCACGCGACGGCAACTCTTGGGGAAGACATGCCGCGCCGCGGCGCCGCCTGACGAAGGCCCGTCTCGAGATTTCCGAGACGGGCCTTCAACTTGTTTTCAGCGCCCGCCCCCCCGTCGCGGCGGACGTCGCGCCGGGGCGGGCGCGCGGTCGGCCCCGGCGCGGGCGGCGGTCAGCCGTCCTTGCGGATGCGCTCGTTCTTCGGATCGTAGGGGCTTTCCTCGACCACCTCGGCGTCCCACAGCCGGCGCAGCATGCGCACCTGCAGTTTCGTGCCGGGCGCGGCCAGATCGGGGCGCACATAGCCGATGCCGATCGACTTGCCGAAGGCCACCGAATATCCGCCCGAGGTCAGACGCCCGACCTTCTCGCCGTCCTTGAGCAGCGCCTCGCGCCCCCAGGGGTCGGCGTCCTCGGGACCGTCGATCAGCAGCGTCACGCAGGACGAGCGGATGCCCAGGGACTGCATCGCCGCCTTGCCGCGGAAGTCCTTCTCCATGTCCACGAAGCGGTGCAGGCCGGCCTCGAGCGGGGTGGCGTCGCGGCCCAGATCCGAGCCGAAGGCGCGGTAGGACTTCTCCTGCCGCAGCCAGTTCTGCGCGCGCGCGCCCACCAGCTTGAGGCCGTGCTTCTCGCCCGCCTCCATCAGCCGGTCGAAAAGGTGGTTCTGCATCTCGATCGGGTGGTGCAGCTCCCATCCCAGCTCGCCGGTGTAGGCGACGCGGATCGCCAGCGTGCGGACCATGCCCAGGTCGATCTCCCTGGCCGAGAGCCAGGGGAAGGCCTTGTTGGTCAGCGCCGAGGCGGGGTCGGCGTCGACGATCAGCTCGCGCAGGATGTCGCGGCTGTTGGGGCCGGCCAGGGCGAAGACGCCATATTGGGTGGTGACGTCCTGCACCTCGATCCAGCCGAATTCGTCGCGCTTCTTCTCGGCCTGCTTGACGAAGAAGTCGTGGTCGTATTCCTGCGCCGCGCCGGCGGTGATGACGTAGTAGTCGTCCGGCGCAAGGCGCACGATGGTCGCCTCGGTGCGGATCGTGCCGGCCTCGGTCAGCGCATAGGTCAGATTGATGCGCCCCACGCGCGGCAGCTTGTTGCAGGTCAGCCAGTCGAGGAAGGCGGTCGCGCCCGGCCCCTTGATGCGGTGCTTGGCGAAGGCGGTGGCGTCGATCATGCCCGCCGCGCCGCGGATGGCCTTGGCCTCTTCGACCGCGTAGGGCCACCAGCCGCCGCGGCGGAAGCTGCGCGCGGCGTGGTCGTCGAAGCCCTGGGGAGCGAAGTAGTTCGGGCGCTCCCAGCCGTTGACCTGGCCGAACTGGGCGCCGCGCGCCTTCATGCGGTCATAGCAGGGGGCGGTGCGCAGGGGCCGGCAGGCGGGGCGCTCCTCGTCCGGGTGGTGCAGGATGTAGACGTGCTCGTAGGCCTCCTCGTTCTTCTTCGCCGCGTATTCGCGGTTGACCCAGCGGCCGAAGCGGCGCGGGTCGAGCGACCACATGTCGATCTCGGCCTCGCCCTCGGTCATCAGCTGCGCCAGGTAATGGCCGGTTCCGCCGGCGGCGGTGACGCCGAAGCTGAAGCCCTCGGCGAACCAGAAGTTCTCGACCCCCGGCGCGGGGCCGACCAGCGGGTTTCCGTCGGGCGTGTAGCAGATGGGGCCGTTGAAATCGTCCTTCAGGCCCACCGTCTCGGTCGAGGGGATGCGGTGGATCATGGACATGTATTCCTCCTCGATCCGCTCGAGATCGAGCGGGAAGAGGTCGGCGCGGAAGCTGTCGGGCACGCCGAACTTGAAGCAGGCCGGGGCGCCGCGCTCATAGGGCCCCAGGATCCAGCCGCCGCGCTCTTCGCGCACATACCACTTGGCGTCGGCGTCGCGCAGCACGGGATGCTCGGGATTGCCGGCCTTGCGCCATTCGACCAGGGCGGGGTCGGGCTCGGTGACGATATACTGGTGCTCGACCGGAATGGCGGGGATGTAGCAGCCGACCATGGCCGCCGTGCGCTGGGCGTGGTTGCCGGTGGCGGTGACGACGTGCTCGCAGACGATCTCGAAGGTTTCCTCGCCGGGCACGAGGTTGCCGCCCTTCTCGATCATCTTGCGGCCCTTGACGACCCACTCGCCGCCGCGGCGCTCGAAGCCGTCGACCTGGACCTTGCGGTAGATCGCCGCGCCGCGCTGGCGCGCGCCCTTGGCCATGGCCTGGGTGACGTCGGCGGGGTTGATGTAGCCGTCGGTGGGGTGGAAGATCGCGCCCTTGAGGTCCTCGGTGCGGACCAGGGGCCAGCGCTCCTTGATCTGGGCGGGGGTCAGCCACTCGACCGGGATGCCGACCGATTCGGCGGTCGAGGCGTAAAGCGCGTATTCGTCCATGCGCGCGTCGGTCTGCGCCATGCGCAGGTTGCCCACCACCGAAAAGCCGGGGTTGAGGCCGGTTTCGGCCTCGAGCGTCTTGTAGAACTTGACCGAATAATCGTGGATGTGGCTGACCGCGTAGCTCATGTTGAACAGCGGCAGCAGCCCGGCGGCGTGCCAGGTCGAGCCGGCGGTCAGCTCGTCGCGCTCGAGCAGGACCGTGTCCCAGCCGGCCTTGGCAAGGTGGTAGGCGATCGAGACGCCGACGGCCCCGCCTCCGACGACGACTGCGCGCGCATGGGTTTTCATCTGTATCCTCCGTCGGATGCCTCGGAATGCGTCGCCCCTATCAAGCGCGCCGCGCCGCGCCGCGCGCGGCGGCAGGCGACGCGCGGGCGCGGCTTTGCGACACGCGCCGCCGCGGCGGGCCGTCAGCGCCTGCCCGCCACGTCCTTGTGGATGATCACCTCGGCCTCGGGGAAGGCCTCGAGCAGGCGCCGGCGCAGCGCCGCGCCGATGTCGTGCGCCTCGCGCAGCGACTGCTCGCCGTCGAGCTCGACATGCACCTGGATGAACAGCCGCGCCCCCGAGGTGCGCGTCTTGAGGTCGTGAAAGCCCCGCACCCCCGGATGTGCGCGCACGATCGCCTCGATCCGCGCCACCACGTCGGGGGCCGCGCGCCGGTCCATGAGCGCGTGAAACGCGCCCGCGGCGATGTTGCGCGCCCCCGCCAGCAGCAGCGCCGAGGCGCCCAGCGCCACGATGCTGTCCAGCGTCGAGACCCCGAACCGCGCCGAGGCCCAGAGCGCGGCCAGCGCGCCCAGATTGGGCAGAAGGTCCGACAGGTAGTGCAGCGAGTCGGCCGCCACCACGCGGCTGCCGGTGCGCGCCGCCACGCGCCGCTGCCAGGCCACCAGCGCCGCCGTCAGCGCGATGGACAGGAGCATGACCGCAAGCCCCGCCTCCTCGTGACGCAGCGGCGCGGGCTCGTCCGCCGTCAGCCGGGCGATCGCGCGCCATCCGATCATCAGCGCCGATCCCGCCACCAGGACCGCCTGCCCCAGCGCGGCCAGATCCTCGGCCGCGTCATGGCCGAAGGCGTGGTCCTCGTCCGGCGGGCGCGCGGCGTAAAGGATCGCCGCCAGCCCGGCCAGCGAGGCGACGAGGTCGAGCGCGCTGTCCGCCAGGCTGGCCGCGATCGACAGCGACCCCGTCTGCGCCAGCGCCCACAGCTTGGCCGCCACCAGGATCACCGCCACGCTCACCGAGGCGGCGCTTGCTGACAGGTTGAGCCGTACGCGCGCGGCCCGGCGATCTTGGCTCATGCGGCGCCTCCTTGTCCGCGGGCCTGACATCGGGTCCGCCCCTCCGTGGCCGGCCCCGGGCGGGCGCGAAACCTAGCAGCCCGCGCCCGCCGACGAAAGACGCCGGCGCGCGGGCGGCGACGCATGGCGGGCGCGCGAGCCGCCGCCGCGCGGCGCGGATTCCGCCCCCGACCCCCCATCGGCGCCGGCCCGGCGGCGCGCCCGAACGTCGCGCCGCAGGATTTCTCTTTCATATCAACATCTTGCATCTTTACGCCAAGCGCATCGCAGCGGGTTGACACACCATTGACCCCCTCATAATGTGCGCGCCAACCGAAGGCGCGGCTCCGCACCGGCGAAGGAGACATCATGTCGGACCCCGACACGTCGACCGATCGCCTCAAGCGGCTGGAGACGCAGCTGGAAGAAGCGCGGCGACGTCGGGCCCCCAAGCCCCGGGCCGCGCGGCCGGGCAAGTTCGCGGGCGCCGAGCTGGCCTGGCGGATGGTGATCGAGCTGAGCGCGGGGATCGCGGTCGGCACGGGGATGGGATGGGGGCTCGACGGCCTCTTCGGCACGAAGCCGGTCTTTCTCATCCTGTTCATATTGCTGGGCTTCGCGGCCGGGGTGCGGGTGATGCTTCAATCCGCCGCCGGCGAGGAGCGCAGAAGAAAGCGCCGCGAGGCGGACGCCGCGCAGGTCGGCGGCGCCGAGCGGAACGGAAACGAGCCCCCCGGCGGGGGCGGCAACGCCGGCGCCTGAGCGCCGCAAAGCGAGGGAAGCGAACGTGGCGGCGACCGAACACGCCCAGGGCGGCATCAACGCGCATCCGATGGAGCAGTTCACCATCCGTCCGCTTTTTGGCGACGAGGTGGGCCTTTTCACCATCACCAACTCCACGCTGTGGATGTTCATCGCGATCCTTGCGGCGACGGCGCTTCTGGTGCTGCCGACGCGCAACGGCGCGCTGGTTCCCACGCGCATGCAGCTGGTGGCCGAGGGCATCTACGGCTTCGTGCGCAAGATGGTGGACGACACGCTGGGGCCGGAAGGGCGTCCCTTCTTCCCCTACATCTTCACGCTGTTCGTCTTCATCCTGATGTCGAACGTGCTGGGGCTGCTGCCCTGGTCGTTCACCACCACCTCGCACATCGCCGTGACCGGCGTTCTGGCGCTGGCGGTGTTCATCTCGGTGACCGCGATCGGCTTCGCACGGCACGGGCTGCACTTCATCTCGCTGTTCTGGGTGTCCAGCGCCCCGACCGTCGCGCTGCGCTGCGTGCTGTTCGTGATCGAGTTCATCTCGTATTTCGTGCGCCCGCTCAGCCACTCCGTGCGACTTGCGGGCAACATGATGGCCGGCCACGCGGTGCTCAAGGTCTTCGCCGCCTTCGTGCCGGCCATGGGCATCGCCGGCATCATCCCGATCGGCGCGATGACGGGCATCTACGCGCTCGAGCTGCTTGTGGCCTGCGTGCAGGCCTACATCTTCACGATCCTGACCTGCGTCTACCTCAACGACGCGCTGCACATGCACTGACGGTCGGGACCGCACAACCACCCCAACGGGCAAGCCATTCCAACTCAGAGGAGCACATCATGGAAGGCGATATCGCGAACATGGGCCAGTACATCGGCGCGGGCCTCGCCACGATCGGTCTGGGCGGCGCCGGCATCGGCGTGGGTCACGTGGCCGGCAACTACCTGGCCGGCGCCCTGCGCAACCCGGCCGCGGCCGCCGAGCAGCAGGCGACCCTCTTCATCGGCATCGCCTTCGCCGAGGCGCTGGGCATCTTCTCGTTCCTCGTCGCGCTGCTGCTGCTGTTCGCGGTCTGAGGAAGCGACTCCCGGCGCCGGCCGCCCCAGGGCCGTCGGCGCCGGACGCCAAGCCGGAGCGCGGCCGCGACGATCAGAAGAACGCGCCCCGCGCCGTTCCATGATCGGCCCCGCTCCAGCGCCGCGCCCATCCGCGCGGCGCAGTCATGTCCGCCCGGCGCGGCAGGCGCGCGCGCCCCGCCCCGCCAAAGGGGACGCCGGGGCCGCCGCCCGCCCGCGGCGCCCGTCCACAGCCGCCCCTGGCGGCGCGCAGAACCGGAGAGCCCCATGGGTCTGTTCCTTGCAGCCGCCCAGGCCGCCTCGACCGCCGGTCACGGCGCCGAGGCCGCCCACGGCGCCGAAGCCGCCGCAAGCGGTCTTCCCCAGCTCGCCACCCACACCTACGCCTCCCAGATCTTCTGGCTGGCCGTTGCGGTGGCGGTCATGTATCTCATCTTTTCGCGCGTGGCCCTGCCGCGCATCGCGGGCCTGATGGAAGAGCGCCGCGACGCCGTCGAGGACGATCTCGACCGCGCCGCCGAGCTGCGCCGCAAGGCCGAGGACGCGCAGAAGGCCTATGAGGCCGCCCTGGCCGAGGCCCGCGCCGAGGCCCAGAAGATCGCCGAGCAGACGCGCGCCGAGATCCAGAAGCAGGTCGACGAGGCCATGGCCAAGGCCGACGCCGAGATCGCCGCCCGCACCGCCGAGGGCGAGAAGCGCATCGCCGAGATCCGCGCCTCGGCGCTCGAGGCCGTCGAGGCCGTCGCCGCCGACGTCGCCGCCGAGATCGTCGCCGCCATCCTGCCCGCCGCCGCCGACGCCGAGCGCGTCAAGGCCGCCGTCGCCGCCAAGCTGAAGGGCTGAGACCATGGAACTTCTGCACGACAGCTACTTCGTGGTCGCCATCGCCTTCTTCTGCTTCATCGGCGTGCTGCTGTGGCTCAAGGTCCCGGCCAAGCTGGCCGAGATGCTGGACAAGCGCATCGCCGCCATCCGGCAGGAGCTGGACGACGCCCGCCGCCTGCGCGAAGAGGCGCAGGCCCTGCTGGCCTCGTTCGAGCGCAAGCAGAAGGACGTCGAGGGCCAGGTCGCCGACATCAAGGCGCATGCGCGTCTCGAGGCCGAAGAGGCCGCCCGCGTCGCCCAGGAGCAGATCCGCGAGTCGGTCGCGCGCCGCATCAAGGCCGCCGAGGAGCAGATCCAGGCCGCCGAGAAGGCCGCCATCCGCGAGGTGCGCGAGCGCGCCGCCGCCACCGCCGTCGCCGCCGCGGCCGACGTCCTGTCGGGCGCCATGACCGACGAGCAGCGCGCGCGCATGACCGACGAATCCATCGCCAAGGTCGGCGGGCTTCTGCACTGAACGCCCGGCCGGCCTGAAGGACCGGAAAAAACGGGGGGTGCCGACCGCAAGGTCGGCGCCCCCTTCTCGTCGCGGCCGAGCCCTTCAGCGCGCCATGGCGTGGTATTCGTCGTTCGGGCGCATGTCCACCGCCGAGGCCATGCGGTTGGTCATGTTGAAGAACGAGGCGACGGCGGCGATGTCCCAGATGTCGCGGTCGCCGAAGCCCGCCTCGCGCAGCGCCTGGCGGTCGGCCTCTTCGATCTCGTGGCCGCGCTCGGTCATCTTGACGGCGAAGTCCAGCATCGCCCGCTGGCGCGGGGTCAGATCGGCGGCGCGGTAGTTCATGACCAGCGCCTCGCCCAGCTTCGGATCGCCCGACAGCTGCCGCACGGCGGCGCCATGCGCCGTCAGGCAGTAGAAGCAGCGGTTGACCGAGGACACGGCCACGGCGATCATCTCGCGCTCGAGCTTGGACAGGCCGCTGTCGGCCAGCATCAGGTCGTTGTAGAGCGTCGAGAAGGCGCGCAGCTTCTCCGGCGCGAAGGCATAGGCGCGCAGCACGTTGGGCACGAGGCCCAGCTTCTCCTGGCAGACTTCGAAATACCTGGCGATGTCCTCGGGCAGCGGATCGGCCTGGGGCAGATCAAGCGCGGTGGGCGCGTCGGGGTCGGTGCTGGTCATGGGCGTCTCTCTTTGTTCGTCGGCGCGGCCGTCTCGGCGGCGGCGCGGTAATGGTAGCGGCCCGCCTCGCGCATGCCCATGCGCCCATAGAGCGCCAGCGCCGGCGCGTTGTCGGCCGTCACGGCCAGCGCCAGGGTCCGCGCGCCGTGGTCGAGGGCGAAGCGCGCCGCGCCCCTGAGCACGCCGCGCCCCCCGCCCTGGCGGCGGCGCTCGGGGCGCACGACCATGGCATGGACCATCGCCACAGGCCCATGCACGGCGACGAAGCCCACGCCGGCCACGGCCATGTCGGTGCGCGACATGACGACCGTGCGCGGCCCCTCGGCGCGGGCCATGACGGCGCGGCGCTCGGGCCCGATGCCGGCGGCGGTCCAGATCTCGTCAAGCAGGGCGAGGCGCGCGCGCACCTCGACCGCGCGCACGCCGCGCGCCGGCTCGATCGCGGCGATGCGCTCGGCCGGGGCGACGAGGAACAGCGTTTCGTCGCGCCGCGCAAGGCCGCGGGCGGCCAGGGCGGCGTCCAGGTCCTCCTCTCCGGCGCGGATGCGGAACAGCGGCGCGCGGCCCTGCGCGCGCATGGCCGCGATGGCCGCGTCCGGGTCGGCGTCCGCCCTGAGCCGCGTCGCCGCCGACACGCGCGCGCCGCCTCCGCCGCCGTCGCGCAGCCGCCAGCCCGGCGCGCTCAGCTCGTCGACGGCAAGGGGCGGCCAGGTCGCTTCGAGCGCCGCCTCGAGCGTCGCCAGATCCGCCTCCGGCGTCATCGCCTCGCCGCCCATGGCCCGTCCTCCTTGCGGCCGCGCTCAGCCCTTCTCGCGCAGAAGGCGGCTTTTCTCGCGCGCCCAGTCGCGGCGCTTTTCCGTCTCGCGCTTGTCGGCCAGCTTCTTGCCCTTGGCCACGCCGAGCAGAAGCTTGGCGATGCCGCGTTCGTTGAAATACAGCTTGAGCGGCGCCAGCGTCATGCCCTGCCGCCCCACCGCCTGCGCCAGGCGCGCCAGCTGCCGGCGGTGGACCAGCAGCTTGCGCCGGCGGCGCTCGTCATGGCCGAAGGCGCGCGCCTGATCGTAGGCGGGAATGTAGCTGTTGATCAGCCACAGCTCGCCATCCTCGATGGCGGCGTAGCTTTCCGCGATGTTGGCCTGCCCGTTGCGCAGCGACTTCACCTCGGAGCCCTGCAGCGCGATGCCGCACTCCAGCTCGTCCTCGATGAAGTAGTGGTGGCGCGCCTTGCGGTTCTCGGCCACCAGCTTGATCTTGGGATCGGCCTTCTTCGCGGCCATGTCAGGCGTCGATCAGACCGGCATGGACCATGGCCGCGCGCACGGCGGCGCGGGTCGGCTCCTCGATCTCGACGAGGGGCGAGCGCACCTCTTCCGAGCAGCGGCCCAGCAGCGAGAGCGCGTATTTCACCGGGCAGGGGTTGGGCTCGAGGAACAGCGCGACATGCAGCGGCATGAGCCGGTCCTGCAGCGTCAGCGCGCGGGCGTAGTCGCCGGCCAGGCAGGCCTCCTGGAACTCGGCGCACAGGCGCGGCGCGACGTTGGCGGTCACCGAGATGCAGCCCCGCCCGCCATGGGCGTTGAAGCCCAGCGCCGAGGCGTCCTCGCCCGACAGCTGGATGAAGTCGGGCCCGCAGGCGGCGCGCTGGCGCGACACGCGCGAGACGTCGCCCGTCGCGTCCTTGACGCCGACGATGCGCGGCAGCTGCGCCAGGCGGCCCATCGTCTCGGGGGTCATGTCGATCACCGAGCGGCCGGGGATGTTGTAGATGATGATCGGCAGGCCGCAGCAGTCGTGCAGCGCCGTGTAGTGGCGGATGAGGCCGCGCTGGCTGGGCTTGTTGTAATAGGGCGTGACGACCAGCGCGCCGTCCGCGCCGACCTTCTCGGCGAAGCGGATGAGGCTGATCGATTCCTCGGTGTTGTTCGAGCCGGCGCCGGCGATGACCGGGATGCGCCCGGCGGCGGTCTTGACGATGATCTCGACGCAGCGCTCGTGCTCGGCATGGGACAGGGTCGGGCTCTCGCCGGTGGTGCCGACGGCGACGAGGGCGTGGCTGCCCTCCTGCACATGCCAGTCGACCAGTTTCTCGAGCGCGGCCTCATCCACCTTGCCGTCCTTGAACGGCGTGACGAGTGCGGGGATGGAACCTTTGAACATGGAGCGCTCCGTGCGTTGCCCGCGCGCGGCGCGGCGGGTCTTCGATCGCGTCAGGGTCTTCGACCGCCCCCGGGGCCACGCGTCGCCGCGCGTCGCGCCGCCCCAGGCGGGGTCGCCGGAACCTAGCCGCGAACGCGCGCGCCCGCAAGACGGCCCGGCGCCGGCGCGCGCGCCGGGCGGCCGCCGTTCCGCCCTGCGGCGGACGCCCGCCCCGGCGCCCGACGATGCGGCGCGGGCGCCAAGGGGCGCGCCGCGACAGGCCGACGCCGGCGCGCGCCGGGCGCCCGCCGTTTTGCGTGGCGCCGAATGATGGGGCGCGGGCTCGGATGGGCGCGGCGGGACGCGGCGGGGCTCAGCCGGCGGCCTCGGGATCGCGGATCCGCGCCAGCAGCGCCGCCAGGGCGGCGGCCTCTTCGGGCGCCAGGGCGCGGGCGCAGCGGCGCTCCCACTCGGCCTCGTCGCGCGCGGCGGCCTCGAGCGCGGCCTCGCCGGCCGGCGACGGCGCGACGCTGGCGTCGGCGCCGGGCCGGGCCAGGCCGCGGGCGATCAGCGCCTCGTCCTCGGGCGCGCGCGGGCGCGGCCCCTCGGCCAGCAGCTCGAGCCGCGTCCACGCCGCCTCGTCCAGTCCCGCCGCGGCCATGGCGCGCGCGCGCGCCCGCCCCAGCAGGTCGGCGGCGCGCGCGGCCGCGCGGCGCAGCGGATCGGGCGTGGGATCGGCCGCGCCCATCACGGTGCCGAAGTCGCCGCCGAAGAAGGTCAGCGGCGCGCCGCCCCGCTCGGTGCAGCGCTCGACGCGGCCGATGAACAGCTCGTGATCGCCGGCGGGGTGGATCGCCTCGTGCACGCACTCGAAGACCGCGATGGCGCCGTCAAGCACCGGCGCGCCTCCAAGGCCCGGGCGCCAGCCCACGCCCGCATAGCGGTCTTCGACGCGGCTGGCGAAGCGGCGGGCAAGCTCGGCCTGCCCCGCGCCCAGCACGTTCACCGCATAGGCCTTGGCGGCGCGGTAGGCGGGAAGGCGCTCGGAGCTGCGCGCCAGGCTCCACAGAATCAGCGGCGGATCCAGCGACACGGAATTGAAGCTGTTGGCGGTGAAGCCGATGGGCGCGCCGTCCGGGGCGCGCGCGGCGATGACCGTCACGCCCGTGGCGAAACGTCCCAGCGCGCCGCGCAGCCCGGCCAGGTCGCGCGGGTCGATCCTGTTTCCGCCTTGCCGCGCCTCATTCATCGCCGCCCGTCTCCTTGCCCTGCGAACGCGTCCGGGGACCCGTCCGGTCCCGTCCGGCCAAGTCAGACATAGCCCGCGCGCCCGCTTTCGTCGAGGCGCGCCGGGCGCCTGCGCGGCGGGGCGGGAAGGCGGGGCGGGAAATCGTTGCGCGGCGCCAACCGATACGTTACAAAACATTCTCGAAACTCGGCAGGCTCGTAACAATAAAAGGCCGCCGCGGATCGAACGACACCTTCAGGGAGGAAGCCATATGCGCATGTTCCGCACCATCGCCGCCGGCGCCGCCGCGGCGCTGATCTCGACCGCCGCCATGGCGGCGGAATACACGCTCACCATCTCGAGCTGGGCGCCGCCGACCCATGGCATCAACGCCAAGATGTGGCCCGGTCTGATCAAGATGATCGAGGACGCCACCGACGGCCGCGTCACCGCCGAGGTCAAGCTGGGCATCGCGCCTCCGCCCGCCCAGATGGACCTGGTGCAGGACGGCGCGGCGGACATGTCGATCATCTTCCACGGCTATCAGGCCGGGCGCTTCGTCACCACCAAGCTCATCGAGCTGCCCGGCTACGAGGGCAGCGCCGAGGCCGCCTCGGTCGCCTACTGGCGCGTCTTCGAGAAATACCTGTCCAAGGCGAACGAGCATCGCGGCGTCAAGGTGATCGCGCTGCACACCCATGGCCCGGCGCAGCTGCACACCAACGTCAAGGTCACCGCGCTCGACCAGATCAAGGGGCTGAAGCTGCGCGTGCCCGGCGGCGTGGGCGGCGACGTGGGCGCGGCGCTTGGCGCGACGGGCATCAAGGTGCCGGCGCCCAAGGTCTACGAGACGCTGGCCTCGAAGGCGGCCGACGGCGTGGTGATCCCGATGGAAAGCCGCAAGGGCTTCCGCCTGGTCGAGGTCGCGCCCTATGTCTACCGCATGCCCGGCGGCTTCTACCGCGGCTCGTTCGCGATGATCATGAACGAGGACGCCTTCGCCGCCCTGCCCGAGGACATCCGCAAGGCGCTTGCGGAAAAGGTGTTCGGCGAGCCCGCCAGCCGCATGCTCGGCAAGGTCTGGGACGAGATCGACGCCATCGGCCTGGAAGAGACGCTCAAGACCCCGGGCAACGAGATCGTCGACGCCTCGGCCGAGGACGTGGCCGCCTACAAGCCCATCGCCGACAAGATCATCGCCAAGGTGCTAGACGAGGTCGCCGCCGCCGGCGTCGACGCCAAGGCCGCCTACGCCATGATCCGCGAGGAAATGGCCAAGGCCGAGTGACCCTGACGCCGGCGCGCAGGCGCCGGCGCGGCCCCGGGGCCCGCGCCCCGGGGCCGCGCCCCCACCCCCCCTTTCCCGACGCATCAGCCCGGAGCCCGCGATGTCCGCGTTCCTTCGCCTTGCGCGTCTGGCCTCGCTAGCGCCCGTCGCGGCGGCCTGCGCCGCGCTCTTCGCCCTCATGCTCATGACCTTCGCCGACGTGCTCATGCGCTCGGCGCTGGACGATCCGATCGAGGCGGCCACCGAGCTGACGCGCGTCTTCATGGCGATCATCGTCTTCTCGAGCCTGCCGGTGGTTTCGGCGCGGGGCGATCACATCTCGGTCGATCTTCTGGACCCGCTGTTTCGCGGCCGCGCGCGGCGGGTGCGCGACGCGCTGGTGGCGCTGGCCTGCGGGGCGATGCTGACCTGGCCGGCGGGGCAGGCCTGGAAGCTGGCGCTGCGCGCGCGCTCCTATGGCGACGTGACCGAATACCTGCACATCCCCCAATACCTGCCCGCCGGCTTCGTCAGCCTGATGACCTGGGCGGCGGCGGCGGCGCTGATCGCGCGCGGGGCGCTGCTGTTGCTGGCTCCGCGCGCCCTTCGCGAAGAGGAGCCGGGCGCATGACCGAGGCGCTGATCGGATTCGCCGCCGTTCTGGGGCTGGTTCTGCTGCGCGTGCCCATCGCCTTCGCCATGGGGCTGGTGGGCATGATCGGCTACGCGATGGAGACGAGCATGCGCGGCGCGGTCTCGATGGCCGGCCGGCTGCTGATCGACACTGCGCAGGATTACGGGCTGTCGGTGGTGCCGCTGTTCGTGCTCATGGGCCTGTTCGTGAACAAGGGCGGGCTGAGCCGCGAGCTTTACGCCGTCTCGCACGCCTTTCTGGGGCACCGGCGCGGCGGGCTGGCCATGGCCACCATCGTGGCGTGCGGAGGCTTCTCGGCGATCTGCGGCTCGTCGCTGGCCACGGCGGCGACCATGTCCAAGGTCGCCATGCCGCAGATGCGCCGCTACGGCTACGCCGACAGCCTGTCCACCGCCGCCATCGCGGCGGGCGGCACGCTGGGCATCCTGATCCCGCCTTCGGTGATCCTGGTCATCTACGGGCTGCTGACCGAGACCTCGATCGGCAAGCTGTTCATCGCCGGGATCGTGCCGGGGCTGATGGGCGTGCTGTTCTACCTGGCCGCCGTGGCCTGGACGGTGCGGCGCAACCCGGCCGCCGGCCCGGCGGGCGAGCGCACCGACTGGCGCGGGCGCCTGGCGGCGCTGCGCGACGTGTGGGCGGTGCTCCTGCTGTTCTTCCTGGTGATCGGCGGACTTTACGGCGCGCTGGACGTGTGGCCGCTGCACCTGACCTTCTCGCCCACCGAGGCGGCGGGCATGGGCGCGACGGGCGCGTTCCTGATCGCGCTGGCGCGCGGCGGGCTTGACCTGCGCGGCATCTTCCAGACCCTGCGCGAGACCGCCGACACCACCGCGACGCTGTTCGCGGTGCTGATCGGGGCGTGGATCTTCTCGAACTTCGTCAACATCGCCGGCCTGCCCGAGGCCCTGCGCGCCGTGGTGCAGGAGAACGCCGTCGCGCCCTGGATGGTGATCGCGCTGATCCTGGCGGTCTATCTGGCGCTGGGCTGCGTGTTCGAGTCGCTGTCGATGCTGCTGCTGACGGTGCCGATCTTCTTTCCCCTGGTGACGGGGCTGGGCTACGATCCCGTCTGGTTCGGCATCATCGTGGTGGTGGTGACCGAGATCAGCCTGATCACGCCGCCGGTGGGACTGAACGTGTTCATCCTCAAGGGCGTGGTGGGCGACGTCAGCACCGCCACGATCTTCCGCGGGGTCACGCCCTTCTGGGTCGCCGACATCCTGCGGCTGGCGCTTCTGGCGCTGGTTCCGGCCATCACGCTGTTCCTGCCCGAATCGATGGGTCCGTAAGGCGCGGGCCCGCAGGCGGGCCGGCAAGGAGGACGCGATGAAGGACATGCAGGGCCGCCGCGCGGCGGTGACGGGTTCGGCCACGGGGCTTGGGCGGGCGATCGCGCTCAAGCTGGCCGAGCGCGGCGCGGACGTGATCGTCAACTGCGCGCGCAGCCTGGACGAGGCCGAGCGCACCGCCGACGAGATCCGCGCGCTGGGCGTCGAGGCGCGCGTGGTGCAGGCCGACGTGGCCAGCGAAGAGGGCTGCGCCGCCCTCGCCCGCGCCGCCGCCGACTGGGGCGCGCTGGACATGCTGGTCAACAACGCCGGCATCACCCGCCACGCCCCCGACCATGGCGACATGGACGCGCTGTCGGCGCAGGACTTCCTGGACGTCTACGCGGTGAACGTGGTCGGCGCCTTCATGGCCACCCGCGCCATGCGCCCCCTGCTCGAGGCGGCGGCCGCGGCGTCGGGGCGGGCCTCGGCGGTGCTCAACACCTCGTCCATCGCGGGGGTGACGGGGATCGGCTCGTCGGTGGCCTATGCGGCGTCCAAGGGCGCGCTCAACACCATGACCCTTTCGCTGGCGCGGGCGCTGGCGCCGAGCATCCGCGTCAACGCCATCTGCCCCGGCTTCATCGGCACGCGCTGGTTCCGCAAGCTGATGGACGACGACGCCTACGCCCGCCAGGTCGAGCAGGTGAAGGCCCGCACCCCGCTGCGCGCCGCCTCCGAGGCCGAGGACATCGCCGACGCCGCCCTGTTCCTGCTGTCGGACGCGGCGCGCCACGTGACGGGCGAGCTCCTGTCGGTGGATGCGGGGCTGCATCTGGGCTTCGCGCCGCTCAAGGCGCGCTGAGCCGCGCCCGGCCGCCGCGCCTCGCGGCCCCGGCCGCGCCGCCCGCGATCCGTCGCGCCCCTGATCCGTCGCCCTGCCCCGCGCCCGCGGCCCGGCCGCGTCCGGCGCCGCCCCCGCGCCGCCCGCGCCGGCATCAGTCGCCCGCGGCCGCGCCTTGACCGGCGCCGGCGCGACCCGCGGCCGCGGCCGCCTCGTGATGTCGGCGGATCGCCTCGTAGGCCTCGTTGATGGCGGCCATACGGGCATTGGCCAGGCGGATTCCCTCTTCGGGAACGCCGCGCGCCAGCAGACGGTCGGGGTGGGTCTCGCGCACCAGCCGGGCGCGGGCGCGACGCGCCTCTTCGAGGCTGGCGCCCGGGCTCAGGCCCAGCACCTCCCACGGGTTGGGCGGCGCGCCGGGGACGTAGCGCGCGATCAGGGCGCGCCAGACCCGCTCGTCCAGGCCGAAGATCTCCCACACCCGGCGCAGGAACCCCTCCTCGGCGGGGTCGAATCGCCCGTCCGCGGCGGCGATGTGGAACAGCCCCTCGAGCAGATGGGCAAGGGGCTCCTTGCGGTCGCGGAACATGCGCGCGATGCGCCGCGCATAGCCCTCGAAGCCGGCCACGTCGCCGCGCGCCAGGTCGAAGACGCGCGCGGCCGCGGCCTCGTCGCGGGGCGGGATGCGGAACACCTCGCGAAAGGCGGCGACCTCGTCGCGGGTGACGCGGCCGTCGGCCTTGGCCATCTTGGCGCCCAGCGCGATGACGGCGATGGCGAAGCCGGCGCTCCGTTCGGGGGGCGTGCGCAGGCGGTCGAACACCGAGGCGAGCGACTCGCCCTGGCGCAACGCCGCGATCAGCTCGCCGATGCGTGACCAGATGGACATGGGCGGACCTTATCCCGCCGCGGGCCGGGCCTCCAGCCCCGCGCGCCCGCCCGCGCGCGCGTTGCGCCGCGCCGCGCCGGGCGCTAGGCATGAGGCGGGCGCCCCGCGCTTCGGGGCCCGCATGGCAGGAGGACGACGATGGAGCTTTGGGATTTCTGGATCGACCGCGGCGGCACCTTCACCGACATCGTCGCGCGCGATCCGTCCGGCGCGATCCGCACCGCCAAGCTCCTGTCCGAGAACCCCGAGCAATACGAGGACGCGGCCCTGGCCGGCATCCGCCGCTTCCTGGGCCTTGGCCGCGACGCGCCCATCCCGGCCGACCGCATCCGCTCGGTCAAGATGGGCACCACCGTGGCCACCAACGCCCTGCTCGAGCGCAAGGGCGACCGCACGGTTCTGGTCACCACCCGCGGGCTGGGCGACCAGCTGCGCATCGCCTACCAGAACCGCCCGGACCTGTTCGCGCGCGAGATCGTCCTGCCCGAGCAGCTCTACGAGCGCGTCATCGAGGCGGACGAGCGCGTGCGCGCCGACGGCTCGGTCGAGCGCCCGCTGGACGAGGGCGCCCTGGCCGCGGCCCTGGCCGAAGCGCGCGCCGAGGGGATCGACGCCTGCGCCATCGTCTTCATCCACGGCTATCGCCACACCGCGCACGAGCGCCGCGCCGCCGAGCTGGCCCGCGCGGCCGGCTTCGGCCAGGTCAGCGTCAGCCACGAGGTCAGCCCGCTGATGAAGATGGTCAGCCGCGGCGACACCACCGTGGTCGACGCCTATCTGTCGCCCATCCTGCGCCGCTACGTCGACCGCGTGGCCGCCGCCTTCGAGGGCGACATGAGCGGCAAGCTGATGTTCATGCAATCCTCGGGCGGGCTGACCGACGCGCGCCGCTTCCAGGGCAAGGACGCCATCCTGTCGGGCCCCGCCGGCGGCGTGGTCGGGGCGGCGCGCACCTCGCAGATCGCCGGCGAGAACAAGATCATCGGCTTCGACATGGGCGGCACCTCGACCGATGTGTGCCATTTCGCCGGCGAGTTCGAGCGCGTGCTGCACACCGAGGTCGCCGGCGTGCGCATGCGCGCGCCCATGATGCACATCCACACCGTCGCGGCGGGGGGCGGCTCGCTGCTGACCTTCGACGGCGCGCGCATGCGCGTGGGCCCCGAAAGCGCCGGCGCCGACCCCGGCCCCGCCTGCTACGGGCGCGGCGGGCCGCTGGCCGTGACCGACGCCAACGTCATGACCGGCAAGCTGCGGCCCGAGTTCTTCCCGGCCATCTTCGGCCCGAACGCCGACAAGCCGCTGGACGTCGAGGCCACCCGCCGCGCCTTCGCCGACATCGCCGCGCGCATCGGCAAGACGCCCGAGGAAACGGCCGACGGGTTCCTGCGCATCGCGGTCGAGAACATGGCCGCCGCCATCAAGAAGATCAGCGTCCAGCGCGGACATGACGTGACCGAATACTGCCTGACCGTGTTCGGCGGCGCCGGCGCGCAGCACGCCTGCATGATCGCCGACACGCTGGGCATGGAGCGCTGCCTGATCCACCCGCTGGCCTCGCTGCTGTCGGCCTACGGCATGGGCCTGGCCGAGATCCGCGCCGCGCGCCAGCAGGCGGTCGAGGCGCGGCTGGACGCGGCCTCGCGGCTGCAGGCGGCGGCGGATCTGGACCGGCTGTCGGTGGCCGCCGCGGCCGAGGTCGAGGCCCAGGGCGTGGACCCGGCCCGCATCGCGCTGACGGCGACGGCGCTGCTCAAGGTCCAGGGAACCGACACCGCCCTGCCCATCCCCTTCGGCACGGAAGAGCGGATGCGCGCCGACTTCGCCGCCGCCCATCGCGACCGTTTCGGCTTCGATCCGGGCGACAAGCCGCTGGTCATCGAGGCCGTCGCCGTCGAGGCGGTGGGCCAGGCCGCCGACCTGACCGAACCCGAACACCCGTTGATCGAGCGCGACGAGGCCGAGATCGAGACCGCGCTGACCGACCGCATCTATTCCGACGGCGCCTGGCGCCCGGCCCGCTTCGTGCGCCGCGAGGCCATGCGCCCCGGCGACCGCCTGACGGGCCCCGCCGTTCTGGTCGAGCCGCACACCTCGATCGTGATCGAGGAGGGCTGGCAGGCGCGCATCACCGCCCACGACCATGTCATGCTGCGCCGCGTCAAGCCGCGCCCCGACCGCCGCGCCGTCGGCGCCGAGGCCGACCCGGTCATGCTCGAGGTCTTCAACAACCTCTACATGTCCATCGCCGAGCAGATGGGCGCCGTGCTCGAGAACACCGCCGTCTCGGTCACGATCAAGGAGCGGCTCGACTTCTCCTGCGCCGTCTTCGACGATCGCGGCGACCTCATCGCCAACGCCCCGCACATGCCCGTGCATCTGGGCTCGATGGCCGCCTCGGTGAAGGCGATCATGCGCCAGAACCCGGACATTAAGCCGGGCGACGTGTTCGCGCTGAACGCGCCCTACAACGGCGGCACGCATCTGCCCGACATCACCGTGGTCATGCCCGTGTGGAACGAGGCCGGCGACGCGCCGCTGTTCTACGTCGCCGCGCGCGGGCACCATACGGACGTCGGCGGGCTGACCCCGGGCTCGATGCCCCCCGACAGCCGCAGGGTCGAGGACGAGGGCGTGCTGATCGACAACTTCAAGCTGGTCGATCGCGGCCGCCTGCGCGAGGAAGAGACGCTGGCGCTGTTCTCGTCCGGGCCGTGGCCGGCGCGCAACCCGGCCGAGAACCTGGCCGACCTCAAGGCCCAGGTCGCCAGCTGCGCCAAGGGCGCGCAGGAGCTGCGCAAGATGGTGGCCCATTTCGGCCTCGACGTGGTGCGCGCCTACATGCGCCACGTGCAGGACAACGCCGAGGAATGCGTGCGCCGGGCCATCACGCGGCTGAAGGACGCCGAATACGTCTATCCCATGGACCCCGACTATGACGGGCGCCCGCGCGAGATCCGCGTGAAGATCACGGTCGATCGCGAACGCCGCGAGGCGACGATCGACTTCACCGGCACGACGGCCCAGCTGCCCACCAACTACAACGCCCCCGAGCCCGTGACCCGCGCGGCGGTGCTCTACGTCTTCCGCTGCCTGGTGGACGACGCCATCCCCATGAACGAGGGGGTGATGAAGCCGCTCCGGGTCATCCTGCCCAAGGGCACGATGCTGTCGCCCGAATATCCGGCGGCGGTGATCGCGGGCAATGTCGAGACGTCGCAGGCGGTCACCTCGGCGCTGTTCCTGGCGCTGGGGGTGCAGGCGGCGGCGCAATCGACCATGAACAACACCACCTGGGGCAACGCGCGCCACCAGTATTACGAGACGATCTGCGGCGGCTCGGGCGCGGGCTGGCTCAATGACGGGCGCGGGCATCACGGGACCTCGGCGGTGCACACGCACATGACCAACTCGCGCCTGACCGATCCCGAGGTGCTGGAATGGCGCTTCCCGGTGCTGCTGGAAGAGTTCTCGATCCGCCGCGGCTCGGGCGGCAAGGGCCTGTTCCATGGCGGCGACGGCACGCGCCGGCGCATCCGCTTTCTCGAGCCGATGACCGTGGCGATCCTGTCCGGTCACCGCGTCGTGCCCCCGCCGGGGCTGGACGGCGGCGCCCCCGGCGAGGTCGGGCGCACGCGCGTCGTGCGCGCCGACGGCTCGGTCGAGGAGCTGCGCTCGGCCGACAAGCGCGAGATGGCGGCGGGCGACGTGTTCTGGCTCGACACGCCCTCGGGCGGCGGCTGCGGGCGCCCGCCCGAGTGAACGGCAACCCGGGGGCGGCGCGGGCGCGCCGCCCCGCCGCCGGGCGGCGGCGCGCGAAAGGAGCGCAAGCATGGCCATTCTCATCTGGATCGGCGCGGCGATGGCGGCTGCGGGGCTGGGCGGGTTGATCTGGTGCATCGTCCAGGCGCTGCGCCTGCGCCGCCAGGCCCCCGACGCCGAAGCCGCGCGCAGGCGCCTTGCCCGGCTGCAGGCCGCGAACCTCGCCTCGGTCGCGTTGGGCTTTCTGGGGCTTGCGCTGGCGGCGGCGGGCGTCATTCTGTCCTGAGGGCGCAAGGACGCCTGACCGCGAAAGGCGCGATCGATGGAAGAAGAACTGGCGCCGCTCGCCGCAAGCGCGCGCGCCCTGGCGCTCGAGGCGCTGAACTGGCTGGATGCGCGGCTCTTGTCGCTGGCCAGCGCCTACCAGCTGGCGGCCATGGCCGCGGCGCTGGCGGCGGCGTTCCTGGCGCATCGGCTGATCCGCCGCGCGCTCGAGCGCATCGCCGCGCGCCCCATGCCGCGGCTGCTTCGCCAGGCGCTGCGCACCGCCTCGTCGATCAGCCTGCCGGTGGCGTGGACGGCGGGCATGTGGATCGCCATGGCCGTTCTGCGCGACTTCGGCCAGCCCGTGGCGCTGCTGCGCCTGACCGCAAGCCTGGTGAACGCCTGGGTGGCGATCCGCATCGTCACGGTCCTGATCCCGAGCGCGGGCTGGGCGTCGGCCTTCGCCTGGTGCGCGTGGAGCGTGGCGGCGCTGAACGCGCTGGGGCTGCTCGATCCCACCGTCGAGACGCTGCGCGAGATCGGGCTGAACGTGGGCGGCGCGCGCATCACGGCCTGGTCGGCGCTCAAGGGCGCGGCGCTGACGGCGGCGCTGGTCTGGGGGGCCAACCTGGCGGCCGGGCTGCTCGAGGGCCGGCTGCAGCGCGCCCGGGCCATGAGCCCTTCGATGCGGGTGCTGATCGGCAAGGCCGCGCGCTACCTGGCGATTGCGCTGGCCATCACGGCGGGCCTCGGCGCGGCGGGCATCGACCTGACGGCGCTGGCGATCTTCTCGGGCGCGATCGGCGTGGGCATCGGCCTTGGCATGCAGCGCACCGTCGCCAACCTGGTGGCGGGCTTCGCGCTGCTGGCGGACCGCTCGCTCAAGCCCGGCGACGTGATCGAGATCGAGACCGCCTCGGGCGCCACCTATGGCGTGGTGCGGATGATGGGCGCGCGCTACGTCGCCGTGCAGGCGCGCGACGGCACCGAGACGCTGATCCCCAACGAGCTGCTCATCACCAGTCCGGTCACGAACTGGACCTACTCGAACAAGGCGGTGCGGCGCTCGATCTCGGTGGGCGTCGCCTACAGCGCGGACGTCGAGAAGGCCATGGAGCTGTGCCTCGACGCCGCCAGGCGGACGCCGCGCGTGCTGGCCGCGCCCCAGCCGGTGTGCCTGCTTCGCGGCTTCGGCGACAGCTCGGTCGATCTGGAGCTGCGCATCTGGATCGACGACCCGGAAGGGGGCGTGTCGAACGTGGCCTCGGAGGTCAACCTGCACATCTGGCGCCTGTTCCGCGCGCACGGCATCGAGATTCCCTTCCCCCAGCGCGACGTGAACTTCCGCACGCCGCTGCCGGTCGAGCTGCGCCGCCCGCCCCGGCGCCCCGAGGCCTGACCGCGCCATCGGCGGCCGCGGTCGGGGGTCGGAGGCGGGGAACCGGAGACGCGGGACCGGAGGCGAGGGACCGGAGGCGGGGCGCGGAAGCGGGCGCGGCGGAGCGCGCCTCATCGCCCAAGGCCGACGCGCCGTCGGGGACCGACGCGGGGCGCCGCATCGTCGGGAGCGTCACAGCGTCAGAACGCCCCAGGCCCAGCCGATGATCCGCTGCGCGACGGGCACGGTCATGCCCGGGCTGCGCAAGGCGCCGGCCAGCACATGGCGGTTCGGATCGTCGCCCGGGCCGGGGATCACCTTGTGCGCCACCTTCGGCCCGCCCCAGGCGGCGAAGACGCGCTCGGTCTCGGCGGGGTCGACCACCCGATCCGCGGGCGACCAGATGAACAGCGCCGGCGTGCGCGCCCTGGCGTAATCGGCCGCGCGCGCCGCCTTGACCAGCGCCGCCATGGGCAAGAGCGCCTCGAAGGGATAGCGCAGCGTCCACCAGCGCGCATGCCCTTCGCTCAGCGGCTCGGACACGATCTCGTCGCCCGCGACCAGGCGCAGGACCGGATCGGCGAAGGGCAGCGTCAACAGGTCCGCCCCCGCCGCGCGGACGCGGAAATTGGGCGAGACCAGCACGATGCCCCCGACGCGCGTCATCCAGTCGGGGCGCAGCGCGGCCATGGCCGCCAGCGTGCCGCCGGTCGAGGTCGCGATGACCAGGACGCGCCCGCCCAGCATGCGGCCGATCTCGAGCGCCTCGGCCGTGTCCTCGAACCAGGCGCGCGTGTCGGCCTGCGCCAGCGCCGCGCCGTCGCGCCCATGCCCGCGCAGCCGCGCGAAGAACAGGTTCGCCCCCAGCGCGCGCGCCACCAGGTCGGGAACCGGGCGAAGCTCTTGCTTGGTGGCCGAGAAGCCGTGCAGATACACCACCGAAACCGGCGTCGGCGCCGGCGCCGCCGGGTTGGCCCAAACGATCTCCTTCTGCGCGCCGGGGCGCAGGCCGGGCACGGCGGCCTCGCGCGCGGCCAGCCACGCTTCCAGCCGCTCGATCCCCGGCAGGGCGGGCGGCGCGGCCGCGTCGTCGAAGCGCGCGCGCGGACCGAACAGCAGCGCCGCGGCGATCGCCACCGACAGCGCCGCCGCCAGATGGGCGCCCAGCCGCAGCCAGCGCCTCACAGCGCCCCTTCGCGCTCGAGCCGCTCGGCCAGATCGTCGAGCGTGCGGCGCGCGCGCGCGCCCAGCTCGTCGATCTCGTCCTCCGAGATGACCAGCGGCGGCGCGATGATCATCGTGTCGCCCACCGCGCGCATGACCAGCCCGTTGCGCACGGACAGGTCGCGACACAGCGCCCCCGCGCCCACATGCTCGGGGAAGCGCGCCATGTCGGGCTTCGAGCGCACCAGCTCGAGCGCGCCGACCAGCCCGCGGCAGCGCGCCTCGCCCACCAGCGGATGGTCGGCCAGCGCGCGCCAGACCTGCGCCAGGCGCGGCGCGGCGATCCGAGCGGCGCGCTCGACCAGGCGCTCTTCCTGCATGATGCGCAGATTGGCCAGCCCCGCCGCCGCCGCCGCCGGATGGCCCGAATAGGTGAAGCCGTGGAAGAACTCGCCGGCCTTGTCGATCACCGGCCCGGCGACGCGGTCCGAGATGAGCACGCCGCCCATGGGCTGATAGCCCGAGGTCATGCCCTTGGCGATGGGCATCAGGTCGGGCTCGATGCCGAAGGTCTCGGACCCCCACCACGCGCCGGTGCGCCCGAAGCCGCAGATCACCTCGTCGGCGACCAGCAGGATGTCGCGCTCGCGGCAGATGCGCTGGATCTCGGGCCAGTAGCTGTCGGGCGGGATGACGACGCCGCCCGCGCCCTGGATGGGTTCGGCGACGAAGGCGCAGACATTGTCGGCGCCCAGCTCGTCGATCATGGCCTCGAGCTCGCGCGCGCGCGCGAGGCCGAATTCCTCGGGGGTCATGCCGCTGTCGCGCCCCTCGCCGAACCAGTAGGGCTGGCCGATATGGCGCACGCCCTCGATGGGCAGGCCGGACTGGGCGTGCATCGGCGCCATGCCCCCGAGGCTGGCCGCGGCCACGGTCGAGCCGTGATAGCCGTTGCGCCGGGCGATGAAGATCTTTTTCGAGGGCTTGCCCATGCAGTCCCAGTAGACCCGCGCAAGGCGGAACACGGTGTCGTTCGCCTCGGAACCCGAATTGGTGAAGAACACCCGGTTCATGTGCGCCGGGGCCTGGGCGCACAGGGCCTCGGCGAACTCGGCCGCGGCGGGATGGGTGCACTGGAAGAAGGTGTTGTAGTAGGGCAGCTCGCGCATCTGGCGGGCGACGGCCTCGACGATCTCTTCGCGGCCATAGCCGACGTTGACGCACCACAGCCCGGCCATGCCGTCGAGGATGCGCGCGCCTTCGCTGTCGGTCAGCCACACGCCCTCGGCCTTGACGATCACGCGCGCGCCCTTGGCGTTCAGATCCTTGGTGTCGGTGAAGGGGTGCCAGTGATGGGCGGCGTCGATGGCCTGGTATTCGGCCGTGGTTCGGATGTTGCGGTGCAGCGTCATGTCGTTTCCCTTGCAATGCGGACGGCGCGGGTCCGCCGCGAAATTTCCCTGGCCCCTCGGGCGGTTCAGGCGGCGTCGAGCCCCTCGGAGGACAGCAGCGTCAGCCCTTGGCGCACGTCGGCGCGGATGGCCAGGCGCAGCCCGGCCTCGTCGCCCGCCGCCAGCGCGGCGATGGCCTTGCGGTGATAGTCCATCACCCGGCCCATCCCGATGCGCCCATACAGGGCGCGCATGGACGGCCCCATCTGCAGCCAGACGGTTTCGGCCACGGCCAGCATCGCGGGCGCGTGGGCGCGCAGGTAAAGCGTGCGGTGGAACTCGATGTTCGCGCGCACATAACCCGCGGCGTCGCCGTTCTCGAGCATGTCGTCGATCTCGGCGTCCATGCGCTTGAGCCGCTCGATCAGGCTGAAATGCGCCCGCGGCAGGGCGCGCGCGGCCAGCTCGGGCTCGAGCAGCGCGCGGATGGCGGCCAGCTCCTCGACGCGCTGGGGCGTGAGCACGGGCGCCGAGACGCGCCCCGAGGCCGAGATCGCCAGCGCCCCCTCGGCCGCCAGGCGGCGCACGGCCTCGCGCACCGGGGTCATCGACACGCCCAGCTCGGCCGCCACGCCGCGCAGCGTCACCGCCTGGCCGGGCGCCAGCTCGCCATGCAGGATCTTCCGGCGCAGGCGCCGATAGACGCGCTCATGCGCGGTCGCCCCTTCGTCCATCTTGCTCTCCCGCCGGTTTTCCTATTTTGTGATCACAAACGCATCCCATGTCAACACGCCCGCCCAACCGGAGCCGATTCATGACCGATCCCCATCGCCGCGACTACGCCTTCATGGCCGAAGACCCCAAGGCCGTCACCCATGACGAGCAGATGTTCTCGGGCGCGCTCAGCTTCTGCCGGCGCAAATACGCGCGCGACCTGACCGGCGCCGACGTGGCGGTGGTCGGCGTGCCCTTCGACGCCTCGGTCACCAACCGGCCCGGCGCGCGCTTCGGCCCGCGGGCGGTGCGGGCGGCCTCGGCGCAGCTGGGCTGGTCGCGCTTCTGGCCGAGCGCCTTCGATCCGTTCGAGCGGCTGAACGTGGTCGATTGGGGCGACGTGCACATTCCCCACGGGCGCCCCGATTCGATTCCCGCCCAGATCGAATCGGCCATGGGCGCGATCCTGGACGCCGGCGCCACGCCGCTGGCCATCGGGGGCGATCACTTCACCACCTACCCCGCCCTGCGCGCGCATGCCGCTCGGCTGGGCCGGCCGCTGGCGCTGGTGCAGTTCGACGCGCACACCGACACCTGGAAGGCCGATCCCGACTGGATCGACCACGGCACCATGTTCCACACCGCCGTGCAGGAGGGAATCATCGACCCCGCGCGCTCGATCCAGGTGGGCATCCGCACCACCAACGACGACCCCGAGGGAATCGAGGTCTACGACGCGATCAAGGTGCATGAGCGCGGCGCGGCCGCCGCGGCCGAGGCCATCCGCCGCCGCGTGGGCGATGCGCCGGTCTATCTGACCTTCGACATCGACTGCCTCGACCCCGCCTTCGCGCCGGGCACGGGCACGCCCGTCTGCGGCGGGCTGGCCAGCTGGCAGGCGCTGGCGATCCTGCGCGGGCTGTCGGGCATCCGCCTGACGGGCATGGACGTGGTCGAGGTGGCCCCCGCCTACGACGTGGCCGAGATCACCGCGCTGGCGGGCGCGACGATCGCGCTGCAGCTTCTGTGCCTGTTCGCCGAGCGCCCCTGACGGCCCCGCGCCCCGCGGCGACGCTCGACGCGGGGCGCGGTTCGGGCTAAGGCAAGGCCATGCCGCAGACCAAGCACCCCCACCCGCTCGTCAAGATGGCGCTCGAACTCGGGCCGATCGCCGTCTTCTTCGTCACCTACAGCCGCAGCGACATCTTCACCGCCACGGCGGTGTTCGTGCCCGTGGTGCTGGCCTCGCTGGCCGCGGGCTGGGCGCTGACGCGCAGCCTGCCGCGCATGGCCGTGGTCACGGCGGTGGTGGTGACGGTGTTCGGCGGGCTGACGCTGTGGCTTCAGGACGCGACCTTCATCAAGATGAAGCCGACCATCGTGAACCTGATCTTCGCGGCCATGCTGGGCTGGGGCCTGCTGCGCGGGCAGTCCTACATCCGCTACCTGATGGGCGACGCGCTGTCGCTGACCGACGAGGGGTGGATGGCCTTCACCCGCCGCTGGGCGCTGTTCTTCGTGTTCATGGCGGCGCTGAACGAGCTGGTCTGGCGCACGCAGAGCGAAGCCTTCTGGGTCTCGTTCAAGACCTTCGGCAGTCCGCTGATCTCGCTGGCCTTCATCGCGGCGCAGACGGGCCTGCTGCGCCGCCACGCCGCGCCCGAGGACAAGGCCGACGACGCGCCCCCGCAGGGCTGAAGGGCGGCGCGCCGGCCGGCGACGGGTTCGCGCAGACGGGTTCGCGCCGGTGGGCCGCCCCTTCGGCCGAGCCGGGGCGAAGGGCGCGGCGCCCTCAGCCCTGCCAGCCCGCGGCGCGCAGGGCGGGAAGGATCTTCGTCTCGAGATCGTCGTTCTGAATGGGGCCGACATGCTTGTAGGCGATGCGCCCCTGGCCGTCGACGACGAAGCTTTCGGGCACGCCGTAGACGCCCCACTCGATAGCCGCGCGGCCCTTCTCGTCGGCGCCCACCTGCGCGAAGGGGTCGCCCTCCTCCTCGAGGAAGCGCAGCGCATTGGCGCGGCTGTCCTTGTAGTTGATGCCGTAAACCGGCACGCCCAGCGCCTTGAGCTGCATGAGGAACGGGTGCTCGACCCGGCAGGGGCCGCACCAGCTGGCCCAGATGTTGACCATCTTCACCCCCGGCGCGCGCAGCAGCGCCGAGTCGAGCGGCGGCTCGCCCTCGCGCAGGCCGGGCAGCGAGAATTCGGGAACCGGCTTCGAGACGAGCGGGCTTGGCAGCGTCTCGTGATCGCGCCCGAGCCCGCCCCAGAACATCGCCGCGATCAGCGCGAACACGGCCAGCGGCAGCAGGGCCATGCGATGGCGGGCGAAAAAGGACGGCGGCCGTTGGGACATGGACAGGCTCCTTGCGTGGCTCGAGGCGGGCGAAAGGCGCTCAGCGCGGACGGCGCGGGGCCTCGGCCTCGAGCGCTTCCAGCTCGCGCCGCACGCGCCGCGCCTCGATGGCGCTGAACAGGGCGACAAGGCCCAGAACGGCCAGCGTCACGCCCCAGCTGCCCAGAACGTAAAGCGTGTATTTGCCAAGGTCAGGCAACATCGGCGGCTCCCTCCAGCGCGCCCTCGCGCGCCTCCTCGGCGCGGGCGCGCGCCATGCGCAGCGCGCGGATGCGGCGGCGGCGGATCTCGGTGCGCGTGCGCAGCAGCAGCAGCGCCAGGAAGAACAGCGCGAAGCCCGCGATCATGGCCAGCAGCGGCCAGTAGAAGGCGTCGTCGACGTTCTCCTTCGCATCCAGCGACAGGGATGCGCCCTGATGCAGCCCCTGGTTCCAGAACAGCACCGCATAGCGCGACACCACCGCGAACACCGTTCCCACCAGGCACAGCACCGAGGTCAGGTCCGCCGCCGCGTCCGGGTCCTCGATCGCCGCCCAGAGGGCGATGTAGCCGACATAGAACAGGAACAGGATCAGGAACGAGGTCAGCCGCGGGTCCCAGACCCAGGGCGCGCCCCACATGGGCTGGCCCCACATGGCGCCCGTCGCCAGCGCGATGGCGGTCATGGCCGCGCCGATCGGCGCCGCGGCCTTCGCCGCCAGCGCCGAGACGTGATGCCTGCGCACCAGCCAGATCACCGAGGCCACGGCCATCATCGCGTAGATGTTGATGGCCATCAGCGCCGAGGGCACGTGCACGAACAGGATCTTGACCGTCGAGCCCTGCCGGTAGTCGTCGGGCGTCAGGAAGAAGCCCCAGACCGTCCCCACAAGCAGCGCCAACGCCGCCCCGCCCGCGCACCAGGGCAGCGCGGCGGCGGACAGGCGCATGAAGCGGGCCGGATTGGCCAGTTCCCAGATCGATCTCATGGCACTGCATGTAGCGACCATTGCGCCTTGCGGCAACGGCGCAATGGTCGCGCCCGCCGCTCGCCGGGCCGGCGCGCCGGTCCTTGCGTCGCGCGCGCCGGCCGCGCCCTGGCCCCCCGCCCTGGCCCGTCCGGCGCGTCGCCCGTCGGCGCGAGCGGGCCGCGGCGCGCCCATGACCCGCCGCGGCCCTTTCGCGCCCGGGCGCGAGCGGCTAAACCCTTGCCGGGCGCATCGCGCCGCCCCCGCCCTGACAGGAGCCTCGCCATGACCGCCGCCTTCGCCGTCGCCGCCGGACATCAGCTGACCGCCGAAGCCGCCGCCGCCGTGCTGCGCGAGGGCGGCTCGGCCGTCGACGCCTGCATCGCCGGCGCGCTGACCGCCTGCGTGGCCGAGCCGGTGCTGGCCTCGCTGCTTGGCGGCGGCTTCCTGACCGTGCGCCCGCCGCGGGGCAAGGCGCAGGTGCTGGACTTCTTCGTGCACACGCCGCGCCGCCGCCCCCCCGCGCGCGAGCTGGACCTGCGCGAGATCCAAGCCGATTTCGGCGACGCCACGCAGGCCTTCCACATCGGCGCGGGCACGATCGCCGCGCCGGGGGTCGCGCGCGGACTGGCCGAGGCGCATGCGCGCTTCGGCCGCGTTCCCATGCGCGAGCTGGCCGCCCCCGCCGTCGCGGCCGCGCGCGAGGGCGTGGCGCTGACCGACTTCCAGGCCGAGGTGCTGCGCATCGTCGCGCCCATCTTCGGCGCCTCGGCGCCCGCGCGCGCGCTGTATTTCCGCGGCGACGCCCCCGCGCCCGCCGGCGAGACGCTGCGCAATCCCGAGCTGGCCGACGTGCTCGAGGTGTTCGCCATCGAGGGGCCGCGCTTCGTGCACGAAGGCGAAGTGGCCGCCGCGCTTTTGTCGCTTTGCGCCGAGGGCGGGGCGCTGACGGCCGAGGACCTGCGCCGATACGCCCCCATCTGGCGCGAGCCGCTGAGCGTCCGGCGCGCGGGGGCGCGGATCGACCTCAACCCGCCGCCGGCGCTGGGCGGGGCGCTGAGCGCCTTCGCGCTCGAGCTGCTCGGGCCGGGGGCGCGGGCGATCGACCTTGCGCGGGCCTTCGCGCTGAGCGCCCGCGCGCGGCTCGAAAGCGGCATCGATCAGGATGCGGCGGCCGGGGCCGCGCGGCTTCTGTCCGGGGAATCGCTGGCGCTGTGGCGCGCGCGCCTTGCGGGCGCCAGGGCCGCGACGCGCGGCACCACCCATGTCTCGGCGGTGGACCGCGACGGCTTCGCCGCGGCGCTGACGCTGTCGAACGGCGAGGGCTGCGGGCTGATCGCGCCGGGCTGCGGGATCATGCCCAACAACATGCTGGGCGAAGAGGACCTGTGCCCCGACGGCCCCGACGCCTGGCCCGAGGACGCGCGCCTTGCCTCGATGATGGCGCCGGCGGTGGTCTCGTGGCCCGACGGCGCGGTGATGGCCATCGGCTCGGGCGGCTCGAACCGGATCCGCACGGCCATGGCGCAGACGCTGAGCCTGATCCTGGACGAGGGCGCGCCCCCCGACGTCGCCCTTGCGGCGCCGCGCCTGCATGTCGAGGGCGCGCGCGATCCGCAGGTCGATTTCGAGGACCGCTTTCCCGAAGATCAGCGCGCCGAGCTTCTGGCCGCCTTTCCCGAGGCGCGCCCATGGCCGCGCGACAGCATGTTCTTCGGCGGGGTGCACGCCGCCCTGCGCGATGCGCGCGGAGGCGTGGCGGCGGCGGGCGACCACCGCCGCGACGGCGCGGCGCGGCTGGGCTAGACCGCGTCGGCCGCGCGCGCCCCTCGGCGCCCCGCGTTCAGAACAAGGCGCGGCGCAGCAGGTTCAGCCCCGCCAGCGTCAGCACCGCCAGGGTCGCCTGGCGAAAGCGCCGCTGGTCCAGCCGGTCATGGGCCGCCAGCCCCGCCGCCATCCCGGCCGCGGCGGGCAGGACCATCCACAGCGACAGCGCCCCGCCCGTTCCCGCCAGAAGCCCCGAGCGCAGATGCGCCGCCGCCAGGATCAGCGATCCCAGCAGAAAGGCGACTCCCTGCGCGCGCACCATCTCGGCCTTGGGCAGCTCGAGCGCGACCAGATACATCAGGATCGGCGGCCCCCACACGCCCGAAAGCCCGCCGAAGAACCCCGCGACCAGCCCCACCGCCGCCTCGAGCGCGGCCGAGCGCCCGCGCGGGCGCGGCGGGCGCCAGCCGGCCAGCTGAACCGCGCCGAAGGCCGTCACGCCGCAGCCCAGGATCATGTAAAGCGCCCGGTCCGACAGCATGGTGACCAGCTGCGCCGAGGCGGCGATGGCGGCGAACATCGTCGCGTTCAGCACCCAGAAGCGCCGCATGCTGGACAGGGCCGGCCGCAGCCCCTGGCGAAAGGTCTGCCAGAGGTTGGCCGCCACCGAGGGCGCGATCACCGCCGCGATCGCCAGCTGCGCCGACAACGCCGATCCCACCCCCGAGATCGCGATCATCGGCAGGGCGAAGCCGACCGCGCCCTTGGTGAAGCCGCCCAGGAACATCACGGCAAAGGCCGCCGCCACCGCCGCGGCGCCGAATTGCGTGCAAAGCTGTTCGAGCGCGTCGATCATCCGCGATCCATAGCGCGCCGTCCCGCCCCCCGCCAGTCTCCGGCACCAGTCTCCGCCGCCAGCGCCCCACCAGCCCGCCGGCGCGGCGGCCGCGCCCCGCGTCGTCGCCGCGCCGCCCTCGCCTCGCCCGCAAAAGCGCGCGCAAGAAAATTCCCCGCCCCGCGCATCGCGCAAAACTATGTTGCCGCGCGCTTGACGCTTCCTCGGCCCGACGCTAGCTTTCGGCGCAGCGCAGCATGATTTGCGCACCGCAACATCGGCCGCCCGGCGCGGCCGCAGCAGGAAGGACGCTCGATGACCCAGGCCGCCGCCCTCGACAACGCGCCCGCCGCAGCCGCGCCCGCGGTCCTGCCCGATCTCCTCGACCTGGCCGCCGCCGCCCTGCCCGCGGCGCAGGCCGCGCTCGACGCCGCGCGCAAGGCGCTGGCCGCGCGGGTCGCCCCCCAGGGCCGCCCCTCGGCCGCGCTGCTCGAGCAGGACCAGTTCGCCGCCCACGGGCTGAGCTGGTTCGCCACCTATGTCGAATCGCTGCGCGAGATGCTGGACTGGGCCCGCCGGCTCGAGGCCGAAGGGCGCCTGGGCGAGATCGAGAAGCTGATCCTGCAGATCGCCTTCGGCGAGTATCTGAGCCAGATCCACGGCGGCATCCCCATGAGCCAGGGCGAGATCGTGCGCCTTCAGGACCTGGGCGCCGACCAGCAGATCCGCCGCGCGCTCATGACCGAGGCGGTCGAGCGGCTGACCGCGCATGGCGCCTCGGACGCCGCCCGCCGCCGCCTGGTCGAGCTGATGGTCGCCCAGGACGGCGCCGCCACTTTCGGCGCGACGGGGCTCGACGAGGAATTCGAGATGATCCGCGACCAGTTCCGCCGCTTTGCGGACGAGAAGGTCGCGCCCTTCGCCCATGAGTGGCACCTGAAGGACGAGCTCATCCCCCTCGAGCTGATCGAGGAGATGGGCGCGCTGGGCGTGTTCGGCCTGACGATCCCCGAGGAATACGGCGGCTCGGGCATGGGCAAGACGGCGATGTGCGTGGTCTCGGAAGAGCTCTCGCGCGGGTATATCGGCGTCGGCAGCCTGGGCACGCGTTCCGAGATCGCGGCCGAGCTGATCCTGTGCGGCGGCACGCCCGAGCAGAAGGCGAAATGGCTGCCCAGGATCGCCAGCGCCGAGATCCTGCCCACCGCCGTGTTCACCGAGCCCAACACCGGCTCGGACCTGGGCAGCCTGCGCACCCGCGCCGTGCGCGAGGGCGACGAATATGTCGTCACCGGCGCCAAGACCTGGATCACCCATGCCGCGCGCGCCGACGTCATGACGCTGCTGGCGCGCACCGATCCGAACACCGACAATTACGCGGGGCTGTCGATGTTCCTGGCCGAGAAGCCCCGCGGCACGGACGAAGACCCCTTCCCCGCCCCCGGCATGACCGGCGGCGAGATCCCCGTGCTGGGCTATCGCGGCATGAAGGAATACGAGCTTGGCTTCGACGGCTTCCGCGTCAAGGCCGAGAACCTGCTGGGCGGGGTCGAGGGCCAGGGCTTCAAGCAGCTGATGCAGACCTTCGAATCGGCGCGCATCCAGACGGCCGCGCGCGCCATCGGCGTGGCGCAGAACGCCATGGAGCTGGCGCTGCGCTATGCGCAGGAGCGCAAGCAGTTCGGCAAGCCGCTGATCGCCTTCCCGCGCGTCTACTCCAAGCTGGCGATGATGGCGGTCGAGATCATGATCGCCCGCCAGCTGACCTACTACGCCGCGCGCGAGAAGGACGCCGGCCGGCGCTGCGACCTCGAGGCCGGCATGGCCAAGCTGCTGGGCGCGCGCGTCGCCTGGGCCTGCGCCGACAACGGGCTGCAGATCCACGGCGGCAACGGCTTCGCGCTGGAATACCCGATCAGCCGGGTGCTGTGCGACGCGCGCATCCTCAACATCTTCGAAGGCGCGGCCGAGATCCAGGCGCAGGTGATCGCGCGCCGCCTGCTCGAGGCCCGGCCCTGAACCCGCCTCGCATCATGGGCGCGGCCCGGCTCGCAAGACGGGCCGCGCGCGCCCTGGCGCTGGCCGCCGCGGCGCTGTCGGCCGCCTGCGCCGCCCCCGCCCCGCGCCAGGCGCCGCCCGAGGCGCGCGCCGCCGCCCCGCGCGCGCCCGAAGACCCCGAAGACGCGGTGTGGCTGCTGGCGGCCATCGACGGGCGCCCCGCCCGCGCCGCGACGCGGGCGGTCTTCGCCGACGGCGCCGTCAACGCCCAGGGCCCGTGCAACGCCATCCGCGGCCGCTACCGGCGCGAGGGCGCGGCGTTTCACGTCGTGGGCCTGGCGGTGACGCGGGCGACCTGCCCCGACCAGGACGAGGAGAACCGCCTGCTCGACGGCCTCCTGAGCGCCCGCAGCGCCGAGGTCCGGGACGGACGGCTGGTCATCCGCGCTTCCGCCGGCCCGACCCTGACCTTCGAGGCCGCCCGCCCCGGACAATGAGGCGCGGCGGGCAAGGCCCGACCCGAACGCCCCGGCATGCGCCCCGCGGCCGCCGCGGCCGGCCCCGCGCCGCCGACCCCGCGCCGGTTGCAATGCGCTGGAACGCTTCCCATATTTGCCTCGAGAGCGGTCGCCTGAGCAGGGGCCGCCCTCGCAGTCGCTTGCAACAAGGACACGCCCGATGTCGAAAATGACATTCGCCTCGCACCCCTTCCTCCTGGGCTTCGAGCAGCTCGAACGCCTGGTGGAGCGCACCGCCAAGTCGGGCGCCGACGGCTACCCGCCCTTCAACATCGAACAGACGGGGCCGAGCGCCTACCGCATCACGCTGGCGGTGGCGGGGTTTTCGGAAGACGACCTGTCCGTCACGCTCGAGGACAGCCAGCTGGTGATCCGCGGCCGTCAGTCGGACGAGGACGCCGAAAGGCGCGTGTTCCTTCATCGCGGGATCGCATCGCGTCAGTTCCAGCGCAGCTTCGTGCTGGCCGACGGGATGGAGGTGGTCGGCGCCCGGCTCGAGCGCGGCCTTCTGCACATCGACCTCGAACGCGCGCAGCCCGAAACCGTGGTGCGCAAGATCGAGATCGCCCGCGGGAAAGGATGATCAGGGAAGGAACCGAAACATGCCCAAACAGCCGTTCTTCATCGAGGGTCTGGGCCCGGACGACAAGCGGATCGTCTATGTGCGCGAGCTGCGTCAGGACGAGCTTCCGCCCGAGGCGGTCGCGTCGGGCAACAGCCGCATCTACGCCATCCACGACGCCGCTTCGGGCGCGCGGCTGGCCTTGACCGACGATTGCAAGCTGGCCTTCAAGCTGGCGCGCCAGCACGACCGCAAACCGGTCCACGTGCACTGAGGGCGGCCTCGCCGCCCTTGGCCCGCCCCGCCGGCGCCCCCTCAGGCGGCGTTCGACGAGGCCAGATCCTCGACCAGCAGCGCGTAGTGCGCCGCCGGATCCGAGGTCGATCGCAGCTTGGCGCAGCGCCCCTCGTCGCGCAGCAGGCGCGAGACGCGCGCCAGGGCGCGCAGATGGTCCGCGCCCGCATTCTCGGGCGCCAGCAGCATCATCACCAGATCCACCGGCAGACCGTCGGGCGCGTCATAGTCGACGGGCTTTTCGAGGCGCGCGAAATAGGCGGTCATGCGATCGACGCCCGGCATGCGGGCATGGGGAATCGCCACGCCCCGGCCCATGGCCGTCGCGCCCAGACGCTCGCGCTCCATCAACGCGTCGAACAGGCTGCGCGCGTCCAGCGCGTTGCGCTCGGCCACGCGGTTGGCCAGCTCCTGAAGCATCTGCTTCTTGCTCGACGCGCGCAGGGCGGGGGCGATCGATTCGGGGTCGATCAGCTTTTCCAGATCCATCTGTGCCTCAGCCTCGTTTTCGGAAGAGCAGGCGACGCGCGTCTTCCATCTCTTGCGCGGAGCGGCGTTGACGCGCCGCCCCGCTTGATCGTCGCGGCGGCCCGGCCGCCGCGACGCGTCAGGTCCTGGACAGATTCGCCGGATCGATCCAGCCGATGTTTCCGTCCTGGCGCCGATATACCACATTCAGGCCGCCATTGGCCTCGTTCCTGAACACAAGGAAGGTCTCGTCGGCCATTTCCATCTGCATCACGGCCTCGCCCACCGACAGGCTTTTGATCTGCGCCTTGGTCTCGGCGATGATGACGGGCTGGAGCGAGTCGGGCTCGTTCTCTTCGTCGGCGCTGCTGATGACGTAGGACGGCGCCTCGAGCGCCTCGACCGGCTCGCTGCGCTTCTTGTGGTGGTCCTTCAGCCGGCGCTTGTAGCGCCGCAGCTGCTTCTCGAGGCGGTCGCACGCATCGGCGGCGGCGGCGTAGGGCTCGGTCGCGCGGCCTCGGGCCTTGGCGGTCAGGCCGGTGGACAGGTGCACCAGCGCGTCGCACAGGATCTCGTGCCGATCGCGGGAGAAGGTGACGATGCACTCGGTCGGCCGTTCCGCGTATTTGGTCACAGCGGCGCCGAAATGCTCCTCGACATGAGTGCGCAAGGCGTCGCCCACGTCGATCTGCTTGCCGTTCACCTGAATAAACATCTCGTCTCCCTTGATTCGGAGTTGGCGGTCAGCCGGACCAGGATCCGGCCGGGCATGAACCCCCTCTCCGGCGCGGCGCGCGGAACCTAGGCGGGGCGTTCGGGCGTGTCAACCAAGGGGGGAAAGACCCCTTCGCCCGACGCCTGCCGGCGCCTCAACCCAGCGAAGCGTTCTGGCGTTTGCGCTGCACCGACGAAGGGATGTCCATGCCCTCACGATATTTCGCCACGGTCCGGCGCGCAACATCCACGCCTTCGGCGCGCAAGAGCCGCGTGAGCGCGTCGTCGGACAGGGGGCGGGCGGGGTTTTCGGCCTCGATCAGGGCGCGGATGCGCGCGCGCACGGCCTCGGCCGCCAGGGCCTCGCCCCCGTCGGCGGCCGCCAGCGCCTGCGAGAAGAAGAAGCGCATGTCGAAGGCGCCGCGCGCGCAGGCGAGGCGCTTGCCCGCCGTCACGCGGCTGACGGTGGATTCGTGCAGCCCCGTCTCCTGCGCCACGTCGCGCAGCGTCATCGGCCGCAGGGCTGCGACCCCCTCTTCGAAGAAGCGGGCCTGCAGGCGCACGATGGCGGTCGAGACCTTGAGGATCGAGCGCGCCCGCTGCTCGAGGCTGCGCACCAGCCACAGCCCCTCGCGGCGGCGCTCGGCGACGTAGCTGCGGGCCTCTTCGCAGCCGCCGGCCATGACCCGCGCCGCGAAGACGTCGTTGACCAGCACCCGCGGCAGCGCCTCGGAATTGAGCTCGACCGCCCAGCCGCCCGCCGGGTCGCGGCGCACGAAGACGTCGGGCGGCGCCAGGCGCAGCGGGGCGTGGTCGAAGACGCGGCCGGGGCGCGGATCCAGCCGGCGCAGCCGCGCAAGCATCCGCCCGACCTGCTCGGGAGCGACGCCGCACAGGCGCGAAAGCGCCTTCAGATCGCGCCGCGCGGCCAGCGGCAGATGGCCCAGCAAGGCGCGCATGGGCTCGTCCAGCGCGCCTTCCTCCTCAAGCTGCAGGGCCAGGCACTCGGCCAGGTCGCGGGCGCCGATCCCCGTCGGCTCGCAAGCCTGAAGCACGCGCAGCGCATCGAGGGCGGCCCCGGGATCCGCGCCCAGCCGCGCCGCGACCTCGCGCGGGTCCGCGCGCAGATAGCCGTCCTCGTCCAGCTCGCCGGCCAGCGCGGCGGCCAGCATGCGCACGCCCGCCGGCGCGGGCGAGAGGGCGATCTGGGCGTGCAGGCGCTCGAGCATCGACGGCGGCTGGGCCACGCGCTCGACGGCCGAGGGGCCGTCCCATTCGCCCGCCGCGGCGCCGCCCGCGCCCGGGCGCGGCGCGGCGCGGTCGGCGTCGAACAGGTTCTCGGCCGCCAGACCCTCGAGGGCCGGCGAGGCCGCCATCGCCTCGGGCGAGGCGGGCGAGGTGGGCGAGGCTGGCGCGGAGGGCGCCGCGGCGGGCGCGGGGTCCGCGCGCCGCGACGGCGCGGGCGCCTCGGCATCCTCGGCGCGCTCGAGCAGCGGGTTGCGCTCGATCTCGGCCTCGACATGGGCGGCCAGCTCGGCCGCAGACATCTGCAGCATGCGGATGGCCTGCCGCAGCTGCGGCGTCATGGTCAGCCGCTGGCCTTGCCGAAGTTCAAGTCCCGGTCCGATCGACATGCACGCTCCGTCTTCGGGGCCGCCCGCCGCGGAACCCCCTGCTGCGGGCGGGTCAGATGCGGAAGCCGTCCCCGAGATAGACGCGCCGCACGCGGTCGTCCTCGACCACGTCCTGCGGGGCGCCGCTCATCAACACCTGCCCGTCATGCAGGATATACGCCCGGTCGATGATGCTCAGAGTCTCGCGCACATTGTGGTCGGTGATCAAGACTCCGATGCCGCGATCCTTCAAATGCGAGACAAGCTGCCGGATCTCGGCCACGGCGATCGGATCGACGCCGGCGAAGGGCTCGTCCAGCAGCACATAGGCCGGGTCCGAGGCCAGGCAGCGGGCGATCTCGACGCGCCGGCGCTCGCCGCCCGACAGGGCCTGGGCGGGCGTGTTGCGCAGATGGGTGATCGAGAATTCGGCCAGCAGCTCGTCAAGGCGGGCGTTGCGCCGCGCGCGCTCGGGCTCGCGCAGCTCGAGAATGGCGCGGATGTTCTCCTCGACCGTCAGACCGCGAAAGATCGAGGCCTCTTGCGGCAGGTAGCCAAGGCCAAGGCGCGCGCGCCGATACATCGGCAGCTCGGTCACGTCGCGCCCGTCCAGCTCGATCGCGCCGGCATCTGCGGCGATGAGGCCGGTGATCATGTAGAAGCACGTCGTCTTGCCCGCGCCGTTGGGCCCGAGCAGGCCCACGGCCTCGCCGCGGCGAAGCTCGAGCGACACGCCGCGCACGACCGGGCGGCGGCGGTAGCTCTTGGCGATGTCGCGGGCGCGCAGGCCGGCCTCGGCCCGCGCAGGAGCGTCCTGCGTCATGGGAGCGGTCACTTGTCGTTGCCGGCCGCGCCGGGGGTGAACACCGACTGCACGCGCCCGCCCGAGATCTGGCCGACCCCGGCGTTGAGGTCGATGCTCAGCCGCTCGCCGCGGATGGCGTTGTCACCCTGGGTCAGGGTAACGCCGCCGCCCATCTCGACCTTGCCGCCGACCACGTCGTATTCGGCCCAGGCGCCGCTGGCCGTCTCGGCGCCGTTGGACAGGAACACCGAGCCTTCGGCGCGCAGGCGGTCGATGCGCCCGGTTCCCGGCGCCGCCCCCTGGCCGCCGCCCTCGCCGCCGTATGAGACCACCACCTTGTCGGCCGTCAGGCGCAGCGTGCCCTGCCCCGCCACCACATTGCCCGAGAAGGTCGCCTGCCGGCGCGCGCTGTCGACCATCAGGCTGTCGGCGGTCACCTCGATCGGCTGCGTCGCGTCATGCTTGAACGAGCCGAAGGGATTCGCGCTTTGCGCCGCGGCGCCCGCCCCGACAAGCGCCGCCATGCCGGCGGCCGCGACGATCGATCTGAGCAAGGCCATGCGCGTCAAACTCCCCCTTCGGCGCCCGCTGCGGGCCGGCCGCTTCGTCAAGCCCCGCGCGCACCCTTCGCGCGCGTTCGTCAATCCCTGCGCGCGCGCCCTTCGCGCGCGGCGGCAGGATCATACGTCACCCTTACCCGCTTCTCGAACCAAAAGTAATCGCCAGGCGCAAGGCCCTCGGGGACCGCGGCGCCGGGGCGCGGCGCCTCGACGCGCGCGGCGCGAAAGGCGCCGGCCTCGATCGCGCCGGCCGGCCCGACCGCGCGCACCGGCCCCGGCGCGCTCACCGAGCGCCCGCGCAGATCCGCGCTGAGGCTGGGCGCGGTCACCTCGTAGCCGTCCGAGCTGCGCAGCACCACCCCGCCCTCGAGCGCCAGCGTCTGCTCGTGCACGCCGATGCGCCCCTGAGCCGCGCTCAGCGTCACCTGCGCGCCGTCGCGCCGCTCAAGGCTGGCCTCGACCCGCTCGAGCGCCACCTCGGCCGGATCGGGCGCGTCCGGGCGCGCCACCGCCGCGCGCACGACGAAAGGCTCGCCCTGCTCCGTGCGGCCGGTGAAGCTGGGGCTCTCGACCGCCATGCCCTGCCCCAGCCGCGCCAGATCCGCGGTCGAGTAGCGCAGCCCCGACACCGGCCCGCGCGCGCGCGGCCACAGGAACAGCGCGCTGAGCAGGGCCAGCGCCATGAGGGGCAGCGCGATCTTGAGCCGCCGCACCATGCGCGAGCGGCCCGCATATGCGGCGCGGGCCATCGGCTCAGACCTGGTCGAGCCCGGCGCGCAGGCAGTCATGCACGTGCAGCAGCCCCAGCGGCCGGCGCCCCTGCGCGGGATCGACCACGAACAGCGCCGTGACCTTGCGCTGGTTCATCAGCGCCAGCGCCTCCTGCGCAAGGCGGTCGGGGGCGATGGTGGCGGGCGCGCGGGTGGCCACCTGCCCGGCGACGCGCGCCAGAAGCCCTTCCATGTTGCGCCGCAGGTCGCCGTCCGAGATCACCCCGACAAGGTCGCCCGCCGCATCCACCACGCCGGCGACGCCGAAGCCGCGGCGCGTGATCTCGAGCAGCGTCTCGGTCATGGGCGCGTCCTCGGCCACCAGCGGCAGCTCGTCCTCGGGATGCATCAGGTCGCGCACATGCACCAGCTGCGCGCCAAGCTTGCCGCCCGGATGGAACAGGCGGAAATGCTCGGCCGTGAACCGGCGCCGCTTCATCAGCGCCACCGCCAGCGCATCCCCCAGCGCCATGGTCAGCGTCGTCGAGGTGGTGGGCGCCATGCCCACCGAGCACGCCTCGGGCGCGCGCGGCAGCACCAGCGCGATGTCGGCCGCGCGCAGAAGCGGGCTTTCGGGCCGGCTGGCCACGCCGATCAGCGGAATGCCGAAGCGGCGGGTATGCGCGATGACGTCGGCCAGCTCGGGCGTGCCGCCGGAATTGGACAGCACCAGCGCCACGTCCTGGCGCGTCAGCATGCCCAGATCGCCATGGCTGGCCTCGGCCGGATGCAGGAACTGCGCCGGCGTGCCCGTCGAGGCCAGGGTGGCGGCGATCTTGCGCGCCACATGGCCCGACTTGCCCATGCCCGAGACCACGATGCGCCCCTTGCAGTCGATCATGGCCTGCACCGCGTCGGCGAAGCTGTCGCCCAGCGCGCCCTCGAGCTGGGCCAACGCCTGCGCCTCGATTCGCAGCACCTCGCGCCCGGCGGCGATGTCGGCCGCGCGCTGGGCGGCGGGGTCGGCGGGCCGGGCGCGGCCGGCTTCGATCAGGGCGTCGATCACTGGTTCCTCTCCCGCGGTCGCGGCCGGAGCGCCCGGCCGTGGCGTTCAGATCAGATAGGCCTTCGCGCCGCCCGCCGCCAGCCCGGCGGCCCGAACGGCGCGGATCAATGGGCGAAGATGTCCTCTTCCGGCCAGCCCTCGAGGTCCAGAAGGGCCCGGTCGGGCAGGAACTCGAAGCACGCGGCCGCCAGACGCGCGCGCCCCTCGCGCTCGAGCATGCGCTCGAGCTCGGCCTTGAGCCGGTGCAGGTGCAGCACGTCCGACGCGGCGTAGTCGAGCTGGGCGCGCGTCAGCTCGGCCGCGCCCCAGTCCGAGCTTTGCTGCTGCTTCGAGATGTCCACCCCGATCAGCTCCTGGCACAGGTTCCGCAGCCCGTGGCGGTCGGTGTAGGTGCGCACCAGCTTCGAGGCGATCTTGGTGCACCAGACGGGCCGCGCCACCACGCCGAAGCGATGCGCCAGCACGGCGATGTCGAAGCGGCCGAAATGGAACAGCTTGAGCGTTCCCGGATCGGCCAGCATGGCGGTCAGGTTCGGCGCCTCGTAGCTGTCGGGCGGGATCTGGATCACATGCGCGTCGCCGTCCCCGGCCGAAAGCTGCACCACGCACAGCCGGTCGCGATGGGGGTTGAGGCCCATCGTCTCGGTGTCGATGGCCACGACCGGGCCCAGATGCAGCCCGTCGGGAAGGTCGCCGATGTGGTGATGAACCGTCATGCTCTCCTCGCTGATGGGCCGCGGCTCTTGCGCCGTCCGGCCTTCGGCCGCGGGAGAGATATGGTGCCCAGGAGAAGACTCGAACTTCCACGTCCTTTCGGACACTAGCACCTGAAGCTAGCGCGTCTACCAATTCCGCCACCTGGGCAGGTGTCGCTCGGTGAGCGGGCTTCTAGGAGAGTCGGCGCGCCGTGTCAACGCCCCTTTCGCCGATTTTTTTCGCCAAGCCAATCGCGGCCCGGCGCCGCCCGCCCCGCCCCCGGGCCGAAGGCGGGCCGGAGCCGCGAAATGGGCCGCGGGAAGGCCGCGCCCCCCGCGCGGCGCGGAACGATGCGGCGCGCGCGAACGATGCGGCGCGCGGCGTCGGTCGCCCCCGCCGCCGCGCAGCGCCTCGCCGACCGGCCGCGACGCGGGGCCATCCGGCCGCCGGACCCGCCGGCGGGGCGCCGCCGCATGGGGCGCGGCAAGCGCGGACGATTCCCGCGCGCCCGGCGTCGCCGCCGCCCCCCGCCCCACGCGGCGGGGCGCGGATGGGCGGGAATCGGGCGCAAATCACTTGTTCCGCGCCGCGCCAGCGCATAATCAGGGCGCGAGTTCGACCGCGGCCGCGCAGCCGCGGCGCGCCCCGGCCCGCCGCGCCCGCCGCACGCGTTCAGAGAACCGGCCGCCGGCCGGCCCGCGCAAGTGAGAGGCAGACATGACGAAGACGGCTCCCATCGTCACCATCTTCGGCGGCTCCGGCTTCATCGGCCGCTACGTCGTCCAGCGCATGGCGCGCCGCGGCTGGCGCGTGCGCGTGGCGGTGCGCCGCCCCAACGAGGCCCTCTTCACCCAGACCTACGGCGATGTCGGGCAGGTCGTGCCCATCCAGGCCAACATCCGCGACGACGCCTCGACGCGCGCGGCGATCCGCGGCGCGGACGCGGTGATCAACTGCGTGGGCATCCTGTTCGCCGAACCGCGCCAGGGCTTCGACGACGTGCATGTGGCGGGCGCCGAGCGCGTCGCGCGAATCGCGGCCGAAGAGGGCGCGCGCACGCTGGTCCACGTCTCGGCCATCGGCGCCGACCCCGAATCGGACAGCGACTATGCGCGCTCGAAGGGGCTGGGCGAGGCGGCGGTGCGCAAGGCCTTCCCGGGCGCGACCATTCTTCGGCCCTCGGTTGTGTTCGGCCCCGAGGACCAGTTCTTCAACCGCTTCGCGGCCATGGCGCGCATCTCGCCGGTCTTGCCGATCGTGGGCGGGCGCACGCGGCTGCAGCCGGTCTATGTCAACGACGTGGCCGAGGCCGCCGCGCGCTGCGCCGCCGGCGAGGCCGCGCCGGGGACCTACGAGCTGGGCGGCCCCGACATCCGCACCTTCCGCGAGCTGATGGAGCTGATGCTGCGCATCATCCGCCGCCGCCGCCTGATCGTGGACGTGCCGCTTGCGCTGGCGCGGCTGATGGCGCGCACGCTGTCGGCGGTCGAGACGATCACCTTCGGGCTTGTCCCCAACCGCGTGCTGACGCTGGACCAGATCCGGCAGCTGTCGCGCGACAACGTCGCCGCGCCCGACGCGCCGGGCCTTGCGGCGCTGGGCATCGCGCCGACGGCGCTCGAGGCCGAACTCGAGGCCTATCTCTACGTCTATCGTCCCTACGGCCAGTATGCGCGCGTGACCGAGCAGGCGCGGCGCCTGCGCCACCTGCGCGGCTGACCCGCCGCGCGCCGGGCCGTTTCGGCGGCCGCAAGGGCCGGGGCCGTCCGGGCGGACGCCCCGGCCTTTTCGCGCCCTTTTCGCGCCCCCTCGCGCCCGCCCGTCAGGCGTAGACGTAGATCATCAGCGCCGCGCCCAGGGCGAAGCGGTAAAGGACGAAGGGCGTCATGCTCCAGCTGCGCAGCATGCGCATCATCGCCCACAGCGCCAGCAACGCCGCCGCAAAGGACAGCCCCGCGCCGATCGCCGCATCCAACCCGAGCCCGGAGTCGCCCGAGCGCGCCAGATCGCGCGCCGTCAGCGCGCCGGCGGCGATGATGGTGGGCGCCGACATCAGCAGCGACAGCCGCGCCGAATCGGTGCGCTCGTAGCCCAGCCATCGCGCCGCCGTCATCGTCACGCCCGAGCGCGACACCCCCGGAACCAGCGCCAGCGCCTGCGCCGCGCCCATCAGCGCCGCGTCGCGCCAGCTCCACTCGCGCCAGCCGCGGCGGCGCGGGGCGTAGCGATCCGCCGCCCACAGCAGCGCGCCGAACACGATCGTCGTCCAGGCGATGACCTCGACCGAGCGCATGGCCTCGTCGGCGCCGCTCAGCTTCACGGCCAGCCCCGCCGCGACCACCGGAAGGGTGGACAGCGCCAGCAGCAGCGCCAGCCGCGCCTGCGCCGTGCCGAAACGGCCCCGCAGCACATGCGCCGCGCCGACGAAAGCCTCGGCGAACTCGGCGCGGAAATAGATCAGCACCGCCGCCAGCGTGCCCACGTGAACGGACACGTCCACCGCCAGGCCCTGATCCGCCTCGCCCGTCAGCGCCGGAAACAGGATCAGATGCGCCGAGGACGAGATGGGCAGGAACTCGGTGATTCCCTGTATGATCGACAGCAGGATCAGGTCCAGAAACGGCATCGGGCGGCCTTTCGCGCGGATGAGGGACGACGCGCGATGTAAACCGCGCCGGGCGCGCCGCCGCAAGCGCCAAGGCCGGCGCCGGGCTATAGGTCAGCCATTATGCCATTTCCTGACCCGCCGCGGCGCTGCGCCGCGCCGCCCTCGCGACGGGGATCGCGCTTTACGTCAGCAATAATGACTTTTCAGGGCGCCGCACTTGCGCTAAAAGACGCCGCAGCCGCGCAGCCGACCGCCGCGGCCACCCCGCGACGCACAGCCAGGGAGGGCGAACGACATGGCCGAGAAGATGCTCAAATTCGTGGACGTCCCGCGCGCCATGCCGGAGAAACGCCCGCCCGAAGAGCGCCGCCGCGATTTCCACGAGATCTACCGCGAGTTCGCCGACGCCAAGGCCGCCGAGCAGGCCGCGCGCTGCTCGCAATGCGGCGTGCCCTTCTGCCAGGCGCATTGCCCGCTGCACAACAACATCCCCGACTGGCTCAAGATGACCGCCGAAGGCCGCCTGCAGGAGGCCTACGAGCTGGCGCAGCTGACCAACACCTTCCCCGAGATCTGCGGCCGCATCTGCCCCCAGGACCGCCTTTGCGAGGGCAACTGCGTGATCGAGCAGTCGGGCCACGGCACCGTCACCATCGGCGCGATCGAGAAATACATCACCGACGAGGCCTGGGAGCGCGGCTGGGTGCGCCCCATCGCCCCCGCCGCCGAGCGCGCGGGCAGCGTCGGCGTGATCGGCGCCGGCCCCGGCGGCCTGGCCGCGGCCGACTCGCTGCGCCGCATGGGCTTTCAGGTGACGGTCTACGACCGCTACGACCGGCCCGGCGGGCTGATGACCTACGGCATCCCCGGCTTCAAGCTGGAGAAGGACGTGGTCATGCGCCGCATCGCCCAGCTCGAACAGGGCGGGGTGCGCTTCGTGCGCAACTGCAACGTCGGCGGCGACGGCCCCGACGATCTGTCCTTCGCCCAGATCCGCGAGCGTCACGACGCCGTGCTGATCGCCACCGGCGTCTACAAGGCGCGCGACATCGGCGGCCCCGGCGCGGGCCTGCCCGGCATCGTGCCGGCGCTCGAATATCTGACCGCCGCCAACCGCAAGTCCTTCGGCGACGAGGTTCCGGCCTTCGACTCGGGCGAGCTGAACGCCGCCGGCAAGGCCGTGGTGGTGATCGGCGGCGGCGACACGGCCATGGACTGCGTGCGCACCGCCATCCGCCAGGGCGCGAAATCGGTCAAGTGCCTCTACCGCCGCGACCGCGCCAACATGCCCGGCTCGATGCGCGAGGTCGCCAACGCCGAGGAAGAGGGCGTCGAATTCGTCTGGCAGACCGCGCCCAAGGGCTTCGTCGGCGACGAGCGCGTGCGCGGCGTGCGCGTGATCCGCATGCGCCTGGGCGAGCCCGACGTCAGCGGCCGCCGCGCCCCCGAAGAGATCCCCGGCTCCGAGTTCACCGAACCGGCCGACCTGGTGATCAAGGCGCTGGGCTTCGAGCCCGAGGACCTGCCGGCCCTGTGGAACGAGCCCGCGCTCGAGGTCACGCGCTGGGGCACCATCCGCGCCGACCACCGCACCCATCGCACGGCCATGCCGGGCGTCTGGGCCGTGGGCGACATCGTGCGCGGCGCCAGCCTGGTGGTGTGGGCCATCCGCGACGGCCGCGAGGCCGCCGAGGCCATCGCCGCCGAGCTGGAAGCCGCCGAGCGCCGCCCGGCCGCCGCCGAATGAGCCGCGCGGCGCCCGCCGCGGCGCCGCGCTTCGCACTCGCCACGCCATGCGCCGCCGCGCGCGCCCGACATGCCGCGCCGCCGCCGCGCACCCGCCGCAGGGGACCAAGACCATGACCAAGTATGACGCCGAATGGGCCGCCCGCCACGAAGCCGCGCGCAAGCGCCTTGCCGCCGAGGGCATGTATCGCGAAGAGGACGAGCATGCCTCGTGCGGCGTTGGCCTCGTCGTCGCCATCGACGGCAAGCCGCGCCGCCAGGTGGTCGAGGCGGGCATCGCCGCGCTGAAGGCCGTGTGGCATCGCGGCGCGGTCGACGCCGACGGCAAGACGGGCGACGGCGCGGGCATTCACATCCAGATCCCGGTCGCCTTCTTCCACGACCAGATCCGCCGCACGGGACACGAGCCCGACGACCGCCTAATCGCCGTCGGCCAGGTGTTCCTGCCGCGCACCGACTTCGCCGCGCAGGAGGCGTGCCGCACCATCGTCGAAAGCGAGGTGCTGCGCATGGGCTACTACATCTACGGCTGGCGCCATGTGCCGGTGGACGTCGCGTGCCTGGGCGAGAAGGCCAACGCCACCCGCCCCGAGATCGAGCAGATCCTGATCTCGAACGCCAAGAACGTGGACGAGGAGACCTTCGAGCGCGAACTCTACGTCATCCGCCGCCGCATCGAGAAGGCCGTGGCCGCGCGCCAGATCAACGGCTTCTACATCTGCTCGCTGTCGTGCCGCTCGATCATCTACAAGGGCATGATGCTGGCCGAGCAGGTCTCGGTCTTCTACCCCGACCTGATGGACGAGCGCTTCGAAAGCGCCTTCGCCATCTATCACCAGCGCTATTCGACCAACACCTTCCCGCAGTGGTGGCTGGCGCAGCCCTTCCGCATGCTGGCCCATAACGGCGAGATCAACACCCTCAAGGGCAACCTCAACTGGCTCAAGAGCCACGAGATCCGCATGGCGTCGAACTATTTCGGCGACATGGCCGAGGACATCAAGCCGATCGTGCCCAACGGCTCGTCGGACTCGGCCGCGCTCGACGCGGTGTTCGAGGTGATGGTGCGCGCCGGCCGCTCGGCCCCCATGGCCAAGACCATGCTGGTGCCCGAGGCCTGGTCCAAGACCGCCACCAAGATGCCCGAGGCGTGGGAGAAGATGTATGCCTATTCGAACTCGGTCATGGAGCCCTGGGACGGCCCCGCCGCCCTGGCCATGACCGACGGGCGCTGGGTGTGCGCGGGGCTGGACCGCAACGGCCTGCGCCCCATGCGCTACGTGGTCACGGGCGACGGGCTGGTGATCGCCGGCTCCGAGGCGGGCATGGTGCCCACCGACGAGACCACGGTGAAGGAGAAGGGCGCCCTTGGCCCCGGCCAGATGCTGGGCGTGGACATGGCGCGCGGCGTGCTGCTGCATGACGCGCAGATCAAGGACGAGCTGGCCGCCTCGGCCCCCTTCGGCGAGTGGGTCGAGAAGGTGGCCGATCTGAGCGCCACCGCCAAGGCGCCCGAGCCGCGCCTGTTCGCCCGCGACGAGCTGCGCAAGCGCCAGATCGCCGCCGGCTACACGATCGAGGAGCTCGAGACGATCCTTCACCCCATGGCCGAGGACGGCAAGGAGGCCATCGCCTCGATGGGCGACGACACGCCCGCCGCGGTGCTGTCCGAGCGCTACCGCCCGCTGAGCCACTTCTTCCGCCAGAACTTCAGCCAGGTCACCAACCCGCCCATCGACAGCCTGCGCGAGCATCGCGTGATGTCGCTCAAGACGCGGTTCGGCAACCTGAAGAACGTGCTCGACCAGGACGGCAGCCAGACCGAGATCCTGATCCTCGACAGCCCCTTCGTCTCGAACGGCCAGTTCGAGAAGCTGCTCGAGGCGTTCGGCGACTCGGCGCGGCGCATCGACTGCACCTTCCCCGTCGGCCGCGGCAACGACGCCGAGGGGCGCAGCACGCTGCGCATCGAGCTGCAGCGCATCCGCGCCGAGGCCGAAGAGGCCGTGCGCGCCGGCGTCGGCCACATCATCCTGACCGACGAGGGGCAGAACGCCGAGCGCGCCGCCATGCCCATGATCCTGGCCACCTCGGCGGTGCATTCCTGGCTGGTCAAGCAGGGGCTGCGCACCTTCTGCTCGCTGAACGTGCGCTCGGCCGAGTGCATCGACCCGCATTATTTCGCCGTGCTGATCGGCTGCGGCGCGACCACGGTCAACGCCTATCTGGCGCAGGACAGCCTGGCCGACCGCATCGAGCGCGGCCTTCTGGACATGTCGCTGGACGAGGCGACGGCGCGCTATCGCAACGCGATCGACCAGGGCCTGCTGAAGATCATGTCCAAGATGGGCATCTCGGTCATCTCGTCCTATCGCGGCGGGCTGAACTTCGAGGCCGTGGGCCTGAGCCGCGCCATGGTGGCCGAGTATTTCCCCGGCATGCCCTCGCGCATCTCGGGCATCGGCGTGGCCGGCATCCAGCGCAAGATCGAGGCCCTGCACGCCGAGGCCTTCCGCCGCGGGCGCGACGTGCTGCCCGTGGGCGGCTTCTACAAGGCGCGCAAGAGCGGCGAGGTCCACGCCTGGGGCGCGCAGCTGATGCACATGATGCAGAAGGCCTGCGCCACCGGCGACTACGATCTCTGGCGCCGCTACTCGGAGGGGATGCGCGCCCAGCCGCCCATTCACCTGCGCGACCTGCTGGACTTCAAGCATGACCGCAAGCCCGTGCCGCTGCACGAGGTCGAGAGCATCACCTCGATCCGCAAGCGCTTCGTGACGCCGGGCATGAGCCTTGGCGCGCTCAGCCCCGAGGCGCACCGCACGCTCAACATCGCCATGAACCGCATCGGCGCCAAGTCGGACAGCGGCGAGGGCGGCGAGGACCCGCGCCACTTCCACCCCCTGCCCAACGGCGACAACGCCTCGGCCAAGATCAAGCAGGTGGCCTCGGGCCGGTTCGGCGTGACGGCCGAATACCTGAACCATTGCGAGGAGCTCGAGATCAAGATCGCCCAGGGCGCCAAGCCCGGCGAAGGCGGACAGCTGCCCGGCTTCAAGGTCACCGAGATGATCGCCAAGCTGCGGCACTCGACGCCCGGGGTGACGCTGATCTCGCCGCCGCCGCACCATGACATCTACTCGATCGAGGACCTGGCGCAGCTGATCTACGACCTCAAGCAGATCAACCCCGACGCCAAGGTCTGCGTGAAGCTGGTCGCGGCCACGGGCGTGGGCACCATCGCGGCGGGCGTGGCCAAGGCCAAGGCCGACGTGATCCTGATCTCGGGGCACAACGGCGGCACGGGCGCGTCGCCCGCCACCTCGATCAAGTTCGCCGGCCTGCCCTGGGAGATGGGGCTGAGCGAGGCGCATCAGGTGCTGGCGCTGAACAACCTGCGCGATCGCGTCACGCTGCGCACCGACGGCGGCCTGCGCACCGGGCGCGACATCGTGATCGCGGCCATGATGGGCGCCGAGGAGTTCGGCATCGGCACCGCCGCGCTCATCGCCATGGGCTGCATCATGGTGCGCCAGTGCCAGTCCAACACCTGCCCGGTGGGCGTCTGCACCCAGGATCCGCGCCTGCGCGAGAAGTTCACGGGCACGGCCGACAAGGTCGTGAACCTGATCACCTTCTACGCCCAGGAGGTGCGCGAGATCCTGGCCTCGATCGGCGCGCGCTCGCTGGACGAGGTGATCGGCCGCGCCGACCTGCTGGCGCAGGTGTCGCGCGGGGCGGCGCATCTGGACGATCTGGACCTCAATCCGATGCTCGTCACCATCGACGAGGCCGAGCACATCCGCTACGACCGCAATCGCCCGCGCCAGGAGGTGCCCGACACGCTCGACGCGCAGATCGTGCGCGACGCCCAGCCCTTCTTCAAGGACGGCGAGAAGATGGAGCTGAGCTACACCGTGCAGAACACGCTGCGCTCGATCGGCACGCGCGTGTCCTCGCACATCGTGCGGCGCTTCGGCATGCGCAACGAGCTGCAGGAGGGGCACCTGACGGTCAAGCTCAACGGCTCGGCCGGGCAGAGCCTGGGCGCCTTCGCCGCGCCGGGCCTCAAGCTCGAGGTCCACGGCGACGCCAACGACTATGTCGGCAAGGGGCTGTCGGGCGGCGTGATCGTCGTGCGTCCGCCGCTGGGCTCGCCCCTGCGGCCCGAAGAGAACACGATCATCGGCAACACCGTCCTTTACGGCGCCACGGCCGGCAAGCTGTTCGCCAACGGCCGCGCGGGCGAGCGGTTCTGCGTGCGCAATTCGGGCGCGAAGGTGGTGGTCGAGGGCTGCGGCTCGAATGGCTGCGAATACATGACCGGCGGGCTTGCCGTCATCCTGGGGCGCGTGGGCGACAATTTCGGCGCCGGCATGACCGGGGGCATGGCCTTCGTGCATGACGCCGACGGCGACTTCGTGGCCCGCGCCAACATGGAGACGCTGATCGTTCAGAAGCTGCGCTCGGTGCATTGGGAGGCCGTGCTGCACGCCATGATCGAAGAGCATGTCGAGCAGACCGGCTCGCCGCTGGGCAAGCGCATGCTGCGCGACTGGGAGAACGAGCGCGAACGCTTCGTGCAGGTCTGCCCGAAGGAGATGCTCTCGCGGCTCGAGCACCCGCTCACCGACGAGGCGGCGGCGGGGGTCGCCTGACGCGGCGCGCGCGCCCCATGCGGCGCGCGGCGCGGCTGGCCGGGCGCGTCCTGGCCAGCCTTGCGGCGGCGGCGACGCTTTGGGTCCTGGCCTATCGCTTCGTCGACCCGCCGACCACGCCGCTCATCGAGGCCGAGCGCGCGCGCCTGGGCGCGGTGCGCCGCGCGCCGGTGCGCCTGTCGACGCTGCCGCCCCATGTGCCGCTGGCCTTTCTGGCGGCCGAGGACGCGCGCTTTTGCGATCATTGGGGCATCGACTGGACGGCCGTTCGCGCGGCGTGGCGCGACAACGCCCGGGGCGGGCGGCTGCGCGGGGGCTCGACCATCACGCAGCAGACGGCCAAGAACGCCTTCCTTTGGCCCGCGCGCAGCTGGGCGCGCAAGGCGCTCGAAGCGGGCTTCGCGCTGCTGATCGAGGCCCTGTGGCCCAAGCGGCGCATTCTCGAGGTCTATCTGAACATCGCCGAAACGGGCCCGGGCCTGTTCGGGATCGAAGCGGCGGCGCAGACCTGGTTCGGCCGCCCGGCGGCGCGCCTGACGCCGCGCCAGGCGGCGCTGATCGCCGCCGCCCTGCCCGCCCCCAGGGACCGCGACCCGACGCGCCCGTCGCCCTTCATGCAACGCCGCGCAGCCGCCATCGCCGCGGGCGCGGCCGACCTGGCGCAGACGGGCCGCGGCGCCTGCGCCCTGCCCTGACCGGCGCCCCGCCCATCCGCCCCGCCCATCCGCCCCGCCCATCCGCCCCCCCCCGCAAGGACGCCGGCGCGCCGACGATGTGGCGAAGGATGGCTCAGCGCTCGTCCGCAAGAAGCGCGCGGCGCAGAGATCCGAGCAGATTGCGCAGATTGGAGGCGACGCCGCCGCGCCGCGCCGCCGCAAGCAGATGCAGCCCGCGATAGCGCGGAACCGGGCGCCCGGCCAGACGGCGCCCCGCCAGCCGGGCCAGCAGCGCCTTGCGGCGACCAGCCTGCCCGGGCTGCATCGCCTCGAGCCGCCCGCGATCGAACGGGCGCAGCGACAACGCGCCGGCTTCGGCGGCCTCGCGCAACAACGCCTCGCCCGCCCGCGTTCGCGCGACCGCCAGGCTGACTCCGTCGCGCTCCTCGAACAGGGGGTAGCCCTTCTCGTCGGTCTGCCAGGCATCGGCGAAGGCAAGGTCCGCCGCCATGCCGGTCCCGTCGGCGCAAATCTTGCACCGGACCTGAACATGCCGCGACAGGATTCCGCCCCAGCTTTCGTGATAGCTCATCGAGCGCTCCTCGCCATTCCTGAGCCGCGCGGCCGCCCGGCCCGGCCAACCCCTGCCGCGATAGCGGAACGCGGCCACCTCGTCAGGGGCGACGCCCAGCGCAAGGAGCACCTCCTGCGCGCCGGAAAGCGACGGCACGCCGGCGCAGAAGAACGACAGCATGAACGCAAAACGCGCGCGCACGCGCGGATCAAGACGCGCCAGCGCGCGCAGGGCCGCCACGTCGCATGGCTTGCCCACGAAGGCATAGATGCGGTCGTCCTCCAGGCAGGGGCCGAGCGCGGCCAGGGGGGCCGAGGGCGCGTAGCGCGATCCGGCGGCGGCCAGGACCTCGGCGCGCGAGGTCGAGATCACCGTTCGGTTCGCGACCGGATCGGCCGGATCCGCGGCCGTCTGCACCACCGCGTCGACCTTTCCGCTCTCGAGCAGATGAACGAGCACGGCCGACAGCGCCCCGCCCGAAGACCCCGTGAAGCGGAGCTCTTCATCCTGCGCCCAGGCCTCGTGCATGGCCAGGGAGGGCCCCCAGAGCACGTCGTCGGGCCTGCCCTCGGCCGCGACGCTCTGCCCGAGAGCGGGGCATATGGCGGCGATCCGCGCCTCGGCTTCGCGGCTCAACGGCCCCTGCGGGACGGGCCGCAGGAACCCGGGCGGCGTCCGCTCCATGCGCAACGCCCCGTCCGACAGCAACGCGCAGCCCCCGCATCCCGCGCACAATCGTCCGCGCTCGACACGATCGAGAAATGACATGCTTCGATCCCTTCGTCATGGGCCGCGTAACTTGACACAGGCGGGCGCATTTGCAAGCAGGTTGCCTCAGGGCGGGAGGGGAAGAGCGCGCCTCGGCGGTCGCGCCGCGCGGCCGGCCGACATTGTCGAAAGGATATTCGCTTGGAAGCTTCGCGTCGCGTGACCATCGGCCTGTTCTGGCATTCCCTGAACTCGGACAATCTTGGCGTCGGGGCGCTCACCCTGGCCAATATCGACATTCTGCGCAGAGCCGCCAGGCAATGCGGGCTGGAGCCCCATTTCCTGGTGCTGGGCTGGCGCGATCCCCGCCCCCTGTATCTGGAGGCGCCGGACGTCGAGAACCGCCCTTTCCGAACACGCGATCTCGTTCGCCCGGGCGGCAAGATCGCGGCCGACGTCAGGCGCTGCGACATCGTCTTCGACATCGGAGGCGGAGACAGCTTCGCGGACATTTACGGCCTGAAGCGCTTCTTCACGCTGTGGATCAGCAAGATGCGGGTCATCGCCGCGGGCAAGCCGTTGGTGCTGTCGCCCCAGACGATCGGCCCCTTCGACAAGTGGTGGTCACGTCCGCTGGCGCGCATCGCGATGAACCGAAGCCGCGCCATTTTCACGCGCGACGATCTTTCGACCAGGTTCCTCGAAGATCTGGGCATCCGCAGACGCGTCGTCCAGTGCACGGACGTCGCCATGGGCCTGCCCTACGAAGCGCCCCCGCGCAAGAACGATGGAAAGGTGCGCATCGGGCTGAACGTGTCTGGGCTGCTGTTCAACGGCGGCTACTCGGGAAAGAACCAGTTCTCGCTAAAATGCGACTATCCGAGTGTGGTGCGAAGGCTGATCCAGCGCCTCTCTGAACATGAGAACGCCGAGATTCATCTCATCGGGCATGTCCAGTCCAGGCACATCCCCGTCGAGGACGATCAACGCGTCGCCGAGCAGCTGCAGGCCGAGCATCCCCATGTTCGGGTCGCTCCGGTCTTCTCGTCGCCGATCGAGGCGAAGAGCTACATCGCCGGCATGGACTTCTTCATCGGCGCGCGCATGCATGCGACCATCGCAGCCCTGTCCTCGGGCGTGCCCGTGACGCCGATGGCCTACAGCCGAAAATTCGTCGGCGTGTTCAGGACCGTCGGCTATGATCACGTCTGCGACTGCCGCGAGCTGGACGATGACAGCGTGCTGGAATACGTGACCGATCGCTTCGCCCGGCGGGCTGAATTGAAGCGCGACGCCGAGCGCGCGCGCGACAAGGCGAAAGAGATTCTCGTCTCCTACCAGGACGAAGCCTCGCAAGAGCTCCGGCGCGCCACTGGAGGCAGCGGATCGGCTGCGCACCAGGACTTGCGGCGAGCGGGACCAAACCTTGCCCATCCGTCCAAATCCTTGAGGCTATCGGCGCTCAAGCGATGACGCGGCCGGGATTCGCCGAAAATCAAGGCGCCGGCATTCCGAACGAGCCTGAGGCGGGCGCGCAGGGCCGGACTTGTGCGGCAAGAAAGCGATGTCATCTGGGAAGACTTGCACCTGGAAGGCGGGATGACGGCGCAATCCCGCCCATGACGTCAAGGCCGGTTCGAAACTGGGCCCATTTGGCCGAGGCAATTCTGGCCCAGCTGGGTGAAGAGAAGGCCAGAGCGCGCAGGGTCTGCACGCAACCTAAGCGCAGCGTGGCCTGCGGCGGTGGGGCTTTAGATCGGCGATCTCCTTCGCGGGCCCTGACCTGCTCCCCTTAGAGTCCGCGTTTAAGCGTTAGCTCTGTTCAGGGTTTGGTCCTCGCTTGACCGTTTGTGATACTCCCGCGGGGTGAGCCCGTCGAGGCTCGAATGGGGACGGTGATGGTTGTAGTCGTCGCGCCAAGCCGCAATCAAATGGCGGGCATGGCGCAGGTTGGCAAACAGGTGCTCGTTGAGGCATTCGTCCCGCAGACGACCATTGAAGCTTTCGACGAAGCCGTTCTGCATCGGTTTGCCGGGCGCAATGGGACACCCGCAACAACCCTCTGAATTGGCCGCGTTTGGCAATTTTGGGCAGGTTGAGGCAGGGGCTTTGACCGGATCGGTGTGATCCGGGGGGATTTCTGCGATTTCGGACGGATTCATCCCCTGGCGTTTCTGCGCTCGTGCAAGATCAGGCGGTCGAAGTTGTAGGCGAGGTTGGCCAGCGTCAGTTTGGCCTCGGCGCGCGCCAGACCGATCGTGCGGATGAACAGGCCGAAGCGGTTCTTCTGGTGCGCGAAGACGTGCTCCACGCGGGCGCGGATCGACGACTTCTTCGCATTCGCCCGCGCCGTCGCCCTGGGCAACGGCTTTCCGGCCGGTTTGCGCCGGTGGATGCGGCTGGTCATCATGTGCCTGGCCAGCCACTTCTCGTTCCTTTGCGAGCGATATGCCGTGTCTGCCCAGACCTCGGAGCTCGTGTTCTCCCGGTCGATGAAATTTGGCAATTGTCGCCCATCCGTCTCCGACGCCGACGTCACGACACTTTCGCGGATGAAGCCAAACCGCCGGTCGATGCTGATGTGGGATTTGTAGCCGAAGACCGGCGCCGCGATCTGCGGCAGGAGCGTGCCGTCGGGGCGATGCCGGATCCTGCCGCCGACCTTCAGCGTCCAGCGCGCATCGGGGTCCTTCTGGGCGGCCTTGTTCGGCTCGTCGGGCCAGATCTCGGCGGCACTTTTCCCGGCCTTGATCGCCGCCTTCTCGGCATCGGCATTGCGCTGTCTGGGCGCCGGGATCAGGCGGGCGTCGACAATCTGGCCCGACATCGGGATGTAGCCCTTCTTGCGCAGGCGCCGCTCGAACGCCTTCATCGCCCGCTTCAGCGTGCCCGCCTCGGTCAGCCGGTTGCGGAAATGCCGGATGGTGTTCTCGTCAGGGGTTGGCGCGCCCAGATCAAAGCCCAGAAACCGCATCCACGAGAGCCGGTCGCGGATCATGAATTCCATCCGCGCATCGCTGAGATTGTGCCGTGCCTGCAGGATCAGCGCCTTGAACATCGCCACCGGGTCGAACGGCGGCCGGCCGCCCCTGGACCCGTCACCATAGCCGAGCCCCTCGACCAGCCAGCCCCGGAAATACTCGAAGTCTACCGTGGCATCGAGAACCTCGAGCGGATCGCCGTGCTTGCTCAGAGCCTCAAGGTGATCAGAAAGGCCGAACAGATTGCTGGGATTCATGACCGCACCTCCGCGCCGCCACTGAATCACACATCGCCTCGATCCGATAGGTTCTTGCGGGTGTCCAGATACCCCGACACCCCTACCCAGTCAGGGGCAATAGACAATATGCAAGACAATAAATAAGCTTGTAAAAAATTCTCTTGGAAACGCGTGCAAATATTTTCCACGAAATCCATATCCCATTATGGACCTAGCGATTCTAGGTTCTTGCCAATGGATACTATTATGGTTCAAAGAATTCTTCGGCTGAAAGACGTTCTGGTCCTTACGGGCCTGTCGCGCTCGAGGCTCTACGAATTGCAGGCGCGGGGCGAGTTTCCGCGCGCGGTGCGGATCGCCGACCGGGCCGTGGCCTGGCGGGAAACCGACATCTGCGCGTGGATCGAAACCCGCCCCCTTGCGGGCGACGACCCCGAGCTTGCCGCGAAGGGAGGGCGCGCCGATGGCTGACGCCCGCACCCTCACGCAAGACCTTGGCGGGCGGTGGTTCGGGGCGTATCGCCTCGCGCCGCGCCCTGTCTGCCAGCCCGAGCGGCGGCGCGATCAGGCGGCGCCGAGCATCGCGCAGGGGCGCGGCGGGCGGCTTTTGCTGCGTTGTCACAAGGCCGGATGCGGTTTCGCCGACATCCTGCGGGCGGCCGGGCTCGCGCCCGGCGCGCCTTCGCGGCCCGATCCCGAAGCCGAAGCCCGGCGCATGGCCGAGCTTGCCGCGCAGCGCAAGCGGCGCGACGGCGCGGCCTGGCGCATCTGGCAGGAAGCCCGCCCGGCGCGCGGCACGCTGGCGGAAGCGTATCTTCGCGGCCGTCATATCGCCTTTCCAGAAGGCGCGGCCCTGCGCCTCCACCCATCCGCGCCGCACCCGACCGGCGCGCGCTTGTCCGCCATGGTCGCGCAGATCGACGGTGACCAGGGCGGCGCGGTGCGGCTGATCGCGCCGCCCGAGGGCGGCCCGCCGCCGATCGGCGAGGGCATCGAGACGACGCTTGCGGCGGCGGCAATGTGGGGCGCGCCCTGCGGCGCATGGGCGGCGCCGAGCGCAACGGGCATGGCGACCCTGAACCTTGCCCATATCCC